>JBGPTH010000018.1:0-69269 GCA_041490525.1 Nitrospiria bacterium
AAATTTGCGGCGCGTGGGGCTGTTTGGGATCCCGCTTGTGGTTGTACGGCTTCATAGCGCTGACATTAAAACAGACCATGCACCGGGGTCTGGCTATTTTTCGCTGGCTAAATTGAGCCAGACCCCTGTGGCCAACCATGTCTAACTCCCTATTTTATTTCTCTAGTCCTCCCAACCTCTTTGCTATTTCCCTGAACCCGTCGGCGAGTCGATACTCGGCTATTCGCTCATCCCCTATGTTTCTTTTTTCTTTTATGAACAGCTCGTGTCCTGGAATACCGACTTTCTTGGAATTTTTAACGAGACCAGCAGTTGTACCTGAAAGCTCTAAGTTTGAGCTTATTCCCAAGGTCTGCCTGATAGCTTTGTCTGATTTGGGATGCTCATGAGCGAATAGAAAGTTTAGGAGCGCTCTCTGCTTGCCCTTCATGTATGACATGAACTCCCTGTAACGCGATTCAGTCCATACTGAACTACCGCCCTCACCTATAACACTCCCCACATTCTTAATTTGTCGTCCTTCTCTCTTTCCTCCTGCTATCTTTGCTTGAAGGGCAAGAGCATCATCTAAGGTGTCACATATAATATTTCCGTCTCTGTCAACTTTGTAACCCATAGTATCCTCCTTCTGTACGCCCACCCATATACCATATGGCAATACCCATGTCAACCATTTTAGGCATCTTGACTTTTAAAAAGCCATCATATAGGATGGCTACGCCATAAGGGTTCAGCATGGGTAAGAAACAAGACGCGGAAGACGACTTCGATAAGGACCTAGGCCAGGTCATGCGCGAGGAACAGCGTCGCGGGAGAAGACCCCTAGACGAGGACATGCTTGCCCTTAAGAAGCAGTTTGAGCGTGATTTCTTGAGCTTACTGAGAGAAGGAGATGAAAAGAAATTTAGGGCTTTTCTTAACGCCCACGGGCTGCATACTGGAGAGGAGCGCTTTCAGAACGCGATGAGGCAATGGAGGGATTACCAGAAGCAGCACCAGAAGCCATGACTTTCCTGCCAGCCTTCACCCTTTTAGCTCTCTCTTGAGGAGAAAGCGTAGTAAGGTGTTCTGTCAGAATTCTGGCAAGATTTTTGGCTGTCTCTTTAGCTGTTAGGCTTCTTTTCTTTTCCATGATACACCACCGTATACGATACGGTATCCAACACCCTCTCTAACACCCTGTCAACACCTTATCATAAACTTGTATTGACAATTGTTCAATAGGAATAAATATTGTCAGATCAATACCTTTCAATACCTTATAAAATACTTGTCATTTTTAATGCTTAAAACTACTCCTAAAATTGCCTTTTAACGGACGAAAATGAGCCAGACCCCACATCAAACTAAGTCTTGTGCGCTTCCATGTAGGCCCTCAACAGCGCGTTGATGCGCGTCTGATAGCCGCGCCCCTGCGCCTTGAACCACTGCAGCACCTGACGATCAAGCCGTATGGTGACGGCCGCTTTCGGCTGAGGGAGCCGAAGGACAGCCCGCTTGAAGAAAGCCTTGCCTTGCTCCGGCATGTCGGAGAAATCAATCTCGTCGTCCCGCATGGCGTCAATTTTTGCCCAGTTGGTCCGCGAGGGTTTCTTCGAAGTAGACTTTTTCACGTCGATTCGCCTTTCTTGCAGAGATGATGCGGATGGCCCCGGGCTCACGCTCGGTGAACACCACCATTAGGAGCCGCCCGTGCATGAAACCGAAGCCGATTTGCCGCGCTTCCCCGTATTCCTTTCTTGTGTCGGATGAAACCAGCACTGGCCCCGCGAACATCTCCCGGACATCCGCGAAATCTATGCCGTGCTTCGCGATGTTGGCAGCGCGCTTGCCTTCATCCCATTCAAATGTCGTTTCATTGTACATACAAATTGTATTGACGTCAATTCGGCCTTGCCGCCACCCCTGCCAAACATTTAGACAGTCAAAAACGAAGATGGTTGCTTTTTAAACACGACCTTGCGGGTAGTGCCGATGTCGCCGGAGGCGATGGGGGTGGCAGCGAGTGTGACCCTGGCGGAGCGGAAAGCGGCACACCTGAGTCTGCGGGGCTGCGACGGCGTTTCGACCCGTTGCAATCGAGCGGGTGACACCGCATGGGCGCCCAGATGCAGCGCGGGGCGTACAGCCGGGTCTGCGGGGCCTCGACGGCGAAACGCCCAGCTGCGCTGGGCTATGCGGGGGCAGGACCCGCTCAAAGCGCAACGACTTCCCCGTCGCTGGTGACCCGTTGCATTTGAAGAGCAACAGGTGCCCCGGCCGTTCGGCGAAAGGACCCGCGTCCCATGACATTCCCCCAACACTTTGTTAGACTCGCCTTCCATGCGCCGTGCCGTGATGATCCGCCTGCTGGCCTGCGTGGTGGTGGGCCCGCTCTTCGTCGTGTCCTGCGCGAGGGGCCCGGATTCTTCTTCCCCGCCCCTTCCGTTCTCGCCCTTCCCTGTCACCCTCAAGCGCGCCCAAGTCTTAATGGGGACGATCGTCGAGATCACCTCCGTAGCTCCGAATGAGGGGGTGGCCCAGGCCGCGCTGAGCGCCGGGTTCCAGGAGATCCGGCGGCTCGAACAACTTTTGTCCACCTGGATCGAAACCAGCGAGCTGTCCCGCGTCAACCAGGCCGCCGGACGCGAGCCCGTGCCGGTCAGCGCCGACACCTTCGACCTCCTCACCCGGGCCCTGGAGGCCGCCGAGTACACGGACGGCGGGTTCAACATCGCGATCGGCCCCGCGGTGCAGCTCTGGAGCGTCACCGAGGCACACCGCATTCCCTCGGCGATGGAACTCGAGATCGCCAGACCCTACATCGATTACCGCCGCATCAGGCTGGACCCCGTCCGGCGGACGGTCTTCCTTGAGAAGCCCGGGATGCGCCTTGACGTGGGTGGGATCGGCAAGGGCTTCGCGGCGGAAAAGGCCGCCGCCGTCATGCGGGAGCTCGGCGCGACCGGAGGGCTCGTCGCGGCGGCCGGCGATATCCGCGTCTTCGGGAAACGCGCCGACGGGACCGCCTGGCCGATCGGCATCCAGCACCCCCGGGAGAGCGGAAGGGTCCTGGGCACTCTAGAAGCCACCGACGAGGCCGTCTCCACCTCCGGCGACTACGAGCGGTTCTTCACCAAGGACGGCGTCCGCTATCACCACATCCTGGATCCTGAAACGCTCCAGCCGGCTCGCCTCTGCCAAAGCGTCACGATCCTCGCCCCGGACGCCACCTGGGCCGACGCCCTCGCCACCGGCGTGTTCGTGATGGGCCCGGTGAAAGGCATGGCCCTCATCGAACGGCTCGGCTTCGGCGCGGTGATCGTGGACGCCGCTGGCCGGGTCACCGTCTCTTCCCGCCTACTTGCCCGGCTCTGGCTGGCCCCCTGACGGGCTCCGGTCGAAACCTTGAATTTTTTACCGCAGGGGCATGGTTATTGCCTTTCCCGCATTTTTAGGGTATAGTGCCTCCTATGGTTTTCCCGAAGGAGGCCCGTTGAACGACCCACTACCACATTCCCAGAGCCCGGCTCATCTCCCTCCCTCGCTCGGCCGGCTCTGGGAAGTGGCGCATAACCTCTGGTGGAGCTGGCACCCCGAACCCCGTGCGCTGTTCCAAGCCCTCGACCGTACGCTCTGGAAACTGACCTCGCATAATCCGGTCAAGTTGCTCCTCGAGTTGAGCCCGAAGCGCATCCAGTCGGCCTCCGCTGACCCGGCGATCCTGCGTCGCTACGAGGCGGTGCTCTTTTCCTTCGACGAGTACATGAAAGACCGCAATACCTGGTTCGCCCGCCAGTATCCCGACAAGGTCGAGAATCTGGTCGCCTATTTCTCCGCCGAGTTCGCCCTCCACCAGTCGATCCCGATATACAGCGGCGGCCTCGGCATTTTGGCCGGCGACCACTGCAAGGAAGCCAGCGATCTGGGTGTCCCGCTGGTCGGCATCGGCTTCCTCTATCCGCAGGGCTACTTTCACCAGCGCATCTCAGCCGACGGGTGGCAGCAGGCCTGGTACGAGCCGTTCTCCCGAGTTGATGCCCCGATCCGTCCCGCTCTCCTGCCGAACGGCGAGCGGCTGCTCATTCAGGTCAATCTGGCCGGCCGGACGATCCAGGCCGCGGTCTGGCAGTTGTGCGTCGGGCGCATCTCCCTCTTCCTGCTGGACACCGATGTGGAAGCCAACGCGCCCTGGGACCGGGAACTGACCGCACGCCTGTACGGAGGCGACCAGGAGATGCGGATCTTGCAGGAGATCATTCTGGGGATCGGCGGCGTGCGCGCCCTCCGGGCTCTGGGGCTTCAACCCACCGTCTGGCACGCCAACGAGGGCCATACGGCCTTTCTCACCTTGGAGCGGCTGCGGGAATACCGGGATGCCGGCCTCTCGGTCAAGGAGGCCATCGAGGCCGTCCAGTCTTCCACCGTGTTCACCACCCATACGCCGGTGCCGGCCGGCCATGACGCCTTCCCCTTCCATCTCATCGAGAAATACTTCACCCCGCTCTACGAGCACCTGGGGCTCAGCCGGGAGGACTTCATGAGTCTGGGCTGCGCGCCGGGCGCCACGGACTCGGCCTTCAACATGACCGTGCTGGGGCTTCAATTGAGCGGCTTCCGGAATGGCGTGAGCCGTCGCCATGGGGAGATCTCCCGCCGCATGTGGGGGTCCGTCTGGCCCGGGACCCCGGAAGATCGGGTTCCGATCACCTCGGTGACCAACGGCATTCACGTCCCGACCTGGATCGCCTCCGAGATCCGCGCGCTGTATTCGAAGTACCTGGGGCCGAACTGGGTCGCCCACCACGATGACCCGACCTTATGGGAACGCGTGGCCGACATCCCGGATCCTGAACTGTGGAACATCCACATGGCGCTCAAGCGGAAGCTGTTCGGATACATGAATGAGCGCGCGCGCCGCCTGTGGATCCAGGGAAGGATCGACCCGTCGCAGGTGCTGGCCTCAGGGACGCTCCTGGACCCCGACGCCCTGACGATCGGGTTCGCCCGGCGGTTCGCGACTTACAAGCGCGCGACGCTGTTGTTCAAAGACCTGGAGCGGCTCAAGCGGCTCCTGCAAGATCCCTGGCGGCCGGTCCAGATCGTTTTCGCCGGCAAGGCCCATCCCAATGACGAGCTGGGCAAGTACTTCATCCACGAGGTCTATTCTCTCGCCAAGGACCACGGCCTCGGCGGCCACATCGCCTTCGTGGAGGAGTACGACATGCACACGGCGAAGTTCCTGATCCAGGGAGTGGACGTGTGGCTGAACACTCCGCGCTCCCCGCAGGAAGCCTGCGGGACCAGCGGCCAGAAGGCGGCCCTCAACGGGGTGCCGAACCTCAGCGTGCTGGACGGCTGGTGGGCGGAGGGGTACAACGGCGCCAACGGGTGGGCCATCGGCGGGCGGGAGTTCAACCCGGACCCGATGGCGCAGGATACGGCCGATGCGGACGCCTTGTTCAAGCTGCTGGAACAGGAAGTGGTCCCGCTCTTCTACACCCAGGATGGCGATGGGGTGCCGCGGGGCTGGTTGGGCGTGGTGCGGGAGACGATTCGGACCGTGGTGCCCAGATTTTGCGCCCGCCGGATGGTGCGCGAGTACGCGGAACAGCTCTACGTCCCGGCGGCGCAGCAGACCCTCTCCCGCCGGTAGGTCTCTTTCTTTCCCTCTTCAGGCGGTTTCGGCCGGACGATCACCTGGGACTGGGTTTCCCGCTCGCCGTTACGGACCACGATGGTCGTCTCCCCGAACCCGACGGCGGTCACCACGCCATTGGCGTCCACGGAGGCGATCTTCTCGTCCCGGCACGCGTAGGTGGTCCCGAAGACGGACTTGGAGACGAACCGCACGGTGCCGTCCGGGAACTCCCCGATCACTTGAAGGTCCTGCTTCTCCCCGATGCCTTCCAGGACCAGCCGCCTCTGCTCCGCGTGAATGCGAAGTGAGGTGAGGGGAAGGACCGGGGGCAAGTTGACGTAGATCCGAATCGCGGCCCGGCTGGTCACGCCCTTGCTGTTGACGCTCCGGACCTCGACCGGAACCGGCCCCGGGGTGTCGCCCTGCAACTTGACCCGCTCCTCGAAGAAGCCCGTCTGATCGTTGTGCTTCATGTGCTCGTCGGAGCCGGAGAGATACACCCGGACGATATCGTCATCCGGGCCCGGCCGGACCTGAATGAGGACCTCCGAGCCGATGGGGACGATGGCTCCGTCTTTCGGGGAGACGATCTCGACCGCGCCCGCGGGTAGGGCCAGGCAGACGACAACGGCCAGGGCCACAAGGTGGAGGCAGGCTGACTGAGGAATACTTGTCATCTCTACAAATTCTAACCGACCCCCCGCCCCCGGTCAAGATTTGGGTTTTACATCTCCCGGACGAAGCGCCCGGCGTAGGAGCTTACGGCCAGTAGTGGGCAATGGCTCTCACATAACCGTAAACGATATCCCGTCTGGCCACGATCCCCACAAGCGTTTTGTCCTTCACCACCGGCACCCTAATCAAGTGGCATTCCTGAAGGACCTTGGCAAGTTCCATGACCGGCGTGTCTTGCGTCACGGTTACCAGGTCGCTTTCGGGGGTCATGATGTCTCCCGCAGTGATGTTCCGCAAATCCTTTCCATCGGTCATCGCCTTGAGGAGATCAAATTCGCTGATCAGTCCGACGAGCCTCATGTCCTCCTCGACGACAGGAACGCTTCCGAAGTTCCGTTCGGTCAGCAATCGCGCGACGGCGACCCCCGCCGTTTTCGGGCTACAGGTGAACACCGCGTCTTCCATGATTTGATGCACGGTCAATGTCTTTGGATCACATGACCTCGCCATGTACTCAGCTCGTCTCATTGCTCGCCCTCCTCCTTGCTCGCCCTCTTCCTTATACTTTTCTTTGGGAGAGACCCCATGACGAACGGGATCATGCAAGCCAGACACCACATAACGAACCACTAACGAACCACCCGATTTTACGAGAGGAATAATGCCGGTGTGATAATTTTGTTCGCAGCCGGAAGGGTCATCACGCCACATTTTGTGGATAGAACTGTGGCGAAATGCAACAAAGGAGCGTCGCTGATTGAGCTGCCGGCTTGTTCCTTTTCGTTCTATTTCCTCGAAACCTCACCATATCTCCGCCTACCTCCACGGTGGCACAGGAAGTGCTTTGTTTATGACTTCAGAAACCCAAGGAGGCCGCCATGGAACAAGGAGGAAAACCTCATGACACCACCGAGCTTGAGTGTCCGGTCTTGAAAAAGAGGGAAGAGGTCGGGTTTGACGTCAACATCTTTCACGCCATCGAGCATGGAGGACTGGACGTGACCGCCTGCTCAGAGTTTTTGCACGCGCAGGCTAAGGTCACGTGCGGAAAGGCCTGCATCCATACGCCGGAAGCTCGCGCGCTCCATGAAAAGGAAATTCGAGAGCACCAGCGCCAGCTCGCCAAGATCGGTCCCAACGTCCTAGGGTAGGAGGCGCCTATGGAACGGCTCGTGAAAGAGGGCGGAGCACGCGCTCTCGTCTACGCCATGGTTTCGGTGTTTTCGGTGTTTGTCATGGGCGTCCCACGCCTTGCCGCCGACACTCATAGCCATTCCGAAGAGACTGTTGGGATAACCGTCAAGGTAACCGAAAAAGGATTCTTCGACGAAAAAAAGAGGCTGATCGGGCCCAAGAATCCCCTTAAGATTCCGGCCGGGGAGATGGTGAAACTCACCTTCGTGTTTGATGAAGCAATCAACAGCCTGGCCATCGGTGACGTTCATCAAATCGCCATCACCGCGGAAGACAAATGGACTATTGAATCCGAAAAAATCTGGGCGCTCCACAACAGACAGAGCGTCACGTTTCGAGCGGGAGAGAACGGGAGGATGCGCTATCGAGCGCATTGCATCCTCGACTGCATCGGCATGGAGCAACTCAATAACCTGGTCATCGAAGTCCTGGGCCACCAGGACTGAGGCGTGCCGTCCTCTTGGCCCATTCGGTGAGTTGGTCCTGATCCTCGATGATCTCCACCGACACCTCATAATAGGTCTTGAGGGTCGGTCTGGCGTTCGGCCGAAACGGCTTCATGGCCATTTTCAGGTAAGCAGGAAGGGCCGTCGAGAAGGAATCGGCTCTCATGGCTCACAGCTCCCGGATGAAACGTGCGGCATAAGACCGCACGTCGTGGCCGTTGAGGACGTGAAAGCGGCGGAGGCGATCCACGGTCTGGCCTGAGAACCGCGAAAGCGGGATCGGGATCAGGCGTTTGCGGAATCGCCGGGCCAGCAGCCGCCACCGGGCCAGGGGCCGCACCGGCGAGACGAGGGCGATGTGCGGCTCCTGCGAATGCAGCAGGGCGCCGGCCAGCAAGCGCTCCTCCAGCGTCTTCGTGAAGGCCAGCCGCGGATCGGACCAGATGTCCGGGATCGGCCGCGGGGGAAAGAGGAACATCGCCCCGCCGTAGACCGATTGGCCGATGCCAGGCCCCACCAGATTCCCGCCGAAGGGCGTCGCATAGAAACAGAGCGTGGATTCCTCCTTGTGCTCCGCGAACCAGGTCGCCTGCCAGGAATACTTCTCCGGATCGGCCGGGGTGTCGAACAGGAAGACGACCACTTCAATCGTGCCCCGCGCCGGCGGGATCTCCTTCACGTAGATTTCCTTCTTGTGCCAGTGCCGCAGCGTCTCGCGGAGATCAATGCCGTCCTTCACCGACGTCGTGAACTTCTCCGTCCGCGCAAGGTCCGCCCCCAGGAGCGCCTTGGCCTGCTCCCGGACGTGCAGATTGAAGGACTCGATGCGGGTGTCCTCCGGCGGCCAGGAGCACTGCCGGAGCGGGTTCCACCGCTGCGCCCAGGCGCGCTTTTTCATGGGCGTGGGTTTCGGCCGCAGGCTGAGCGTGCGCCAGGTCTGCGGCGGTCCCGGCAACCGGCTCTTCATCCGAACCACCGCGCCGTCCGGGAACACGGCCTTGCCGATCCCGAAGGAAAGTTTCTCTAGACGCGGCGGTATCCACGATTCCTTCTCATCTCCGTCATCTAAACCGTAATCCTTGGCAGTCTCGATGAGCGTGACCGCGAACTCGTCCCCTCCGATCTGCTTCGCGGCGGTGACCACGGTGTACAGGTCCGGCGTCAGTCGCCGGTCCAGCAGCGCGAGGTTCCGGACGTACTGAAGAAAAAGTTGGAGGCGCGAAGGTGTGATCCAATTGTATTCGGGCTTGCGCTCAGACTTCTCACCCGCCCTCCCCGGTCGCGCCGAGACGCGACCCTCTCCCATCCAGCGGGCGCGGGTTTCCAGCAGCAATTCCTTCACGCCGTCAATGGAGACATGGCGATCGGAGCGGAGCTCTGCCCGCCGCCGCTCGTACAGGCCGGTGATGAAGGGCCATTCGCAGAGAACGAAATAGAGGCCGGCGTCGGTCACCCCGAACGTGTCCGGCGAGGCGACGGGTCGCTCCTCCGGACGATAGGGCTTTCGTTCCCGGTAGGCCTCCCGGACGTAGGGCCAGTCCTGGATGGGGCAGAGGCAGAGGATGGCCTCATAGTCCAGTTCCAGTTCGTGCAAGCGGAACGCCATCCAGTTGATGCGATCCTCGCGCTGGCTTCCCGCCTCGGGCGGCGGGAGCGCGGGCAGCGACGCCGCGGCGTAGGCCGCCGGGGATACCGTCTTGAGGTTATACGGATCGGGCACGTGGACGGGATCCGGCTCGTAAACCCGGACCTCCCGATCCACATACTCCCGGGCGATGCCCTCCCCCATCGCCACGCGGAGGCCCATGATCACGGGCTGGCAGGGGTCGATCGGGATGTAGGAAGCGGTGGGCGCCTCGGCGCTTCCTCCTTCTTCCTTCACACACACGACGGAAATGGCGGGCAGAGCCTCAATCGCCGCCTCCACCGAGGCGGCCGCCGATGGGGGGAGCGGCACGGCGAGACAGTCGTACCGGCGGGCGATCAGCGTTTCGCGGACTTCCTGGGCCATGTCCCCGCTGGCATGGACGATCGGCAGGATCTCAATGCGGGGCGACAGGCGCAGGGCGGTCTCGACGGCGGCGGAGCGCATGGGGTTGGTCAGAATTACCGGTCCGGGTGCAGCGGATCGTCCCCTTCAAAGAAGAAATCACCCAGCCCTCGCGCCACCGCCTGGTCACCCAGGGCGCGCGCCCGCTTCCGGGAGAGCGTGCCCAAATCCTGGGCCTCCTCCCCAAGCACGCGGACGAGCGATTCCTGCCAGGCCTCATCTTTCGAGAGGGGGTGTTGCGGGTCCTGGGCCATCCGCTTGAGGGCATACTGCAAGATATGAATCCCGTCGCGAACCGAGAAGTCCAGGTCCAGCCGGTGCGCCTCCTGGAGGAAGTCCACGGTCATGGCCAGCAGCTCGCCCGGCGCGAAGGGGAGATGATATTTCAAGATGGCCAGCTCGTCCTCCTTGGCGGGAAATTCCAGGTGCAGGGTGGGCTGCAGCCGGGACATGATGTAATCGGGCACTTCGTAGGTCGAGGCGTCCTCGTTCATCGTGACGCAGCAGCGGAATTCCGGGGAGGCCTGGATCATGATCCCCGCGACGATGGACTCGACGTAGCGCCGGTGATCGAGCAGGGGGGCCAGCGAGGCCCATGATTTTTCGTTCATGCGGTTGCCTTCGTCCAGAACGCAGACGGCGCCCGTGAGCATGGCGGTCACCACCGAGGACGCGTGATAAGCGATTTTCCCCGACTCGGCCAGCACCGGGGTGACCAGGAGGTCCTCGGGACGGGTATCGGCGGTGCACTGGAAGATGTACAGGTCCTGCTTGCGAGCCTGGGCCGCCGCCATGGCCAGGGTCGTCTTCCCCACGCCGGGGACCCCGGTGATTCGCGGGGACAGCGGGAGGTCCTTCTCATCCACCACGAGCCAGCAGGCCAGGAGCTGTTTGAGGATTTCCCGCTGGCCGATCCACTCCCGAGCGGCGGTGTCCGGGTGGGCCAGATGCAGGGTCACACCATGTACGAGTATGGCGCGGTCGCGGGACTGACGGGAGGCTGACATCGGCAAAACCCTAACACACGCCCGGTGAAAGCGTCAATCGGCTTTCCATTTGTCCGGACGAGATGCGCACGGGCCGGAGAATCGTGTATGATACTTTCGATAACCGGTCCGGCCACACCCCCACCCTCAACCCTCCACCTCACGGGGAAGACGGTGGAGACAGAAGGAGATCAACCATGGCAGAACGCACCTCCGGCCAACCCACACGGATGGGGACAGGAGAGGGGACCCCGAGCACGATCCAGTTGATCCACGTCCTCATCGTCCGCGAAGGGGAACTCGTCAGTTCGAAATGGGGCATCCATCCCCAACTGAAACGGGATCTCTCCCCTTCCGAATGGAAAGAGCTCAACGACCACATGAACCGGGTGACCGACATCGTGGGGGCGAAGTTCGCCGAGCAGTTGTCCTCGAACGAAGGCAATACGCCGGCGGAGGGGACGGCCTGATGAATACCGCCGACGCCTCGGAGATCGTCACCTGCCCGAACACCGAGTGCGCACAACCGCTCAGGATTCCGGCCGGCGAGTTCTTACAGGTGACCTGTCCGACGTGCCAGGCCAGCTTCACCCGCCGTCCGGACAAAAAGGCCGGTTCGCCGGCGCAGGCGCTGTCCGCTGAATTCCAGCGCAAGGCCTGGGCTTTGGGGGAACTGATCCTGGCCATCGCGCACGAGTCCGTCCTGCTCGCCAAGCGCCAAGCCCCCTCAGCGGCCAACCTGCCCCGGAAGCAGGAGTGGGAGACCTTCCTGGAGTTCCTGAAGGTCCTGTTCAACCTCGCAGACCGGGTGGCCACCTTTCACGTTCCCATCAATGAATATCTCCAGTTCCTGGACGCCTTGGAAGACGCGGTGATCGACCAGATGAACAACGCCTTCAGGAAGCAGCAGGGCCCCGGCTATGACGAGGTCCCGGTGAAGGTCTCCATCGCGGCCGCCTTCGATACCGGCCAGAAAACATACCAGCCGTATCGGTTCCTGGTCACCGAGGAGGGAGCCGAGAAAGAGCGCTACCTCACCGCGTTCAGCGAGGCGATGGCGGCGGTGATGGGCCTGAAGGGCAACAAGGCGATCATGACCGCCGCCTCCATGTGCGCGAGCTCCAGCATTGGCGCGTTCAAAGGCTTGATGGAATCCGTCGAGGGACATCCGCCCTCTCCGAGCGGCCACGCCTAGCCGTCCGCACGACGCCCCCATGGACGCAATCCGCCTGAAAACCACCTTGCCCAGTACCTACCGGATCACGGCGATCCGGGTCGAGACGCATGACACCAAAACCTTCCGGTTCGCCCTGCCGGAGAACACCACACTGGACATGCTCCCCGGCGATCACCTCAACGTGCATGCCACGATCAACGGCAAGTCGGTGAAACGGCCGTACACGCCCTCGTCCCTGCCGGGCACCGTGGGGCACTTTGAGCTGACCATCAAGCGTTACGAGACCGGCGTCGTCTCCAAGTACGTCCATGACCGGAAGGTGGGGGATACGGTGCTGATGAGCGGCCCGAATCCGGGCGGGCACTGGGTGGACGGGATGGCGAAGCGGGTCGGGCTCGTCGCCGGCGGGACCGGCATCACCCCGATGATCTCCATCATCCGGTGGATCCTGGCCAAGACGCTCCCCGTGGAGCTGGTGCTCGTCTTCGCCAATAAGGCCGAGGCGGATATCATCTTCCGGGAGGAATGGGATCAGGACGCCCGCGAGCATCCGAACTTCCACTGTTACCATGTGCTCGAACAGCCGCCCCCGGGGTGGACCATGGGGGTCGGCCGGATCACGGCTGACCTCCTGCGCGAGCACTTGCCCCCACCGGCGTCCGACACCGTCGTCTTCCTCTGCGGGCCCCCTCCCATGGCGGAGGCCCTGGAGGAAACCCTCCGCACCCTCGGGTACGCGGAGAACGCGATCATCCTGCCTTAGCGTGAGGAGCGGGCGCCGGCGATCCGGCTGAGCTCGTCAAAGTATTTCACGAAGGCCCTCATCCCTCCGGACGCCTGCCCCCAGTCAAACCGCTCGTTGGGGGCATGGTATCCGTGGTCCGGGAGACTCAGGCCCAGAAACATGACCGGCGCCCGCCAGTGCTCCACCATGGTCGCCACCGCCCCGATCGAGCCGCCTTCCCGGATGAACGCGGGCTCTTTTCCGAACCCGAAGCGCATGGCCTGCCGGGCCGCCTCCGCGTAGGGCCCGCCGAGATCGCCCACGTAGGGTCGCAGCATGCCCTCCGGTTCCACGCGCACGTCGGGATTGAGCGAGCGCACATATTTCCGCAACAAAGTGAAGATGGCGGCCGGGTCCTGGTCCGGCACCAGCCGCATGCTCACCTTCGCCTCAGCGCGCGGGGGGATCGAGGTCTTGACGCCGGGACCCGTGTAGCCTCCCACAAACCCATGCACCTCGAACGTAGGCTCGGCCCAGATGCGCCGCATCACGGTGGCGCGATCGCGCGTGCGCAACTTCGTGAGCTGATGCGCGGCGGCAAAGGTCTTCACTTGAAACCCCGACCGGAGAAACTGGGCCCGATCCTTCTTCCCCAGAGGCCTGACCATCTTGTAAAACCCCGGAATCTTGACGCGGCCGCTCGCGGCGTCCACGCAGGACTCGACGACGACGCAGAGCTCGGCGAGGGGATTGCGGGCCGCGCCGCCGGTCAGGCCGGAATGGGCCTCCCGCGTGGCCGTCTCCAGCGTCAGGCGCGCGGCCAGCAGGCCCCGCAGGCCATAGGGCACCGCCGGACGTCCGCCGGCAAGCCAGATCGTGTCCGACACCACGACCGAATTGGGTTTACCAAGTGTGACGGCTTTGGCTAGACCCGCGGCAAAGTGAGGACTCCCGATCTCCTCCTCCAGTTCCCACACAAACTGGATGTTGAGGGGTACCCCGTGTTCGACCGCATAGTGGGCCGCGAAGAGCGTGGTCAGCGCAGGCCCTTTATCGTCCGTAGTCCCTCGCCCGAAGTAGAAATCGCCGTCGATGGAAAATTTGAAGGGATCGCGGGTCCATTCCGGCTCGATGGCCGGCTGGACGTCCAGATGGTTGTACACCGTGACCGTCGGCCAGGCGGGGTTTCGTGCCCATCCCCCGACGACCATCGGATGGCCGCCGGTCTCGACGATCGAGGCGTTGGCTCCCAGCGAGGCCAGATAGTCGGCGGCGACGGACGCGCCGGCCCGCACGTCGTCCCGGCGGGCCGGGTCCATGCTGACCGTTGGCACGTCGACGAGGCGGCCCAGCCACGACTCGAACCGCGCGCGACTCTGTCGGATATGCCCGTCCAGGCCCTGGAAGAGATTCATGCCGCGGCGTCTAACTCACGGATCATGCCTTTGATCGTCTCGAACCCCGTCTGCCAGAAGGCTTCCGAGCGAATGTCCGCGCCGAAGTCCTTGAGCAGGGATTCGGGGCTGCGCGACCCGCCGGCGGCCAGGAGGTTCAAATACCGGGGGACGAACGATTCGCCCTCGGCCCGGTACATGCCGTAGAGCGCCAGGACGAGGAGGTTGCCGAAGCTGTACGCGTAGCAATAGAAGGGGCTCGCGAAGAGGTGGGGGATCGACAGCCACTCCCACCGGAACTCATCCGGGACCGCGACGGCGCGCCCGAACTGCCGGCGCAGCCCGGCGAGATACGCGCCGCACAGGTCGTCCATCGTCCCCCCCTCGCCGATGATCCGATGGGCGTCGCGCTCGAACCGCACGAAGAAGGCCTGGCGCAGGACCGTGGCGTACACGTCGTCGAGTTGCCGGACGAGCAGGCTCCGCTTGACCTCCTGATCGCGCTCCTCGGCCATCAAGGCGTCCGAGAGGATGCGCTCGCCGAACACCGAAGCGGTCTCCGCCAGCGGCAGCGTGGAGTGGAAGGTGAACGCGGTATGGTCCGCCGCCAGGAGGCCGTGGGCGGCGTGCCCCAACTCATGGGCCAGCGTGGCGATGTCGCGGATGTCGCCCTTGAAATTGAGCAGCACGTATGGGGTGTGTCCCGGGTTGACGCTGTAACAGTACCCCCCGCTGACCTTGGCGGGCCGGACCCCCGCGTCCACGTGGCGCTCCGCCAGTACCCGGGCCGCCAGTTCAGCCAGACGGGGAGAAAAGCCTTGATAGGCCTTCAGAACCATCGCCGACGCGGCACTAAACGAATACCGTTTCCGGGCCTCCCGGAAGGGCGCGTAGAGGTGGTACCGGCTCATCTTCTTGATGCGGCAGAGACGGGCCTTCAGGGTGAAGTACTCCTGGAACAGGCCGGCATTCCGGGCGCACACGTCCAGGAGGGTCTCCACGGCCTCCTCAGGCACGTCGTTCATGAGATCGCGCACCGCAATCGGCGAGCGGTGATGGCGTAAGCCCAGGTGTTCCTGCTTCCAGTCGGTCACCAGGGTCTTGTACATCTCGGCGAGCACATCGGCATTCTGCCGGAAAACCCGAAAGAGCTCGCCATAGGTCGCCTCCCGCACGCGGGCCTCGGGATCGCGGGCATACACCATCAAGTCCTCCCGCATCAGCTTCCGGACCCTTCCCCTCACCGTGAGAGTAAAGGAAAACCCGCTCGTCAGGATGTCATAGAGCCCTAGGACGGCCTGCCGGCCGGTCACGCTTTTGACGTTGATGATCTTCTCCTCAGGCTCGCTGAGGGTGTGGGCTTTGAACCGCCGGATGGATTCCAGGTGGTACCGATAGTCCCCCGACGCCGCCAGCAACCGCTCGGCGCTCGCGTCGTCGAGCGTCTGCCACCAGAGATCAAAGAACAGCATGCGGTTGGCCAGACTCGCCTGGAGTTCTTCCACGCGGGCCTTGAAGGAGCGCGCGGCCTGGTCCTTCGTGTTCTCCGAGAACCAGAGATGCGCGTACGCCCCCAGCGTGTTGGTGGTCCGCGTAATCGCCTCGGCCAGGCGAAGCGCCTCCAGGAATCCGTCGGGCGGCAGGTCAGGAGACAGGGTTTCCCGGACCGCCTCAAAGCGCCGGACCTGGCTCTCCACCTCCTTCGTCAGCGCATTCAGGTCAGGAACCGGATCCGTCAGCAGGTCCTTGAGGTTCCACCGCTCCGCCGTCCCCACGCGTCCGTCACTCCTGTCCGCAATAGGAGCAGACCGCCCATCCCGCCTGGAGAAGCCGCCCGCAGCTGGAGCAGACGCGTCGGAGCACGGTCCGGCAGTACGGGCAGTGGCGATATTCAGAATTCAAATGCCGGCCGCAGCCGGGGCAACTGGTGGCTACGTGCTCGGAGACTTCGAGCACCCGCACCAGTTCGTCGATGGTCGTCACTCCGGCCTTGGCCTTCGCGAGCCCGTTCTCCACCAGGTTCTGCATCCCGGCTTCCTGAGCGGCCAGCCGGATGTCCTCCTCCGTGGACCCTCTCAGAATCAGGTCCCTGATACGGGAATCCATGAGGAGAATTTCAAAGACGCCCGTTCGTCCCTTGTAGCCGCTTTCCTGGCACTTCAGGCAGCCCTTGCCGGCCATGTATTGGCCGCCGGCGAGACTGGCGGGGGAGAGCCCCAACCCCACCACCGCGGCCGCGTCGGGGCTGGCCGGAGCCTTACAATCCGGGCATACCGTCCGCACCAGCCGCTGGGCGATGATCCCGATCAGGACGGACGCCACGAGATACCGCGGAATGCCGATGTCGAGCAGCCGCGTGATGGTCGTCGGCGCGTCGTTCGTGTGCAGGGTCGTGAAGACGAGATGCCCCGTCAGCGCCGCCCGACAGGCGATCTCGGCCGTCTCGGCGTCCCGGATCTCGCCCACCAGGATGATGTCCGGGTCCTGGCGGAGGATCGATCGGAGCCCGGCCGCGAAGGTCAGGCCGATATCCGCATTGACCTGCATCTGATTGAGGCCGGGGTAGTGATACTCGATCGGGTCCTCCACGGTCACGATGTTCGTGGTCGGGCTCTTGATCCGGTTCAGAACGCCGTACAGCATCGTGGTCTTTCCGCTGCCGGTCGGTCCCGTGGCGACCACCATGCCCTTATGGCGTCCGATCAGGCTTTCGACCTTCTTCAGATCGGCCGGCGAGAGGCCGATGGCCTGCAATCCCATTCCGCCGCCCGAGGTGTCCAAAACCCGAATGACCGCCTTTTCGCCCGCCCGCAGCGGAATGCAGGATATCCGAAGGTCCGCTTCGCGCCCTTCCAGCTTGACCCGGACGGATCCGTCCTGGGGCAGGCGCCGTTCGGCAATGTCGAGCCGGCCGAGGATCTTCAAGCGGGAGATCAGGGCCGGTTGTAGTCGGGGCGGCACCTTGAGCTGGTCCGCCAGGAGGCCGTCGAGCCGAAACCGTACGGTCCCTTCCGGGGTACCGGGTTCGATATGGATGTCGCTGGCCCCGAGCTGGATGGCTTTGCGCATGATCAGGTTCAACAGCTGGATGACGGGGGCATCCTCGGCGTCGGGGTCCAGTGCCCTGGCTTCATCGGCTCGTTGCAAGAGCAGGGGTTCGGTGGTGTCGCCCACGCCCGCCGCCATCAAAGCCCCGGCCCCTTCCAAATGCCGGGCGTAGAAACGGTCGATCGCCTCCAGGATCTGACCACGGCCGCCGAGACTGGGAGACACCTTCATGCCCGTCGCGAAGGAGAGGTCCCTGATCGCCTCGAAGTCCAACGGGTCGGCCATGACCACTTCCAGCCGATTGGCCTGGCGGCGAATGGGCAGGGCGGTGTACTTGCGCGCCATCGCCTCGGGGAGGAGGCTCAGCTCATCCGAGCCGAGAATCAGGGAGGGAACATCGGTATAGCCGACCTTGAGCTGGCTGGCGAGAACCGGGATGAGCTGTGATTCCGAGATGTGTCCATGCGCCAGGAGGATCTCCCCGATTTGCTTTCCGGACTGGCGCTGGGTCTTGAGGGCGTCTTCGAGAATTTTGGGGGTGATGAGCCCGTGCCGGACCAACAGGTCCCCCAGCCGCACCCGCCCAGTCGGCTCCGCTCCCTTGGCTGCTCCGGCCATCGGTTTCTCCACAGCTCCCTCTCCCTCGATTATTTCGTGACCAGCATCGGCACGAAATCGTCTTCTTGGATCGTCTTCTGCCCTTCTTTGCCGACCATGAAGTCAATGAAGGCCTTGGCGAGCGGGGAAGGCTCGCCCTTGGTCGCCATGACGATGGGCCGCCGCAAGGGATAGGATCCGGTCGACACGTTGGAGGCTTCCGGCTCCACCTTGTTGATCGACAACAAGCGGACCGGCACGCCCACCATGACGTTCGACAGGCCCGCGCTCAGGTTGATGTACGAGACGGCGTTGATGCTGCCGGAGACGACCCGGACGGCCTCCTTATCAGGTTCCACGATCCCCTTGCCGTTCACCAGCTTTCCGGCCATGCTCAATTGCTGCTCCAGATAGGGGCGCACGCCCTTCCCTTCTTCCCGATGGATCACCGCGATCTTGGATTCCAGGCCCCCCAGTTCATCCCAGGTCTTGGCTTTCCCGGAGAATAGGTCCTTCACCTGCTGGAGGTTGACATCCATGACGCGGTTGGAGGCGTTCACCATGAGGGCGATCCCCTCCCACCCCACGATCGTGCCCGTGAAGTCCTTTTCCTCAGGACTCAGCGTCCGGCCCAAGAGCGCAATGTCCGCCGACCCGTCCGCCAAGGCCGCCAGCGGCTCTACGCCCGCCGTCTCCGCAAACCGAACCCGGACCCTCGGCCACTGCTTCTCGAACTTGACGCCGGCCTTTTCAAACACCCCCTGTTCCCGGCCGGGCACGAACAGGGTGAGCTTCCCGCTTAAGGCGGTATCCGCTTCGGAGGCGGCGCTCCATCCAACAATAAGAACGAGGCCGAGAACACACACAAGCCGAGCCCGCATATGATCCTCCCCTGCAAGGAATTCGTGGAACCGAAAAATATGTACATTTTACCATAAGCACGGACAGCGCCACTACAACGGGCGTGGCCGCTCGTGCTGCTGGAACACCTTCACCAGCCCGAGGCCCGTGAGGAATCCCCCGACGTGGGCGAACCAAGCCACTCCGCCACCGGGCCCGGCCAGGCTGAACGCCCCGTTCAGAATTTGCACGACGATCCAGAACCCCAGAACCACCACCGCCGGGACGGTCACCAGGCGAGTGAAGAAGCCCAGCGGGATCAGCACCAGGACGCGGGCCGTGGGAAACAGGAGAAGGTAGGCCCCCAACACGCCCGAGATCGCGCCGCTCGCCCCGACCATGGGCACCGTGGACTCCGGCGCCGTCACCGCGTGCGCGAACACGGCCGCCACCCCCGCCAGAAGATAGAACACGAGGAACCGGCCGTGGCCCATGACGTCTTCGATATTGTTGCCGAAGATCCAGAGGTAGAGCATGTTGCCGCCGAGATGCAAAATGCCCCCATGAAGGAACATGGAGGAGAACACGGTGAGCGCGGCAGGCACCTGGGGTGCGCCGATGACCGCGCCCTTATGGAACAACTCGGCCGGCACGGCCGCGTAGGAAAGGACGAAGGCTTCCTGGGCCTCGCCCAACGAGACTTGATAGAGAAAGACGAGACAGTTCAGGACGATGAGCGTGACCGTGACGACGGGGGTGAGGGTCGTGGGATTCTCATCCCGCAGCGGGATCATACCGTTCCCCGCGCGATCGTCCCGACGGACCTCTCACTGAGTGCGGCCCTGCGGATCACCATCGGCCTTCGCCTGGGGGGAGGATCCTCCGGGGACGGGATCCGGCCGGGTCTTGAGACTCGGCACCTCCGGTCCCAACACACGTTTGGCCAGCGCCAGGTAGCTCTGCACGCCGAAGAAACCCGTTTCCGCCAGACCGGCCTCGGATTGGAGATGGGTGACGGCCGCTCGAGTCGCCGAATCATAGCGGCCCGTCACGGCCCCCTCGAACAGCCCTTGCGCCTTGAGCAGGCGCTGGAGTTCCACCACCGACGGGTCCTTGCCCTTATTCAGCTCGAGGGGAAACGCAATGCCGGGCAGGGCCTTCCAGAGGATGAGGGCCTCTCCCTTCACATGCTGAAGGAACTCCCCTCGCGGCACGACGCGCACCCCCACCGGAGGATCAAAGATGGTCGCCTCTGACGGACCGAGGCGCGTCAGCACCACCGCGCGAGAGGTTGCACCCGGCATGTCCTCCCACTCGAGCAGGCAGGGATAGTCCAGGCGCTCGAGCACGCCCAGCTCGATGGGAAGGGCCGTCCATTGGAGGCCGGATTCCAGGACCAAACTGCTCGGATTGCGGCCCTGAATCCTCTCGTAGGACGTGGACTGATGGAGCCCCCATTGCTGCAACAGCGCGAGCATTGCCCTCAGCCGGGTGTCCTGGCCCCCGGGAGCGGACACTCCTTGGGAGCCGGCCTGGTTGGCGGCCGCCGCGGTGGGATGCGACGCGAAGGAATCGGGTCCAGGCCCACCGAAGGCACCCACCGGCCCAGTCGCGGACTGCGCTTGTGGGCCAGGGGCACTCCCCAAAGAACCCGGAGCGGGCGAGGATGGAGGCGGGGAGGCGATTGCTTGATCGGTCCCGCTGGAGGGAGAGGCCTCGGACACCGGAGTCAAGGGGGGCACGGAACGATCGAGACCCGCGAAATCGGAATCAAAGGCCACCGGCGTGGGGGCCTTGCCCATTCCATGTAAGGCCTGATTCACCTGGTGCAAGGTCGGCCCGAGCCAGAAGAACGCTCCGAGGAACCCGGCCACCAGGACGGCCGCCAGCCCCACCCAGGAAGGCGCAACCCGGAACCGGGCCCGTCTCGGCTCCCCTGCTTGCGGCGCCGGCCGGGAAGATCGTAGGGACGAATCCGGACCGAGGCGGGAACCCTGCAAGGCGGGATCCAGCGGCTGGGCCACCTCCGCCGCCCTGGACGACTCCGCACCAGCTCGCCCGGCCTGGAGGACTAAATTCTCCCCGATGACCTTGGTTTCATTGAGGAACGCGGCCTGGAGGGCCTTATCGCAGAGGATATTGATCAACCGGGGGATCCCCCCCGTGAGGGCGTGCACGTGCTCCACCGCCTTCGTCGTGAACAGCACCTTGTCTTTATACCCGGCGACCCCGAGCCGGGAAGCGATATAGACGCGTGTTTCCCTCAGATCAAGAGGCAACAGGATATCACGTAAAGCGATTCTCTGGTTTAATTGGCGCAGCTGGGTCAGGCGAAGCTTGTCCTCAAGTTCCGGCTGGCCCAGCAGGACGATTTGCAACAGCTTCTCCTTGGTGGTTTCCAGGTTGGAGAGGAGCCGGATTTCTTCGAGGCACTCGACCGTGAGGGTCTGCCCCTCGTCGATCAGCAGGGCAGCGTTGCCTCCCGCCTTCAGGATGCCCAGCAGAAACTGGTTCAGCTCCTCCACCAGGACATTCTTCGAGGGACTCTTGTATCCGATTCCAAATCCCTGGTTGATCGACTGGAGGAGTTTGACGGGAGTCAACCGGGGGTTCTGAATCAGCACGGTTTTTACGGTTGGGTCCAGCACCTCCAGAAGGCGCCGGCACAGGGTCGTCTTCCCGGTCCCGACTTCTCCGGTGATGACGATGAACCCTTTGCGCTGCGTGATCCCATAATGGATCAGGGAAAAGGCGTCGGTGTGTTTGGGGCTGGAATAGAAGAACTGAGGATCGGGGGTCAGGTTGAAGGGAGGCTCGGTAAACCCGAAGAACTTCCCATACATGGTGCTAAACTCGCATATTTATTCGTCTCTGTCAATTACTAATCATTTTTCTCTCCCGCTTCCCTCCTTCCGGTCGGATTCTTGGTAAGATGCGGCTCATGCGAACGGGTTCATTTCTCGCCCTGGCTCTGACCGCTGGCCTGTTGACCGCGGGATTCATTCTTCCGGCACGGAGTGCGTCCGATCCTCTGAAAGTCGCCCGCGAGGCTCTGAACCGGAAAGACTACGACTCCGCCCTGGAGCGCCTCGACGCTCTCATCAAGACAAGCCCGGGTGAGGCGTCGGCCTATGAGCTGCGCGCGGTGGTCCAGAGCTATCGGGGTCGTCCGGATGAGGCTCTCGCGGATGTCGACCGCCTCATCGGGCTTGGAACGAGCCGGGATCGCCCTGACCTTCTCCGGCGCATCTCCCTGGGCCTTCTGGCCAACTTGCTCTCGCACGACCAGGAGGTGGTCCGTGGAGCCGCCGTCACGGCCCTTGCCGAATTAGGACCCTCTGATACTCGGGCCCCCCTGATTGGCGCTTTTGGCGATCCCTCTCCGCAAGTTCGCTCCCTGGCCATTCAGACAGCCGGCCGGCTCGGGTGGGCGGCCTCGATTCCATCTGTGCGCAATGCGGTGGGAGACCCTGAGGCGTCCGTGCGGATCGCGGCCCTGTCCGCCCTCGGACTTTCCAAGGACCCGACGGTCGTTCCGCTCGTGCGCCGGGGCCTGACCGACCAGGACCCGATCGCCCAACTCGTGGCTCAAGAGGCGTTGGTGCGCCTCACCCAGGCACAGCCCCTACGCCCACTGCTGGAAGCCGCGCGGGACTTCAGCCCCGCCGTGCGGGGAGCGGCCATGGGCATCCTTGGCCGACTCAAGGAGCCGTCCGCCCTCCCGGTTCTGACGCTTGGCTTGCACGACCCGGATGGATCAGTCCGGTCGTTCGCGGCGGGAGCCCTGGGAGACCTTGGAAACCCCTCAGCCATTTCGGCCCTGATGGAGGCGCTCAGCGACGAGGACCCGTACGCCAGGAATTTTGCGGCGGCCAGCCTGGGCCGCCTCAAGGCCAGGGCCGCCGTTTCAGCCCTCTGGGGCGCCGTCAAGGATTCGGATGCGCACGTGCAGTTGGCCGCCGCCGAAGCCCTGATCCGCCTAGGGGAAGGGGAAGCCGCATTGGTCTTGCGAGGATTGCTGAAGGATCCCGACTTCGGGGTCCGGAGCGCCGCGGTGGGAGCGATGGCCCGAACCGCGCCAGCCCGCGCCACCGCATTCGCGCTGGAAGCGTTCGACGATCCCGCTCCACGCGTCCGCGTGGCGGCGGTACAGGCGCTCGGTCGGATCGGCGGGAAGACGGCCATCCCCTATCTGAGGCGGGCCCTGCTTGACAAGGACCCGACGGTCAGGGCATTCAGTGCGGGACACCTGGGCTCCCTGACGGCCGGCAGGAATCGGAAAACGGAGGATTAGATGCTCAAGTTCTTAGGGCTGCTCACGCTCGTGGGGATAGCATTCGCGTGTGGACTATACGTGGGAAGGCAGGGCCCGGAGGTCGTGCTCAAGAAGGCCCAGCAGATCGGGGACGTGGTGGTGGCCAGGACCTCATCCCTGGAACGGGACGTAACCGTCCGCTTGAACTTGGTGAACGCAAAGGAACGGCTGATCCAAGCAAAATCGGACCTTCTCGACAAAAACTACGGCAAGGCCGAAGAAGGGCTGAGGGAAGCGCAGGACAACCTCGCCCGGGCGAAGGCGGCGGCCGGCGATGATCTCAAAGGGAAGCTCGAAGGGCTGGTGGCGAAGGTTGCTGAGGTCGCGGCAGAGGCGCAGACCATGAAGCCGGGGGTTCCGGCGAAACTCGAAAAAGTGGTCCGGGAGTTGGACGCCAGCTTAGCGCGCTAAGCGGTCCCTTTGATTTCTTCTTCCTCCTCGGCTTGCTGCTTGGCTTTTTTCTTCCAGGCCCAGAGGATCCGTTCCGCGCGCATTTGCACGGCGAAGTCCGGATCTTTGACCAGCGCCTTGATGGCGGGCTTGCCTCGCTCATCACCGATCTTGTCGAGCCCCGCGATCGCCCCCATGCGCACGGTCCAGTCTTCATCCCTGGTGGCGTCGATCAGGGCGGGCACGACCTCGGAAATCCCGATTTCTCCGAGCGCGAGGACCGCATGCTTGCGCACGTTCTTATCCTTGTCGTTCAAGACCGCCATGAGGCGCTCTACGGCGGGAAGCCCCACCTCCACCAGCGCCAGGGTCGCGGCGTCCTTGAACTCCTCATTGCGAAGCTGCACCATGAGCGGGTCCAGAACCCGCTCATCCTTGATTTTCCCCAAGACCCGAATGACGTAAGGGCGTATCTGGTATTCGCGCAGGGCCTTGATCAGCGGTTCGACCGCCGGGGATCCGATCTGCGCCAGAGAGTCCTCCGCAGCCTCGCGAACGTTCCATTCCTGGTCTCGAAGGACGGCGATGAGGGGCGCGATCGCCCGCTCGTCTCCCATTTCCCCCAACGTAATCGCGGCATCCTTCCGACGGAACCAATCCTTGTCTTTCAGAAGATCAATTTGGATCTCAACTTCGTCCTTGACCTTCTCCTCGGGCTTCTCGACCTTCTCCTCTTTCACCGGAGTCTCGACCGCTCCCTCGATCGGAGCTTCCACACCTTCCCCCGACGCACCGGGACCCGCCGGCAGGAAGTCGGATTTGTTCGACCCGTCGGGCATGGCCGAAGGCGACACTACAGGCTTCGTAGGGGCCTCCTTCGTGTCCGTGGTCTCCGGGCCTTTAGCTGCCTTGATCTCGTCAGCCATATCTTCCCTCTCTACTGCTTCATCAAGCGGGAGGGGCCTCGCGGCCCGATCAGCTCGCAGCGGCCGCCGACGGCTTGGACTCGGTTTTCTTGCCTCGGGCATGTGCCAACCGCACCGCCAGAGCCCGCCGTTTCCTTTGTGCGCGTTTGAGACGCTTGCGGAGGGATCTGAGAGCAGTGTCCCCCAAGGCCTTTTCCGTCGCCGGCACACGCTCGGCGATCTTGGACTTCAGCCGCGTGATGTCGCCCTCGCCGACCGATTTCTTCTTCCCCATGCCAGGCTATTCCTTTCGCAGTCCATATCCTCCCTTCCGTACCCTCGGCGCGGGTCACGGGAAAGGCTGAAAAACGACCTATTCTAAAGGGGTCAGTGCGGGTGTGTCAAACGGCGATCCCGAAATGCGTCTCTTCCGGGATCAGTTCGGACAGACGGCGAAACCGCCGCTCATCATGAAGGGCGACCATCAGACTCCAGCAGATTCCTCTTGCCCCAGTGCCTCCAGGAACAATCCACACTTCAACAGAGCCGGAGTCCGACTCCGGTCTGAGCAGCCTGCCTGCCACCAGTCGGCGGTCATTGGACACGATCGAGGGGAAGGCGCCGCTGAACACGGGGGCATCCCCCACAGTCAGGACCTCAATGAAGACCCGCGAAGTGCCGGATTCGATCATGCCCAGGCGTTCCGCAGCCGAGTGGGAAAGATCAATAATGCGGCCGTTCACGAACGGCCCTCGGTCGTTGATCCACACCTCGACTTCCCGCCCGTTATCGGCGTTGATGACGCGGACCACGGACCC
This sequence comes from Nitrospiria bacterium, assembly GCA_041490525.1. Taxonomy (GTDB): domain Bacteria; phylum Nitrospirota; class Nitrospiria; order Nitrospirales; family NS-4; genus JBGPTH01. Next base: position 25,180 of record JBGPTH010000018.1, read on the forward strand.
TAACGGCAAGGCCCTGTGGGCCGCGGTCATCTTGTGCTGATCGTAGACCTCTCCGCTCGCCGTCAGCCTGCCGTGAAACTCTTCTCCGTACCACGAGGCCAGCCCAGATGCCTTATAGCCGGCATCATAGTCGCCCAGCCCCTTCGGCACAATGGAGCACGCCGGCAACGCCGCGACCAATACGATAACAATCGCTTGTACCCATCGACTGATAGAGTTCATGCCTTCTCCTTCGCCCACCCTGCTTCGATCCTCAGTCCCTTCACAGAATTTATGTTCTTTTGCCTTACACGCCTAGCCTGGATCAGGCTTGGCGGTGAAACCATTCCAATGCGGGTTACAGATGATGATATGGAGGATAATAGGATCTTCGATTGCGTAGGCGGCGTCATCCTAAACGAACTGCACCACCGGAGTCAAGAGAAATTGGGGGACCGTCCGTTTCTGGGATCAAATGTCATAGGTTGTCTGAGGATGTCCGAACAAGGATCCTCCTCCCCTTGACCTGACAGGGCAGATTGACATGGATTTCGATCCTCCCGTACACTGCGGGAATCCATGGTTCGACCCGCTCTCTCCGACCCAAGTCCCAAAGATCGTCCGATCACGATCGGGTTCGTCAATCTCGGCTGCTCCAAGAATCAGGTGGACGCCGAGGTCATGCTGGGCGCGTTGGTGCAGGACCGCTTCGCACTGACTCCCGACCCCTCACAGGCCGAGGTCATCATCATCAACACCTGCGGGTTCATCGAGGAGGCCAAGCAGGAATCCATCAATGCCATCATTGAGTACGGCGCGCTCAAGAAGTCCGGCGCCTGCAGGGTCCTGATCGCTTCGGGATGCCTCTCCCAACGCTACCAGGACGAATTGCTGAGGGAACTGCCGGAACTGGACGGGGTCGTGGGCACCGGAGAGACCGGGCGCATTGCCGAGATCTGCCGCGCCCTGCTCACCCCTGACGACAAAACCCGACGGGTGTGGCTCACCCCGCCGCCCTATCTCTATGACGAGCTGACGCCGCGCGTGCGGCTCGGCAAAGCGCACTCCGCGTACGTCAAGATCGCCGAAGGCTGCAACCGCAACTGCGCCTTCTGCGCCATTCCGATCATGCGGGGCAAGCAGCGCAGCCGGCCCGTTGCGTCCATCGTTGAGGAAGCGCGGCGGTTGGCGGCTGAGGGGGTCAAGGAGATCAATCTGATCTCGCAGGATACCATGAATTACGGGGTGGACCTCGGCCTGCGACACGGCCTCGTCGATCTGTTGCGAGAATTGGTCAAGGTGAACGACCTCCGCTGGGTGCGGCCGTTCTATCTCTACCCCCAACAGATTTCCGACGAATTGATCGCCCTCTATGCCGGTGAGGAGAAAATCACCAAGTATGTGGACATGCCCTTTCAGCATGTCCACGACGCCCTGCTCAAACGCATGCACCGCCTTGGCACCAAGGCCCACATCACGGACTTGGTCAACCGTATGCGGGCCCGCATCCCCGGCCTCAGCTTCCGGACCGCTTTCATCGTCGGGTTCCCGGGCGAAACCCGCGCCGCGTTCACCGAGCTCAAGGGCTACCTCCGCGAGATGGAATTCGACCGCGTAGGGGTGTTTTGCTATTCGGACGAGGAAGGTACGCCGGCGTTCGCGCTGGACCGGAAGGTCGACCGCGGCGTGATGGAAGAGCGGCGCAACGAGCTGCTGGCGATTCAGGAAGCGATCGCCCTGAAGAAAAGCCGGCGGATGATCGGCCGCACCCTCGAAGTGCTGGTGGAGGGGGTGTCGGAAGAGACTGACCTTCTCCTGGAGGCCCGCCATGAGGGCCAAGCCCCGGAGATCGACGGCGTGGTGTATCTGAACGACAGCACCACCAATCTCACCCACCCGCCCCAGGCGTCGTCACACCCACCCACCCCGCACCTGCCAGGACAGGCTTCTTTCCACGGGGACGCGCCCCTTCCAGGTCCCGGCGACTTCGTCAAGGCGGAGATCACCGACGCGTCGGCATACGACCTTGTGGGGCGCATCGTCGGCTGAAAAATGTAAGGGCACGGCATGCCGTGCCCCTACCACATTCCCCTACCCTGCCCTCTCCCCCAAGGGGCGAGAGCTAGCTTGATTACGCCTTGACGGTAATGAACAGGGAAGACCCGCTCCGAGTAATCAGCAGCAAGACATCCTGATCCTTCTTCAGGCTCGAGACGATCTTTTCGTAGTCCTTGACGGATTTCACCGGCTGCCGGTTCATCTCCCGGATCACGTCGCCCTGCGCCAACCCCGCGAGGTCGGCCCGGCTGTCGGGTTCCACCCCGACCACGACGACGCCCTGGGCTTTCCCCTGGAGACCCAGCTCCCGCGCCATTTGCTGAGTCACGCTCTGCACGGCGACCCCCGCCATGGCATTCTCGAGGTTTCGATCGGCGCTCGCCACTCGCCTCGTTTCGGATTGCTCGCCGATGGTCGTGTTCACCTCCTGCTCATGGCCGTTCCGGATCACCCTGAGGGCCGCCTTCGTGCCGACCGGCGTGCGCGCGACCGCCCGCTGCAAGACGGCTGCATCCTCTATGGATGACCCTTGGAATGCGACAATCACGTCGCCCTGCTTGATCCCCGCCTTGTCCGCCGGGCTCTCCTCGGCGACATTGGTGACCAACGCCCCCTTGGGGTCCTTCAGCCCGAAGGATTTCGCCAGGTCCTGGTTCAGGTCCTGGATGCCGATCCCCAGAAACCCGCGCACCACCTTGCCGTTCGAAACGAGGCTTTCAAAAACAGGCTTGGTCATGCTGGCGGGCACCGCGAACCCGACCCCCTGGTAGCCGCCGGTCTGCGAGATAATGGCGGTGTTGATCCCGACCAGTTCGCCGGCCGTGTTGACCAGCGCCCCGCCGGAGTTGCCGGGGTTGATGGCCGCATCGGTCTGGATGAAGTCTTCATACTGGGTGATGCCCATGTGGCCGCGCCCGAGCGCGCTCACGATCCCCAACGTCACCGTGGAATTCAGGCCGAAGGGGTTTCCCACCGCGAGCACGTAATCCCCGACCTGCAGCTTCGAGGAGTCCCCCCAGGCGACGAAGGGCAGATTGCGGGCGTCGATTTTGACGACCGCAAGATCGGTCTTCGGATCGGTTCCGAGGACCTTGCCCTTGAATTCCCGTTTGTCGGGCAGCGTCACGGTCAACTCGGCGGCGCCATCCACCACGTGGTTGTTGGTGATGATGTAGCCGTCCGGCGAGACAATGACGCCGGAACCCATCCCGCCCCCATGGCGTTCACGCGGCTCCCTCGGCCCTTGGGGCCCGAAGGGAGACCCGAAGAAATCCTCCATGGGATTCCGCGACCCCTGGGAATCACGGGTCCTCCCCGCCCGCGAGGTGATGTTGACGACGGCGGGCGTAACCGCCCTGGCAACCTCGGAAAATCCAGGCCCAGGCTGTTGCGCGACCGGGACGGCCGGCTGTGCGGCCACCGGCATTGACGACCCGGCTGCCTGCGGGAGCGCGGCATACTCCGCGCCTCCGAACATGAGCGACCCGAGGATGAGCAGGCCGGCGATCATCCCCATGTGCCGATAGATGAAAAGTTTCATGGTAATTTCCTCCTTATACACGGCCTCGTGGCCATGCTTCTGCCTCCAAGGATAGCAGGCGAACATGAGAGGAGGATTAACAGGAGATTAAAAGCGGCTAATGCGCCCGCGGCAAGACGACGGTGAATCGCGACCCTTCCCCCACCGCGCTCTCGACCTCGATGTGGCCGTGGTGGGCCTCGGCAATCCACTCGCAGATTGATAGGCCCAGGCCGGTCCCCTTCTTGGCGTGCCCGCGCGCGGCGTCCGTTCGGTAGAACCGGTCGAAGATATGCGCCTGCGCCTCCGGCGGGATCCCGATCCCGTGGTCCGCCACGGAGAGCCGGGCCAGATCCCCGGCGGAATCCAGGGTCAGTTCCACCTTTCCCCCGGGGCGGGAATACTTGACCGCGTTGTCCACGAGATTCAGCACGAGCTCCCGGAGTCTCAGCTCGTCGCCCAAAACCGTGATGGGCTCCACCTTCCCGCAGACCACCTGCACCCCCTGCTCCTGCCCGAGCACACTCGCCTGACGTTGGATGTCCTCGAGGAGCGCCTCGAGCCGGACCGGGAGCGACTCCATGGACACCTCCCCCATGTCGGCGCGTGACAGGAACAGGAGTTCATCCACGATCTGGGCCATGCGGTCGATCTCCTCCAGGCCGCTCTCCAGGACGAGGCGATAATCCTCGGCCGGCCGTGCTCGCCGCAAGGCCAGCTCCGCCTCCCCCTTCAAAACGGTGAGTGGGGTGCGGAGCTCATGGGAGGCATCCGCGCTGAACCGACGGATCTGCTGGAACGAGGCGTCCAGCCGGGAGATCATCTCATTGAAGGTAGTCGCCAATCGGCCGATCTCGTCGGGCGAGGGAGAGACGCTGAGACGCTGGGACAGATCTCCCGCGGCAATGCGCCGGGCGGCTCGGGTGATAGCCTCCACTGGCCGGAGCGCCCGCCCCGCGAGGAACCACCCGCCGGCAAGGGCCACCCCCACCGTTGCCGGTCCCGTCACCATCAGAATCAGCAGGAGCCGGTGCAGCATCTCCTCCACCGCCTGCAAAGACGTACCCACCCGCACAATGTTCACGAGGACTCCTCCATGGCGGATCGGAACGGACAGGAGCCGGATGGGCGACTCCTCCCGGAACCGGGCGGATTCGAACGTCGCCCGGCCCTCGAGCGCCGCCTCCAAGGCCGTCCGGCTGAGGGGAATGTCCTGCCGCCTGAGGTTGGGGGACTGGATGGTGATTTTCCCCGCCGGGCTGAAAATTTGAAAGAACTTGTCGAGCACAGCGAGCTCGGGGAATTCCGCCCCCAGGTCTTCGAACGGGAGGAAGGGCCCGATGCCGCGCACCTCCAAGGCGCGAACGGCCGCGGCGGCCGCCTCCTCCAACTCACGATCGACCTGGTCCTTGAGCCCGCGGGCCATGACCCCGTACAACACGCCGGCGAACACCACCAGGATCAGGCCCAGCGCGGTCCCGTACCACAGGGTGAGCCGAACCCGGAGGGAAAAGACGGGCCTCATTCCGCCTTCAGCACGTAGCCGCTCCCGCGGACCGTATGGATCAACTTGCGGTCAAATCCCCGGTCGATCTTGTTGCGCAGATAGTTCACGTACACATCGATGACGTTGGTGAAGGTGTCGAAATCAAGGTTCCAGACGTGTTCGGCGATCATCGGCCGGGTCACCACGCGGCCGGCATTGCGCATCAGGTATTCGAGGAGGGCGTACTCCTTGGCGGTCAGGTCGACCCGCCGGCCTCCGCGGGTTACCTCATGGGTCGCGGGATTCAGGATGAGGTCGTCCACCTGAAGCTGGCCAGTCGGCTCGCCGACGCCGCGGCGCAGGAGCACCCGGGCGCGTGCCAGCAGTTCCTCGATCGCAAAGGGCTTCGTGAGGTAGTCGTCGGCTCCCGCATCCAGCCCCTTCACTTTCTGATCCACCTGTGAGCGGGCCGTGAGAATCAACACCGGCACGGGCACGCGCTCCTTCCGAAGGGATTTGAGGACCTCGAGCCCCGGGAGCCCCGGCAGCATCAGGTCCAGGATCACCAGGTCATAACTGCCCGACCTGGCCAGGTCGAGGCCCTTCGTTCCGTCAGAGCACACATCGACGGCATAACTCTCCTCCTCCAACGCCCGCCGGATGAAGGAGGCGACCTTGACCTCGTCCTCGACGACCAGGATCCGCATATTCGGTGAGGATTATAACAGAGAGGAAGGCGCTTGATTCAGCCAGTCCGAATGATCCGTCCGGATGCTCAAAGGGCGTGGTAGGTGTATAGCGGGGCGTCGTCCTCGATGAGCCGGGTCTCGCGCACGAGACGAGCCTGGATGTGTTTGGGCAGGGCCCACTGGGCGACACAGAGGGCGCCGGTGAGGTACTTGAGCTCGCCCGTAATCCGCCGTCTGATCCGCTCCTCATAATCGGCCACCGAGAACGTCCTGGGATCGACCTGCTTCGACGCCGCCTGAAACCCCCACGGAAGCCCGAAGCAGGGCACGTTCGCGGTATAGGGACACACGATCGGGAACACGCTCGACAGCGTCCGGTGGATCGCGCTGAAGTTCAGCAGATCGTGGACCGCGACCGTGCCGGCCTGAAGCGCGATCGCGCCGTCCGGGGCCAGCCGCTGGTGGATCACCCGGTAGAATTCCCGGGTATACAGGCGGTAGCAGGGGCCTTCCTCGATGGGATCAGAGAGGTCAATGATGATCACATCGAAGCGCTCGTCATGCGCCTCGATCCACTGCCGGGCGTCCTCGAAGACCAGCTCGGCCCTGGGATCGTCGAACGCCCCACCGTGAAATTCCGGCAGCAGCGAGCGGCAGACCTCGACGACCTCGCGATCGATATCCACCATCACCGCACGGGTGACCGTGCGATGCCGGAGAACTTCCCGGAGCGTCGCGCCTTCCCCGCCCCCGATGACCATCACCCGCCGGGGGTCCGGATGGGCGAGCAGGGCGGGATGGACGAGAGCCTCGTGGTAGATGAACTCGTCCGCCGCTGTGGACTGGACCTTGCCGTCCAGAACCAGCGCGCGGCCGTAGTCCCCAAGATCCACCACCTCTATGTGTTGGAAGGGTGTCTCCTTGGAGAAGAGGACCGTCTTGATGCCGTGAAGGTGTCCCTCGTCCGGCCCCAGGACCTCAAGAAACCACTTGCAGTTCTTTGGGGCGACCATAGGGAAAGATTTCCTTGGCCACTTTGGCCACTTTGGCCGCGGCCACCTTGGCTGGCTTGGCGTCCGGAATCAGCCCGCGTTTCATTTCGAAGAGCGAGGGATTGCGGGCCTGGAACTTCTCGACGAGAAATTCAGCAGCGACCTCCGGTTGGAGCGTCTCCCCGCACGTGAAAATGTCCACGGCGGCGTACCCGTGCTCGGGCCAGGTGTGAATGGCCACGTGAGACTCCGCGATGACGACGATGCCGCTGATTCCGTGTGGACTGAATTGATGGAAGTGGGTGCCGACGATGGTGGCCTTGGCGATCTTGGCGCCGGCAACCAAGATCTCTTCCACTCTCTTTACATCATTGAGGAGTTTGGGGTTGCAACCGTTCAGTTCGAGCAGCAGGTGCCTACCTAGTGCTTGCAATTGATTTGCCCCCTTTCGCTGTAATGAGAGTGGCCAATTTAACCTGTATCGCACCTCCCTCAGGGAAATTGCGTGACGCCCTGAAATTTTCTGTGAATATAGCGGAACCCTTCCAATTGTCAATAATTTTTTTTGCCTCGGGCCGGCGGGACCCCAAAACCCATTTGCTTGACTGCCCTCGGGTGAGTGGCTAAGATGACGATCGCTGGGAATCCGCCCGAGCAGCCTGGGCGCCTGTGTTGCGGAGACGTCCACGGTTGACCCCATGATCCAAGTCGAACATCTGACGAAGCAATACGGCCCCAAAACCGCGATCGCGGACGTCAGTTTCTCCGTCGAAAAGGGAAAAGTCCTGGCCTTTCTGGGTCCGAACGGGGCCGGCAAGACCACCACCATGCGCATTCTGACGGGGTCCCTGCCGGCCACCGCCGGCCGGGCGCGAGTGTCCGGGTTCGACTGCTTCCACCAGCCGATGGACGTCAAGCGGTCTCTCGGATATCTTCCGGAGACCCCTCCCCTCTATTCCGAGATGACAGTGACAGAGTACCTGACCTTCGTGGGCCGCATCAAAGGCCTCGGCCCCTCCCGCCTCCCAAAGGCGCTGGACCAGGTAATCGAGCAGGTCTCCCTTGGGGCGGTCCGCGGCCGGCTGATCGCCCACCTCTCCCACGGATTCAAACAGCGGGTAGGTCTCGCCCAAGCCCTCCTTCACGACCCGCCGGTCCTCATCCTGGATGAACCGACCTCCGGACTCGACCCCCGGCAGATCATCGAGATCCGGGAACTGATCAAGGGGTTGGCCGGCTCGCACACGATCGTCCTGAGCACCCATATCCTGCCGGAAGCCACAGCGGTGGCTCAACGCGTCGTCATTATTCATGAAGGACGGATCGTGGCGGAGGATACCCAGGAACAGCTCTCGGCCCGCTTGCGCCGTTCTGAGAAGGTGAGCCTGACGCTGAAACAGCCGCCGCTCGACGCGCGGGAGCGCTTCCTGACCCTTCCCGGCGTGCTCTCGGTCCATCAGGAGGACGAGACCACCTTCCTGATCGAGACGGAACTCGGCCGCGACCTCCGTGACGACCTCGCGCGCTTCACCGTCGGGCACAACTGGGGTCTTCTGGAACTCAAACTGGTGACCATGTCCTTGGAGGACGTGTTCCTCCGCCTGACCCAGCAGGAGGAGGGTGTCGTCGATGGCGCGGCCGTCCCCGGGGAGGAGGACCGGCCATGAGTCCTGTGGGAGCCATCGCCAGAAAGGAAATCCGCTCTTATTTCGTCTCCCCGATCGCCTCCGTGATCGCCTCCGTCTTCCTCCTCATCATGGGCGGGTTCACCTATCTCTTCATTTTAACCACCAGCAATCGAAGTCTACAGATGCTCCGGGTGCAGGGCAACCTGCCGGACCTGAACATCAACGAACTGGTGTTCCGGTCGATGTTCCACGACATGGCGGTGGTCATGCTCCTGGTGATCCCGATCCTGACGATGCGGCTCTTCGCGGAGGAACAGAAGCTGAAGACGATGGAACTCCTTCTGACCTCCCCCCTCACGGTCACCGACATCGTCCTGGGCAAATTCCTCGGGGTCCTGACGGTCTTCGCGGGGATGCTGGGGCTGAGCGCCGTCGCGCCTCTCGCGCTCGCCCCCTTCGCCGAATTCCGGTGGGCCCCGATCTTCACCGGGTACCTTGGCGCCCTCCTCCTGGGCGGCCTCTTCCTGAGCGCCGGTCTATTGGCCTCAGGCCTGACCGAGAACCAGATCATCGCGGTCATACTCAGCTTCGGCGCCCTACTCCTGTTCTGGATTTTGGGATGGGCCGGCCAACTCCTGAGCGAATCGGCCCTCGGCAAGATCCTCTTCTACCTCTCCCCCATCGACCACTTCGAGAACCTGGTCAAGGGGCTGGTGGAAACAAAGGACCTGGTCTATTTCGCGACCGGCATCGCGTTCACCCTCTTCCTGACCCACCGGGTCATCGACTCGAGACGGTGGCGGTAATGGGTGGGGGCATGTTCAAGGAGTTCTCCTCTCGCCGGTCCACCCGCCTGGGCTTCAACAGCCTGCTGATGATCGCCCTGCTGGCGACCATCCTGGGGATCCTCAACTTTCTGGCCTCACGTCACAACGTGCGGTGGGACCTCTCCGAGACCAAGCGGTTTACCCTTGCTCCCCAAACCGCGCGAATCCTTCGGGAGCTCCCCCGAGAGGTCAAGGCCACGGTCTTCACGAGCGACCAGAGCCCGTCCCGCCTGGCGTATCAGGATCTGTTCAACACCTACCGGGCCCACACCTCCAAGCTCACGGTGGAATTCGTGGACCCCGAAAAAAAACCCGGGCTCGCCCGCCGTTACGGCCTCACCCGCTCCGACACGGCCGTGCTGGAGAGCGGCAAGCAGGAAACCCGGATCTCCGCCGCGACCGAACAGGAGTTGACGAACGCGCTGGTTCGAGTGACCAAGGACGACAGGAAGCACCTCTATTTCCTGACCGGCCATGGGGAGCACGCCCTGGACGGGGCCGATAAGGACGGGTACTCGTTCCTCAAAGATGCGCTGGAGCGCCAGGGGTATCTCGTCCGGCCGCTCTCCCTGTACGAGGCCAAGACTATCCCGGCCGATGCCTCGCTGGTGGTGCTGGGCGGACCCCAGCGTCCCGTGGCCCACGAAGAGCAGGGGCTCATCGGGGCTTACGTCAAGGGGGGCGGGCGGCTTATGGTCCTGTGGGATCCAGGATCCCGAGCCGGCCTCGACGGGCTCCTAACCGGGTGGGGTCTCCAGGCAGAGAACCGCACCGTGCTGGACACCCAGACGATCCTCGGGGGAGACCTCACCATGCCCGTAGTCAACTCCTACGGGACCCACGAGATCACCCAGGATTTGAGCGGAATGTTCACGATGTTTCCCCATGCCCGACCCATCACCCTCCCAAGCGGAAAGGACACCGCATGGGAGGTCCACTCGCTGGCCCAATCCAGCCCTCGGAGCTGGGCCCGCGCCGGTGATGTGGGTCCGGGAGGGGCGTCCTCGGGGCCCCCTCCCAGTGCGATGGGTCCGGGAGGGGCGCGGGGACCCGTTGCTCCGTCGAATGCAACGGGTGATGGGCCCCCTCCCGCTGGAACAGACCGGATCCGTGACTTCGACCCTGCGAGGGACACGCCGGGTCCGTTGGTGCTGGCAGCAGTGGCGGTGGCGCGTGTGGGCGGGGGAGAGGTGCGGGGAACCGGCTTGGCGGGTGGTGGATCCCCTCCCGGTGACCAGGACTCGGCCCAAGGGGGACAGCGTGCGGCCGTCTTGCTGGTCGGCGATTCGGACTTCGCCAGCAATGCGTACTTGGACTTCGCGGGCAACAGCGACTTCATCTTGCATGCGGTGGCGTGGCTCGCCGAGGAGAAGGGCCTGGTGACCATCGCCCCCAAAGACACGGCTTTCGGTACCCTCCTGCTCACGGCCGCACAAACGAATGCGCTGTTCGTCTTCCAGGTAATCTTCCTACCAGGCCTCATCCTCGCGCGAGGCTTCGCGGTGTGGCGCCGCCGCCAGCGCCTGTAGATCCCTTCGATGTCCCGCGGAGTCATGGTCCTCCTCGTCCTCGCCCTCGGCTTAGGGCTCTTCCTGTGGCTGGTGGAGATGCCGGCCGAACACAGGCGCGCGGAGACCGAGGCCGCCGAGAAGAAGCTGGTGGACTTCAAGGAAGGCGACGCGCAAGCAGTGACGGTTCGCTCCTTGGCCGGAGACATCGAGATGATTCGGGAACGCGACGGCACATGGACGATCCTCAAGCCGAAGAAATTGCAAGCCGACGCCCTGGCAGTCCAGGAGTTCCTGCGCGCCCTGATCCTGGCCAGGGTGTCACGCGTCGTGGACGAATCCGGCGGGGACCTCCCGGCCTATGGCCTGGGGACCCCTTCGGTGACCGTCTCGGTCCGCCTGGCTTCGGGCACGCAGACGGTTCGCTTCGGCGACCCCGGACCGCTCTCGTCCACGCTCTACGCCATGCGCGAAGGGGCCTCCAAAGTGCTCCTGACCACCCTCTCGAGCCGGGAGATTCTCACCAGGAACGTCCAGGACTTTCGCCGCAAGCGCGTCGTCCCGTTAGACCGAGACCAGGTCACCCGCCTCAAGATCGTCACCCCGCACGAAACCGTCGTTCTGTATAAGGAAGGCCACAGCGGGGAGGCAGACTGGAAAATCAAGGCCCCGATGGACACGGCGGCCGACCAGCCGGAAGTGCGAAGCCTGCTGTTCGCCCTCGAAGAGTTAAAGGCGCAGGGGTTCCTGGACGAACCGAGGGACCGCGCCGCCACGCGACCCAGGCTGGGGCCGCCCCTCGCGATCATCACGATTCACGAAGGGGAGACCGACCGGATGCTGACTCTCTTCGAGGATCCCCGGGACCAGTCGGCCGCGTACGCTGAGACGACCAGCCAGGAGCCCCTCTATCTGGTCGCGCCCGCCGCCGCCAGGAACCTGGCAAAGGGCCTGTTCGCCTTGCGCAACAAACAGCTCATTGCCGCCGAGCCCGACCGTGTCAAGACGCTCGTCATCAGGAAGGGGGGCCAGGAATTCTCCCTCACGCACGAGGGCAGCGACTGGCTCGTTGACGGGGACCCCCAGGCCAAGGCGGATGCCGCCCGTTTGAACATGTTCGTCAGCCGGGTGGTCCGTCTGCAGGCGGAGCGGATCGTCACGGAGAAGCCGGTCTCCCTCAAGCGGTTCGGGCTCACTCCTCCGGTTGCCGAGTTGATTGCCGCGGACGCCCAGGGTAAGCCGTTGGGCCGGATCGCCCTCGGCCGCCAGGAAAAGGGCTTGGCCTATGCTCAGGGGTCCGCAATGCCCGGCGTATTCCAAGTCCGTCCGGATATACTCAATGACATCCCAAGCAAGGCAGAACTCTTAACCGAACGTATTGCACCGCAAGGACAAAAAGGAGGCCCCCCATGAACGGCCAACACGGAAATGGTTTCTTCGCACTTGGTTCCGCACTCGTTGCCATCACACTCACGCTGACCGGGTGCGAAGGCGGGTACGGATTAAGCGACGCCGGCAAGGCTCAGGCCAAAGGCGACGCCCCGAGCTACACGGCAGACACCCCAGGACAGGAACTGCTGCTTGATGAAACCAAAAAGCGTCGGGCGATGGAACTCAAGACCCAATCGCCCGAGGCCCAGGCTCCAGTGAGCACGGCCATCAGGCCCTGCGAGGGTTTCCCGGGTTTCGACCGGGGCTGCCCGGGAGGCGGACAATAAGGATTCGTCACCGCTGGACATAGCCCCAGGGTTTCAGTATCGTGGAGGTCACGGCCCCGTAGCTCAGTTGGATAGAGCAGCGGTTTCCTAAACCGTTTGTCGTGAGTTCAATTCTCGCCGGGGCCACCAACCAGGCCTGCCCGACCTGGACCACAAATCGAAGGTGCGCGACGGGATTATGCCCCAACTCCACAACATAGGAAGCGCGCGTATCCTGGCGCAGGCTCGCTGGCGTCTTGGTCCCTTGGGGATCTGAATTCTTCGTCGCATTCAGGCATGTGGTTGCCAGACGAAGAAAGAATCTCCTACTAAACTTTGTCAGGAATTTTTACAAAATCTGCTCTTCCCCATGACCTTCCATTCCCCTTGTTTCCATAGACGATTCGCCTCTGCCAATCCGCCGATTCCTATTTTTTCCAAGATAGATCGTCTGGAAGATTTACAGATAGGTAGAGCATTACCTTACCGGTCCTTTTGTCATCCCAGTCCGATCAGGACGTCATGAGCGAAAGAAATCAATATTCGAAACCACTTAGATTCATCGAGGGTCCAGCCCCTGCGGGAGGTCCTGGTCTTGCACGGTTCTTGACTTTAACCAAGGCAGGCAGGGAATCAGAGCACGGGAAAAAACGGAACTCTTGTCATGAATCAGGTCAGCATGCAAAGCCTCGTGGGACGCCTGAGGATTTACCTCAAGCTCTGGCTGCTCAAGCGGGCCGTTCGTTCCCTGGAAAGGAGCTGGCATGGCCGTTCTTCCCATTGACTTCAGGGTCTTGAAGGAAGTGCGGCCAGGTTTTTCCGATCTTGTTCCTTGCTTTACCTGATCCGAACTCTATACTAGATTCCAATTCAGCCGTGGGAACCGGAGTCCGAATCTCATGATTGATCTTGCACCGCACGCCGACTTTCGTTCAGCCGCCTCGGCGGTCTTGGAATACCTCTATAAGCTCCTCGGCTTCAAACTGTGCATGGTGACCCGGACCGAGGGCAACGACTGGATCATCTTGCACGCGTTGGACCATAGTTATGGGGTGATCGACGGCGATGTGTTCCCCTGGTCGGACTCCTTTTGCTCGCGGATGGTCGCTGGGATGGGCCCGCGCATCGCCCCCCGTTCCGCCGAGATCTTGGCCTACCGCGAGGCCCCCATCAACAGACGGATTCCGATCGGCGCCTATGTGGGCATGCCCCTGGTGCGGGGCGACGGCTCACTGTTCGGGACACTCTGCGCGGTTGACCCGTCCCCGCAATCGGATCAGATCGCGAATCAGCAACCCACGATTGAGCTGCTCGCCCGGATGCTCAGCACCATCCTCGAAGCGGACCTGAAGGCGATCTCAGAGGCCCGCTGCGCCGAGCGCGCACGGTTCGAAGCGCTGGTGGACCCGCTCACCGAGTTGTGGAACCGACGCGCGTGGGAGCAGTTGATGGCGGCGGAAGAGGCCCGCTGCCACCGCTATGGCCATCCGGCCTGCGTGGTGTCAATCGACCTCGATGGCTTTAAAAAGGTGAACGATACCAAAGGCCACCTTTGGGGAGACGAGTTGCTGCGCAAGACGGCGCGCGCGCTGCGGGCCGCGACCAGGAATCACGATGTGGTGGCGCGCCTGGGAGGGGACGAGTTCTCCGTCCTGGCTGTCGAATGCGACGACGCGTGCAGTCTCCTCCTTCTCCAACGCTTGGAGAAAGCGCTGGAGGCAGAAAAAGTGAAGGCCTCATTGGGCCTGGCCCATCGGAACCCGTCCTTTGGCCTCGAGCATTCCTGGCACGAGGCAGATCAAGCCATGTACCTGACCAAAAAGAGCCGCAAGAAGTTTCTCATGAAGTACTTATAGGACCCTCCCCCCGCACTGTCACGGGGTCACCCCCTGGTGGACTTCAATCAGCTTGTATCTATTCTCTTCTGGCACCAATCTGCCAGGAGGCGGCGGGGCCCCCTCCCGAATGAATTGTGGTATAATGCGGGCCGTTTCCCTTGGGATTTCAACGGATCCGCCTGACCTGAGAGAGCGGAACGCCCGGACGTGCTGAAAGCCATTATCTTCGACTTTGACGGGATCGTGGCCGACACGGAGCCGCTTCACCTTGCGATGTTCCAGCGGGTGCTTGAGGAGGAGGGTCTTACCCTCAGCGAACGGGACTATTTCGAAAAATACGTGGGCCTGGACGACAAGGGATGTTTTCAGGCCATCTTAGCCGCTTCCGGCCGCGCGACCCCGGCGGGAACTATCCCCCGGCTCGTCGAGCGGAAGGCGGTGATCATGCTGGAGCACCTCAAGACCCACCTCGTCATTTTTCCCGGCGTCGTGGAATTCGTTACAATGGCCGCGGCAGGCCACCGTCTGGCCATTGCCTCAGGGGCGCTCCGCCATGAGATCGAGTACATCCTGGATGTCGCCGGCATACGCTTGGCATTCGAGCATATTACGGCCGCCGAAGACGTGCGGCAAGGCAAACCGGACCCGGAGGCCTATCTCTATACCCTGCACCGCTTGAATCAACGCGTGCCGGTCGCAGCCCCCGAGTGTCTCGTCATCGAGGACACGATTCCCGGCATCCAGGCGGCCCACGCCGCCGGCATGCGGTGTCTGGCGGTCTCCAACACCTGTCCGGCCGACCAGCTCACGATCGCGGATGCCGTGACCGCGACGCTGAAGGGCTACGATCTCGAAACGCTCAGGCGCCGGTTCTGGAACTGACGATGCGCATCTGTTCCCTGCTGCCCGCCGCAACGGAGATCGTCGCGGCGCTCGGCCTTGCCGACGACCTCGTGGCCATCAGCCACGAATGCGATTATCCCCCTGAGATCCGTCGAAAGCCCGTCGTCATCCGAAGCACCGTCGAAGCCGGGGGGACGAGCAGCCCGGCCATCGATTTACAGGTTCGGACGGCTCTCAAGGCCGGGACCGGCCTGTATCGGATTGACGCGGCGCTTTTGCGACAGGCGAATCCGGACCTCATCATCACGCAGACCCTGTGCGACGTCTGCGCCGTCACCCCGACCGAGGTCCAGCAGGCGCTCGCGGAACTGGGAGGATCGGCCCGTGTGGTCTCCCTGAACCCGGTCAGCCTGGAGGACGTCTTCCGGGATATCCAAACGATCGGGCGGGCCACCGGTCAGGAAGGGCAGGCTGGTCGGTGGGTCACAGCGCTGAGGGACCGGGTGGAAAGAATTCGGGCGCTGCTAAGCCATGAACCGCGGCGCCGCGTGGCCTGCATCGAGTGGCTCGACCCCATCTACAGCGCGGGCCACTGGGTCCCTGAGCTCGTTCACTTGGCAGGGGGTCTGGAGCTCCTGGCCACTCCCGGCACGAAGTCCGCCCCCATTCCCTGGGACCGGGTCCGAGACTCCGCACCCGACGTTCTGGTCTTCATGCCCTGCGGGTTCAGCATTGACCGGACTCTCACGGAGATGGACCTCATGACGTCCCGCCCGGGCTGGACCGACTTGCCGGCCGTCAAGTCGGGCGCGGTGTATGTCGTGGACGGGTCGGCGTACTTCAATCGCCCCGGTCCCCGACTGGTGGAGGGGATGGAACTCCTGGCGGCCTTGTTTCATCCCCCCCTGTTCGGAAACCGCCTGCCGGCAGGTGCGCGCCGGCTCTGAGACAGACGAGAGATGACGAGCCAAGAGGCCCAGCGATACTGCGCAGACCTTACCAAACACAGCGGCAGCAACTTCTACTACTCATTTCTCTTTCTTCCGAAGAAAGAACGCGAAGCCATGTACGCCCTCTATGCGTTCTGTCTTGAAGTCGACAGCGCAGTAGACGCCCCTGTGCCCGGCTCAGACCCTAGGGCGCGGCTGATGCGCTGGCGGGAAGACCTGGCAGTCCTCTACCGTTCCGACCACCCCTCCCACGAGACGTTCGCGTCGCCGGTCATGGCCTGTCTCGGCGGCCATATCCGGCAGTTCAGCCTCCCGCAGGAATATTTCGAGGACATCATCTCGGGAGTGGAAATGGACCTGACCCTCACCCGGTATCCTTCCTTCTCCGATCTCTATCAGTACTGCTACCGGGTCGCCTCGGTGGTCGGGCTCCTCTGTTTAAAGATATTCGGAGCCCGTGAGCAGGCCTCTCACGACTATGCGGTCAACCTCGGCATCGCCTTTCAGCTCACGAACATCCTTCGCGACGTGAAAGCGGACGGCGACAGAGGGCGGATCTACCTGCCCCAGGAGGACCTCAGGAGGTTCGGCGTGTCCGAGCAGGAGGTGCTCGCCGGATCCTGGACTCCGGAATTCGGCCGGCTCATGGAGTTCGAGTGCGGACGGGCGCGGGAATTTTACCGGCTGGCGGAAACGTCCCTCCCGGTCGCGGATCGGCGCGCCCTGCTCGCCGCGGAGATCATGCGCGCCATCTATCAGAGCCTCCTGGACAGGATCGAGGCCGCCCGGGATCAGGTCTTCAGGCGGAGGATCACGCTGGGCGCCCTCCCCCGCATGGCCTTCGCTTTGAGGACCTGGCTGGCCTATCAGTGGCAAGGGAAATAAAAAGGGCAGGCGCCCCACGGGAACGCCTGCCCTCTGACGTGAAGACTCGGTCCTGCCTTTCGGGAGACCGGGTGGCTTACTTGCCTTCGAAGCTCCGCTCGTAATTGATCACGTACCAGGCCTCTTCCTCCGTGATCGCGGTCCCGATCAGCGGCACCATGCCGGTCCCCGCACTCCCGTTCTTGATGACCCAGAACATCTCGCCGTCCGTCCGGTTCTTGTGGAACTTCGGGTTGCTGAAGTTCCGCGGCGTAGGGTTCAGGATCGCACCGGCCGGGCCGTCTCCCTTGCCGCTGACTCCATGGCAGTTGAAACAGGTGCCCTTCCCCTCATAGATCGCCTTGCCTTTGGCGATGTTCTCCGGGGTGTGTGCAATCGGATTCTTCATCTTCTTGGCGTCGGCACGCTGTTCAGGCGGAACGCGGGACACCGTCGGGTCCTTCTCTTCGGCATAAGCCATCGCGCCCACAAAGGCGCACACCGACAACGCAATCACTCCTGACTTCCAGTAACCCATCAGCGTCCTCCTTTTGTTTGATCGCGCCCTGTACGATTGCGCAAAATCGTTGAACCTAGGTAAACCGGGCCAAAAAGCGGGGCCACTATAGCGTGCCCCTTGATGCGTGTCAAGATGTTTCATGGAAAGGAAAATGCATGGAGGATGCCAACTCTTAACAAGTTGAAATAGAAAAGGACACGGACCGATCGAGGGCTCCACCCGCCGCGAGTGAGGCACCACCCACCGCATTCCGGGTTAACGGGAAGCCCACGAGCCCTCATCCCTTCCCCTCACAAAGGCTCCCCTTTGCCCGGGGTACGCCGGGCGGATTCGGTCCGGGCCCTTTGTTTGCGTTTTTCCCGGTACGATTGAAGCTCTTCCTCCATGGCCAGAAACGTTGCGCGAATGGCCTCCTCGAAGGTCTTGTCCGTCTTGCTCGCGGTGAACGTCCCGCCTCGGACGTTGCAGACCAGCCGCGCCGACGCCACTTTCGGGCCCTTCTTGTGATGCAGGTTCTTCTCCAGCGTCATCCTGGCATGGAGAATGTCGTTCTGCCCGTTTTGCATGTCGTGCAGGCGCTTCTCGATCTCCTCTTGCCACCGAGGAGTCATTTCAACGTTTCGACTTTCGGTACGAATGTCCATGCTCTTCTCCGTTGTGGATGGTGATGCGGAAAGGGCTGCGTACGGTCTTGAAAACAAATTATAGGCACGCGATCGAGGAAGCGCAAGAACCTTGGGGATGAGGAAACGACCCCCAAAGCATTGACTCTGAATGGGGATGGATTTAAGGTACGGGGGTGATGGCGTTGAAAGGGTTTCTGATGGACATACGGGCCTGGGTTCGAACAGGTTTTGGTGGTGGGGAGGCGGCCATGAACGAAGAAAAATTGCGCGCGTCCGTTTTCGGGATCCTCATTTGTTTGTTTCTCGTAACTCCGTACGGGCCCCTCCAATCAGTCACCGAAGCGGCGACCGTGTCGAGGGTGACCCCCTCCGGGGACGGGATTGAGTTGGAGTACACCGACGAAAACGGAACGACCCTTAAGGATACTATCCCAATCCATCGCGCCGGCACGATCCGGTACTTCAGCGCCGGGATGGGATTGGAGGAACGGAAAGCCAAGTACCCGCCGTTTCCGCTCAAGCTGATCTTTGTGGCCGGCCCCAGGGCTTATACGAGCCAGGTGGCGGTCACCATCGCGGATACGAAGGGTGCCGTGGTGCTCCAGGTGCCGCGGGAACAGGTCACCGGCCCTTGGCTCTTCGTGGACCTCCCGGCCGGAACCTACGACATCACCTCAGACCGGAGCGACCACCCCTCAATCAAGCAACGGGTAGAGATCGCCGCCGGGGGCGGCAAGACCGTGTACCTGCGCTGGAAGGAGTAAGGCTCCCCCCACCGCACAGGCGATGCCATCCGTAACCGTCGTCATGCGATGACGAACCACCGGCTCTATGCCTTCAGGCGCGCACCTTGAACCGATCCTCCTCCGGGATGTGACCCTGGGCGAAGGGGACGCGCTCCTAGTGGTGGACTTGCAGAACGATTTTCTTCCCGGCGGCAGCCTGGCCGTCCCGCGGGGCGATGAAGTGGTGCCGGCTCTCACCCACTATGTTGCCGCCTTTCAATCCCGCGGCTTGCCCATCTTTGCGACCCGGGATTGGCATCCGCCCAATCATTGCTCGTTTCGCGAGCAAGGCGGTCCCTGGCCGCCCCATTGCGTGGCGGGGTCGGCAGGCGCGCAATTCCCATCCAGTCTCCCCCTTCCGCCGTCCACGGTGGTCATCACGCTGAAAGGCACCGAACCTGATCGGGACGCCTATTCGGGGTTCGATCGCACGGACCTCGATGCCCGCCTGCGTGCCGCCGGCGTGCGGCGCCTCTTCATCGGGGGCCTGGCCACCGACTACTGCGTCCTATGGACGGTCAAAGACGCCCTGAAGCTCGGCTATTCAGTACTCCTGCTCATGGACGCCATCCGGGCCGTCAACGTCCACCCGGACGACGGGCGCAAGGCGGAGGACGAGATGATCCGTCTAGGCGCCGTTTCGGTTGAATCGGAAAGGCCCCCCGGATGAACAACCAACCCAGCGTCCTCCTGACGGACCTCTACCAGCTCACCATGATGCAGGGATATTTCAATCAGGGGATGGAGGAGACCGCGGTCTTTGAGTTCTTCGTCCGGAAGCTGCCCCCGACCCGCGGGTTCTTGATGGCGGCCGGACTGGAGCAGGCCTTGGAATACCTGAATGACCTGCGCTTTACGCCCTCGGACCTCGAGTGGGTGGCCCGGAGCGGCCGGTTCAGCACCGCCTTCGTGGAATATCTGGAGCGGCTTCGGTTTACCGGGGATGTGCACGCCATGCCGGAGGGGACCGTCTTCTTCCCCGATGAGCCAATCCTCAGGGTGACCGCCCCCCTGCCCCAGGCGCAACTGGTGGAAACCCGGCTGATCAACCTTCTGCACTTCCAGACCCTGATCGCCTCCAAGGCCGCCCGCTCGGTCCTGGCCGCCTCAGGCAAACAGTTGATCGACTTCGGGCTCCGCCGGGCTCACGGCGCCGAAGCCGGCTTGCTGGCTGCCCGCGCGAGTTATCTGGCGGGTCTGTCCGGATCTGCCACCGTCCTGGCAGGGCCCCTCTTCGGCGTGCCCGTGTACGGCACGATGGCCCACTCTTTCGTGCAGGCCCATGACGACGAGGTCACAGCCTTCGAACACTTTGCCCAGGCGCAGCCGGACAACGTCCTTCTGCTGATCGACACGTACGACACGGAAGCGGCCGCCCACAAAGTGGTGGCCCTGGCGCCGGCCTTGCGAAAGCAAGGGACCCCGGTCAAGGGGGTCCGCCTGGACAGCGGCGATCTGGCCGAGCACGCGCGAAAAGTCCGGCGCATCCTGGATGAAGGGGGGCTCAAGGAGGTGCAGATCTTCGCCAGCAGCAACCTGGATGAGGACGCGTTGCAGGCGCTCGTGGCCGCCGGGGCGCCGATCGACGGGTTCGCCGTCGGGACCCGTATGACGACCTCCGCCGATGCGCCCTATCTGGACTGCGCCTACAAGCTCCAAGCCTATGCGGGCCGGGCGCGGCGCAAGCGCTCCGAGGGCAAAGCCACCTGGCCCGGCGCCAAGCAGGTGTACCGCCATACCGGCGCGGACGGCCGCCTCGCCTACGATATCTTGACCCTCGCCGATGATCCTCAGGAAGGCGAGGCCCTGATTCAGCCTGTCATGCAGGCGGGCCGGCGTCTGGCTCCTCCCGCCCCACTCGCCGAACTGCGCCAGCGAGCCGCCGCCGAATTGGCCAGCTTGCCCGAGCACCTGCGGCAGCTCAAGGAAGGCCCGGCCGTCCCGGTCCGGGTCTCCCAAGCCCTTCGCGACCTGGCCAAAGCGGTAGATGAGCGAACCGGGTGAGCGCGCCGCCTTAGTGGTAGCTTTCGGAGTCGGTTGGGAACTTGCCTTGCTCGACTTCTTCCTTGTAGCGCCGCAGCGCCTGCACGGCGTCGGTCCTGAGATGGGCGTAGGGTTTGACGAACTTCGGCACGAACTCCTCGAAGAGGCCCAGCAGGTCGTAGAGGACCAGGACCTGCCCGTCGCAGTGCGGGCCGGCGCCGATTCCGATGGTGGGGATCGCAAGCGCGCGGGTGATCGTCCCGGCCAGCTCGGCGGGGATGGCCTCCAGCACCAGCGCGAAGGCCCCGGCGGCTTCCAGGGCCTGCGCCTCCGCGAGCATCACCTTCGCCTGCTCCACCTCTTTTCCCTGGACCTTGTACCCCCCGTACCGGTGGACGGACTGCGGCGTCATGCCGAGGTGGCTCATAACGGGGATGCCTGCCCGCGTCATCGCCTTCACGCGGTCCACCACCGCCTCGCCGCCCTCCAGTTTGACCGCCGCGGCCCCGGCCTGGAGGAACCGACCGGCGTTCCGGATCGCCTCTTCCACACTGACCTGGTAGGACAGGAACGGCATATCGCCGATCACCAGAGACCGCTGCGCGGCGCCCGCCACGAGCCGCGTGTGATAGAGCATGTCCTCCATCGTGACCGACAGGGTGTCCTTGTTCCCCTGCACCACGACGCCGAGCGAGTCCCCCACCAGAATCACGTCGATCCCCGCGTCCTCGACGATGCGCGCGAACAGCGCGTCGTAGGCGGTAACCACGCTGATCTTGCGGCCTTCGGCCTTGCACTTGCGGAAGTCTGGAATCGTCATGCGAGCCCGGCTTTCTGAAGGATTTCTGGCAGGCGGTCCACCGCCTTAATCGCCATGAGGTGCACCCCGTCGCAGTGGTCGCGCACCTCCTTGATCGTCCGCACCGCGATCCCGACGCCGACATCCAGCGCCTTCTCATCGCCCGCCGCCCGCAGCTCGTCGATGACGGCCTGCGGCACGCACACCCCAGGGATGTTGGCGTTCATGAATTCCGCCATCTTGGCCGACCGCAGCAAGAGGATCCCCGCCAGCACCTTTACCGGGAACTTCCGGACGGCCTTCATGAACCCCTTGAACTTCTCGGAATCAAAGAACGCCTGGGTCTGGAAAAAGCGCGCGCCGGCGTTCACCTTGGCCTCGAACTTGGCCAGCATGGGCCCCGGAGGGTCCTGCTCCGGGGTGACCGCCGCCCCGATGAAAAGATCCGTCGGGCCGTGGAGCCGATGGCCGGCCATGTCCCGCCCGTCGTTCAGCTCGTGAATCACTTGCATGATCCCGATGGAATCCAGGTCATAGACCGGCTTGGCCTCCTTGTGGTCGCCGACCGTGGGATAGTCTCCGGTCAGGCACAGGATGTTACGGATACCCAGGATGTGGGCCGATAACAGGTCCGACTGAATGCCCAGGCGGTTGCGGTCGCGGCAGGTGACCTGCATCACCGGATCATGCCCCATCTCGTACAGCAGGCGGCACAGCGACATGGGGCCCGCTCTCAGGATGGCCGCGGTATTGTCGGTCACGTTGACCCCGTGGACCTTGCCCAGCAAGGCCTTGGCGTTATCCATGATCGCGGACAGGTCCGTCCCCTTCGGCGGATTGTACTCGACCGTCGTGACGAACTCGCCCGCCTCCAAAGCTTCCCTGAGCCGTCGTAGAGTCACCGGTCAGCGCCCTCCCATACGAGCGGGAGGGGGGTTGGCCACCGACCGCTGGGCGGCCTCCAGGGTGTTCTGCAACAGCATGGCGATCGTCATCGGCCCGACTCCTCCCGGGACCGGCGAGATCCACGCCGCCTTCCGGCTCACCGCCTCGGAGTCCACATCCCCCACGAACTTGCCGTCCTCGGTCCGATTCACACCCACGTCCACGACCACCGCGCCCTCGCGCACCATGTCTGCCGTGATGAACCGGGCCTTCCCGATGGCCACCACGAGGATCTCGCCCTCGCGGCAGACCGCCGGCAGGTCCCTGGTCTTGGAGTGGCACACCGTCACGGTGGCATTGCGGTGCAGGAGCATCAGCGCGACGGGTTTACCCACGATGTTGCTCCGCCCCACCACCACGGCCCGCTTGCCCTCGATCCCCACACCCGTGGACTCGATCATCTTGATCACGCCCTTGGGAGTGCAGGCCTCGAAAACGGGGGTCCCCTCCACGAGCCGCCCGATGTTGTACGGATGGAAGCCGTCCGCGTCCTTCTCGGGGGAGACGGCATTCAAAACGACCTTGCTGTCGATCTGCTTGGGCAGGGGGAGCTGCACCAGGATCCCGTGAATCTTGGGATCGTGGTTGACCTTGTCGATGAGGGCCAGGAGTTCGGCCAGTGTGGTGGAGGCCGGCAGTCTGTGGTCCGCCACATAGATGCCGGCGGCCTCGCACGCCTTCTGCTTGTTCTTGACGTAGAGATGGGAGGCCGGATCGTCCCCCACCAGAATCGCGGCCAGCCCGGGCTTCACGCCGCACCGGGCAAAGAGATCCGCGGCCTGCCGGGCGATCTCCTCGCGAATGGCCGCTGCAAGGGCTTTCCCGTCGATCAACCGGGCCACCACCTCGTCCCCCTCTCCGTTGAAGCCGATTCCGGGTCACTTAAAGGCGTCGCGCAGGATAGCAAGAGGCCTTGTTTGGAGTCAAGAATGGTAGTAGAGTCCCCGTGTGATCCGCTTTGTCAGCATAGCATGGTTGGCGCTCTCAGCGGTCCTCCTGTTGACCGCGGAAGCGTCAGCCCTCCAAGTCACCGGGCTCAAGAACCCCGCCGGCGTCATCGTGGACTCCGTCACGGGCGCTTACTACATTGCGAATGTGAATGGGGGACAGAGCGATCATGACAACAACGGCTTCATCACCAAGCTGGACCCGAACGGCAAGATCGAGAACCTGAAATTCATCGCGGGCGGCCTGGACGGGGTCACGCTCCATGCGCCCAAGGGACTCGCCATCGTGGATCAGACCCTGTTCGTGACCGACATCGACCGGGTGCGGGGATTCGACCTGCAGTCGGGCCGGCCGGTCAAGGAGATGGATCTGAGCGCGTTCACCGTGAACTTCCTGACGGGCCTGGCCACGGACGGCCAGGGAGTGCTCTACATCGCGGACACCGGCACCGATACGATCTACAAGGCGAACACGCGGCAGGGCGCCAAGCCTTCCGTCTTCGTGAAAGATGCGGCCCTGGCCGGCCCGCACGGCCTGGCCGTCAACCCGTCAACCGGCGCGCTCGTCGTCGTCAGCTGGAATGCCGGCAAGATCCTGGAGGTGGGCCGAAACGGGGCCGTGAAGGTCCTCTTCGCCAACTCCTTCTTCAATGCCCGGTTCGGCAATCTCATGGGGGTGGACTTCGACGCCTTCGGCAACATGTACGTCTCGGACTTCTCCGAAGGGAAGGTCATCCGGATCGATCCCGCGTTCCACATCCAGACGATCGCCGAATTCCTGCCCACGCCCGCAGGCCTCGCCATCGACCGGAAGAACCATCTCATCCTGGTCCCCTATCTGTCCGGGAACGTGACCGAGATCAACGGGCTGGGCCGCGAGCTGAGAAAATAAGAGCGCGGGATGCCAACCACCAAGTGCGCATACTGCCACGCCAGCAAAGGCAAGCGCTCCTGCCCGGCCCTCGGCGGGCTGATCTGCTCCACCTGTTGCGGGGAGAACCGCCTGACGAAGATCGCCTGCCCGGCGGACTGCCCCTATCTGGAGGCGGGCACCGACTACCAGCGACAGCGCGTCGGCGATCTCTTCCGCCAGGACCGGCGGCGGGCCTATCGGGAAGTCTTCGACCTCGGCGGCGAGAAGGCCGCCGGGCTCTTCAACCTGATCGAGATCGCCTGTGTCAGCAACTTTCATGACAAGCCGACCGGCTTGGACGGCGAGGTGGTCACCGCCCTCGAATTCATCCGCCGGCTTCTGAGCCCGCTGCATTTCCCCGCGCCGACCGTCCCGGCCTTCTCCCAGTACCTGCACAAAGAATTCAAGGCGTATCTGGAACAAGAAAAGATGGACCAAGGACTGGCCCAGCAGGTCGTTGATGCGGCGCTCACGCTCGTGAACGAGTTCTCGGGGACCGGCCTTCGGTCCAACCGTTTCCTCACCGGCCTCATCGGCTGCCTTTCCGCCGATCATCCCGAGGTGGTCAAGCACGTGAAAAGCCAGGGGACGGACCAGCCGCGGATCGTCCTGGCGGGCATGGAAGATGTCGCCAAGGCGGCCGCGGAACAGGCCACGCGCGAGCCGAGCCGTATCGTGGTTCCCGGCGGGCCCGCGCGCGCCCACGCGCACGACCACGAGCATCCCCACCCGCACCGCTGAGCCGCCCCCCCTGCCCTACGCAATGACGCCGAGTTCGCGCCCCACCCGCTCGAACGCCCCGGCGGCCTGAACGAGTTGCTCCCGGGTATGCGCGGCCGAGACCTGCACGCGGATGCGGGCTTCGCCCTTGGGCACGACGGGATAGCTGAAGCCGATCACATAGACCCCTTCTTCCAGCAGGCGGTCCGCCATCCGCGTGGCCAGAGCCGCGTCCCCGAGCATCACGGGCATGATCGGATGGCGGCCGGGTCTTACCCGAAACCCCTGCTTCTCCAACGCCTGCCGGAAGAACACCGCATTCTCGTTCAGGCGGGATCTGAGCTCCTCGCCCTGGGCGATCAGCTCCAGGGCCTTTATGCTCGCGGCGCTGATCATCGGCGGGATGGCGTTCGAGAACAGGTAGGGACGCGACCGCTGGCGCAGCAGCTCGATGATCTCCCGCCGCCCCGACGTAAACCCGCCGGTCCCGCCTCCCAGCGCCTTCCCCAGCGTGCTCGTGATGAGATCGACCTTGTCGGCCACCCCGAAGTGCTCCGGCGTCCCCCGGCCGGTCCTGCCGACGAAGCCGGTGGCATGGCTGTCGTCAACCATCACCAGCGCGCCGTAGCGCTCGGCCAACCCGACGATCCCATCCAGCGGGGCGAAGTCGCCGTCCATCGAGAAGACCCCATCCGTGGCGATCAGGCGAAGGCGCCGGCCAGCGGCCTCCCGCAACCCCTTCTCCAGATCGGCCAGATCACCGTGGGCGTACCGGTAACGCTGGGCCTTGCAGAGCCGGATGCCGTCGATCACGCTCGCGTGGTTCAGGGCGTCGCTGAGCACGGCGTCCTCCTCGCCCAGCAGCGTCTCGAAGAGCCCGGTGTTCGCGTGGAAGCAGGAGCTATAGAGGATCGTGTCGCCCGTGCCGAGGAACGCCGTGAGAGCCTGCTCGAGCTGCTTGTGGAGCGCCTGGGTGCCGCAGATGAACCGCACCGAGGCCATCCCGAACCCCTGCGCGCGCACGGCCTCGGCCGCCGCCTGGACGATCGCGGGATGGCTGGCCAGCCCCAGATAATTGTTGGCGCAGAGGTTGATGACACGTCCCTGCGCGACCTGAATGGCGCCGCCCTGCGGACCCAGCAAGACTCGCTCGGCCTTGTACAGGCCTGCCTTGCGGATTTCCCCGAGTTGCTGTTGGATGATGGGCCTGGCCTGCTCGTACGCCATCTTTAAGGGATCAGGACCACCTTGCCGCACTGGCCCTTCCCGACCAGCTCGAATCCTTCCGCGAAGCGCTCCAGCGGCAGCGTGTGGGTGACGACGGGTTTGATGTTGAGCCCCGCTTTGAAGAGCCCGGCGAGGCGGTACCAGGTCTGAAAGAGCCGGCGCCCCGTAATGCCATAGACCCGAATGCCTTTGAAGATGATCTCGTTCGTCATGTCGAAGGAGACCTGCCCCTCCGGGATGCCGAAGAGCGTCACGCGGCCGCCGTTCTTGACATAGCGGAAGCAGAGATGGATCGCGGAGGGGCTGCCGGACATCTCCAGCGCGGCATCCACGCCCTCGCCACCCGTCACGCGCCCGATGACGTCCATGTCGTCCCGGTTGGGGTTGAGGGTGTGGTCCGCCCCCAACTGCTTGGCGAGGCCCAGCCGGTAGTCGCTGATGTCCGAGGCGATGATCGTGCCGGCGCCGGCCGTCCGGGCCACCGCCACCGCGAACAGGCCGGTGGGGCCGCACCCGGTGATCAGGACCGACTGGCCGGTGATGTCCTCGACCAGGGCCGCGTGGACGGCGTTGCCCAGCGGCTCCTGCACACAGGCGAGCTCCGGGGGAATGTCGCGCGCGGTCTTCCAGAGAACGCGTTCGGGGAGCCGCACATATTCGGCGTAGGAGCCGTCTTCGTCGATGCCCAGGATGCGGTAGTTCTTGCACACGTGCGCGTTGCCGGTCCGGCACTGAAAGCACAACCCACACGTATTGTGGGACTCGGCCGCGACGTAGTCCCCGACCGCGACCGCCGCGACACCCGGACCGGCCTCGACGACTTCTCCGCAGAGCTCGTGGCCGATGATGCGCGGGGGATGGATGCGGCTCTGCGCCCATTCGTCCCAGCGGTAGATGTGATGATCGGTGCCGCAGAGGGAGGTGGCCTTCACGCGAACGACCACCTGCCCGGGTCCGGCCTCCGGACGGGGCACTTCGCAGAGGTCCAACCCGGGAGCCGGTTTCGTCTTAATCAGCGCGCGCACGGGGCCTCCCTTTCGCCCACCTGGCCTCTAAGCCTCATTATAACTGAGCTTCGCCGCTTCACCATGCCGGGGGCGAATCCCTTCATCGGTCCGTCGGGAGGAGATCGAGCACCATGCCGATCGGGACGCCGAAGCTGGCGCCTCCGAACCGTATCATCGTGGCCGCGTTGACGGCGATCACCTCGCCGCGACTATTGAACACCGGGCTCCCGCTGCCCCCGCCGGTCGTTTGAGCGTCATACACGAGGCGGTCCGGCAGAACGTCCCCGATGTGGCCTTGCGTGGCCAGTGGGCGGACGGCCCTGCGGTCGGCGATGTCCTGCACCAACCGCCGCAGGTCACGGCCAGGGCTCTTCACCAGCGCGGTCGCGACCTGATCATCCATCCGGGCCAGGAGTCCCTCGACCCCCGCCGGATAGCCGATCACCACCACCGCCTCCCCGGCAACCCCCTTAGGCGCCGGCTTGCGGAGAGGGATCGGCTCAACGCCTGTGGGAATCGGCGAGATGCGCGCGAGCGCCACGTCCCCGCGATCCGACAATCGAACTAAGGCGACCGTGTGGGAATCCGTCCGCCCCGGAAAGTAGGCGAGCAGGGCCACCAGGTTCGGTTCCATGCCCGACCGCACCAGTTCGGTTCCCGACGGGTCCATGGACCACGGCTCCGTGATGTGGCGATTCGTCACGATCAGCCCCCGGTGGTCGATGAGAAAACCGGTGCCCATGTATTCCACCAGCACGGAGGGGACGGCACCCGGCTGGCCCTTTTCCACAAAGCCGTAGGCCAGGTACAGAAAGCAGACTGCGGGGCCGTAGCGCCGGATCAACGCCTCGGCGCTGGTGCGCTCGGCTTCCAGGGCCTGGAGGCGGCGTGTGAGGGCGCGCAGTTCCTCCGGCGAGGCGCCCTGTCGGCGCTGTGCTTCCAGCAGGGCAACCAGGCGGGCGATCTCGGCCTGCTGGGCCGCTAGCCCCTCGCCCATCCGCCGCCGCTCCTCCGCGGTCCTCCGCTCAAGATCGGCCTGGGTCAAGCGGGCGGACTCCAGTTCTTTCAGCAGGGCCGCCACATGCCGTTCATATGCCAGCCGCATCGTATAGCCGTAATAGAACGAGCCCCCGATCGTGCCGACCAGGAGGACCAGAAGGCTCCCCACAACCACCTGGGTGGCGCGCGACGCGTGATGGCGCACGTCGTAGGCGAGCTGGGCGACGAACGACCGGATCCATCCCCTGCCCTCCTGCGGCGCCTCCGCCGCCACGTCCAAGGCGTCAATCAGGATTTCCCGCACCAGCTTGCAGGCGGCGTATTCCTCGGGACGGATTCGAAAGCGCAGCTTGGGCCCCCTCGGCCCCAGCTGAATGAGGTCCTTGTCGTGAAGCGTCGTCTCGGCGACCGGCTTGCGGTTGACCAGCGTCCCCCCTTCCGGGTCCCGATTGCGGAGGCGGATATCGCAGTCGGTTTGGAACAGCTCGGCGTGGAGCGGGGACACGGGGTGACTCCCGTCCGCCGAGAACGCGACGTCGTTGATGGGATCGCTGCCGAGCGTCAGCCACGGACGGTCGAAGTACTCCGTGGCTCCCCGCTGTCGCCCGGTGAGATGGACCAGGGCAAATTTCATTCCGGTGCTCTCCGGCTTCGCACCGACGCCGCCGGCGGGTCAACGTGTTCGTCCAGACGGCGAGGCGGCGGCTTTCAGGCCCCAGCCTCAGGGAGGGTTCTCGGAGGTCCTGTTCGGGTCCAGCTTGTTTCGGTCAAAGGGCTCCGGGAAATAGTCCGTGATGCGCCGCAGCGTGATCCCGCCCTTCCCGTCATCGAGCGCAATCTCCAGGCCTGGCGCGAACTCCCACAGAATCTGGCGGCACGCCCCGCAGGGCGAGCAGGCCCCGTTGGTCCCGCAGACGATCGCGATCTCCCGGAATCCTCGCTGGCCCTCCGAGAGCGCCTTGAAGAGCGCGACGCGTTCCGCGCAGATGCCGAGGTAGGTCGGACTCTCGATATTGCAGCCCGTAAAGACCGACCCGTCGTCGCAGAGCAGGGCCGCCCCCACCCGGAATTTGGAGGACGGGGCCACCGCCTTCGCCATGGCCTCGCGAGCTTTGGCCAGCAGGGATTTTCTATCCATCGAGGCGTTCCAGGATTACTTGAAGCAGCCGGCCGGCCTGCGCGCTCTTCTGCCTCCCCATCGCCAGGACCGCCTCATGGGTCAGACCACCGGTCGCGGGTGCCCCGGCCATGTTCGTGACCAGCGAAAGGCCGAGCACGCGCATACCTGAGGCGCGCGCGACGATCACCTCAGGGACTGTGGACATGCACACCATGTGCGCCCCGAGGGTCCGCAGCATCTGCGCCTCGGCCGGCGTCTCGTAGGACGGCCCCGGCACCGCGGCGAGCGTCCCGCCCCGGAGGGGGATGCGCGCCTCGCGGGCGACCGTCTCGGCCAGACGGATGAGGTCGGCGTCGTAAGTCTCGACCATGTCCACGAAGCGCGGTCCCGCCGATCCGGTCCCGATCAAGGGGTTATCTCCCATGAGATTGATGTGATCTGTGATCAGGGCCAGGTCGCCAGCCTCCACTCCTTGAAGCCCTCCGGATGCGTTGGTGACCACGAGGGTCTTCACTCCCCAGGCCGCCAGCACCCGGATGGGGAACACCACCTCCTGCAACGAGAGTCCCTCATACCGGTGCACACGGCCGTGCAGGACAGCCGCGAGAGGACCCCACGCCCGGCTGAGGACGAGAGACCCTGGATGCCCTTCCACCGAGCATCGGGGGAACCCCGGAATCTCGGCATAGGGGATCACGGCCGCCGCCCCAGCCGCATCCACGAGGGAGCCCCAGCCCGATCCCACCACAACGCCCACCGAGGGGTATCCGGGACAACGGGCCCGCACGAATCGAACGGCCTGATCGACCTTGTCTTGCATGGGTGGAACCCGGGCAGGGCCGCGGTCAGTGCGTGAAGACGATCTCCTTGACCACCATGCCGCTGGTCCCGTAGGGGCCCTGCTCTTTCCCGTTGAGCGAGACGCGGACTCCTCCGGCGTTCCCGAGCGTCAACGCGAAGCGCCCTCTGGCCGTCCATCGGACGCGCTCCCCCGGGTTGAGCATCACATCCTGAGGGGGGGAATTGTCGGCCTGCACCATCACCCAGCTCCGCTCGACGGCCTCGATTTCCAGGATCAGATTCTTGGGTCCGGGAACGACCCCCTCCAACGGCAGGACCCCTGAGACGTTGCGCTCCACCTCGGTCGGGCCGACGGAGGCCGGCGGAGGCACCTCAGCCGCCGGTTTCGGCGGAGCCGGCGGCGGGGCCACCGTTTCGGGAGCCGGGGGAGGCGCGGGCTTCGAGGCTTTCTGGGCCGGCGGCGGGCTGGTACGTTCCCGGTCCTGCCCAATCAGGACGAACAGGGCCACCAAGGCGACCCCAACCATCCCGATCACGATGTTGCGATTGATCTTCTTGCGGCGGGCTTCCTCCTGCATTTTCCGCTTGAGGTGCTCGCGCTCGGCCCGTTTGGCATAGAACACGCCCGCCGACTCATCGAACATCCGGACGACTTCGTCCTCCTCCAGACCCAGGACCCGGGAATAGGACCGCACGAACCCTTTGGCGAACACCTCGTCCGGAAGCCGGGCATAGTTGTTCTCCTCGACCGCCTTGAGGTACTGCGGAAGGATGCGGGTCCGCGAGGCCGCCTCTTCCAAGGTGAATCCTTTGGCCTGGCGCGCCTTCTTGAAATGTTCTCCGAGCGATTCCGTCATACCGGACCTGCTTGGCCGATCCTTTCTTTCATGGCTTCCGAAGCCGCCCCATCAATTTCGAGGCCTCCGCGCCGGCGGTCCCTTCGGGGTCCAGCGCCTTGGCCTGCGCCAGGGCCTCACGGGCCTTGCCGTCCTCGCCTTGCTGCATGTACAGGCGTCCCACTTCGAGGTAGAGGAGCGCCCGCGGTACGTTCGGGGGATCGACCTTCACCGCATCCTGGAAGGCTCGGATCGCCCCCGGAATGTCCCCCTGTCGATAGAGCGCATAGCCGAGATTTGCGTAAGCCATATCCGGTGTGCCATAGAGGGGAAGTGCCGTCGCCCTCCGGAGCATCTCGATCGCCTCGGGCACTCGATTCAAATCGATGAGGGTCCGTCCCAGGTAGTTGAGGGCATCCCCGCTGTGGGAATCCAGCTCGATGCACGTGCGGAATTCCCGTTCCGCCTCGTCGTATTCCTTGCGCTGATGGTAGATGTTCCCCAGAGCGTAGTGCGCATCGTAGTTATTGGGGTTGACCTGGACCGCTTTCTGAAAGGCGACGAAGGCCCGCTGCTGGTCCGAACCCAGGAACGAGAGCCCCTGCTGGTAATAGCCGTCCGATTCGCGGGTCCGCTTCTTGATCGTCTCCTGGCTGGCACAGCCGCCCAGCAGGCTGATCACAACGACGCCCAGCGCGACCCGCCTCCAGACACCGCCGGCGCCGCTCTGCTCCCGCTCCATAGAGATCCCCTCCTACAGATCCTCGAAGACCGTCAGGCGCTTGAATTCTTTGAAGCGGCCCTCGATCTCCTTGTAGTCCAGCACCCGGAACCGATCCAGACTGAAGCCCTCCACCGCGAAGGAGGCCATCACGCTCCCGCACACCACGGCCTGGCGAAAGATCTCGGCTCCGAGATTGCCCGTACTGGCGAGGTAGCCCATGAATCCCCCCGCGAAGCAGTCGCCGGCGCCGGTCGGATCCAGGACCTGCTCCATCGGAAGCGCCGGCATGGCGAACACCCGATCGTGACTGAACATGAGCACGCCGTGCTCCCCCCGCTTGATGATGAGCGTCGCCGGCCCCCCCGCCTGGATCGTCCGGGCGACCTTCAC
Organism: Nitrospiria bacterium; assembly: GCA_041490525.1. Classification (GTDB taxonomy): domain Bacteria; phylum Nitrospirota; class Nitrospiria; order Nitrospirales; family NS-4; genus JBGPTH01. Next base: position 57,400 of record JBGPTH010000018.1, read on the forward strand.
GAGATTGGGGTCTCCCCCCAGCGCGCGGGCCTCGCCGTCGTTGATGAGCAGGGCGTCCACCTTCTTCAAGAGCCTGGCCAAGGCGGCCCGCTTGCCTTCGATCCAAAAGTTCATCGTGTCGCAGGCCACCAGCCGCGGTCGCTTGACCTGGTCGAGGACGTTGGCCTGTAGATCGGGATCGATGTTGGCGAGGAACAACAGGTCGGGCGACCGGTAGACCTCCGGAATCTCGGGCCGGAAGGTCTCGAAGACGTTCAACTGCGTCTCGAGGGTCTTCGCCTCATTGAGGGCATAGGAGTACTCGCCCCGCCACCGGAACGTTTTGCCCGGGCGCCGCTCCAGTCCCGCCAGATCGATCCCCCGCCGCCGCAGAAAGCCGACATGGGCCTCCGGAAAATCCTCCCCGACGACCGCGATGAGGCTCACCTCGGTGAAATAACTGGCGGCCGTGGCGAAATAGGCAGCCGAGCCGCCGAGGACCTCCCGGGCCTCGCCGAACGGGGTCTTCACGGTATCCAACGCCACCGATCCCACCACAAGGAGGTTCATGTCCCCAGACTCCGGCTCAACAGCAACGACAGCCGCTTCCGGGTGGCCGCGGGAATCCGGTCCCGGGCCGTGAGCACCGCCGCCTGGAGCGCCCGGCCGCAAGCGCACTTCCGGTCCTCCCTCAACGCGGGGACGACCGCCCGCAGGATGCGCCGGGAGAGGTCCACGTTCCGGTGGAGCGTCTCGATGATGGCCTCCACAGTGACCGCGTCGTGCTCCGGATGCCAGCAGTCATAGTCGGTCACGAGCGCCAGGGTCGCGTAGCACAGCTCCGCCTCGCGGGCCAGCTTCGCTTCGGGCAGATTGGTCATGCCGATCACGTCCACTCCCCACTGCCGGAAGATCTGCGACTCGGCGCGGGTCGAAAACTGGGGGCCCTCGATGCACAGATAGGCCCCGCCCTCGTGGACGGTCGCGCCCGCCCTACGCGCGGCCTCCGCGAGACTGTCCGCCACGTCCCGGCAGACGGGATTCGCCAGCGAGATGTGCGCCACCACGCCGCGGTCAAAGAAGGTCCCGATCCGCCGCTTCGTCAGGTCCACGAACTGGTCCGGGATCACGACGTGACCCGGCTGGAACGCTTCCTTCATGCTGCCCACCGCACTCACCGCAACGATCCGCTCGACCCCGAGTTTCTTCAGCGCGTAGATGTTCCCCCGGTAATTGATCTCCGAGGGCGAGAGCCGGTGCCCCCGGCCATGCCGGGCCAGGAAAGCCACACGCACGCCCTCGAGGTCCCCGATCACCACCGCATCGGAGGGCGGACCGAAGGGCGTGCTCACGCGGACTTCCTTGACGCGGGTCAGGCCCTCCATATCGTAGAGCCCGCTGCCCCCGATCACCCCGATTGACGCTCGCTGTGATCCCTTCGAGGCGGTCTTCATTCAGGCCCCCCGTCAATTGAACGCTGCTCATGGACCCGTTGCAACTGTTGAGCAACGGGTACCCCGACCTCGCAGCTACGGACGCCGCAGGCGCTTGCCATGATCCCGACTTGCGCAAGGTGGTTCAGCACGCGCCCCGCGATCTGCTCCACCGGTTCCTCCTCCTCGACCGTCAACCAATGCACGGCGGGATCGCGCCGGAACCATGTCCATTGCCGTTTGGCAAAATGCCGCGTGTCCCGTTGCAAGCGTCGGACCGCTTCGTCGTATCCATAGCGGCCCTTCAGGTAGCCCGTCATCTGCCGATACCCCAAGGCCTTCATCGACCCCAGGCTCTCATCATATCCCGCGGCCAGCAGCCCCCTGGTCTCCTCGATCAGCCCGTCCTCAATTTCACGCTGGACGCGGGCCTCGATCCGCCGATACAGCACTGCCCGCTCCATGGTCAGCCCGATGATGATGGAGGGAAACGGGCGCTTGACAATCCGATGGCGGCGATGCCATTCGGACAGCGGGATCCCCGTCTGTGTCTCCACCTCCAGAGCCCGCACGATCTTATTGCGGTCGCGGGGGTTCAGGGTGGCCGCCAGCATGGGGTCCACTTCGCTCAACCGGCGCCAGAGATGGCCTTCGCCGTGGGCGGCCTCCTCGTCCAGAAACCGCCGTCGGAGCCCCCAGTCGGCCGAGGGCCCCTCCCACAACCCGTAGGCCAGCACGCGCACGTACAGGCCCGTGCCCCCGACCACGAGGGGCACCGTCCCTTGCCCCTGCACGCGCGCAATTTCCTCCAGCGCCAACCGGCGGTACCGGCCGGCGTTGAACGGCTCCTCGGGGTTGACGAGATCGATGAGTTGATGGGGAATCCCGCCCCGCTCCTCGGGCCGCGGTTTGTCCGTGCCGACATCCATGCCGCGGTACACCTGGGTCGAATCGGCCGTGAGGATTTCGGTCTCCAGGGCCTGGGCGACCCGCACTGCCACGCGGCTTTTGCCGACCGCCGTCGGGCCCACGAGAAAGACGACGGGCAAGAGGGCGCCTGCGGCTTCCGTAGCCGCGAGGTCGGGGCACCCGTTGCTCTCTAAATTGCAACGGGTCGTGAGCGGCGTTCTAATAGTCATCAGGCCCACCCCTGGCGCCCGAAGATACGGTCGAGCTCCTCGATCGTCAACCGCATCGCGATCCGCCGCCCGTGGGGGCAGGTGCTCGGGAGCCCGGCCTCCCGCCAGTCCTCCACCAGACGCCGCATTTCCGGAAGCTCGAGCCTTCGGCCCGACCGGACGGCGCTGTGGCACGCCAGGGAGGCCAGCACCGCATGGAATTGCTCCCGGACCGCGGGCGTCGAGACCTCCGCCTCCCACTCCTCCACCAGAGCCGTCAGGAGGGACTTCGGATCTCCCTGCCCCGTCAGGGCCGGTATCGCCCGGACCAGAAAGGTCCCGTGTCCGAACTCCTCGAGGTCGAATCCGAGGCGTCCCATGTCGGCCAGATGGGCGCGAACCGACCCGGCCGCGCTGGCGGCAAGTTCCACCGTTTCCGGAAGCAAGATTTGTTGTGAGGGGATCGATCCCTTCTCGAATTGCGCGCACAAGCGCTCATAGAGCACCCGTTCGTGGGCGGTATGCTGGTCGATGATCTGCAACTCTTCGCCGACCTGCGCCAGAAGATAGCGATCGGCTATCTGCCCCATCGGCCGGACGTCCTGGCCCACCACGGGCAGGTAGGGCTGGACGGCCTCAGCCGCCGCCCCGGAGCGAGTAAGGGCATACGCGCCGCCGGCATCCGGTTCATGCACGGGAAGATGGTCCCCATAGCGGGGAGCCTCCGGGACCGGCGACCGCCAGGGGGATCTCACGGAGGCCGCGGAGGTCGACGACTCGGGGCCCACCACGTCGCGGATCCAGGCACGGACCCGATCGTGCACGCCTTCCTGGTCCGAGAAGCGCACTTCGCGCTTGGTCGGATGGACGTTCACGTCCACCTGCGGGGGATCCACGATCAATAGAAGGATGAACCGCGGATGATCGCCCTTGCCGAGATACGTCCCGTATCCGTCATAGACCGCGTGCATGACGGCGGGGCTCTTCACCCACCGCCGGTTCACGAAGAGGTCCTGAGGGGTGCGGGTCACCGTCGCCTCCAGGGGGCGGCAGCAGAGCCCCTCCAGGCGGAGCCCTCCGGCCTCCCCGGCTACGTCCACGGAGGCCTCGACCAGCGCCGGCCCATAGACCTGTCGCGCCCGCTCGCGCACGGAGCGCACGACGGGATAGTCCGCCACGGTGGCTCCCTTGTGGAGCAAGCGGAAGTGGACCCCGGGGAACGCGAGCGCCTGCCGCTGGACCACCTGACAGATATGGCCGAACTCCGTCGCCGGGCTCTTGAGGAATTTCTTCCGCGCGGGGGTGTTGTAGAACAGATCCGTTACTTCCACCATCGTGCCGGAGGCCGCCGCGGCCTCCCGTTCTTCCTTGAGCGAGCCACCCTCAAGCCGGAGTTCCGTCCCCCAGGCCGCGCCCGCCGCCACGGTCACCAGGCGCACCTTGGAGACCACCGCGATGCTGGGGAGCGCCTCGCCGCGGAACCCCATCGTCTGGAGGGAGCACAGGTCGGATTCGCTGCGGATCTTGCTGGTCGCGTACCGCTGAAAGGCCAGGGGCGCCTCGGCCGAGGTCATGCCCTCCCCATCGTCGGTCACCCGGATGAGGCGGCCCCCCGCGTCCTCCACCTCCACCACCACGCGGCCGCAGCGGGCATCGACCGCGTTCTCGATCAATTCCTTCACCACGGACGCCGGCCGCTCGATGACTTCGCCGGCCGCGATCCGGGTGACCACCTCGTCCGGGAGGATGGCGATCTTCGCCGTCATCGGAGGTCGGCCAGCCTCTGCTTGGCCAGGTTGGCTTCCTCGGACTGCGGATGCTCCTCGATGACGCGCTTCAGAAAGACGCGGGCTTTGGCCTTGTCCTCCAGTTCGGCGTAAGCCGCGCCCGTCTTGTACAGAGCGCCGGCGGCCTTGTCGCTCGTGGGGTAATCGGCAAGGACGCGGTCGTACGCGTTGAGGGCATTGAGGTATTCCTTCTTGTTGAAATACGCTTCGCCGATCCAGTACTGCGCGTGCGCCGTCAAACTGGTGCCGGGGAACTGGCTGAGAAAGGCTTCGAACCCGGCCACCGCCAGATCATAGTTGCCTTGCAGATAGTCGTTGTAGGCCTGATTGTAGGCGGCCGTCGGAGAGAGGGACGACGAACCGGCGGGGGGGGGAGGAGGCGGCGTGACCGCCGGGCGGGAAGCGGTGATCTCCAGGCTCGGGATCTTGGCCGGGGGCTTGACCTCGGTGTCCTCGGGGCGGGCGGTCAAGGCCTCGAGCCGGCGGGACTGGGCTTCCAACACCCTGATCTGTTCCTCAAGCCCTTGCTGCCTGATCTCGGCCGCCTTCAGGGCTCGTTCCTGCTCCTCCAGACGCTTGCGGAGCCCCTCCTCCGTCTCCTTGAGCTTCCGGTTATCGACCTTGACCAGGAATACCTCGTCGCGCAGTGCGGTGAAGTCCGCGACCGCCACGCAGCCGGTCGCCATGAAGCCCACCAAGAAGATGGCGGAAAGTCTCATTGCAGAGAACTCAGCTTGGCCCGCGCCCGCTCGGAGTCATTGGTTTTCGGATAGTTCGCGATCACCTCGCGGAGAGCGACCTTGGCGGCCGCCTTGTCCTTGAGCTCCAGCAACGCCAGGGCCTTTCGATAGAGGGCGGTGGAGGCTTTGGCGCTCTTCGGGTAATTTTTAATAACCTGTTCGTATGACTCGATGCCCCTGGCGTAATCGCCCGTCTTGAAGTAGCACTCTCCGGACCAGAAGTAGGCGTTGGGGATCAAGGGGGAATCGGGATACTGGTGGAGGAAATTCCGGAACGATGTCAGCGCCACGTCGTACCGCCCTTGGATAAAACCTTGGTAGGCCCGCTCGTACGCTTCCCTGGACGGAACCAGCGGCTCCGCGGCGGCCATGGACGTACCCACGGCTTGCCGGACGGGTTCAGACGCAGCCGGCGCCGGGGTCGGCCCGCTCACGTTTGCTGCCGCCCCCGGCAGGCGTTGGGCCACCTGACGGACCGCTTTCCCCTGCGAATCCACCCGGGCCTCCAGCTTCCCCACCGACTCGCCCACAGCCTGTTTGAGCTCGCCGACCGCCCGTGCGGTCTCGTTGACCGTGGCCACGGCCGCGTCCACCGTCTTCGAGAGCGCGGCGATCCGGACGGCGTGCTCCCCTTGTTGGGCTATCAGCGTCCCCAACTTCTCCCCCGTTTTGCCGGTCACCTCGTTCGTCCGCCGGTCCATCTCGGAGGACTTTTCATTCAGCGCGTGGAACGCCTTCGAAAACTCCGACAGCGTGCCCTGGAATTGACTGACCTGGGCCGAGAGGGTCCGCGTCTGGAGATCCATCTGCTTCATGGAATCCTCCAGTTTCGCCAGAGCCAGGGCTTGGTGATCGGCTTGGGCGGAAAGCTTGGCCCCCACCGTCTTCAGGGTCTCGGAGAGGCTCTTGTCGGCCGCCGCCAGACCGCCGGTGGTGGTGCGGCTCTCGGTCTCGACTTTCTTGATCTGCGCCTCAAGCGCCTCGGTCCGCGCATGGAAACGTTGGTCCTGAACCTCCAGGCGCTCGTCTATCTTCTTGCCGACCGCGGTGAGGACGTCCTGCACCCGCGCGTTCGCCGCGCTGTCCCGTTTATCCAGGACCTCCATGCGCGCCTCGATCCGGGCGACTTGCTCTTCGAGAGCCTTGCTTTGCGCCTTGATCTTGTCGGTCTGCTCGTTGAGTTTCCCGGTCAGCTTCTGGTCCAGGCTGCCGATCCAGGCGGAAATCTGAGCTGATTGGTCGTCCAGCCGCCGATTTAATCCTTCGATGTCTCGACGTTCCCGGTCCAGCTGCTTCTGCAAGCCGGACAGATCACCCCCTTTAACCGATTCGAGATCGGTTCGCAAATCGGCGGCGAGCTTTCGCGTTTCATTCAATTCACGAGAGGTGGTTTGCAGATCCTCTCTTGTCGCGCACCCCGCCAAGACCATTAGGGCCCCCCCCCACACACAGAGGGAACGGGCCGCCTGTATCGCTTTGTGTCCCATATCAAATCTCTCGGGTTACGTTATTTCCCGCCTTCCACGACCAGGTGAGCGCGCCGGTTTCTTGAATAGCAGGACTCGTCCTGCTCATGGCACACCGGCCGCTCCTTGCCGTAGCTGTTGATGGTGACTTTGTTTTTGATGCCGAGGTCCATCAGGTACCGACGGACCTCCTTGGCCCGCCTCTCGCCCAGCACCAGGTTGTACTCGCGGCTGCCCCGTTCATCGCAGTGGCCCTCGATGAAGAGCTTGGCATTCGCGTTCTGCTGCAGATACTCCTTGCTCTCGACCAGATTCTTCTTGCCCTCACTGGAGAGCGCCCACTTATCGAACGCGAAATAGATGTCCCGTAACTCCCGCTTCCCGGCCTCCCGTGCTTTCGCCGCCTCCTGCGCCCGGCGGGCCTCAATTTCCTGCTGGTCCGCCTTCGCCACGGCCATGGGCTGAGCGGGTTTCAGCGATTCCTTCACGGGCTCCTCTTGGGGCGTCTTGGCAAAGCCTTTCAGGGGCTCGCTGCCAGGCGGAACCTTTCCCAAAGCCCCCGGCCCCCCACCCCGCGCGCCTGCCCCACCCTCGTCCTGAGCGGTTTCGGTCCCTGAGGTGGTGGCCATCACATTCTTCTTGGCACATCCCCCCATCGCGAGGACGCCGACCAGTCCCGCGAGAATCATGAAATACATGGGTCCCTGCTTTCTGTCCATCATGTCTATGTTCTCCTTTTCTCCCTCGAAGTGACTCCTCCCCACACCCTGGGTTTGGCCGGTTCTCCGGAGATCCTCCCTGGCATTCACGGCACCGACCAGGTAGGGTCGTCGTTGAACGACCCGTTGGCGGTCAGGCGCTCCAGACCTGTCCCGTCGGCGTTGATGATATAGATATCCCGTTTCCCATCGCGGGTGGAACTGAAGGCCACGTGCCGCCCGTCAGCCGACCAGGAGGGGGATTCATAGCTGCCGTCCCCCGCCGTCAGCCGTCGCCACTGTTGTCCGTCCGGCCTGATCAGGCAGATTTTAAGAACACTCCGTTCGTCCCGGCAAACGTACGCGATCCAGTTCCCCTTGGGCGACCAGGCCGGGGCCGTGTTGTATCGCCCATGGCGGTCTTCATAGGTCAATGGCCGCACGTTCGTGCCGTCCGCACTCATGAGATAGATTTGCGGAGACCCGCCGCGGTCCGAGGTGAACGCGATCTCCCGCCCGGTCGGCGACCAGGCGGGCGCCAGATCCGCGGCCCTGTGATCGGTCAGCCGGACGAACTTCCCATCCCGGTCTATCTTATAGATCTCGGAATTCCCGTCCTTCGTGGTGGCAAACGCCAGCTCCTCTCCGGTGGGGGACCATTCGGGCGTGATGTTCAGCCCGGGAAACGCCACCAGGGTCCGCCGCCGTCCGGTCATCAAATCCAGTTCGTGAATTTGGGCCTCGTCTCCCTCCCGGAACGAGACGAAGGCCAGGCGGCGCTTGTCGGGAGACCAACTGGGGGCAAGGCTCAGTGAGCCGTCATAGGTCACCTGCACCGGATGGTACCCGTCGTAGTCCATCAAAAAGAGTTCCTTGGCCCCGTTCTTCTCCGAAACGTAGGCGATCCGGCTGCGGGCGATGCCCGGTTCGCCCGTGTAGTGAAAGACCAATTCGTCCGCCAGGCGATGCACCATCGCACGAATCATCTGGGGGGGGCCCGCGTACAGCTTGCGGCCCACCTCTCCTCCCCGCATGCCGTCGTATAGGGTCCCCTCCATCACCGCCTCCACCACCTTGGCCTTGGGATCCCGCGGCTTGATGAGGCCCCACACCTGGGCCGCCAGCCCCGCCTCGCCCGCCCGACGAATCGACTCCTCGGGCGGCTTCGAATTGACCACCGCCTTTATTCCCAGAGGCTCCAGTTCGAACACATCGAAGAGGAGCGACCTGCGGAGATCGGCCTTCAGGACCTCCGTGGGGCTCTGCCCGGCGGTTTGAAGGACGTCATTGAAGGTGTACACCGCGATCGGGATCTTCTTGATCTCGCCGCGGGTGGCGTCGATAAAAACCTCCACCGCCCTCGAGGGCGCCACGAAGATCCCCACAACCAGCAGCGCAACGAGGAGGCCGCGACCGCCCCCACAGTGCCGGACCGCGGAGGCACCAAATGCCGTCTTCATGGCCTTACGAGTCATTTTTCTTCGTGTAGGTGAAACTGGTGGTTGCGACAAACGGCTCGCCTCTCATCTCTTCCGGGAGCGGCGGCAGGACGCGCAGTTCCCCCAGGACGCTCAACACCGCGCGGTCATAGGCCGGATTGTGCGAAGACTGGCTGACCTTGATGTCCTGAATCTTTCCGTCCGGTTGAATGACGATGCGGATCGTGGCCGTCGAATCGCCGGCGCTCTCAAGCACCGCTCGGACTCCCGGGTTGGTATCGGCGTTCCACGCTCGATTGATGGCCGCTTCAAGCAACGGGCAGTATTTCTTTGCCTTCTGCGGGCACCGGTCCAAGGTGGCCGCACGGACTGTCACCGGGGGAGCCGACGCGACCATGGCCGCATTGGGAGACGGCTCTCTCTTCGGGGGCGCGGTCTCCACGAGGGGCACCTTCTGGAGAGTCGGGAGCATCTCCTTGATCTGCTCCGACATGGAGGGAGACGCCGGCTTGGGGGACGGGGCCGCAACTTTCTCGGGCGGCGTCGTGGGCTTCCCGGTGGTCGGCTTGAGGACCGGCTCCTGCAATTTGCCCAGCAGGGTGTTGATCTCCTCGCTCGTTTTCGGGGTCGCGTTGGATGCCTCGGATGGAGGCGCCTTCGCGGGCGAAATCTTCACCGACCGATTCAGCGCTTCGTCCGCCCGCTTCAGAATATCCTCGACGTTCGAAGGGGGAAGGGAGATGAGAGGCTCTGGGTAAGCCGGGTCCGGGACCGTTCGGAGGGGCTTGGGCTTGGTCTCGGCCGCGGTGATCTCCTTGGGCTGAGCAATCCCCTGGATCCTCTTCGTGAGCGCCGCTGTCACACGCTCCTGCGGTTCCGGGAGCACGATGGGCGGCGATGTCACAGCCTGAACCGGTTCAGGGGGGGCCTGCCGCGAAGGCTCAGACACCGGCGTTCGGACCGGGGCGGGCTCAGGCGCGACTTTCTCAATGGGCTGAGGCTGGATCGGGCTCGCCACCGGCTTGGTCGGGTGAGGACGCGCCACCGATGTGGACACCAGGCTCACCTGGTAGGTGGTCGTCCCATGCGCCGGCACCTTGTGCAAAGGGACCGCGAACAGCACAGCCAAGAAGACCAGGTGCCCGGCCAACGAAAAGACGGCTGTACGCCGCAGGTCATCGGGGATTCCGATCGTCATTGGGCTCGTGCTTCCTTGGGACCCGTTCCTCGAACACCGGGTCGGTGACCATCCCCAGCTTGTTGATTCCCGCCTTCTTGACGCCGTCCATCACCTGAACCACCGTTCCATAGGGCACGTCCCGATCGGCGCGAAGGAACACCGACACCTCGGGGCTTTTGCGATGGAGGGCGTCGAGCCGCTGCTGAAGCTGCCCCAGGGGGACGGGGTCCTTATCCAGATAGATGGTCCGGTCCCGTTCGATCGTCAGGACCACTCGCTCCTCCGGCTTGATCGTGTTGGTCGTGGACCGGGGCAGAGTGATATCCAGCCCCCGGTAGAGCATCGGCGCGGTGACCATGAAAATCACGAGCAGGACCAGGACCACATCCACGAGCGGGATGACGTTGATCTCGGCCATGAACCGCCGCCGGCGCGCCTCGATCATGGGTGCCCTGCGCCCTCCCGGACGCCCCGAATCTCCAGGGCGTTCGTCAACTCGATCGCAAACCGATCCATGCGGAACGCCAGCTTGCGGACCAGACCCAAAAAGTAATTATAGGCGATCACGGCCGGGATGGCCGCAAACAATCCGGCGGCCGTCGCCACGAGCGCTTCCGCCACGCCCGGCGCCACCGCCCCGATGCTGGCCGTGCCCTGGACCCCGATCTCACGGAACGCATCGATGATGCCCAGCACGGTCCCCAGAAGCCCGATGAACGGGGTGGTGTTCCCCGTCGTGGCCAGAAACGGCAGATAGGCCTCCGACCGCGTGATCTGCTCCTGGATGGCGTGGCCCAGCACACGCTCCACATAGTGGCGGGTCGGCGTGGTCTCCCCGTTTTCGCCCGTGCTGCCGTTTCCGGTGAATTGGTAGCACCGGGCCACTTCCCCGTAAACCGCCGCCACCCCGCTTCTCCGGTGGGAAGGGATCTCCCGGTGCGCCTCTAGGGGATAGGCGTACTTGCCGAAGGCCTTCAGGAACTCCTGGTCGGCGGTGGCTTGTTCCCGGAAATAGCGCCACTTGTAGAGAATCAGGGTCCAGGAGACGATAGAAAAAACGAGGAGGATGAGCAGGACGATCTTGGAAACAAGACCGAGCGAGGACAGCAGATCAATCAGATTGGAACGAAGCAACATGGTTTGCGGCCACCCTCCTCGTCATGACCCGTTCGCCGATCACCGGCCCATCACCCACGGGCGGAAAAAATATGGCGGGGCCGACGGGATTTGAACCCGCGACTTCCAGATTGACAATCTGGCGTCCTAAACCAGGCTGAACGACGGCCCCAAAAACAATGTCGTATCGATAACGCGTTGGTAGGCGGAACAGGGGTCGAACCTGTGACCTCTGCCTTGTAAGGGCAGCGCTCTGACCAACTGAGCTATCCGCCCGCAGTAATGCAAAAATCATTCACACCACATAAATGCCCCGAAATATTAGCAAGTCCCAACACATCTGTCAACAAAACTCCCCCCCGATTTACCCCCGCGGATGGAGTCGCTTATGAAGCTGTTTCAGGCGCTCCTTCTCAACATGCGTATAAATCTGGGTGGTAGAAATATCGGCATGGCCGAGCAGCGTCTGGATGACCCGCAGATCCGCTCCCCGTTCTAATAGATGCGTGGCAAACGAATGGCGCAGCATGTGGGGCGAGATGGGCCGGCGGATGCCGGCCGCCCGGGCATACCGTCTCAGGATTTTCCAGAAGCCCTGCCGCGTCAGACCCCGTGCGGATCGGGTCACGAACACGCGCGCGGAGGTCCGGGTCTTCAATAAGTATGGGCGCCCGCCCTCTAGGTAGCGGCGAAGTTTCCGGAGCGCCACCGCACCCAGGGGGACCACGCGTTCCTTGGACCCCTTGCCGGTGGCTCTGAGGAATCCCACCGACAGATTGACGGCCGCCAGGTCCAGCTTGACCAGTTCGGACACCCGGAGCCCCGTCGCGTAGAGGACCTCGAGCATCGCCTCATCCCGCAGGGCCTCGGGGTGCCGCCCGCGCCCCGTGGTCCCCTGCACCGGCGCTTCGAGC
>JBGPTH010000019.1:0-62090 GCA_041490525.1 Nitrospiria bacterium
ATCTTGCTGTCGGACAAAATCTTATTGATGACGAGAGGGCCCGAGGCCGAAATCGCCGAGGTGGTGGATATCACGATCCCCAGGCCGCGGAGGCGCACTACGGTCATCGAGCACCCTCACTACTACAAGATTCGAAACCACATCATTCATTTTTTGGTGGAGCGTTCTCACAAAAAGAATCATGCGCCGTAAGGCCCGTCAAACGTAAGGAGGAGGACGATGGACAAAGCACAAGCGTTGGCGCTCATTCGTAGCAAGCGGCAGGAGAAGAAAATAACCTTTCAGGCCCTCGGGCAGGCGGTCGGCCGCAACCCGGTCTATGTGGCGGCCGCGCTCAACGGCCAGCAGCGACTGGGGCCGGAGGAGGCCAAGAAGCTGGCGAAGGCGCTCGACCTGGCGCCGGACGTGGCTGAGGCGGTCTCGGCCTTTCCGGTGCGGACCGAGTTTCCGATCACCACGGACCCGTTCAAATACCGGCTGATGGAAATCGTCGGAGTCTATGGAGACTCGCTTCGGGACATGGCCAACGAGATGTTCGGGGACGGGATCATGAGCGCCATCGACTTCACGCTGGACATGGAGAAGGTCACCGGATCGCAAGGCGAGGCCCGGGTGAAGATCACCATGAACGGCAAATGGCTGCCATACAAGGAGTTTTAATGGTTCAGGGTACCACGCACCAGTCATCCGAGAGGACTGGTGAGGAACTGTCAGCACTCTACGAAATCAACAAGGCCTTGGCCTCTTCGCTAGACCTTCGGGAGAGCGCCATGCAAGTCCTGGGGATTCTGAGTTCGAGGCTCGCGATGAAGCGGGGGACGATCACGCTGCTCGATCCTGCCAGCGGGGAATTGGCGATCCAGGTCTCCCATGGGCTGCGGCAGGAGGAGCAAGCACGCGGGCGCTATCGCATAGGCGAAGGTATCACCGGCAAGGTTTTTGAGACGGGTCAGCCCATCGTGGTCCCCGATCTTCTGAATGATACTCAGTTTCTCAACAGGACCAAGGCTCGGACTGCCCCAACCGGCCAACAACTGTCTTTTCTTGCCGTCCCTATCAAGGTCCATGGCGAGACTCTCGGAGTGCTTGGTGTGGACCGCCTTTTCCCTGGCGATCCCGGGTCTTTTGACGAGGACCTTCGGGTCTTGAGCATCGTGGCCTTGCTGATCGGCCAAGCGGTTAAACTGAACCACTTGATTGCCCAAGAACATCGAGAACTGCTCGTAGCTACCCAGGAACTGCGGAACGAACCGTGCGAGAAGCATCGATCGGTGGGAGGCATTGTCGGGCAGAGTAGTGCCATACAGGAGGTCTTTGGGGCGATCGCCAGAGTCGCTCAGAGCCAGGCCACGGTGATGCTCCGGGGGGAAAGCGGAACTGGAAAGGAACTCGTTGCCAAAGCCATTCATTATAGTGGTCCAAGAGCCGCAAGACCCTTCATCCGGCTGCATTGCGCCGCGGTTCCAGAAATGCTGTTCGAGAGCGAACTATTCGGCCACGAGCGTGGGGCTTTTACCGGCGCGACGGAGATGCGTAAGGGGCGCTTCGAGCTCGCGCACCAGGGGACGCTTTTCCTGGATGAGATCGGGGACATCCCACTCGCAACTCAAGTGAAGCTGTTGAGGGTCCTTCAGGATCAACGCTTTGAACGGGTCGGCGGGAGCCAGACTCACGAGGTGGACGTACGGCTGATCTCGGCCACGCACCGTGATCTGGAGGCGATGGTCAAGAGCGGGGCCTTCCGGGAGGATTTGTATTACCGCCTCAATGTCGTTCCGATCACGCTTCCCCCGCTCCGGGAAAGGGTCGGCGATATCCCCTTGCTGATCGAGCATTTTTTGCGCAAGTACAACAAGCAAAACCGCCGGGAGGTGCGGCTCTCGGCGGAACTGGTTGAGCTGATGGTTGGCTACCGCTGGCCGGGGAACGTCAGAGAGTTAGAGAACTGCATCGAACGGTTGGTGGTCATGGCGGATGCAGACAGGGTAACCCACGGGACCATCCCGAGTACGTTGCGTGGATATTTCGCCGACATGCGGCATGTGAGCCGGACCAGCCCTGGTATCGAGACCTTGACCGGCAAACTGGAGGCGATCGAGCGAGACCGGCTCAAGAAGGCCCTCGATCGCGCCAGCTGGGTCCAAGCCAGGGCTGCACGCGCCCTGGGGATCACGCCTCGCCAGATCGCGTACAAGATCCGTAAATACCAGCTCACGCCGGACGCTACAAGTTTGTCGTGAACGCGACAAGAATGTAGCACCGAGGGGTGCCTCCCATATCGCCGCCACCAGGAGCCTTTTTGCAAGCCTCTGCAATCAGGCTGTTTTGTGCCTATAGTTATCCTTACCCTGGCGGTTTGGCTACTGGTATAAAAATCGCATTAACCATGCATGACTGCGCTCGGAAAGCCGCTACAGGGGAAAAAGAAATAGTGCACTAACGGTCTCCTTAGACGCATCGTCGCGTCTTGGGAGGCCGGTCGGGGTCGGAGTAGACCCTGAGCCTGAATCGTATGGCAAGGGCGCCAATCCGTTGTGGATTGGCGCCCTTATTTATTGGGACCATGAAAATCATAAGGAGAACACGATGTACAAGGCAGACGTACAGCGAATGGTCGAGGCGTCGGCCAAGAAGGTCGCGTATCTTGAGGGCTCGCCGCTGGGCTACGTCATTCTGGCGGCTCTGGCCGGGGTGTATCTGGGATTCGGCATCACCTTGATCTTCAGCATCGGCGCCCCGTTCGCAGCGGAAGGGTCGGCGGCGTTGAAGCTGGTGATGGGTGTGTCGTTCGGCATCGCGCTTACGCTGGTGATTTTCGCCGGCTCCGAGCTGTTCACCGGCAACAACATGGTCGGGGTCATGGGGGCGCTGGCGCGACACGTCACCTGGAGCCAGGTGGGAGCGCTCTTCCTCTGGTCGCTGATCGGCAACCTGATCGGATCGCTTGTCGTGGCGTGGTTCGTGGTTCAGTCCGGCGTGGTCTCCGCCGCTCCGCAGGCGGCGTTGATTCAGAAAGTGGCCGGCATCAAGATGTCGCTGCCGGCTTGGGAATTGTTCCTGCGCGGCATCCTCTGCAACTGGCTGGTGTGCCTGGCAGTGTGGACCGCAAGCCGCACCACGAGCGATGCCGCGAAAATCCTCCTGATTTTCTGGTGCCTCTTTGCCTTCATCGGGAGCGGGTTCGAGCACAGCATTGCCAATCAGTCCCTCCTGGGGCTGGCGCTGTTTCTCCCGCATGAGGCGGGAGTCTCCTGGACAGGATTCGCTTGGAACCAGACCTGGGTCGTGCTGGGGAACATCGTCGGCGGAGGGTTTTTCGTCGGCGGCCTGTACTGGATCGCCAGCCCCGTGAGACGGTCAACGGTTCCGGAAACTGCCGGCGCGTTACAGCCCTCTGTGCTTCTCCGAAGGGAGCAGATGCCATGAACAAAATTGAAGCGATCAAGTCTGAGCGGGACGGGCTGGATGTTCGCGAGGCAATCGACCGATTCGCCAAAGAGGGGTGGGAAGCGATTACGGAGGACGATGTCCAGCGGCTCAAGTGGTACGGGATCTTTCTGCGGAACCCGACGCCGGGCTTCTTCATGATCCGAGTCCGCATTCCGAACGGCATGACGTCATCCTATCAGGCCCGGGCGCTGGCCACGATCGCGGAGCAGCACGGGAATGGTCTGATTGACCTGACCACGCGGCAACAAGCTCAGTTGCGCCACATCCGCATCGAATCGGTGCCGGCGGTCTTCGAGCAGCTCGCCGCGGCGGGCCTGAACTCGATGCAGACGGGCATGGATAACGTGCGGAACACCATGGGGTGCCCGGTGGCCGGGCTCAATCCGAACGAGGTCCTGGATGCCTCGCCGGTGGTGAAGGCCTTCACGGACCACATCGTGGGAAACCGGGAGTTCACCAATTTGCCCCGAAAGTTCAACGTGACGATCACCGGCTGTCCCGAGAACTGCCTGCATACTGAAACGCAGGACCTTGCGTTGATCCCGGCTGTGCGCGAGGTCGGCGGGAAAAAGGAAGCGGGGTTCAACGTGCTGGCGGGCGGCAAATTAGGGTCGGGGGGCTATCGCATCGCTTCGCCGTTGGACGTGTTTGTCCGGCCGGAGGAGGCCGTTGAGGTCTGCGCGGCGATCGTGCTGCTGTACCGTGATCACGGCACTCGAGGAGATCTTCGGACCAACAACCGGCTGGCGTTCTTGCTGGATGAGTGGGGCGAGGCTCGGTTCCGATCCGAGCTCGAAGACCGACTCAAATCCCCGCTGCAGCCGGCCGGGGCCGATGCCCGAAAATCAGGAGCGAATGAGCACGCCGGGATCTTTCGACAGAAACAGCCTGGGTTGAACTTTGTCGGGCTCAAAGTGGCGGTCGGCCGGATCACCGCGTCCGATATGCATGGAGTGGCGGCGCTTGCCGAGCGGTACGGGACGGGAGAGATCCGCATCAGCCCGGCCCAGGCGCTGATCCTGCCCAACATCCCGGACCGCCGCCTATCAAGTCTGCTCGACGAGCCGCTGCTGGGGACCTTGCCGTATAACGCCTCCGAGGTCTTCAAAGGCCTCGTCAGTTGCGTCGGGAACGACTACTGCAACCTGGCCGTGATCGAGACGAAGTCCCGGGCGCTCGCGGTCGCGCAGCAGTTGGAACACACCCTCAGCGGGGTGAAGCCCATTACCATGAATTGGTCCGGGTGCCCGGCCGGGTGCGGGAACCATCTGGTGGCCGACATCGGGCTTTTGGGCAAGCGCGCAAAGGTGAACGGGGAGGTCGTGGATGCCGTGGATGTTTTTGTCGGCGGCCGGTCCGGACCGGATGCTAAACAGGCGATCAAGATTCTGGAGGATGTGCCGTGCGACAAGCTGGCCTGGGTGCTGGAAGGGCTCGTTCCGTATCACACCCGGAACAAGCTGCACCGGGTTGGGCGAGGTAAGTCAGCCGCACTGCCACAGCCGGCAACCATTAAGGGTTGATCAGACCGCAGAGATCCCTGTAAGCTCGGCGCAGTTGGAGGCTGCATGCCGACTGACAGCGGGTTGCGTGAAGGCCAACGCGGTCTCCTGCAACTGCTTTATCCCTGGTTCAAGGAGGAGGTCTTTCGCCGTCGCGAGCGGATGATCTGGCTGACGGGAGGAGCGGGCGGAGTGCTGGTCGTGGTGCTCGCCCTTTTGGCGATCATGCCGAACGCGGCTCCTCCCAAGGGAATCGTCAAGCTCCTGGCCGCCTCCGGGGTGGCAGTGTTTTTCGGTCTCACGGCGTATGCCGTGTGGCAGCAGCGGGCCCGCCACCGGCTGGCCAAGCAGGTTCTGATCGCGATTGAGCGGGAGCTGGGGCTGTTTGAGAAGGGCCGCCTCCTCGAGGACAGCGCGCTGTACCCGGAGGAGTGGCAGACCGCCTGGCGGCGCGACCGCAGCGTGGTTGTCTACCTCGCCGCGCTGGCGGTGTTGACCGGGCTCGCCATCGCCGCCGTGCTCCTGCGCTGACAGATGGCGCGCTGACCCGTGCCCCAACTCGCCCTCCTCCTCACGACGATCATCTGGGCGGCGACGTTTCCCGCGACCAAGCTGGCGCTCGATCAGGTCCTGCCGTTTTCCTTCCTTTTCCTGAGGTTCCTGTTCGGGACGCTCGCCGTGGGGATCGTGTTCGCGTGCTTCAGACAACGCCTCCGATGGGATTCGGCCACCCTGCGGACGGCCGGGATCGCCTCGGTCTTCCTCTTCATCGGGTACGCCACCCAGACGGTCGGCCTGCGGTACACCACGGCGTCCAACTCCGCCTTCCTCACCGCGCTGTACGTGGTGCTCGTCCCGCTGTTCCTTCGACGATTCGACCGGCGGCTCTGGATTGCGCTGGCCTTGGCTGTCTCAGGCCTGTGGCTGCTGATCAGACCCTCCGCCGACATGAACATGGGGGATGTCTACACGGTCGTCTGCGCCGCGGCCTTCGCCCTGCACATCATTGCCGTCGAGCGGTTCGTCGCCCGCGGCGATTTGCCGTCCTTCTCGGCCTGGCAGTTGGTCATGGTGACCGGCGCCGTGGCGGGCCCGGCGATGGTGGAGGGCTACCGTCCCTGGGCCATCACCTTCACGCCGACGCTCCTGTGGGCGCTCCTGATTACCGGGGTGCTGGCGACCGCGTTCGCCTTTTTCGTCCAGGTGTGGGCCCAGCGGCACGTCCCGGCCCAGCGCGTGGCGTTGATCTTTGCCCTGGAGCCGGCGTTGGCGGCGTGGCTGTCCTATCTCGTCCTCGGCGAGCGATTGGATGTCGCCGGCTGGGTGGGCAGCGGATTGATCACGGCCGGGGTTTTCATCGGGACGACCGCCTCGGCCCCTCATCCGCACGATCCGTTACAGCCGTAAGGCCCTGGGGGTATCCGGGTCATTGTGGCGAGGGGAATGGAAATGATCAGGACTTGAGCAGCTCGAAGTCCTTGATCTCTTTCTTCATGAAGTCCCGCAGCCGCTTGATGATCTTCTCCTCCAACTGGCGCGCCCGCTCCCGCGAGATCTTGTACTTCTTTCCGATGTCGTCGAGCGTGAGCGGGGTCTCGGAGAGGATCCGGTTGCGAAGGATGTCGGCGTACCGGTCATCCAGCGTTGCGGCGAACTCGGCCAGCTTCCGCCGGAACAGTTGGCGCAGCTCCTCCTCCGCCAGCGTCTCGTCCGCGGGCGCCTTCTCGGAAGGGAGGATGTCCAGGAGCGTATCGTCCCGGTCCGGCCCCACGGGCGCGTCGAGAGAGAGGTCCCAGCTCCCGAGGCGCTGGCCCATCTCGATGACATCGCGCTCGCGGACCTGGAGGCGGTCGGCCAGGAGCTTGGTGTCCGGGGTGAATCCCTCGCGCTCCAGCTTGCGCTTCTCCTTGTTCAGGTTGTAGAAGAGCTTCCGTTGATCCTGCGTGGTCCCGATCTTGACCAGGCGATAGTTGTTGAGGAGGTAGCGGAGGATGTAAGCGCGCACCCACCAGGCGGCGTAGGAATAAAAGCGCACGCCCTTCGACAGGTCGTACTTCCGGATGGCCTGCATGAGCCCCACGTTGCCTTCCTGGATCAAATCCAGGAGGTCGAACCCGGAATGGAGGTACTCGTGGGCGATCGAGACCGAGACGCGCAAATTGGAGAGGATCAGCTTGACGGCCGACTCGCGGTTGCCGGTCGTCTGGAAGTCGGTGACCAGGTGGAACTCTTCTTCCTTCGACAGGAAGGGGTATTTGCGGATCTCGGCCAGGTAGCGCTGCAGCGGGTCGTACGGAACCAGATCCGTGTCGTTCTCCTCCTCCGCAGGCGGGAGCGCAAGCTCGACCTCCTCCACGGGAATCGCTTCGGCGAGCGTCTCCACGGAGAGGTCCTCGTCCCCGACGACCTCGGCGTCCTCGACCTCGGGCATGTTCTTTGGGGCGTCGCTCATTCTAAAATCCACGGGTTCCTTTTAATTTTACCATTATAGCGAAACCTCCTGGGGTAAACCAAACTTTCAGGCCGTCCCCGGCCCCTCTTCACGCTTGCGGATGGCGGATTGGGTGCGTTATAACCAACCGCCGCGCCCGGAGCGGCGTCACATCGGGAGAACCCGGCTTGCCGATCCTGCGCGCGCTGCGAAGCGGTCATTGGCCGTCCCTGCTGGCCGCCTGGCTCCATTTCGAAGTCAGCTTCATGATCTGGGTGCTCGTGGGAGCCCTGGGGGTCTTCATCGCCGAGGATTTCGGGCTCACCGCGACCCAGAAGGGATTCATGGTCGCGGTCCCCTTGCTGGGCGGCTCGCTGATCCGGGTGGCGATGGGGGCGTGCACGGACCGGTTCGGCCCGCGGCGCACCGGCGTCGTCAGCATGCTGATCGCCGCGGGTCCGCTGACGTGGGCCTGGCTGGCGGTCGGCACCTTCCATCAGATGATCGTGCTGGGGCTCTTCATGGGGATCGCGGGGGCGAGCTTCGCCGTGTCGCTCCCTCTGGCGAGCCGCGCCTATCCCCTGGAGCACCAGGGCCTGGCGATGGGGGTCGCGGG
Organism: Nitrospiria bacterium; assembly: GCA_041490525.1. Classification (GTDB taxonomy): domain Bacteria; phylum Nitrospirota; class Nitrospiria; order Nitrospirales; family NS-4; genus JBGPTH01. The sequence goes on from JBGPTH010000019.1 coordinate 8,000, forward strand.
ATCGGGGAACAGCGGGGCGATCATCAGCTTGGCGCTGGCGCCCCTGCTGGCCGAACGGATGGGATGGCACGTGGTATTCGGTCTCATGGTCCCGGTGGTCCTGCTGATCGCCCTGGTCTATTGGATGCTGGCGCGTGACCATGGGCCTCACGCGGGGACGCCGGGCGCTCGCAGGGACGTCCCCGCGCTGCTCCGGGATCCTGATCTCTACTGGTTCTGCCTCCTTTATGCGATCTCGTTCGGCGGCTTCGTGGGCCTCAGCAGCTTTCTCAGCATCTTCTTCTTCGACCAGTACGGGCTCTCGCGGGTCGAAGCCGGATGGGCGGCCGCGGCGTGCGCCCTGGCCGGCAGCTTCTCCCGCCCGATCGGGGGATTCGTGGCCGATCGCCTCGGCGGGCTTCGGGTCCTGAACGTTCTCTATCCGGCCGTCGCGGCCCTGGTCGGGGTGACAGCCTTCCTGCTCCCGCTCCCCTTCGCCTTGACGGCGGTGTTGCTGGCGATGGTCGGCCTCGGCATGGGCAACGGCGTGGTCTTTCAAGTGGTGCCCCAGCGGTTCCGTCCGGAGATCGGGACGGTGTCGGGGCTGATCGGCGCGGCCGGAGGGATCGGAGGGTTTCTGCTGCCGACGGGATTGGGGCTCTTCCGGGACCTCACCGGAACCTACGCGACCGGTTTCGCCCTCTTTGCCGCCGTGTGCATCCTCGTCATGCCGATGGTCGTGATTTTCCGCCGCCCCAGGGCGGCGAGGGGGAGCGAGAGCATTTGACACCGACCGCTCGTATCTCTATAGTAGTTATAGGCATTTTCTAGGATTTCCTCACGGAGTGTCAGCGTGAAATTCGATACCATCGAAGAAGCGATCGAGGCCATCAGGCACGGGCGGATGGTCATCCTGGTGGACGATGAGGACCGCGAAAACGAGGGCGACCTCGTCATGGCGGCGGAGATGGTGTCCCCTGAGGCCATCAATTTCATGGCCACCCATGGGCGCGGGCTGATTTGTCTGGCCCTGACGCCCGAGCGGGTGGAGGAGCTTCAGTTGCCGCCGATGGCCCCCGAGAACACCGCGCCGTTCGGGACCGCCTTCACGGTCTCGATTGATGCCCGGCGCGGGATTACCACCGGGATCTCGGCCCAGGATCGCGCGCTGACGATTCTGACCGCCATCGATCCGAAGACCAAGCCTTCCGACCTGAGCCGTCCGGGCCACGTCTTCCCGCTCCGGGCCGACAAAGGTGGCGTGCTGAAGCGGGCCGGGCAGACCGAGGGCTCGGTGGACCTGGCCCGGCTGGCGGGACTCAAGACCGCGGGGGTCATCTGCGAGATCATGAACGAAGACGGGACCATGGCGCGGGTGCCCCATTTGCGCGAGATCGCGCACCGCCACAACCTTAAGTTGGTCACGGTCAAGGACCTGATCAAGTACCGCATGCAGCGGGAGACCTTCGTCCGCGAGGTCACGCGGGCGAAACTGCCCACCATCTTCGGGGAATTCACCGCGCACGTGTTCGAGAACGAGCTTGACCATGGAGCGCACGTGGCCCTGGTGAAAGGCACCTTCAAGCCGGATGACGAAGTCCTGGTCCGCGTGCATTCCGGGTGCCTCACGGCGGACGTGCTGGGGTCGCTGCGCTGCGATTGCCGGGAGCAGCTCCACCGGGCCCTACAGATGATCGAGAAGGCCGGCCAGGGCGTCCTCCTATACCTCAACCAGGAGGGACGCGGCATCGGCCTGGTCAACAAGTTCCGGGCGTACAAGCTCCAGGACGAGGGGAAGGACACGGTCGAGGCGAATCTTGCCTTGGGCTTCAAGGCGGACCTTCGGGACTATGGAATCGGGGCGCAGATCCTGGTCGCGCTGGGGCTCCACAAGATCCGTCTCATCACCAACAACCCCAGGAAGATTGTGGGCGTGGAAGGGTACGGCCTTCGCGTCGCGGAGCGCGTGTCCCTGGAAATTCCGCCCCAGGCGAGCAACGTCCGGTACCTTCAGACCAAGAAGGCCAAGCTCGGTCACCTCCTCGACAAGGTGTGATCGGCGCGGTCTGATCAGTTCCGGCGGGAACACCCCAATGCCCACGACCATCGAAGGCGCAGGCTCGGCCGCAGGCCTGCGGTTCGGCATCATCCGGAGCCGGTTCAACGAGGAGGTCACCAAGCGGCTCCTCGAAGGAGCCCTGGAGGCGCTGCGAAAGGCCGGGGCGCGCGACGACGCCATCAACGTGGTCCTGGTCCCGGGGGCCTTCGAGATTCCGCTGGTCGCCGCCCGCATGGCGCGCACGCGCCGCTATGATGCTCTGATCTGCCTCGGCGCCGTGATCCGGGGAGAGACGCCCCATTTTGAGTACATCAGCGCCGAGGTGAGCCGCGGCATCGCGCGCGTGGCCTATGACTCGGGAGTTCCGGTCATCTTCGGCGTGCTCACCACCGACACGGAGGAGCAGGCCGACGCGCGGTCCGGAAAGAAACGGGAAGGGGCGCGTCCCATGGGAAAGGAGCCTGTCTTGGCAGGCGAGGGGCGGGCGGGTGCAACGGCGCCTGGGGTGGGCGGGTGCGAAAATGTATCCAATAAAGGCTATGAGGCCGGCGTGACAGCTATTGAAATGGCCAATCTCATGAAGCGGCTCGGGAGTCCCTCTCGGTCCCCACGGGGAGCCGGCGCGAGCGCTCAGCGGCGAACGCACCGCAAGAGGGCGCGATGAGTCTCCGCACCAAAGGACGCGAACTGGCGCTGCAAGTGCTCTTCCAATGGGACCTTCACCACGGGAACATCGAGTGGCTGGATGATTTCTGGGCCCAGAACCCGATCCATACCGCGGCCCGGACCTTCGCCGACCATCTGATCGAGGGGGTGATCAAGCAGGTCGAGGAACTCGACACGCTGATCGGGCGGTACGCCGAGCACTGGACCGTGTCCCGCATGGCCTTCATCGATCGCAACGTCCTGCGCATCGCGGTCTATGAACTGCTGTACCTGCCGGACATTCCGGCGCGGGTCACCCTGGACGAGGCCATCGAGATCGCCAAGTTGTTCGGCGACGAGCAGTCGGGCGCCTTCGTCAACGGCATCCTGGACCGGATTCTCAGGGACGAGCCGCGCCTGCACGACAAGGCGAGGGAGAGCGCGCCGCCGGTGGCCCATGATTGACCGCTACAGCAGGCCCATCCTCAAGGCCGTCTGGGAGCCCGCGCGCAAGTACGAGACCTGGCTGCGGGTGGAGCTCCTCGCGTGCGAAGCCTTGTCAAAGAAGGGCCTGGTTCCCGCATCGGCCCTCCGCCATCTCCGAGCGAGGGCCCGCATCGATCCGGACCGCATCGAGGCCCTGGAGCGGGTCGTCAAGCACGACGTCATCGCCTTCATCGAATCCATCGCCGAGCAGGTCGGGCCGCCGGCGAGATTCCTCCACCTGGGCCTGACGTCCTCCGACGTCCTGGACACCTCGCTGGCCGTTCTGATGGTCGAGGCCGCCGACGTGATCCTGGAGGACCTCGACCGGCTGCTCGGCGCGCTCCGAGACCGCGCCTGGGAGCACCGCGACACGGTGATGATCGGGCGCTCGCACGGGATCCACGGAGAGCCGATCACGTTCGGCATCAAGCTGGCGGTCTGGTACGACGAGACGAAGCGGCACCGGGAGCGATTCCGCCAGGCGCGCGAGGGGATCGCCTACGGCAAGCTGTCGGGCGCCATGGGGACCTTCGCGCATCTGTCTCCGGACGTCGAAGCCTATGTCTGCAAAAAGCTGGGCCTCAAGCCGGCCCCGGCCTCCAATCAGGTGATCCAGCGGGACCGCCACGCGGCGTACCTCACCGCGCTGGCGCTCCTGGCGGGCAGCATCGAGAAGTTCGCCACCGAGATTCGCCACCTCCAGCGGACGGAAGTGCTGGAGGCCGAGGAACCGTTTACGCCGGGACAGAAGGGGTCCTCGGCCATGCCGCACAAGCGCAATCCCATCATCTCCGAGAACCTCTGCGGATTGGCCCGGCTCGTCCGCGCGAACAGCCTGGCCGCCATGGAGGACGTCGCCCTCTGGCACGAACGCGACATCAGCCACTCGTCCGTGGAGCGGGTCATCATTCCCGACAGCACGATCCTGATCGACTTCATGCTGGCGCGCTTCACCGACCTCGTCGCCCACCTGGTGGTCTATCCCGACCGGATGCGGCGGAACCTCGAGCTGACCGGCGGGGTCATTTACTCGCAACGGCTGATGCTCGAGCTGGTGCGGCGGGGCGCGCCGCGCGTGCAGGCCTATGAGGCGGTCCAGCGGCTGGCCACGGCGGCCTGGAAGGGGAGGACCCCGTTCCGGGATCTGGCCGAGAAGGACCCGCTGGTCACGAAGTATCTGTCGGCCGACGCCGTCGGGGCGTGCTTCACCCCGGAGACCTACACCCGGCATGTCTCGACGATCTTCAAGCGGGTCTTTGGCGGGGGCGGAAAATCCCCCCGGAAGCGCGGAAGGCCGGCCCCATGAAGGCGCGGGTCTCTATCACCTACAAGCGCGGCATCCTGGACCCGCAGGGCCAGGCGGTCCTGCACGCGCTCGGCTCGCTGGGATACACCGGCGTCAAGGAGGTCCGGGTGGGCAAGCTCATCGAGCTCGACCTGGCCACCCATGACCGGCCGGGGGCGGAGGCCGAGGTGAAGGCCATGTGCGAGCGGCTTCTGGCCAACACGATCATCGAGGAGTACCGGTTCGAGTTGATTGAATGACGACACCCCTTCGCGTCGGCATCATCGTCTTTCCGGGGTCCAACTGCGACCGGGACTGCTTCCACGCCCTGACGGAGGTGCTGGGCGCCTCCGCCGAGTTCGTGTGGCACAAGACCGACCGCCTCCCCCCACTGGATGCCGTCATTCTTCCCGGCGGGTTTTCCTACGGCGACTATCTCCGCACCGGCGCGATCGCCCGGTTCTCGCCGGTGATGGCGGCGGTGGCCCGCTTTGCCGGGGACGGCGGGCTGGTGCTGGGCATCTGCAACGGGTTTCAGATTCTCCTGGAGGCGGGCCTGCTGCCCGGGGCCATGCTGCGCAACCGATTCCTCTCTTTCATCTGCCGGGACACGCACGTACGCGTCGAGAATCCCGCCACGCCGTTCACCGGCCGATGCCGCCCGGGGCAAGTCCTCACCCTTCCGATCGCCCACGCGGAGGGCAACTACTATTGCGACCCTGCAACGCTGGCTTCGCTCAAAGCCGGGAACCGGGTGGTCTTCCGCTATTGCATGTCCGAGGGCGACGTGACGCCGGAGGCCAATCCCAACGGCTCGCTCGATAATATCGCCGGGATCGCCAACGAGGCCGGCAACGTGCTGGGCATGATGCCCCATCCGGAGCGGTCCGCCGAAACCCTTCTCGGTAACGAAGACGGGAAACTGATCCTGCTCTCGATGCTGGACGCCTTGCGGGGAAAACAGAGAGCCGTCGCGATCTCATGATCTCATAAGGACACTGCGTGAAATCCAGCCAAGAAGCAGGAGACGCCGGAGCCGACCCTGCGCAAACCCCAGAGGAAAAAACCGTGACGCCATACATGTTGTGCGAGCTGTTCCGGATCACCCCTGAGGAGATTCAGGCCAGGCGGGAGTTCCTCGGCTTCAGCCCGGAAGACGAGGAGAACCTCAAACAGATCAGCCTCATGATCAAAGACGAGGCGGACGCGATCGTCGCCGAGTTTTACGACCATCTTCAGAAATTCGAGGAACCGAAGCGGTTCCTCTCGGACCGGCGGACGCTCGACCGGGTCAAAACGGCCCAGCGGGAGTACCTCCTCAGCCTCGGACGGGAGGCGGACCAGTTGGCGTATTTCGAGGACCGGCTCCGGATCGGGACGGCCCACGAGCGGATGGGGCTTCAGCCGAAATGGTATTGGGGCGCGTACACCAAGATGTTCGAGCTCGTCGGCGGGAAACTGGCCGCCCGACACGTCAAGGAGCCGGAGAAACTGTTCGGGTTGATGATCACCCTGCAGAAGATCCTGGCCCTCGATTCGACGCTGGCGGTGGAGACGTACCACCAGGCCAGGACGCAGCGGCTGGAGAGCATTCTGCAGCAGATGACCGAGGCCCAGCACAATTTGCAGGAGATTTCTCGGCTGGACGGCCTGACCCACATCAGCAACCGCAAGGTCCTGGTGGAAGCGCTGGAGATGGAAGTCCGGCGCAGTCTCCGGTTCAAGCGCCCGTTCGCCCTGCTCCTCATCGACATCGATCATTTCAAGCACGTCAACGACCGGCACGGCCATGCGTTCGGCGATTTCGTGCTCCAGAAGACGGTCCACCTGATCCGGAGCGTGGTCCGGCCGACCGACATCATCGGGCGTTACGGCGCCGAGGAGTTCGCCGTGGGGCTGGTCGAGACCGACGAGATCGCGGCCCAGAAGGTGGCGGAGCGGACCCGGGTCAAGGTCGCGCTGACCCCCTTTGAATTGGAGCAGGGCAGCATGAACGTGACGGTCAGCATCGGCCTGGCGATCCTGGGCTCCCGGACCACCCAGCTCGAGGCCTTGATCGAGAAAGCGGCCCGGGCGCTGGACCAGGCCAAGACCGCGGGGCGCAACCAGGTGCGCATGATCAGGGATTGAGCGATCCGGCCGCGAGGCCGGGACCGGACATGTGACGTGATGGACTCGAACGCGCACGCAATCACCCCCGACGTGATCGCCCGGCACGGGCTCTCGGAGGAGGAGTACCGGACGATCGTCGCCGTCCTGGGGCGGGGGCCGAATCTCACCGAGCTGGGGATGTTCTCGGTCATGTGGAGCGAGCATTGCTCGTACAAGAGCTCGCGCGTTTTCCTCAAGAAGCTCCCGACAGAGGGGCCTTCCGTCTTGCAGGGCCCCGGCGAGAACGCTGGCGTGGTGGACATCGGCGACGGGCTCGCGGTGGTCTTCAAGATGGAGAGCCACAACCATCCCTCCTTCATCGAGCCCTACCAGGGCGCGGCAACCGGCGTGGGGGGCATCCTGCGCGACATCTTCACGATGGGCGCACGCCCGATCGCGCTCCTGGATTCCCTGCGGTTCGGCCCCCTCGACCACCCGAAGAACCGCTACCTTTTCCGGGGGGTCGTCTCGGGCATTGCGGGATACGGGAATTGCATCGGCGTGCCCACCGTGGGCGGCGAGGTCTCCTTCAACGAGTCCTACAACAAAAATCCATTGGTGAACGTGATGTGCGTGGGCATCGCGCGCCGCGACCGGATCTTCCTGGGACGGGCGACCGGCGTGGGCAACCCGGTTCTGTACGTCGGGGCCAAGACCGGGCGCGACGGCATCCACGGCGCGACCATGGCCTCCGACGCCTTTGATGAGGGATCCGAGGCGAAGCGGCCCACGGTGCAGGTGGGGGACCCGTTCACGGAAAAGCTCCTGCTGGAGGCCTGCCTCGAGCTCATGGAGAAGAATCTCCTCGTCGGGATCCAGGACATGGGGGCCGCCGGCCTGACCAGCTCCTCGTGCGAGATGGCGTCGCGCGGCGGGACGGGCATCGAGCTGGAGCTGGCGCACGTGCCCCGGCGCGAGCCCGGCATGACGCCCTACGAAGTCCTGCTCTCGGAGTCCCAGGAGCGGATGCTGCTCGTGGCCCAACCCGGGTGGGAAGGGGAGGTCCTGGAGGTCTGCAAGAAATGGGACGTGGACGCGGCGGTGGTGGGCCGGGTCACGGGCGACGGCCTCCTCCGGGTCCGGGACCACGGCGTCGAGGTCGCGGCGGTCCCCGCGCGGGCGCTCGCGGACGACGCGCCGAAATACGAGCGGCCCGCGCAAGCCCCGCCGTACCTGGACCAGATTCAGAATGTGCCCCTCGAGGTGATCCCGGAGCCCGCGGACTGCAACCGCGTGCTCGAGGCTCTGCTGGCCTCTCCGACGATCGCGCACAAGGGCTGGGTGTTCGAGCAGTACGATCACATGGTCCAGACCAACACGATCGTACGCCCGGGTTCTGACGCCGCCGTGCTCCGGATCAAGGGGACGGACAAGGCCCTGGCCGTCACCACGGACTGCAACAGCCTTCACTGCATGCTCAACCCGTACACGGGGGCGGCCGGCGCCGTCGCCGAGGCCGCGCGCAATCTGGTGTGCGCGGGGGCGCGCCCGCTGGCCCTGACCGATTGCCTCAACTTCGGGAACCCCGAGCGGCCGGACATCATGTGGCAGTTCATCCTCGCGATCGAAGGCATCGCGGACGCCTGCGCCGCCCTGAAGATACCAGTAGTGAGCGGCAACGTAAGCTTCTATAATGAGACCAGTATGGTGTCGATCTACCCGACCCCGATCATCGGCATGGTCGGATTGGTGGAGCCGGCCGGCCGCGTGGTGACCCAGGGGTTCAAGAGCGAGGGCGACGCGGTGCTGCTGCTGGGGGAGACGGGAGAGGATCTGGGAGGGACCGAGTACCTCCGGCTCCTCCACCACCGGGAGCAGGGCATCCCGCCTCCGCTCAATCTCGACCGGGAGCGCGCCTTGCAGGAGATGGTTCTGAACGCGGTCGAGCAGGGGCTGGTCCGGTCCGCGCACGACTGCGCGGAGGGAGGAGTGGCCGTGGCGCTGGCGGAGTGCTGCATGTCGGCGCCGTCCGGCCCGCTCGGCGCGGAAATCGCGCTCGATGCTCGGGGCCTCCGGCGGGACAGCCTGCTGTTCGGAGAGTCGCGGTCGCGGATCGTGCTCTCCGTCAAACCCGGCGAGGTCGAGAGGGTGAAGGCTCTGGCCGAAAAATTCGGCGTGGCGTGGGCGAGGCTCGGCTCCGTCGGGGGAGATCGGTTGACCGTGGGCATCCGCGACGACCGGGGCCGGACGACGGGGTGGATCGACCGGCCGTCTCGCGACCTGGATGCGATCTGGCGGGGAGCGCTGCGCGCGGCGCTGGAGCCTTCGCCGGCAGCGCCCGGGAGGAGCGCATGAGCAAAAACGCGCCTATCCTCATCACGCCCGACAAGTTCCATGACGAGTGCGCAGTCTTCGGCGTGTACGGACACAAGGAGGCCGCGAATCTCACCTACCTGGGCCTCTACGCCCTCCAGCACCGCGGGCAGGAGAGCTCCGGGATCGTCTCCGGCGACGGGACCCAGTTTTATTCGGAAAAGGCGATGGGGCTGGTGGCCGACATCTTCACCAAGGACCGCCTCAGGCGTCTTCTCGGCCGCTCGGCGATCGGCCACAACCGGTATTCCACGGCCGGCACCAGCGACCTCAAGAACGCGCAGCCGCTCGTGGTCAATTTCGCCTTCGGCAATCTGGCCCTGGCCCACAACGGCAACCTGATCAACGCCCAGATGCTCCGCAACGAGCTGGAGGCCTACGGGTCCATCTTCCAGTCCACGACCGACAGCGAGGTGATCATCCACCTGATCGCGCATTCCCGCGAGGGCGTCCTGCTCGATCGGGTGGTGGACGCCCTCAACCAGGTGCGGGGCGCCTTCTCCATCACGATCCTGACGGACCAGGCCCTGATCGCGGCGCGGGACCCGTACGGCTTCCGGCCGCTGTCCCTCGGCAAGCTCAAGGGCGCCTGGGTCGTGGCCTCGGAGACCTGCGCGTTCGACCTGATCGGGGCCGAGACGGTCCGCGACATCGAGCCCGGCGAGCTCATCCTGGTGGACGAGCGGGGGCTCCAGTCCTTCCGTCCCTTCCCCAAGGTCATGCCCGCGATGTGCATCTTCGAGCACATCTACTTCGCCCGGCCGGACAGCCGGATCTACGGCCACAACGTGTACGCGACGCGCAAGGCGCTGGGGCGGCAGCTCGCCAAGGAAGCGTACGTGCCGGCCGACATCGTGATCCCGGTGCCGGACTCGGGCGTCCCGGCTGCCCTCGGGTACGCGGAGGGGGCCAACATTCCCTTCGAGAACGGGTTGATCCGCAACCACTATGTGGGGCGGACCTTCATCGAGCCGGAACAGCGGATCCGCCACTTCGGGGTCAAGGTCAAGCTGAACGCCATGCGGGAGGTCCTGGAAGGGAAGCGGGTGGTGGTCGTGGACGATTCCATCGTGCGGGGGACCACGAGCCGGAAGATCGTGAAGATGATCCGCCAGGCGGGCGCCAAGGAAGTGCATCTGAGAATCTCCTCGCCGCCGATCGTCTCCCCGTGCTTCTACGGGATCGACACCCCGACCAAGAAGGAACTGATCGGCTCGTCCCACCGCATCGAGGAGATCCGCAAATACGTCACCGCCGATACGCTCGCCTATCTGAGCCTGGAGGGCATGCTGGCCGCCGCGCCGGGATCGGGAGAGCGCTACTGCAACGCCTGCTTCACCGAGAACTATCCCATTCCCTTCACCAAGGCCGAGGAACTGCAACTGGGTCTCTTCGATCGGCCGTGAAGGGTCCGCCGGGGCGCGCGCGCCGGTGGCTCCTCGCCCTCGGCGCCGCGGCCCTCCTGTTCTTGCTCTATGGCACGCTGATCGAGCCCGCCTGGATCGAGGTCACCCGCCACGAAGCGGAATTCGAGCACCTCCCGCCGGAGTTCGACGGCCTGCTCCTCGCGCATCTGTCGGACCTGCATCTGCATCGGTACGGGGGCCGGGAGCGGCACGCGCTCGCGCTGTTGGGCCAGGCGAAGCCGGACCTGATCGCGATCACGGGAGATTTCGATCTGGAGGACGAGGAGCGCGGCCCGGTCCGGCAGTTTCTCCTGGGGCTCCGCGCGCTCAAGCCCACCTTCGGCATCTGGGCGGTCCTCGGCACGCATGATCACCGAAACTCCGATGACGCGGAAGCGGCCCGGACCTTCCTGACGAACGCCGGCGTCGCCCTGCTGGTGAACGAGTGGGGGCGCATCGGGAAAGGGTTTGACACCCTCTCCGTGGTCGGCTTGGATGACGCCTACTCCGGCCGCGACGATTTGGGCAAGGCGCTGGATGGCCTGCGGCGGACGCCCTTCGCGCTCCTGCTGACCCACTCCCCGGAAGTCTTCTTCAAAGCCGACCTGGCGCGCTTTGACCTCGTGCTGGCCGGCCACACCCACGGCGGCCAGGTCCGCCTGCCGTGGATCGGCGCGCTCTGGCTCCCGCACGGGAGCGAGTTCTACGATGCTGGCTGGTTTTCGGGACAATCGGCGAAGATGTACGTGACGCGCGGAATCGGGACGAGCATCCTCCCGATCCGGTTTTTGTGCCGGCCTGAGATTGCGCTCATCACGCTCAGGCGCGTCGCGCAGCCGAACTGACCCCTCTCTCGATAGCCCTTTCGTTCCGCCTCCATCTCTAAGCGCCCGTTCGGCGGTTATCCAATTGGACACGCCAGCGTATCCAATCCAGTACTACCAGCGAGAGGTGTGGAAGGCCGATGGTTAAGGTCCTGGCCATCTGATTGCACCGAGACAGACCTGACAGAAAAAGAAATAATAGGGGAAATCCTGAAAAGGGGGATGACTACGTGTCCGACTCAGCTTGACAGATTGAGCGATAGAAGAGTAGATATTGACACCGTCTCGGAGGCTAAGTGAATCGAGAACCCGAGGTCGGGCACCAGGCTCGCCCCGCCTGAGCGAACAGAATCCGAGTCCTGCAAGTTGCAAGGCGCAATCAAGTCGCCCCTTATCCACCGGTGGACTTTTCAGGAAGGGAACCCCGCCGCCGACCTCCGATTTCCGCAGTGGGGAGACCGTGGTGATGGCTGACCGAGGCAGAGCACCTTCCCAAGTACTCATCGCCTCCCCGACGGAGGAGCAGCGCAATCGGTGGCGTCAGGCCCTCGAGGGGGTGTTCGACGTTGAGGAGGCTGGCGATCTGGCCGTCCTTGACCGAACCCTTACCGCTCTCAAGCCGGCCATCCTGCTCCTTGATCTGGCCCTTCCTCGGCTGGGAGGGATTGATGGATTGCCCGCCGTTAAGCGCTTGTCCCCCACCACCAAGACCATGGTCTTCACCGGCCATCCCCATGAGAAGGAAGGGATCTCCGCTCTCAGGGCGGGAGCCATGGGATATTGCGAAACGGACCTCGACCCGGTCCTGTTAAAGAAAGCCGTGGCTCTCGTCCAGAAAGGCGAGGTCTGGGTGAGGCGCAATTTCATCCCTTGCCTGATAGAAGAACTCGCCTCCCTCACCGATTTCCGACAAAAAGGGGCTTCCGCCAAGTGGGTCAGCCGTCTCGATCGCTTAACCCCCCGCGAGCGGGAGATCGTCTCCATGATCGGCAAAGGCCAGACCAATAAAGAAATCGCGGCCCGGCTCAGGGTCAAAGAAAAAACTGTGAAGGCGCATCTCACGGCGGTCTTTCGAAAACTAGGATTGACCGGCCGAGTCCGACTGGCCCTTTTCATCAACGAGCGCGAGCAAGACCTAATAGCGTCGGTAGAAACGCACGAGCGGGGGGAGATGGGGTCCCGCCGCCCTATCAGACTGAAGTCCAATTGATCACACGAGGAAGCGCGGGTAGAAAGAGACTGTTCACGTGCCTCCCCTGACGGTCGTCATCGCCGACGCTGAGAGAACGACCCGTGCCGCATGCCGTCGGGGTCTGCTGAGCGAGAAGCGCATTCGGGTCGTCAGAGAGGCACGAAACGCCATGGAAACTATCGCCGCCGCCAACCTGAAACCGCGCATCTTTTTGCTGAGTTTGACCGCGCTGGGAGGCAATGGAGTCTCCCTCCTCCCAATCATCCGCGGAAAAAGCCCCTCGACCCGGGTGCTTCTGCTCACCGGCCGCGCCTCGGAGGCCCGAATTCTGGACGCGCTGTCCCACGGCGCGCAAGGCTACCTCCCCAGAAAGATTCTTCCCGACATGCTTGTCAGAGCGGTTCTGGCGGTGGACGCCGGGGAGGCCTGGGTTCCGCGGAAGATGGTGGGGAAGATCATTGAACGTTTGGCTCGCCTCACCGGTCGGGCGAGGGGGCGCGCTTGAATGGAGCGGAGACCGGTTGCGAACGGACGATGACGAAATTGACTTGAATTTACCCATAATATACCGTTTGCTCTTCGGCGGTTTTGTGTTAAAAAAGAACCCCGGAACCGCATTCGAAAGGACAGACGAGCTGGAATGGTCCCTCAGCACCCGCTGGATTTCTACGACAATCTGATCCTGGATCAGCTTCCGGACGGGCTGGTGGTCACCGACGCTGCGGATATCATCCGCCGGGCCAACTTGAAAGCGAGGGAGATCACCGGGTGGGAGATCGACGAGCTTCTGGGCATGCCGTTCGCCAGGCTGATCTCGAGGGATGAACTCGCGGGGATCGCACAGACCCGGGACGGGGGGGACCCCAGCCATCTCGAGCGCTATCACTGCTTGCTGCGGACCAAGTCGGGAGAGCGGTGGGAGATCTCGGTGGCGGTGAGCCGGGTCTCGAAACCCGGCCCTCCCGCGACCATCTTTCTTATACGGGACATCAGGCGCCAGCGGGAGCTCGAACGCCGGCTGCTGGCCCAACTCACGGAGAAGCAGGAGGTGGAGGCGTTCGGGCGAGCGGCGTCCCTGGTGATGCATGACCTGCGCAATTGGAACAATATCCTGTCCATGACGGTCCGGAACCTCCAGCGCCATAGCGCCGATCCGGCGTTCTGCAAGGAAGCCTTATGGACGCTGGAGGCGGTGACCCTCCAGATGAAGACCCTGATGAATCGGGAAACGCTCATCGCGTCCCCCGCGAGGCCCAACCTGCGCCGCCAGGCGACCACGCTGGGAGACCTGGTCCAAGGCGCCCTCAATCTCCTGAGCCGGGCGGGGTGGGAGGCCGCGGTGGCCGCCACCGCCGTCATGGGACTCGAGAAGCCGCTTCCATGCGAGGCGGCTGCGCCGGAAATGCAGCAGGTGCTCTTCAACCTGTTGCTGAACGCTTACGAAGCCATGGAGGAGGGGCAGCGGGTGTCCGTCACCTGCCTCGACGATCCGATCGGAAAGCGGGTGATCCTGGTCATCGAGGATTCGGGACCCGGCATCCCGCAACCCTACCTGGAGCGCTCGCTGTTCCGGCCATTCCGGTCCACCAAGCCGGGCGGTTTGGGGCTCGGCCTATACCATGCGAAATCCATCATCGAAGCCCATGGAGGGACCATCGAGATCATGAACCGGAAGAAGGGGACGGGCGTTACGGTGACCATCGCCCTTCCTCGGAGGGAGGGAGGACGAGCCGGTCTTCCAATGGATGCGCAAAAGGAGGCGAATGCTTCGCTCGAAGGTACTGATCGTCGAAGATGACGAGGCGACAAGCCGGCAGCTGCAGTGGGCCCTGCGGGACGAGTTCGACCTCCTCTCCGCTGGCGACCCCTCGACGGCCCTGACCCTCGCCCGGGAGCAGCACCCGGCCCTGATTCTTCTCGACCTGGGGCTGCCGCCGAACCCCGCCGATACTGAGGAGGGGTTCCGGTTGCTCCAGGAGATCCTCAAGCACCGGAGTGCCGGGAAGGTCATCGTCTGTACCGGCTACGGCGACCGGGCGAATGCCGTCCGCGCCGTCGGCTGCGGCGCCTACGATTTCTTCACCAAGCCCGTGGACGTGGACATCCTCAAGGCGCTCATGCGGCGGGCCTGCTGGGTCGCGGAACTGGAAGAGGAGTGGAGCCATCTCGCTGCCGAGGCCGAGAAGGAGAACAACGAGGAGATCATCGGGACGAGCGAGGCCATCTGCCGGGTCTTCGCGACTATCCGGAAAGTGGCCACCACCGACGTGCCGGTCCTGATCACGGGCGAGAGCGGGACCGGCAAGGAAGTGACGGCCAGGGCCATACACGAGCGGAGCCTGCGCAAGGACGGGCCGTTCGTCCCCATCAACTGTGGGGCCATTCCGGAGAATCTGCTCGAGTCTGAACTGTTCGGCCACGAGCGGGGTGCCTTCACCGGCGCGGTCCAACAAAAGAAGGGGAAGGTAGAGTATGCGCAGGGTGGCACCCTGTTCCTGGACGAGATCGGCGAGCTGCCGTCCACCCTCCAGGTCAAGATCCTGCGGTTCCTCCAGGACCAGACCTTCGAGCGGGTCGGGGGACGGCAGCAGCTCCAGGTGGACCTGCGGATCATGGCCGCGACCAACGTGGATCTTAAGAAGGCGATCGAGCGTGGGACCTTCCGGGAGGACCTGTATTACCGCCTCGGGGTGGTGCATTTCGAGGTGCCGCCTCTCCGGGAGCGGGGGGAGGACGCGCTTCTCATCGCCACGGTGTTTCTGAAGCGGGTGAGCGAGCACATGCGCAAGCCGGTCAGGGGTTTCACCAAGGAAGCGGCCCAGGCCATCCAGGCCTATGCCTGGCCAGGCAACGTCCGGGAGCTGTCCAACAAGATCCGGAGGGCCGTGGTCATGGCCGAGGGACCGTCCATCACCCCGGAGGACCTCGACCTGCCCTATGCCACGGGGAGCGCGGCCCAGCAGCCGATTGCCCTCAGGGACGCCCGGCAGCGGCTGGAAGAGGAGCTTATCGCGCAGTCTCTCACACTCCACAAGGGGAACATCAGCCGGGTGTCCGAGGAACTGAGGATCAGCCGCCCGACCCTCTACCGGCTCCTGCGAAAGTACGGGCTGTGGGGAAAGTTTCGCACCGAATAAACGGTTCGACGCTCCGAACGTCAGGTTTCCGAAACATCGCGTAGGAAACTGAACTAGGCAGAAGACCGCCCGGACGGCCCCGCGCTGGAACATTCCGACCATGGAAGAACCGAAGGGTTCAGGTCATCCATCGATCTGGCTGCTAAACCTATTGACCTTGCTTGAGCCGCTTGACCTGTACATGAAAGAGGTCAAGAGGGTTGCCGCCATCGAGGCTCTCCCCATCAACGAGAAGATGAGGATGATCCAGGAGGCCGGCGGATTCCTGTCGCGTGAAATGGAGGCGCGCTTCGGGTCCTTCACCGCGCAACTCGAAGAGCGGAAAAAAGAACTCGAGCAGATCCTGAACCCGCCCAGGCCTGATCTCGCCGAGGAACTCCGCCGCCTCCTCGCCGGGCTGAACGCGATCGTCGAGAAGATCGCCCTTCGGGAACGGCTCCTCGATCGGTGGATGGCGTCCTCCCCCGATAAGATTCTCCGAGCCTACGAAGAGAGCCTGGCTCAGGGCCAAGCGGACGCCGTGGAGATGTTCGAGACGCACGCCGAGGAGGTCCTGAAACGGAAGGGCGACCTTGCCGCTCTGACCGCCTTCAGGGAACGGAGGGAGCGGTCGAGAGATTTACGGCTGACGCCGGAGCAGCGAAAAACTAAACAGGAGCTCATGGAGCAGGAAAAGCTGGAGATTTCCATGCGGCTTATGCATTCCGTGATCACCTCCATCCTCACCTGGGAGGCCGGCGTCGGTGAATAACGCAAGGCCTGATGCCAGCCTTCAGGTGTCCTGAAGATTTCCTCGCTTCCCGTTTGTGGGTATTTTTTCTTCTTAGACCCAATCAAAATCGACAAGTCTGTTAAATTTTCTGACCACTCTTCTTTTTTGAATCTTTTACGGCTCGTTGTTTGCCGATATAACTCACTGGAAAAACGCGTTTTTTAAGATGGCTCATTCATGGGATGTTTTAGGACTTTACATTCATGATTTGATGCTCTCGTCCGATTCCGCATAATTCCCTCTTATCTCAAGCGGTTCCATAGAATATCCTTCCTGGCATCCTCCTTGCCATTATTGAAGCGAGAAACGAAGGATCGTAGGGGGTACGGGCCGTGACATCGAACTGATTGGAGCGGTCGTTATGGCCGTGATCCTCGGGCTTGCGGGTCGGGCCCGGCCATGGCGTTTGACGGGAGCGCGGGGCGTGTTTCAGGCGAGGTCACGGCCTTCAACCTAATCGACATCCCGGGCCAAGCGCTCGGCGATCGCGGAGACCTGCTGTTCCATCTAATCGGCCTACACGATTTATAGGCCTTCCAGGTCGAGCGCCGAGGACACGCCGATTCCCGTGAACGGTCCGTCAACCTCAACGATGCGGACCTCGCGGCCGTCTCGGGGCGGGGAATCCCTCATTACGAAAGCCCGACCATGCACCTGTCGGTGGTTCTCTGGGATGAGCGGCCGGGGCCCCGCGGCGTGAGCTCCGGCCCCCTGCCACCAAGCTAGGAGAAGAGAAACGAATGGAGCGCGACCCCGGGCATGCAGGTGGTATGGCCGTCACGTAGCTTCATGGGTTCAGCCCTCCTTATTCTTCCAATGTGGAGATGTCCCCGGGGTTCTGACCCAGTTCCTTCGCCTTCAGCACCCGGCGCATGATCTTGCCGGAGCGGGTCTTGGGCAGGGAGGGGACGATCTCGATCTCCTTGGGAACTGCGATCTTGCCCAGCTCGTGCTTGACGTGATCCTTCAATTCTTGAATGAGTTCGGGAGACTCGTTAAACCCCTGCTTTAAGATGAGAAACGCCTTGATGGACTCGCCGGCGGTCTTGTGCGGCTTCCCGATGACGGCAGCCTCGGCCACCGCCTTGTGGCTGACCAGGGCGCTCTCCACCTCGGCGGTGCCGATCCGGTTGCCCGCCACCTTGATGACGTCGTCGGCGCGCCCCATGAAGAAGAAGTACCCGTCCTCGTCCTTCCGGCAGACATCGCCCGCGGTGTAACAATTGGGGATGGTGTTCCAATACGATAGATACCGGTCCGGGTCCTTATAGATGGTGCGCATCATGGCGGGCCAGGGCTTTTTGATCACGGCGAACCCGCCGGTGTTCGGCGGGAGGGATTTGCCTTGGCGGTCCACCACGTCAGCCTCGATGCCGAGAAAGGGTCTCGAGGCGGACCCCGGCTTCAGCTTGGTGCAGGGGAGGGGCGTGACCAGGATCATGCCCGTCTCGGTCTGCCACCAGGTGTCCATGATCGGCCGCGTGCCGCCGGTGACGCGGTGGAACCAGAGCCAGGCTTCGGGGTTGATCGGCTCGCCGACCGACCCGAGGATTCGCAGGCTGGCGAGGTCGTACTTCTTGGGCCACTCCTCGCCGTACTTCATCAGGAGGCGGATCCCCGTCGGCGTCGTGTAGAAGATCGTCACCCCGTACCGCTCGACCAGATGCCACCAGCGTCCGGGAGTGGGGTAATCGGGCTTGCCTTCCACCATCAGAATGGTCGCGCCGTTCAGCAGCGGGCCATAGACGATATAGCTGTGCCCGGTTACCCAGCCGGGGTCGGCCACGCAGAAGTACACGTCATCGTCCTTGAGATCGAACACGAGCTTGGTGGTCAGGTAGGTCCCGACCATGTAGCCCCCGTGCACGTGCTGCACGGCCTTGGGCTTGCCGGTGGTGCCGGAGGTGTAGAGGAAATAGAGCGGGTCCTCGGAGCTCATGACCTCCGGGGGGGACGAGGCCTTCTCGCCTTCGAGCCAGGCTTCCCAGTCCACCTCTTTGGGCCCGGACAGCGTGACCCCGGGCTTCTGTCGGCGGACGACGACGACGGTTTCGATGGACGGCGAGTTCGCGACGGCCTCGTCCACTACCAGCTTGAGAGGGACGACCTTGCCGCGGTCATAGCCCACGTCGGCGGTGATGATCACCCGGGGCCGGCTGTCCTCGATGCGGCTGGCGAGCGCCGGCGCGCTGAAGCCCGAATAGACGACGGTGTGGATCGCCCCGATGCGCGCGCAGGCCAGCATGGCCACGGTCTGCTCGGGGATCTTGGGGAGATAGATGGCCACGCGGTCGCCCTTGCGGATGCCGAGGGCCTTCAGGGCGTTGGCACACCGGCAGACCTGCCGGTAGAGCTCCCCATAGGTGAAGATCCGCTCGGAGTCGTCCTCGCCGACCCAGATCAGCGCGACCTTGTTCTTGCGCCACGTCTTGAGGTGGCGGTCCAGGCAGTTATGGGTGATGTTGCACGTCGCGCCGACGAACCACTGGGCCCAGGGATAGTCCCACTTGAGGACCTGCGTCCACGGCGAGAACCATTCCAGCTCGCGCGCCGCTTTTTCCCAGAACGCCGGAACGTCTTTGATGGAGTCCTTGTAGGCGGTCTCGTAGTCCTTGATCCAGGCGTTCCTGAGGGTGTCCTCCGAGGGATGGAAGACCTCGCCCGCCTTCAGGAAGCTGTCGACTTTTTCATCCATCGCGTAGGGCGTCAGTCCCCGCCGCCCTTCAGATAGCTCAACCCGATCTTCAGGGCGCGCCGGGTCATCTCCGGCCAGCGGGCTTCCGGGTATTCGGCCAGGATGGCGGCGGCCTTGGGATCTTGCAGATAGAGGTTGGCGATGTACACAATCCCGTCCTCGATGGTAATCTCTCGCGCCGGTTCCATGAGGTCCCTTTCCTCAAATGAATCTGCCTATCTTACAAGTCCCTCGCGGGCACGTCAACGACCCCTTTCTTGACAGCCTCCACCCTGCGTGTTAGCCTGAATTTACTCAACAAGGAGGGCGTGACATGAGTGGTCAAGTGAGGAGCACGGTGAACTGGACGGCGTTGGCCGTCGCCGGAGTCGCCCTCATCCTTACGGCGTGTTCGAGCACTCCGAAGTGGGTGGACAAGGGCGGCGGGTACATGAATGAGAAGAACAGCAAGGCCTTCTATGGCGTGGGCGCCGTGACGGGGATCCGCAACGAGCCGCTGGCCAAGGAGACGGCCGACAACCGCGCCCGCGCCGACCTCGCCAAGTTCGTGGACACCTACACGAGCTACCTCATGCGGGACTATGCGGCCTCCACCACGGCCGGCGACTTCACGAAATCGAGCGAGGAGCAGAACGTCGAGCGCGCGCTCAAGACCTTCGTCGCGACCAACCTCTCGGGCGTGTCGGTCATTGACCGCTGGGAGAAGGAGGACAAGAGTGGCAAGACCGTCTACTCGCTGGCCAAGATGGACCTGGTGACCTTCAAAGAACAGGTGGGTCAGATGAAGGAACTGAACTCCGCGGCGCGGGACTTCGTCCGCAAGAACGCCGAGCAGGCCTTCGATCGGCTGCAGCAGGAAGAGGACAAGCGTGCCGGCCGGAATTAGTCGGACCCTCGTCGGGGTATGCCTGCTGGCGGCCTTTGGTGCGGCGGCGGCCGGATGTTCCTCCACCAAGGTCACGCGGGTGGATACGGGCTCGGTGACCGACCTCAGCGGCCGGTGGAACGATACGGATTCGAGGCTCGTCGCCGAGGAGATGGTCAAGGAGGCCCTGGCGCAACCGTGGCTGACCAACTTCACCAAGGCCAAGGGGAAACCGCCGGTGGTCGTCGTCGGGACGGTGTCGAACCGGAGCCTCGAACACATCCCCGTACAGATCTTCGTCACCGACCTGGAGCGGGAGCTGACCAATTCACAACGGGTCACGTTCGTGGCGGGCAGGGGGGAGCGGGAAGAGGTCCGCGAGGAACGCCGCGAGCAGGCCACCCACTCCCTGGAATTCACGCAGAAGCCCCCCGGCAAAGAGATCGGCGCGGACTACCTGCTGCGCGGCTCGATCAGCACCATCGAGGACGAAACCGACGGGACCAAGGCGATCTTCTATCAGGTGGACCTCGAGATGGTGGACCTCGCCAACAACGTCAAGTCTTGGTTCGGCCAGAAAAAGATCAAGAAAGTCGTGGAACGGAGACGCGTCATCTTTTGACGCGGCGCCCCGCCGCCTCCACCGCCCCGGCGCCTTTCCGCGGAGGCCGTTGGGGCCTCCTTCTGCTTGCCCTCCTCGCTCTCGTCTCCCTCTCAGCGTGCGGCTCGGCCACCACCCATTACGCCCGGATCGATCGGGCGCTCGAGGCCGGCCATCCCGACGAGGGCCTCGCGGTGCTCGAACGGAATGAAGACGCCTACGGGAGCCGGAGCGCCGCCCTGTATTACATGGACCGGGGGATGCTCGAGCACCTGGCGGGGCGGTATAACGAGAGCAACCACTCCCTGGCCCAGGCGGAGCTGCTGACCGAGGACCTGTACACCCGGCGCATCAGCTCCGAGGTCGAAGCCTTCCTCGCGACCGACAACGCGCTGCCGTACGAGGGCGAAGACTTCGAGAAGGTCATGCTCAACGTGATCATGGCCTTGAACTACGTGAACCTGGGGCTCTGGGACGACGCGCTGGTGGAGGCGCGCAAGGTCGATCACAAGCTCAACCTCATCTCCGATCGTAACCATGGGCGGATGGCCTACGCCAAGGACGCCTTTGCGCGGTATCTCAGCGGGGTCCTCTACGAGACCGCCGGAGACCTCCCCAATGCCTTCGTCGCCTATCGCCTGGCGTTCGAGGGATTCCAAGCGTACCGAAAGACCTATGGGACCGAGATGCCGGATCTCCTCGGCCAGGACCTCCTGAGGGTGTCCGACACCCTGGGACTGAGACAGGAGCATGAGGAATACCGGAAGGCCTTCCCGGACCTCGCATGGCAGCCCGCGGAGACCACGCGCGGAATGGGGGAGCTGGTCTTCATCACGTTGGCGGGCCGGGCCCCGGTCAAGCGGGATGTGTTCATTGACGTTCCCTTCGGCATGGACGCGCTCACAGTCGTACTGGCCACGAAGGGGCTGCGTCCTCGCTATTCGAGCGAGAACCGCGCGGCGGAGAGCGTCCTGTACGGGCTGACCGGCAGAGTGATCCGGCTGGCGGTTCCGAAATTCGTGCCCCGCCGGACGGCGGTCGACCAGGTCGAGGCCGTTGCGGTCTCCGGCGAGGCCCGGTACGATGCTCGTTCGGTCCTGATGGAGGACATCACGGCGATTGCGGTGAAGGACCTGGAGGACCGTCTCGTGAGGACCACGGTCAAGGCGGCGGCTCGCGCGGCGTGGAAATACGCGCTGGCGGAAGGCGTACAGGTGGGGGTGCGCGAAGCGGTGGGCAAGGACGGCGGGGCGCTCGCCGGAAGCCTGGCCGGCGCCGTGGCACGGATCATCGCCATCGCCTCGGAGGAGGCGGACAAACGGAGCTGGGCGACCCTGCCGGATCGGATTCTGGTCGGGCGCGTGATGCTCCCTCCCGGCACCTATGACCTGGAATTCCGCTACGCCGGGCGATCCGGACGCGAGCTCGAGCGGTACACGATGCGGGGAGTCACCATCTCTGCCGGCGGGAGGCGCTTCCTCGACATGCGGGTCCTGCAATGAACAGAAAAAAATGGGGTCAGACACCATTTCAGCCAGAAATTAATTCCAACTGCTCAACTGTGTCACTGCTGCCGAAATGGTGTCTGACCCCATTTTTGATAGTCGCGCTTCTGCTGGTCGCCTGCGCCGGATCCCCGAAGACACCCGATTGGGTCACGGGCACGAAGGCCGCGGCGTATCCCGAAGACCAGTACCTGATCGGCGTCGGGCAGGGGAGTTCCCGTCCGGTCGCGGAGGATCGGGCCTACGCCGCCATCTCGCGGGTCTTCAAGGCGGAGGTGACCAGCCAGGCGAAGGACTGGGAATCCTATCTGAATCTGGAGCGGAAGGGACACGTTCAGACCGAGCGGCGCCTGACCGTGGAGACGATGACGAAGGTCTCGACCGACAAGGTATTGGAGAACGTGACGATCGCCGAGCTCTGGAGCGATCCTCAGTCCGGCCTGTATTCGGCGTTGGCGGTGCTGAATCGCGGAGCTGCGCGCGCGGCGCTGTTAAGCCGCATCTCCGACCTGGATGAGGCGATCGGGCGCGACGTGAAAGAGGCGCGGGCCGGGGCGGACAAACTCACGAAACTCCGGGGCCTGCGGCGCGCGATCAAGAACCTCATCACGCGGGAGACGTATAACACCGATCTGCGGGTGGTCGGCGGCCGGGGGACCGCCGCCGAGCACTCCGTCTCCGCCCTGACCGGCGAGTTGGAAAAATTCCTCAACGAGAGCCTGGTCGTGGCGGTCGAAGTCACCGGCGATCAGGCGGAGGCGGTCCGCCAATCCGTCATGGAAGGGTTAGTGCGGGAGGGTCTCCCGGTGACCGCGCGAAGCGCCCAGCCGGCCTCGGGCGAGAATGGGAACGCCGATCTCCTCATCAAGGGTGAGACCCGCCTGTGGCCCGCCGATCTTCCGGACCCCCGATTCCGCTATGCGCGCTGGTGCGCGGATTTCGTCATCCTCGAGTCCGGTACCCAGCGCGTCCTCGGCAGTGTGGCCCAGGCCGGGCGCGAGGGGCATCTCACCTATCAAGAAGCCTCCGGGCGAGCCCTCAAAGCTCTGCAACAGGAAGTGAGCTCCGCGCTCGCCAAGAGTCTCGCCGAGCACATCTATGGAGACCCGCCACCGGAATCCGCGTCTGCGCCCGCCGCCTGCCCGAAGTAAATTCCGTTCGTGGCCTGTGCCCATTGCCGGCCAAACTTCCCTTAAGTCCATGTCATCCCTAAGGAGTTTAGCTAGGTGCGCTGAGGGGCCATGGGCCCGGCAGTGGAATGATTTCTTGCTTCTGAGACCCATCCGTGATACTGTGTGAACTCATCGCGTAAGTCCTCCTTACGCTTGGGAGCGGCGGGCTCCCGGTTTGGTAAGCGGGGAGAATCTTACGCGATATTTTTATGTTCACGCCCTTTTTTCAGGAAGGAACGGTCTAGGGACCACCGTGTCTGTCATTATGCGAAATGTGGAGAGCTGACCCGATGTGGAAAGAAAAACTGTCGAATGTCCGGGATCTCCTGAATGGGGCGGCATCGAGTCTGTATCACATCCTCGTGGTTGTCCTGAGCGCCGGGATTGCCTTTTCGCTGCCGGCGGTCGCCAGGAAATTCCTGGCGTATTGGTCCCGGGTCCAGAATGAAAAGTTCTATCTCCTCACGGTGGAAATCACGGCGGCGATTATTCTCATCGTGTGCTTCAACTACATCCATCGTAGCCTTCGGGACAGGACCCTCGCCAAGATGGCAACGGGTGCCGGCCTGGTCGCCTTTTTTCCCAGGCGTGGACTTCGTGCGCAGAGCAGGATCAAGAAATTAAAGGAAAAGCACGGCACGGGCAGGACCGTCATGGTGATCGGGTCAAGCGGCTACGGGACCTTTGTCGACCAAGTGGGGGATTTATCTTCTGTGCTGGAAAAGTGCCTGGGGGCCAAAATCCTGCTGATGAACCCCTACAGCCAGGAAGCGAGTACGCGCATCGGGGCGCTCGCGCATCCCGATTTCACGCTGGTGAACTTTCGAGAGGAGGTCAGGCAAAGCATCGAGCTGCTCAAGAGGCTCAAGGCGATCGGGAAAGCCGTCAAACTCAAGCTCTACTCGGACCCCCCACTCGTCAAATTGGTCATTCTTGGAGACTACCTCTGGCTGCAGCATTACCATACTGATCTGGATGTCCAGACGATGCCTGAATATGTTCTCCGGCACAACCAGAAGGACCACGGCCTGTACACCCTGTGTCACCAATACTTCGTGCAGAGATGGGCAAGTCCAGAAATACCGGAATATGATCTCGATACCGACGAGCTGGTGTACAGAGAAAAGAACGGCCACGAGATCAGAAGGGAACGATTTGGGCCGGAGGAGGAAACCCTCGGCCTCACTCCCGATGCCCGCACGGTCAAGCCGGCCCGACACTTCGATGCCGAACTGCTTCAAGTGAACACCTGAGCCGAAGCGCCGCTTCACCCCGCCTGAAGCTCATCCAAGCATGAAAAGCGGGGACAGGCAACTTTCGGAAAAGTAGCCAGTCCCCGTTAGTCCCACTCGCCCATGCTCGTTCCTTCCGGCGGGACCGCGGAGGCGGATGCCGGTGCCGGCGGGGGCTCGGTCAGATACTCCTCGCGGTAGATCTGGATGGCCGTGAGCAGGATGGCGAGGAGGATCGGGCCCAGGAACACGCCGATGAGCCCGTAGGCCGCAAGGCCCCCCAGGATGCTGAAGAACAGGAGCAGCACGGGGAGCTGGGCTCCCTTCCCGATGAGCAATGGACGGAGCACGTTGTCCGCCGTCGTCACGACTCCCGCGCCCCAGACCAGCAACGCCACGCCCTTCCACACCGGCCCGACCCAGAGGAGGTAGAGAGCCACCGGGCCCCAGACGAGGGCCGTCCCTCCGAGCGGCAGCGGCGCCAGGAGAACCGTGAGCCCCATGAGAAAGACCGGAAACGGAGCACCCAGAACCGCGTAGGCCATCCCCGCGAGCAGGCCCTGGACGATCGCCGTGATGACGATACCTTTGACGACGGCGGTGATGGTCTGGTCCAGGCGCGAGAAAATCTTTTCTTTGTGCGTCTCCTCGAGCGGAATGATCCGGTACAGAGCCTGAAAGAACCGCGTGCCGTCTTTGAAGAGGAAGAAGAGCGTGATGATCATCACCAGGAAGTTGACCACCAGGAGGAACACGTTCTTGACCAGGCCGGTGAGCTGGTCCACGAGAAACCCGCTCAGCGCCTTGGCGCTCTGTTGAAGGAAGGTCTCGAGGTTGCCCTGGCTCACGATGAGCCGGCCGATCATCTCCTGCGTCAGGCCCCCGCCCGCCGAGAGTCTGACGAGATCCTCCGGCAGGCGCTTGACCCCGCCTGATTGGATCCACGTGTTGACGGCGTCGTACGCGATGCCGGCTTCCTCCACGAGCAGGAAGGCGAGCACGATCACCGGCACGACGACCAGGGTCATGATCCCCACGGTCAACAGCGCGGCGGAGGCCGTCCTGCGCCCCCGAAGGACCTTGGTCACGCGGACGTGCAGCGGAAACATGATGTGGGTGAGGATCACCGCCCACAGGACGGGGAGCAGAAACGGCCGGAAGACGATGACGATCTGGTAGAGCAGGACCAGGAGGACCCCGAAGAAACACACGGCGAAGAGCTGGCGGCGCGTCATCCCGAGCGCCTGACGTGAAGGGTGTCTTCCTCGTACATCGTGAAGAGGCGCTTGGCCTCCGGATGGAGCACGGCCTGCGCGGGCGAAGGCGGCATGGCCACCGTCCGGAACAAGGGCGTCAGCTTGCCGGACGGGTGGAGATAACCCGCCCGCAGGGGGACCGACCGGCGCTGGTGCCGGACCAGATGACAGGGGTCCTGGCGGATGCTGGTGAGCCAGGCGGCCAGCTCCTGGGGATTTCCGATCGAGGCCGAGAGCAGGAGCAGGCGGGCCTGGGACGGACAGAAGATGATGGTCTCCTCCCACACCACGCCGCGCTCCGGGTCGGCCAGGAACTGGCTCTCGTCCAGGATGACGAGGCCGAGCGTGTCCAGGCGGACGTCGATCTCGCCTCCCGCCGCGTCATAGAGAAGGTTGCGCAGGATCTCCGTCGTCATGATCAGGATCGGGGCCTGCGGGTTGTCCCGCCGATCGCCGGTGATGATGCCCACGAACTCGGCGCCGAAGATCTTGGTGAACTCGGTGAACTTGGTGTTGGACAGCGCCTTGAGGGGAGAGGTATAGACGACCGTCCGGTCCTCGTGCATGGCCCGCCGCGTCGCCTCGACGGCGACGTAGGTCTTGCCGCTTCCGGTGGGCACGCTCACGATGACGTCCCCTCGCGTCAAGGCGTCCAGGGCTTCCAGTTGCCAATCGTCCGGCACGAAGGGCCTGGGCTCCGGCACCCCGATCCCTTCCAGGAAGGCCCCGAGGTCTGCCGGCCTCCCGGCATGAGGAGACTCGGGGCGAGCCTCCGCGGGCGAGGGAGGAATGGCCTCCACCGCCTGCTGTTCCGCCTGATGGGCCCGGATCGCCGCCTCCACCCGCTCGGGCGAGGCCTCCGCCTCGGCCATGATGGTCTGGATGAGACGGCGCTTGCCCATCCGCAATACTTGTGGTCCAGCGGTCGTCCGCGCCAGGCGCCGCAGCAGGCGGAAGGGGAGGTCGCTGAGCGCGCGTTCCAGTTCGTCGCGGGTCACGGCAATTCCTCCAGCACGCCGCGCCGGATCCGGCTCAGGGCCTCGGCGGCGACCGAGGCCAGTTCCGGGTGCGTGTCTCTCAACGTGTGGACCTGGGACAGGTATTCCAGCGTCCGCGACAGGAGACGATAGATGTCCCCTTCCGCCATCGAGGTGGACCGGCAGAGTTTGGTCCACGCGACGGTGGGATCGCCCACCCACCGCTCGGCGAGACCGCCGACATCCGCGCGCAGCAGCGGCGGGTCGTCGTAGGCGGCCAGGGCCTCCGCCATTCGGCGGGACGCGGCGACCAGCGCCGCCAGCTCGGGGCCGATCCGCGGGAAGGAGCCCGGGCGGTCGTTGTCGTACGAGATGGAGGCCATCAGGCCGGCCAGCGCGCCCGGACTCACCCCGCGGAAGGTGTTGGCGCGGATGAGCTCGGTGATCAGCAGGGAGTAGTCGATCCGGATGTGCCGGGCCCAATCGCCGTCGGCCGTCAGCTTGTACGCGGGGTCCAGGTAGCCGAGCTCATGGAGGATGTCGGCCCGCTCCTGGAATTTGTGCCAGAGGCCGGTGCGGAGCGACTGCACGGTCCTCGTATTGTGGAGCCACTCCTGTTTCACCTTGCTCGCGACGTTGAATTCCTTCCCGCAGATCGGCCGGCAGGGGCAGGTGGGGCAGGGGAAGAGATCGCCGAGGCTCCGGCCCAATTCCTCGTCTTCGTCCTCCCTCTCCGGCGCGGGAATCGCGAGCGCGGGGAGGTGCTTGGGCAGGTCCTCGAGCTGCTGGGCGAGCCAGGACAGGGCCTCGGGGGTCGCCCACGGGAACGCGGACGTGGGGGAGAACTCGAAGGCCCGGTCCACCACCTCGGCGAGGTCCGCGACCGCGCACTCGGCGATGATGCCGCCCCTGCGCAGCACCGTCACCATCTCATGGTGCTGGCCGCGGCTGCGGTAGCGCCGGAGCACGACCCCGCGGAAGCGGGGAAACGCCACGAGGCGGCCGGGCGTCAGGAAGGGGAGGCGCGCCTTGACCTCCGGCGGGTGATGCCGCCGGGTCTGGAGCTTCTGGGCGGCTTGCCGCGTGGCTTGATCGTACGCGTGCCACTGGGTCAGCCAGTCCGTGCATTCGCGGGGGGCGTAGGTGTCCAGCCTGGCATGGAGCTTCTCGACGCGCAGTTCCACCCGGTCCGCCTGCGCGTTCATCTGAAACTGGGCGAAGCTCCTGGCGAGGATCGATTGGATGTGGTCCACGGGATGCGCCTTCAGGAGATTGAGGACCATGGGGTACGAGATGACGAACTGGCTGTCGATGGGCTCGGGGCGGTCGGTGAGACCGCGCGTGAGGACGCCCAGATCGATGTACGGGGAGGGGGTGACGATGGCGAAGCCCACACTGTCCTTGCCGCGGCGCCCCGCGCGGCCTGAAATCTGCGAGACCTCCGCGACCGTCAGGTCCGTGAAGTCCTGGTCGCGCCGGACGCCCGACTGGGTGAGCACGACCGTGCGGGCGGGAAAGTCCACCCCGGCGGCCAGGGTGGTGGTGGCGAAGACCGCCTCCAAGGAGCCGCGACGCATCAGCTCCTCGATCGCGATCTTCCAGGAGGGCAGGTGCCCCGCATGGTGCGCGGCGACGCCGTAGGTGGTTACCGTCTGGCGCAGGGGGTGTTCCTGAATGCTGGGGTAGGCGGCTGTGAGCTCCTCCAGCACCGCCGCGATGGCGTCCTGGCGGGATCGCGGGAGGGGCTCGCCCCCGTGTTCGAAGGAGTCGAGCGCCTCGTCACAGGACCGCCTGGACGTCAGAAAGACGATGACCGGAGTCAGCGATTTCATGCGCAGGACGGAGATGAGTTGAACCGGATGGATCGATGGAGGCATACGAACTTGCCGTCATTGTACCATATCGAACGGTCAGGGTTGCTCCGGGGGCTCGATGGACGAGGGGGCTTCCATGATCCCCACGACGATGGCCAGCGCCGTCAGCGCGATGCCCAGCCACCACACATACGGCTGAATGCCCCCCGCGTCGGAGATGAGGCGGTCGCGAAGCGCGGTGTCCGTGCCGGCGCGCCGGGCGATCGACGCCAGCGTGAGCTTGACGTGCATATAATAGAGATAGTGGGCGGCGCCGGCGGCGCATGCGTTCCAGATCACCACGCCCGGCAGCCCCGCGCCGAGGACCATGGGCAGCAGTCCCCCCAGGAGAAAGGCCGCGGCGTGCGGGTACATTTTCCGGTAGAGGTACCACAGCCATCCCACCAGGAAGGCGGGCCAGTGCCACGTCAGATGAAAGGCGTCTCCTTTTTCATCCTGAAAGGTCCGGAACCGTTCCAGGTAGTGGTCCGCCCGCGGGCCGAGGAACCGGCGCCAGAGTATCGCGTCCGAGCCAGCGGGCGGGGACGCGGTCCTGATGAGGTGCTGGCCGCACGCGCTGCAAAAGGCGGCCTCATCCGTGTTCGTGGCGGCGCAGCGGGGGCAGGTCATGAGGGGCGGACTGCGTGAGATGACCGGGGACCGCTCAGGCTGATGGTGTGGCTCCTCCTGGAGCCGGGTCCGCGGGTTTCACGGCCGGTGCCGGGCCGGCCGGCTTCGGCGGCGCCGGCTTTTCGGCCTTGATGCCGGCGTTCCAGTAGGGTCCTTCGTAGGCCCCCTCGGCCGGCACGGCCGATTTGAGGGTGATCTCAAAATTGCCCGCCGCCTTGTTGACGGTGGCGCCGCTCCCGACGATGTGCTGCCATCGGGGCAGGCGGGCGCTGACGCGGCATTCGCTCTCACCCCGATCCAGATACAAGGCGACGGGATTGGTCCGCCGTCCGTTCTCGAAAAACTGCACGGTCCCGATAAATTCCATGCGCGGATTCTTCCCGCCTCCTCAGAGGTTGAAGCGTTTCTGGTCGAGCTCCGGGGCCGGGACGGCCATCTTGAACAGCCGGCTCCGGAACCGGCCGAGCGCGGCCGCCTGCTCGGGGGTGATCGTCACCTCGGACTCCTTGCCGGCCGCCTCGAACTGTTCGATCGCCTGCATCACGCTGCGGCCGGCCTCCAGGACCCGTCCCGATTCAAAGGCCTCGACCGAATCCACCAGGATCCCCACGACTCCCTTGACCCCGGCGGGAACGCGTTGATCCCGGAAGGCATAGACGGCGGCCTCGTACTGCCGCACCACCACCGCTGGGGGCTTGAGGCTGTGAGAGTGCGCCTTCACCTGTTGGGCGTACAGGTCCTGGAGCGGGCCCATCAGTTGGTCCACGGCTGTGATCAGACTGCTGGCGTCCAACCGCTCGGCCTCCAAACATTTTCCACTAAACACCATCGCCGTCTGGCCTGTCAAGACGGGCCGGCGCGCCGCCTGAACATGTCCGTGCTCAGCGACTCAATCCGATCCAGGAACAGGATGCCGCCCAAGTGGTCGATCTCGTGTTGAAAAGCCAGGGCCTCAAACCCCGACGTGGTCAGGACCACGACCCGGCCGTCCGGCGTCGTCCCTTCCACGACGGTCTGCTCGTACCGACGGACGTTCCCCGTATAGTCCGGAACGCTGAGGCACCCTTCCCTGACGATTCGCAGGCCGTTCTGGTGGAGGATGCGGGGATTGATCAGCAGGACCTGCCCGTGTCCCCGCTCTCCCTTCTTGCGGGCGACGTCCACAAGGATCAAGTTGACGGAGTATCCGATTTGGGGCGCGGCCAGGGCCACGCCGGGGGAGTCGTCCAGCGTGTCCACCATGTCCTGGATCAGGGAGGGAAGCGACGGGTCGGAGAGGGGGAGGGAGGCTGCGGGGCTCTTGAGGAGGGAATCCGGATAGAGAAGGATGGGGCGGACCGCCACAATCAGAACCGAACACTCTCGATCGCGCGAAGGGTGATGTCCACCCCGAGCCTTGGCTTGAGGCGGTCCAGCGCCTCCTGCAACGATTCCGGACGGCTCCCGGCTGCAAGCTGGATCTCCAGAATCATGACGTAGACCGGCCGGTCCGGCGCCCCGACGACCCGCGTGTTCATGTCCGTGATGTTGCCGTCGTGGTCCGCCACCGCCCGGGCAACCTGCGCCACGATCCCCGGGCGATCCGCGCCGTACACCGACAGTATGAAGATTTGCTTCTCCGAAGGCGGTTCCAGCGCCGTGGCCTGCGGCGGGACCTCGCGGCAGAGCACCGTGAGCCCCAGGGGCGCGGTGTGAGAAGCCAGGCGATCAGCCAGTTGGTCCGGGGCCAGTGCCGCGGGCAGGCGCACCATGACCATCATGGCGAATTCTCCGCGAAGGCGCGTCATGCAGGTGTCTTCGATGTTGCAGCCGAGCTGGTAGAGGCCCTCGGCCAGGGCCGCCACGATCCCCGGGCGGTCCTGGCCGAAGGCCGTGAGCATGGCATAGCGGTCCATGACGATTCTCCCTGTGGCGGCATTCTAGACCCCTCATCGGGAGGGGTCAACCAAGAGAAGGCCCTTGACATCCTCAGGCGCGCCGCCTTAGAGTGTCCGTCTAGATCGCCATGACTCGGGTCGAGGGAAAGGGGTGCGAATCCCCTGCGGTCCCGCCGCTGTGAGTGGGGACGAAACTCACGGGAAGCCACTGGCTGCGGACGTGAATCGTTAAACGTTAATCGTTATTCGGGTGAACCGTTTAACGGATAACGTTCCACGTATAACGTCAGCACCGGGAAGGCGTGAGGAGTAGGTCGAACCACAAGCCAGAAAACCTGCCCGGGTTGTCGACCAGCCGCTCCTCGTGGCAAGGAGAGGTGAGGGTGCCAAGACATTTAAATAGTTCGGGTGCAATCCTCAAGGTCTTTCGCACGGCCTTGAGGATTTTTATTTGGAGGGGAACCCGTTGCTCTGAGAAATTGCAACGGGTCTTAAACCCATGAAGAAGCGGCGACAGGGCATTCTGACCGGGATGCCCTTCATGACCAACGTGTCGGACCAGACTTTTACCGACGATCTGGGCCGGCGGGTGTATCTGGCCAAACCGCCCCGCCGGATCGTCTCGCTGGCGCCCAGCGTGACGGAAATCCTCTTTGCGGTGGGGCTGGACGCGGAAGTCGTGGGCGTGACGGCCTTCTGCGATTTTCCCCCGCAAGCGAAAGCCAAGTCCAAAATCGGCGCGTCCACCCCGAACCTGGAAGCCATCCTGGGGCTCAAGCCGGATTTGGTGGTGGGCAACAAGGACTTCATCCGCCCGGATGCCTTGGCCAAGCTGGAGCAGCTTCGCGTTCCGGTCTTCATCCTGGCCCCGAAATCGGTGGAGGACATTCTCCTCCACATCAGCACGGTGGGCCGCCTCGTGGGTCACGACAAAGAGGCGCGCGCGGTCGTGCAGGGGATTCGGGATCGCGTCGGCGAACTACGCCACCGCATGGCCTCCACCAGACCGGTTCGCGTGTTCTATGTCGTCAACAGCGATCCCCTCATCAGCGTGGGGTCGGGAAGCTTCATTCACCAGGTGCTGGAGCTGGCCGGGGGCGAGAATATTGTGGGCCGTGCCGCTACTCCATACCCTAAAGTTTCACTTGAGGAAGTGCTTCGCAGGGACCCGGAAGTGATTATCTTTCCGGTTGGAACATCGGAAGGTATCCCGGAGGCAGAACAACAGCGGTGGCGGAAATGGACCTCCGTCTCGGCGGTGGCGCAGAACCGTCTTCACCAGATCCGGGGGGATCTGGTCAATCGTTCTGGACCGCGTGTGATCGAGGGCATCGAAGAGCTGGCAAAGATTTTCCACCCGGGCCTGTTTCCTCCACCCAAAGGCGGCGACAGGAGCTGATGGAGAGTCCCATACCGGCCGGCGCGCAGACGGAGGCCGTTTCCCTCACCGCCCTCACGGTGAGCCGCTGGAGCAGGGTGATGGGGCTTCTGGCGGCGATTACCCTGGCGGCCTTCGTGATCTGCCTTCAGTTCGGGTCCGAACGCATCGCGTTGTCCGACTTGGCGCGCATCTTGTTGGATGTCGCCAGAGGCCCCGTGTCTGAGAGCGCGCCCGGTCTCAGCCTGTCCGTGATCGTCCTGGAGGTCCGCCTTCCCAGGCTGCTCGTGGCCTTCCTGGTGGGAGCGAGCCTGTCTTCGGTCGGGGTGGCGCTTCAGGCCCTGTTGCGCAACCCCCTCGCGGACCCCTTCATATTGGGGATCTCCAGCGGGGCCGCGTTGGGGGCGGCCTTGGCCCTCCAGACCGGGGTGGCGTGGGCAGTCGGCGGGTTCTCCACCGTGCACCTGTTCGCCTTTGCCGGTGCGGCGGTGACGATCGGGGCGATCTATCGCATCACCGTCGTGGAGGGGCGCCTCCCGGTCCACACGCTGCTGCTGGCCGGGGTCATCATCAACGCCATCCTGTCCTCCTTGATCCTGTTCATCACCTCCCTGGCCGACTCCACCAGCGCCTTCCGGCTGTTCTTCTGGCTCATGGGGAGTCTGGCCACGCTGGGGTTCGCCGGGGTCGGCGCGCTGGCCGTGTACGTGCTGCTCGGACTCGGCGTGCTGTGCAGCCATGCGCGCAAGTTGAACCTCCTGGCCCTCGGTGAGGACACGGCCCGCGGGTTAGGGCTGGAGGTGGAACGGGTCAAACGGATGATCTTCCTCACGACGTCGCTCCTGACGGGCGCGGTGGTGGCCGTCAGCGGACTGATCGGGTTCGTCGGGATGGTGGTCCCCCACGCGGTGCGCATGGTGCTCGGGCCCGATCACCGCCTCCTGCTGCCGGCGGCCGCCCTGGTCGGGGGGACGTTTCTGACGGTGGCCGATACGGTCGCCCGGAGCCTCCTGGCGCCCTCCGAGTTGCCGGTAGGGGTCATCACCGCGCTGGCCGGAGGCCCGTTCTTTATTTATCTGCTGATCAGCACCCGGCGCACGAATCTTTGGTGATCCCGATGGACTTGTGTTACCGATTGACAGATGTCAGCTTTCGTTACACTCAGGACTGGATTCTCAGAGACTTTGTGCTGGAGGTGGTGGAAGGGGAAATCATCGGCCTCATCGGGCCCAACGGGTCGGGTAAGACCACGCTGGTGAAATTGATGGCGGGGCTTCTCCGTCCCCAAATAGGGAGAGTCCTGCTCCACGGAGAGGATTTAGCCGCGCGGCCGCGACGGGAGATTGCTCGGCAGGTCGCGGTGGTGCCCCAGGACAGTCCAATGCTCTTTCCCTTTACGGTAGGGGAACTTGTGCTGATGGGCCGGTTTGCGCACCAAGTGGGATGGGGGTGGGAATCCGCGGAAGACCTTCGGATCGCGCGGTTGGCGATGCAGGCGATGGATGTCTGGCACCTGGCCGACCGGACCGTTCAGGACCTGTCGGGCGGCGAGCGGCAGCGGGCGATGATCGCGAGGGCGCTGGCTCAGCAGTCCCGCATCCTCCTGCTGGATGAGCCGACGGCCTTTCTGGACATCAATCATCAAATGGAGATTTACGCCATTTTGAAGGGGCTCCACCGGGACCGCGGGGTGACCGTCGTCCTCGTCTCCCATGACCTGAACCTCGCCAGCCAGTACTGCGACCGCCTGGTTCTGCTGCACGAGGGGCAGGCCTATCGGACGGGCCCTCCTGGGGAGGTCCTCACCGCGGATCATATCCGAACGGTGTACGGGTGCGAGGTGCTCATTGATCGCCATCCTGTTGCGGGCACGCCGCGGGTCACCCTCCCGGTTTCCGAGGGGATGCCCTCCGATCGCTCCATGATGGCTTGACTTGGTCTGCAGCCTCGGCGGGATCGGATCCCCTGCCGAGTGATGGGCCAAGAGGATCCCAGGACAACCATTTATTTAGGAGGAGGGTTCCAGCAAGAAGGCCGGCAGAGTCGGGGAAGATGGTGCGAATCCATCACGGTGCCGCCACTGTAAGCGGAGAGCGCTCCTGCATTCAGCCACTGCTTTGGGGACGTGTAACGTTATTCGTTAACCGTTAAACGGAAGGCTTAGACTTCCCGATTAACGTTTAAACGTTTAACGATTCACGTTTTCGAAATGGGAAGGCGCAGGGGGCGTGAGGACCCGTAAGTCAGGACATCCGGCTGTCGGCCATATCGAACTGCCCTTCGAGCACAAGGGAGGTTTTGTCATGGCCAGTCCACTTCGTGTCCTCTTCATTCTCTGGTGCGGTCTCACCCTTATCCCATTTGTGTCGTCCATGGCCTGGGGGGAAGATTCCCAGTCGTACCCGTTGGAGGAGGTCGTCGTCAGCAGCACCCGCCTGCCCGCCGGTGGCCAGGCCAATATCTATGACATCCCTGCCAAGGTCACCGTCATCACTGCGGAGCAGATTCGAAAGACCGGCGCTCAAACCGTCCAGGAAGCGATTCAATATGAGACGGGGGTCATCATGTTCGATGGAAACGGCAATCCGTTTCAGTCCACCGTCGATCTCAGAGGATTCAATGGCCAGCCGTTCCCCTCAACAGCCGTGTTCGTGGATGGGGTCCGTGTGAACGAGCCCGATACGAATGTGATGAATTTTGACCTGATTCCTCTGGAGTCAATCGAACGCATTGAAATCATTCCCGGAGCGTCCTCGATCTATGGAAAGTACGCGCTTGGCGGCGTGATCAATATCATCACCAAGCGGGGCGGCGACCGCCGGCAGGCCACGGCTGAAACCGTATTCGGAAGTTTTCATCGGGAACGCTATATGCTGAATTCAAGCGGCCCTGTGGGAAAATTCGACTATGCGACCAGTTTTTCCAGGGAGACGGAGAACGGCTACCGGGACGAATCGGACACCAGAATTTCCAGGTATTTTGGGAAGCTCGGATTTCGACCGGCTGAGGGGACGGACCTCACGGTGGCGTATAACTATACCAAGGATCGCTTGCTCGTCGCCGGCACCCTGCCTCCAACCTTTCTTGCCGTTAATCGTCAACTGAACGTGACGCCGGGAGCGTTTACCGACAACGAGAACAATCTTGTGTCTGTTAATGGACGTCAGCAGTTGCCGTTCGGCTTGAGCCTGACCGTCAATGGGTTCTATCGGCATCTCTCCCAGGAGAATCTAACGGTTTTCTACCCCGGGTTCTTTGGATTCAACAACGACATTCTTTCGAAGACCGAATCCAAGGGGGGGACGGCGCAAGTCAGTCATGAGATTGGAGGGGACAAGCTGGCGAACACATTCGTTCTTGGCGGCGAACTCACCCGCACTGACCTGGCCACGCGTTCCAGCCCGTTTGTCGATCGGAAGTCCGTGGGGGAGGATATTTTCGGGTTCTTTGCACAAGACACCGTAGAAATTGCCCGAACCGTCGTCCTCATAGCCGGCGTGCGCTATGATCATGATAAATTTTCGATTCACGACGATCTGAACCCGACAAGCCCCCAAACCAACGGCACGCCCACCTTCACCAGGACGACACCGCGGGCGGGGATCGTCTATAAGCTGGCTCCCAAGAGCAGCCTGTATTTCAATTACGCGGACGGCTTTCGCCCGCCCAATCGGTTTGAACTCATTGCGCAGCCCCCCTTTGCATCGAGTCTCGATCTCCGTCCCGTCCGGACCAGGTCGTATGAAGTCGGTGGTAAGACGGCGTTGTGGGATTGGGGAGAGGCTTCTTTGGCACTGTTCCAAACGGATGTCCGGGATGAGATTTTCTTCGTGTGCACGACCTGCGTGTTCCCCGACGGCCAGAATAAAAACGTCGACAAGACGAGGCGAAGAGGGCTGGAGTCGTCCGTGCGAGGAACGGTGGCCGAGAAGTGGACGATCTCGGTGAACTACACCTATACGGAGGCGCACTTTCAATCGGAGTTTGTCGAGGGGGTTGGGAAGGTGATCAAAATCGGGGACAGCCTTCCCCTTGTTCCCAAACACCGATTAGGGACGACGATCCAATTCCGTCCTGTCCCTGAGTGGACCTTCGCCCTCACGGGATTGTATGTGAGCACGCAGGTCTATCTCAATGACGAGCCCAATGCCTTCCCGCGTCTCCCGGGGTATTTCGCGCTGAATGGACGCATTGCGTATGAACGGGTTGTCCCGGGAGGAAAGCTGAATATGTTTCTTCAAGGCAATAATCTCTTGAACACGGAGTATTCAACGTTCGGGTCCATTGCAAATGATTTCGTGAATACCGGCAGGAACGAGCCGTTCGTATCGCCGGCTCCGACGTTCGCGGTGTACTTCGGAGTCAGCTACCGGTTCGAAGGATGGTGAGTGCGCGTGAAAGGGAGTCTCCGGTCCGCACACCTCATGATGAAGGAAGGGATGTTCTAACATGTTGGTTCTTGGAAAAACTTTCGGTTAATTTTTATGCAGGGAGCATGTGGAGACGGAAGAAAGCCCTCGGAGGTCGGCGTTCACAGAGCTATCCTCAGGGAATCCCCAGAAGTTGTGGACTGGCGGCGAGGGATCGCACGCACGACATTCAGCACTCCCCACGCAGAACGATGGTCTCGGACGCGATGACGCGGGGCGATGAAGACTGGCGCGGAGTTGGTAATCAGGGATGCGGAACATTCGCATGGCAGGCTCTCACGCGAGAGTTCTCGGGTTTTCGTCCGCACAGGGCGCAGGCGGAGCCGAGCGACATGAACCGAACAGGCGTTCTGACAGTCACGGAGAGGGAAGCCTCACCCAAAAGGGTGAATCCGTCGCCTCAACGAGAGACGCCACAGCCTGTAGGGGACGGGCGTGTTTCTCCCACGATTGCTTGGTGACGAACGTGCGGGCGCCCGATTGAGTCTATAATAGGCCGCTGCCCGAAGAGGACGTGATGAAGGCAAGGACCGTGCGAGATGCCTAAGATCGTCACCGCCAGGCGCCGTGAAGACGAGATGGAGCGCGCGCGCCTGTATCTCAAGAGCCGGCTGATGTTTCCCACCATCCCCCTGGGGATGGTCACCCTGCTGGTCGGCTATGGAAGCGTGGGCCTGATGTGGATTCAGGGCGAGCTCATGCCGAAAGCCTTGCTGGGCAGCACCATTCTCTTCGTGGTCGGGGCTCTCTGGGGATGGGCCCAGGCGCGCTACGATCAGTATCTCGTGCGGGCCTGTCCAGACTATCTGGCTCGCAAGCAGAAACTGTTGGAAGCGGCGAAGGAAATGAAACGTGCGAAGCGGGACGCGTCGAGCGCCGGCCCCAGCCACCCGGGCCGTCGGATGGTCGTAGCCTTGTACGTGATCGGGGTCTGCACCCAACTGGGACTCACCTTCTATTACCTCGGAACGGTGGGGGTGTATCCGGCGGTGTTTCTCCCGTGGGCCGGGTATCTCAATGCGAAAGTCATCGCGTTGCGGGACCTGTTCACCTCTTAGGCGTGGCCGTCGATCTCCTTATTATTGACGGACATGGAGGAACAGGTAGCCGGCGAACGAGAGGAACAGGATATTGGCCGTCCACCCGGCCAGAAGCGGCGGCACGACGCCGCTTCGCCCCAGCGCCAACGCCGCAGAATGGGCGAACCAATACAGGAGCCCGATCACCAGGCTGTAGCCCACCATCTTGACCAGGCCGGTGCCTCGGGATCCGGTCTCCATCAAGCTCATGGAGGTCCCGATCATGGCCATGATCAGGCAGACGAAGGGAAAGGCGGTCCGGCCGAAGAGTTCGGTGGCAAAGCGGGCCGGATTGTAGCCGTCCTGCCTGAGCCGCCCCACGTAGGCCGCCAGATCGCGCAAGCTCAAGGTTTCCGAGTCCACGCGAATCGTCCGCCGAAAATCTTCGGGCTTCTGGTTCAGCAGGAGGGGAAGTCGGTTGAAGGCGTTGGATTTGACGGCCCCGTCGGCCTCGAACGTCCGGCTGACGCCCGAGACCAGCGTCCATCCGCCCTCCTCGTGGACCAGCTCCTTGGCGAAGAGGAGTTCGCGCACGCTGAAGTCCGGCCCCAGCCGATACAGGCTGACGCCGAAGAGCCTGGGGGAGGTGTCGTCGGCCAGATCCCCTTTCATGAGGGTCTGATCTCCCAGGCGCACCCAGATCTCCTTTCCTCGGAACACGGCACGGGGACTCCCCCCCTCGATCCGGACCTCTCGCTGGATCTCCGCCGCCTGGTTTGCGCGGGGGATCACGGCGTCGCTGGCCCAGAGCATCAGCAGGCTCACGATCTGCGCCACGGCCAGGAAGGGAATCGCCACCCAGGTAAGGCTGAGGCCGCTGCTGCGCATCGCCGTAATCTCGTTGTTCTGGGACAGGATCGCCAGCGTCAACAAGGTGGCCATCAGGACGGCCAGGGGCGTGATTTGGAACAGGATGCTGGGAAGCTTGTAGAGGAAGTAGAGCATGACATGGTGAAATTCGGCCCGATGGCTCATGAACTTGCGGATTTTCTCGACGAAGTCGACGATCACGTAGATCGAGGCCAGCCCCGCCAGGCACAGCCCGAAGATTTGCAGATAGGAGCGCAGGAGATATCGCATGAGGAGGGTCATGAGACTAGGCGCGCTCCCATGGCTCAGAGCCTCTGCCGGCGGAGAAAGAGCAGACCTGCGACCATTGCGAACACCACGCTCGGAAACCAGGCCGCGGCGAAGGGGCTCATCGTCCGGTTGACCACCCAGAGATCTCCGAGGACGTTCAAGACATAAAAGCCGAGGATGATGAGGACCCCCACGGCAAATCCGCCGGTGCGGCCGGACCGTTTGATGACGATCCCCAGCGGCATGCCGATCAGGCCGAACACCAGGGTGGCGGTCGGAAACGCGAGCTTTTTGTATTCGTCCTCCAGGAGCCTCAGGTACCGGGGCTCCGTGCCCTGGGTCTCGGCAAGCTGGTATCGGATTTCAAAGATCGAGGGACGCTCTTCGGCCACCAGGGTCTGGGTTTCGGCCAGGTCCAATTTAAAATCGTAGCTCGTGAACCGGATCATGCGATATTCGCTCGGATCTTTCGGGTTCACGTGAATCACCCCGTTGTTGAGCCGCATGCCGATCCGATTGTGAAGCTGGTCGTTGATCACCGCCCAGTCGCGCGCGACGATGATCCGCGGCTCTCCCTTGACCCGGGTGTCCGAAATGAACGCTCCGCGCGGCTCGTCGGGCAGGCTGCGCTCGGCGATATACACCACCACGTTGTCGGCGGGGGTATTGAACACGCCCTCATCCAGCACCATCGAGATTTGGCCCCGCAGCATCACGAGGGCCAGCTTCTTGAGGGACTGGCCGCTCCAGGGCTGCGCGAACTGCCCCATCACCAGGGTGGCCACGAAGACGGCGCCGGAGAAGAGCAACAAGGGCCGAACGAGGCGTCCCACGCTGATACCGGTGGCCTGGAGGGCCGTCAGCTCGTGGTCGGACGACAGGCGGCTGAAGGCGCTGATCGAGGCGATCAGGCAGGCCATGGGGAGAGTGAGCACGAAAAACGAGGGCAGGAGTATGAAAAATGTTTTGAGCAGGGGCACGAACCCGATTCCTTTGTTAATCAGGAGTTCCACCAGGCGGATAATTTCCCGGGTCAATAGAATGAAGGTGAGGGTGGCGAGGCTCAGGCCGAACGGCACGCTGAGCTCTTGCAGCACATACCGATCAATGGTCCGCAC
This sequence comes from Nitrospiria bacterium, assembly GCA_041490525.1. Classification (GTDB taxonomy): domain Bacteria; phylum Nitrospirota; class Nitrospiria; order Nitrospirales; family NS-4; genus JBGPTH01. The sequence goes on from JBGPTH010000019.1 coordinate 47,997, forward strand.
GCGCCGTACCGGTCCTCCGTGTCTTTAGTTATACTGGAAGGCCGGGGCAATGTAAATCCGTTCGCACACCCACTTGACAGCATTCAGGGGCTATGGTAGATGCTCACCGCAACGCCGGTTCAGCGCGTAGACCCTACGGTCCATTTCAACGGTGCGAGGTCACAGGCTCAGGATTGCGGGGCAGGGATTGTTACAAAAGGAGGGCACGTTGTGGAGAAAACCAAAGGCACGGTCAAATGGTTTAACGACCGAAAGGGTTTCGGTTTCATTCGTCTGGAGACCGGGCAGGACGTCTTTGTCCATTACTCGGCCCTTCAAGGGGAAGGCTTCAAGTCCCTCAAAGAAGGCGAGAACGTGGAGTTCGATGTCGTCGAAGGGGCCAAGGGGCCGCAAGCTTCGAATGTGGTGAAGGTTTAACCAGTCGGATATTCGGATATAGTGAGGCGGGCGCGGCCCGCCGGAGAGCTGCCTGTGAGGGCCCATCCAAGGGGATGGGCCCTCGTCGTTTGGGGGAAATTCTTGACTTGGCACCGGTCTTGCGATAGATTTTTTAAGTGCCCAAAAAAAAGAGTCCCAATGAGCCCCCTGAAAAGACCGCATCGATTCAGCGAGCCCAACGATTAGCCGCCAAAGGGCAACCGGCCCAGGCCATCACGGAGTTGCGCCGGCTCCTGGATCACTCCGCCAATGACGCCAATGTCCACAACGCCATCGGCGATCTTTGCCTGAAATTCACCTCTTCCCGCGAGGCCGGCGAGGCGTTTCATCAAGCGGCCGGCATCTTCCTCCAGCACGGGTTCGACCTCAAGGCGGTGGCGATTTATAAAAAAATCCTGAAGATCGATCCCGACCGGGCGGACATCTATGAGCTGCTCGGCGACCTGAGCGTGGAGCGGGGCCTGACGAGCAATGCCGTTGCGGATTACCTGGCCGGCGCGAAGTTGTACCTCAAAGCTGGCGACACCCGAAAGGCGATCGGGACCTATCGGAAAATCACCACGACGAATCCGAGCAACACCAGCGCGCGCTTACGGGTGGCGGAGCTCTGCCTCAAGGAAGGGCTGACCGATGAGGCCGTGGACGCGTACCTTCAGCTCGCACGGGATTCCGAACAACTCCACAATGAGGAATACGCGCAGGCCCTGTACGAGCAGATTCTCAAGATTGTGCCCGCCCACCCGGAAGCCCGCCGCCGCTTTATCCCTGCCATTCCGCCGAAAGGGGAGCCTGCGATGGCCCCCGAGCCGTCGCCCGTCCTCCCTCCCACGGCTGAGGCCGACTTGGCGCCGGCAGGAGACTCCGTCCATCCCGTCGCTCATGCGGTTGATCGTCCTCCTGTTCCTGAGGACGAACCCGAGCCCGAAGGCCCTGACCTGACCACGATTGATCTTCTTGGCGGACTTTATTCCCTGTTGGAGGCCGCTCCCCCGGCCGTGGAGCCCGAGGCCGCCCCTTCGGTGCTCGAGCCCCCGGCTCCCGAGGAAATCCCGATGGAAACCCATGGGCTGGAATGGGTACCCCCCGAGGGCGGACAGGAGGACACGGCGGCTCCGGTGGAGATATTAGAGCCTGTCGCCGAACCGATTCCCGTGAGCCCCGTTCAACTGGCGGAGGAACCCGCTCAGCTGGAGGTGGAAGTGGAGGTGGAGAAGGTGGCGGTCGAGGCGATCGCCCCGGCCACCGCCGATGAGGAAGCCCCCTCCGAGGAGTGGCAGACCCTCGAGCTGGTTCCGGTCGGGGAGGTGGCTGTGCCGGCGGGCGAAGTGGCGGAGGGGGATGGGGATGTCGAGACGCATTTCGATCTCGGGGTGGCCTACAAGGAAATGGGCCTGCTGACCGAAGCGATGGAGGAGTTTCAGCTCTCGGCGAGAGGACCCGACCGGTTCGTCGATTCCTGCATGATGACCGCGGCCTGCTACAAGGAGCGGACGCTCAATAAATCGGCCATCGCCTGCTTGGAGCGTGCCCTGGAAAACCCACTCTGTGAGGGCCCCGGGGTGCCGTTCCTGAAATACGACCTCGCGCTGCTCTATATGGAGGAGGGTTTGACCGACAAGGCCGCCCGGCTGTACTCCACGATCCCGAGCATTCGGGACGCGGTCGAGCGCCTCTCGAATCTCCAACATCAGGCTTCGCCCACGAGCCCCGCCCAACCGTCCGAGTCCCCCGGCCCCGCCTCTGCAGAGGAGCCGGACCAGACCACCACTCCCGGTAAGAAGCCGGACCCCCGCCGCACTTCCTTCATGTGACGGTCCCTCCGGACCCGGCCGCGGACCCCTGCCTTGACTTGGCAGAGAGCAGGGTGTTAGACTCCCATTTTAATTCAAGGTTTCACGTAGGTAAGGAGTAGGCTTATGGCGATGAAACGTGACGAATACGATCCGCGCGCCCGGTTGACCCTCCTGGCGGACGGGTCTTCCCAGGCCGGCGGGGGCACCGCGGCCGCGCCATCGGAAATCCCGCCCCCTCCCCGGGGCGTCAACGTCAAGACGGGGGACGGGCAATTGACCATCGAGTGGGAGCCCGTGCCCGGCACCCTCTTCTACAATATTTATTTCAAGACCTCCAAGGGGGTCACCAAAGAGGGGAAGGAATTCGACCGCTTCCGCTACGACGCGGTCGGCATGGAACGGTTCAAGACCAAAATCGGGGTGACGAAGGAGAACGGCAATCTCATCGACACCGCGGCGCCGCCCTTCCTGCATACCGACCTCGCCAACGGCACCTGCTACCACTACGTGGTGACCGCCGTCACGAAGACGGGGGAGAGCCCGGAGTCCGAAGAAGTCATGGCCATCCCGACGCCATACTGCTGTGTCCTGCAATTCGGAACCGAAGGCTACGATGACGGGGAATTCAAGTCGCCGACCGGGATCGCGCTCGACCCGGAGGGGAACATCTATATCGCGGATACGGACACCCACTCGATCCAGAAATTCGACAAGAAGGGGACCTTCCTCGCCCGCTGGGGCGACGAGCCGGGGGAGGCCGAAGGCCAGTTCTATTACCCGCGGGGGTTGGCCTGCAATTCCCAGGGCGACCTCTTCGTGGTGGACGCCAACAATCACCGGATCCAGAAGTTCGATAAGGACGGCAACTTCCTTACGGTCTGGGGGAAGTTCGGCTTTGCCTGGAAGGGGGCCTCGCAGGGCGTCTTCGATAATCCGTGGGGCATTGCCGTCGATAAGGACGACAACGTGTACATCGCCGACACGTTGAACAACCGCATCCAGAAATACACTCCTGACGGCGAGCCGATCTTGATGTGGGGCAAGGAAGGGGCGTTCGACGGCGCCTTCTTCTACTGTCGCGACGTCGCCATTGATTTCGCCGGCAACGTGTACGTCACGGACGAGATCAACAACCGCGTGCAGAAGTTCGACAGCCGGGGGAATTTCCTGGCCAAGTGGGGAAAGGAAGGCAACGGGCCCGGCCAGTTCAACGGCCCCTGGGGGATCACGGTGGATGCGCTGGGCAACGTGTACGTGGCGGACACCAACAACCACCGCATCCAGAAGTTCAGCGGCAACGGCACCTTCCTGTGCCAGTGGGGCAACCGCGGGAACACGATCGGGCAATTCAACTTCCCTTACGGGGTAGCGGTGGACCGCGAGGGCTTCGTCTATGTGGTGGACAGCGGCAACGCCCGCGTCGTGAAGTTCACGCCGATGGAGAGCCACCAGACGCCGGTCAGGACAGACCTGGCGTCGAGCGAGCTACCGGCCCCCGCCAGCATCACCGCCAAAGCGGGCGACTCCGAGGTGACGCTGGGGTGGCTCGATGTCCCCGGGGCCGCCTCCTATAACCTCTATTTCCACACTCAGTCCCCGGTAACCCCTGCCACGGGCACCTGCGTAGAGGGGGTGACGGCCCCCTACACCCACGTCGGGCTGGAAAACGAAACGCCCTACCATTTCATTCTCACCGCGGTCGCGGCGGACGGGAAGGAGAGCGCCCCCTCGCCGGAAGTCGAGGCCATCCCCTCGATGATCGATATGGCCGCGCCCCAGAACCCGTACATGATCATCAACCACGGGGCGTTCATGACGAACCTCCACGACGTGATCGTGACCCTGTCCGCGAACGATGTGGACTCGGGCGTGACGGGCTTCTATCTGTCGGAGACCGCCATGGCCCCAACCGCCACCACCCCCGGGTGGGTGGAGGTCGAGCCGGTGGGCAAGTTCGGATCCACGGTGCCGTACACCCTGTCTCCGGGCGACGGCCTCAAGACGGTCTATGCGTGGTTCAAGGACGGAGGCGGCAACATCTCCGCGCCGGGGACGAACTCCATCCTGGTCAACACCTCCGGGTACGTCAGCGTGGCGGCTTGGGGGAAACCCGGCAGCGGCGCCCACTTGCTGCAAGGGGGCGAGTTCGGCACCCCGTCGTTCGGACTGGCCTGCGACCAGAACGGCGATCTCTATGTGGTGGATGCGGGCAACAGCCGGGTCCAGAAGTTCGACCACGCGGGGAATTTCATCCACCTCTGGGGCATGTTCGGCACCGCGCCGTCCAATTTCCAGAACCCGACGTGCATCGCAGTGGACGACAAGGGGGTCGTGTACGTCGCCGATACGGGAAACCATCGCCTCCAGCGCTTTGACGCCCGGACGGGGAGCTACCTCTCCAAATGGGGACGGCAAGGCGGCGGGGACGGCCAGTTCAACGCGCCCTGGGGCGTGGCGGTGGATAACAAACGGGGCTACGTATACGTCGTCGACAGCGCCAATTTCCGGGTCCAGAAATTCGACCGGAGCGGAGAGTTCGTGATGGTCTGGGGCAGCTTCGGCAACGCCGACGGGCAGTTCTACTTTGCCCGCGGGATCGCCGTGGATGAAAACGACGGGGCGGTGTATGTGGTCGATATGGGCAATCACCGCATCCAGAAATTCGACACCAGCACCAACTTCATCCCGCAGCTCCTCGGCAAGTGGGGCACCAAGGGGCAGGAACCCGGCCAGCTCTGGAACCCGTGGGGCATCGCCTGCGACCGGGACGGTTTCCTCTATGTGACCGATGCGGGCAATCACCGGGTCCAGAAATTCGACCGGGACGGCAATTTTGAGACCCAATGGGGCGGATTCGGGGGCGCCCCCGGCCAGTTTAATTTTCCCTATGGGATCACCGTGGACCGCCGGGGTTCCGTGTTCGTGCTCGACAGCTCCAATTTCCGAGTCCAGCAGTTCATGCCCTCCGACGAAGGGGAGTTGAACCTGCGCGAGCAGGCCGAGGCGACGGAATCCGAATCCTCGGCGCTGTCGGAGAACAAGGCCGCCAAGCCCGAACCGGAGGGCACGCACCTCTGGTCGACGCCGAAACAGTAACGACGTTATGCTGCAGCCGTCCTTAGCGGTGGGCCTGACCTTCGACGATGTCGTGCTTGTGCCCGGGCGATCCTCGGTCCTGCCGGCCGACGTCGACCTCCGCACCCGCCTGACCCGCCACATCACGATCAACACCCCCATCGTCAGCGCCGCCATGGATACCGTCACCGAATCGCGCCTGGCTATTGCCGTGGCGCGCGAGGGGGGGATCGGGATCATCCATCGGGTCCTCTCGCCCACGGATCAGGCGTCGGAAGTGGACAAGGTCAAGAAGTCCGAGAGCGGGATGATCCTGAACCCCATCACCATCTCCCCGGAGCACACCATCAGGGACGCGCACAAGATCATGGCCGAGTACCGCATCTCGGGCATCCCCGTGACCAAACAGGGGAAGCTGGTCGGGATCGTGACCAATCGGGACCTTCGCTTCGAGACCCGGATGGACCTTAAGATCTCGCAGATCATGACGAGGGAGCATCTCGTGACGGCACCGGAGGGCACCACCCTGGAAAAGGCGCAGGAGATCCTGCACCAGAACCGGATCGAAAAGCTGCCGGTGGTCAACGACAAGTTCGAGCTCAAGGGGCTGATCACGATCAAGGACATCGCCAAGCGCATTCAATATCCGAACGCGTGCAAGGACGGCCATGGATGCCTGCGGGTGGGGGCGGCGGTGGGGGTCGGGGCCGATGCGGAGGAACGCGTGGCCTTGCTGATCAAGGCAGGGGTGGACGTCGTGGTCGTCGACACCGCCCACGGGCACAGTGCCAGTGTGCTCGAGACCGTCCGGCAGTTGAAGCGGCGATACCCTGCCCTGGAGGTGGTGGCCGGCAACATTGCGACCAAGGAGGCGGTCCGGGACCTGATCGCCGCCGGTGCCGATGGCCTCAAGGTCGGCGTCGGGCCGGGGTCGATCTGCACGACCCGGATCGTCGCGGGCGCCGGGGTGCCGCAACTGACGGCCGTGGCCGAGTGCGCGGCCGCCGCCGCCCGGGCCAAGGTGCCCGTCATCGCGGACGGCGGGATCAAGTTCTCCGGCGACATCACCAAGGCGATCGCGGCCGGCGCCTCTTCGGTGATGATCGGGGGGCTCTTCGCCGGGACCGAGGAGAGCCCGGGCGAGACGATCCTGTTTCAGGGCCGCACCTACAAAGTCTATCGCGGGATGGGGTCCCTCGGCGCGATGGAGCGCGGCGGGCGGGACCGCTATGCGCAGGGAGACCGGCCCCCGCAAAAATTGGTTCCGGAGGGGATCGAGGGACGGGTGCCCTATCGGGGGACCCTCTCCGGCATCGCGTACCAGCTCGTCGGCGGCCTTCGGTCCGGCATGGGCTATTGCGGGTGCCGGACCATCGGGGAGCTGCAGAAGAAGGCCCGCTTCATCCAGGTGACACAGGCCGGCCTGCGCGAAAGCCACGTCCACGACGTCATCATCACCAAGGAAGCTCCGAACTACGGGACTGAGGTTGAACCCTGAACCCTGGTCCCACCCCAACCATAATGGGCTCCTCGCACGAGAGAATCCTGGTTCTCGATTTCGGCTCGCAGTACACCCAATTGATCGCCCGCCGGGTGCGCGAGGCTCGCGTCTATTCGGAAATCGTGCCGTACAACACGCCGGTTGCGCGGATCCTCTCCGAGCGGCCCCGCGGCCTCATTCTCTCCGGGGGGCCCGCCAGCGTCTATGACCGGAAGGCCCCGACCCTCCCGGCGTCGCTCCTGGAGGCCGGGATCCCGATCCTCGGGATCTGCTATGGGATGCAGTTGGTGACCCATCTCCTGGGCGGCGCGGTCGCCCGGGCGGCGCGCCGGGAGTACGGGCGGGCCGAGCTGCAGATCGAGGACCGCTCCGACCTGTTCAAGGGGATCGAGACGCGCGCAGCAGGCCCGACGGTCTGGATGTCGCACGGAGACCACATCGAGCGGATGCCCTCCGAGTTTACGGCGATCGCGCGGACGTCGAACTCCCCCATCGCGGCCATGAAATCGACCGACCCCAAGCGCCGGATCTATTGCCTGCAATTCCATCCAGAAGTGGCCCATACCCCCGACGGCGCGACGATCCTCCGCAACTTCGTGCGGGACATCTGCGGGTGCCGGGCGGACTGGACGATGCGCTCCTTCATGGCCGAGTCCATCGAGGCCATTCGCGCGCAGGCAGGGACCGGCCAGGTCCTGTGCGCCCTCAGCGGCGGGGTGGACTCGTCCGTCGCGGCGGTCCTGACGCATGAAGCAGTGGGAGACCGTCTCACCTGCGTCTTTGTGGACAACGGGCTGTTACGGGAAGGGGAGGCCCGCCTGGTCCGCGAGACCTTCGCGAAACACTTCAAGATAAAGCTGACCGCGATCAATGCCGCCCCGAGATTTCTGAAGCCGTTATCGGGCGTCAACGATCCCGAGCGAAAGCGGAGGATCATCGGGGGGCTGTTCATCCGGGAGTTCGAGGCCGTCGCCCGCCGCATGGGGAAAAGCAAATGGCTCGTTCAGGGGACGCTCTATCCCGACGTCATCGAGAGCGTGAGCTTCAAAGGGCCGTCCGCGACGATCAAGACGCACCATAATGTCGGGGGCCTCCCGTTACGGATGCGGTTCGGTCTCATCGAACCCCTGCGGGAACTGTTTAAAGACGAGGTCCGGGAACTCGGGAAGGAACTGGGGATCCCCAGGGAGATTCTCTGGCGGCATCCGTTTCCGGGCCCCGGGCTCGCCATCCGGATCCTGGGACCCATCACGAAGGAGCGTCTCGCGGTTCTGCGACAGGCCGATGCCATCGTCGAGGAGGAGATCCGCAAGGCGGGGTGGTACGACAAGGTCTGGCAGGCCTTTGCGGTGCTGCTGCCGGTCCGCACCGTGGGCGTGATGGGGGACCAGCGCACCTATGAGAACGTGATCGCCCTCCGGGCCGTGACCAGCCTCGACGGCATGACGGCCGACTGGGCGCGCCTGCCGCCCGAGGTGCTGGCGGCCCTCTCGACGCGGATCATCAATGAGGTCAAAGGGGTGAACCGCGTGGTCTACGACATTAGCTCGAAGCCCCCCAGCACCATCGAATGGGAATGATGACCCCCGCATGACGCGACGCACGCATACGTGCGGGCAGCTCCGCGCCGCCGACGTGGGGCAGGTCGTCCACCTCATGGGCTGGGTGCACCGGCGCCGGGACCACGGGGGGCTCGTCTTCCTCGACCTGCGCGACCACGCCGGCATGACGCAGGTCGTGTTCAATCCGGATCGGAACCCCGCGGTCCACGAGCAGGCCCAGCAGCTCAGGCACGAGTTCGTGATCGCCGTGACCGGCACCGTGGGGGCCAGGCCGTCCGGGATGGCCAACCCCAATCTGCCCACCGGCGAGGTGGAGGTGATAGTCCACGAGCTCGCGGTCTTCAACGAGGCAAAGACGCCGCCCTTCATGGTCGACGACGAAGTGCAGGCCACCGAGGCGCTTCGGCTGAAATATCGCTATCTCGATCTGCGCCGGCCCAAGATGCAGCGGTTGCTGGGTCTGCGCCATGCCGTGACGCAGCACGTGCGGTCATTCCTGAACGCCGAGGGATTCCTGGAAGTCGAAACGCCGATGTTGACCAAGAGCACCCCCGAAGGGGCGCGGGATTACCTGGTCCCCAGCCGGGTGAATCCCGGAAGCTTCTACGCACTTCCCCAATCGCCCCAGCTGTTCAAACAGATTCTCATGGTCGCCGGGATGGACCGCTACTATCAGATCGCGCGCTGCTTCCGTGATGAAGACCTTCGAAACGATCGCCAGCCGGAGTTCACGCAGATCGACGTGGAAATGTCCTTCGTGGATCGCGAACAGGTCATGTCCTTGATGGAACGGATGATCGCGACGGTGTGTCGTGAGGCGGCCGGGGTCGAGCTCGCCATGCCGTTTCCGCGGATGACCTACCAGGAGGCGATGGGGCGCTATGGCTCGGATAAGCCCGACCTCCGTTTCGGGATGCCGCTCTATGACGTGAGTGGCTTTGCGGCTACCAGCGGGTTCAAGGTCTTCAAAGAGGCCGTCGTCAAGGGCGGCATCGTGAAGGCTCTGATCGTCAAAGGCGGGGCGTCCATGGCCCGCAGCCGGATTGATGCGCTCGGGGAAACGGCCAAGAGCTTCGGGGCCAAGGGACTGGCGTGGGTGAAAATCGTGGGCGAGGGCCAACTGGAATCCGTCATTGCGAAATATCTCGATGCTCGTAGCCTCCTCGCATCGTTGCCTGATGCCACAGCCGGTGACTTATTGCTCTTCGGCGCCGACCAGCCGAATGTGGTGCATGATGCGTTGGGCCGTCTGCGCCTACTGCTGGGCGAGGAATTGAAGTTGATCGATCAGAAGGCGTGGCGGCCGCTCTGGGTCATCGAGTTCCCGTTGCTGGCGTATGACCCTGAGGAGAAGCGCTACGTCTTCATGCACAACCCCTTCGCGGCGCCGATGGATGAGGATGTCCGGTTTCTGGACTCGGAGCCCCTCAAGGCCAGAGCCAAGGCCTATGACATGGTCTTGAACGGGAACGAGATCGGAGGCGGGAGCATTCGAAACCATCACAGCGACATCCAGCTCAAGATCCTCGACCTCCTCGGCATCAACAAGGATCAGGCGCAGGCGAAATTCGGATTCCTTCTGGAAGCCCTCGAGTACGGGGCGCCGCCGCACGGCGGCATCGCCTTCGGCCTGGACCGCCTGATCATGCTCTTGGGCGGGGCCGAGTCCATCCGCGACGTGATCGCCTTCCCCAAGACCCAGAAAGCCCAGTGCCCTCTGACCGACGCGCCGTCAGCCGTCGATCCTCAGCAGTTGAAGGAACTCTCCATCAAGCTGGACAAGATCGAGTAGTCGCTCAGTTCAGGTTGAACCACAAGCGTTGCTCGGCGGGCGCCGTGCCGTCGGCAATCTTCCCGAACTTGTCCTCGTATTGCGAAATGTTGTCCCCCAGCACGCTGATGATGCGCCGGAGGTGGGAAGGGCTGACGATGATGCGGGCGGTGACCTTTGCGGCGGGGGGGAAGTTGACGGTGAAGTCCATGATGAACTCGTGCGGCGTGTGCAGGACCGCCAGGCCGTTGGCATAGATCCCGCCCAGCACGTCGTCCGATACTTGAAGCTGGGCGTAGACGTCGTTTAGTTGCCCCGGCTTCGCGCGGGTGCCCTCGATCTTGGCGGGGATCGGGCCGTAGGTTTTTTCATAGCGCCCGACGTTGTCCAGGAGCGCGGCGAGGATGCGCCTCAGGTGCACCGGAGTCGTGACGATCCGTCCCACCACGCGCGCCGGCGGGTCGAACCCGGCGACGAAGTCCAGGATGAACTCGTCGTGCGTATGGATGACGATGAACCCGGTGGCATACGCCCCCCGCCTGGTCGCGGGGTCGATTCGGAACGAGGGGGATGGGGGGGGAGACCCGTCGGGAGCGTCGCTAGACACGGTCGACCAATGCCACGATGGTGTGAAGCCCGCTCGCGCCCGCGGGTTGAGGCCGGACGATTTCAGCGGATTGGACGGTTCCTTTCACGTCGACCGCGCGGACGGCGACCTGGTAGGTCCCGGCTTTGGGCACCACCCAATTGTAGTACCAGATGACCCAGGTGTAGGGAGAGAGCGGTAGCTCGAAGGGGGCGTTGTTCCAGTCCTTGCCGCCGTTGAAGCTGATCTCGACTTTCTTGATGGTCTCGGGCCCGCCATAGGCGATGCCTTTGAACAGATGTTCGGGGCCACGGAGCATCTCGTAGTGCCCGGGGCTGTCGATCCGGGAGGTGAGCTTGATGGTCCCGTCGTCGGTCCACCCCTTCCGCTGCCAGTACCCTTTATAGTCGCCCTCGTAGACTTCGATTTCCGTGATCCATTTGACGTTCTTGATCCCGTAGATGCCGGGCACGATCGCGCGGAGCGGGTAGCCGTGCGCCTTGGGCAGCCGAACGCCGTTCATCATATAGGCCAGCAGCACGTCGCCCCGCATGGCCCGGTCAAAGGTGATGCTGTCGTCGTAGCCGTCGGCGGCCCGGAAGACGACGTCCCGCGCGGTGTCCCTGTCGGCGCCGACTTCCTCCAACAAGGCTTTCAGCGAAATCCCTCGCCACAGGGCGTTCCCCATGCTGTCGCCGCCGGGAAGGTTGTCGATGCATTCCAGGGTCACCGCCTGGTCCAACGCCGGACGCTTGAGGATGTCGGCGTAGCGAAGCACGACCGGCTTCTTGACGGCCCCGGTGACGGCGAGCTGCCATTGGTCCGCCTTGAGGTCGCGGGAGATGCTGAAGGGGGAGTCCGAATAGTTGACGACGTAGAACTTGTCGTTGGGGGTGAAATAGATGGTGTCGCGCGGGGGCACCGCGAACATCCGGCCGAAGAGCGCGGCCGCGTCAGCCCGCTGGCCCACCAAAGCCATCGCGACACCCGCCCCACCGAGCTTCAGAAGGTCGCGCCGTCCCCAACGAACCATCATAGCTCATTATCCACCAGGGCCGTGGCCGGCGCAAGCGGCGCGCCTCAGCTCCGCCAGCGCAGGGTGACCGGTCCCTTGAGAGGATGCTCCAACGGAAGACCGGTTTGGCGGGCGGCTAGGTGGGCGGCCTTCAGCTTGTAGTACCATTTGGCGGGCGTGTCCGCGTCATCGAGCAGCATCATCGGAGGGTTGTAGCGGACGCCGAGAGCCTGGCGCTCCATGGCCCGCTTGTCCTGGTCGAGAAAGACCCGGGCGAACATCCGGAATAGGCCCGTCGAGAACGGCACCCACCGGAAGCAATTCCACGCGGCGCAAAAGTCGATCCGGCATTCCCGCTCCGTGATCGGGGTCACGGTGGCGCGGGACGAGAACCAGTATGGGCCCGCCTGGATCAGTTCCAGCCGCAAGTTGGGCAGGATGAAATCAATGGTGGTCATGATCGGAGCCCCGGAGAGGCCCAGCACCTTATACAGACCGCTGTTGCGGGACGCTTCGTGCGCCACCATCCGGAATCCGGACGGGATCGGCTCGAACACCTTGGCCTTTTCATGGATGCTGCCGCGGGTGCGCCACCAGACGCTCTGATGCACGAAGGGGCCGTGCGCCGGGTCCATCAGGCCGACAATCCCGTCGTCGATGGTGCAGGTCAGCATGGCGGCAATGTGGAGCGACCGGTAGGGCCCGGGAAAGAGCGGCAGCTTCGGGACCTCGGGCAGGGGCCCGTTCTTGCCGGCGGGGTCCTGGACATAGACCCATATGTAGCCGTCCTGCTCGGACGACGGATAGGTCGTCGCTTCGATCTTGTCGGTCTGGATTCCGGATCCCTCGACCAACGACGGAATGTGGCGGCATTTCCCCGTCATGTCGAACTGCCAGCCGTGGTAAGAGCATTCCAGGCGCTCTCCGTCGAACCGCCCGAAAGAAAAGGGCATCGCCCGGTGGGGGCAGATGTCGCGGAAGGCGAAGGGCCGGCCCTCGCGGTCCCGGCAGATGACCAGCGGCATTCCCAGGATCTGTTGGGCCTTCATCCGGCCGGGGCGGACCTCGCGGGACAGGAGGGCCGGGTACCAGAAGCCGAGCAGGGGCGCGCCCCGGCCCGGCCGCGTGTCCGACTCGCTGGGCTGGGTCATCTCGTCAAGGCTCCTTAAGTACGTTCGGGTTCTTCCAGCGCCGCGACGCGTGGCGCACCCAGAATAATCTCAGCGGGGCCATGGGGTCAAGGACTCGTGGGCGATGTCCGCCCCGTACCCTTGACGGGGGCGGGCGAAGTTTGTTATAAAGATGCGGCTTCGTCCAGTCCCGGCGAGCCGGAATGGGGGAAGCTCCCCTTGACATCGGAATCAATCTCCGGTATAAAGAAACGCTTTCAAACGCGAAGGCGCTGTTCTTTGACAACTGAATAGAGTGTATTGAAGTGGCGGCCCTTGAGTTTTAGTTTCTAGTTCACTTTCTGAGAGTTTGATCCTGGCTCAGAACGAACGCTGGCGGCGTGCCTAACACATGCAAGTCGAACGAGAAGGCGTAGCAATACGCTTGTAAAGTGGCAAACGGGTGAGTAATACATGGGTCATCTACCCTTGGGTGGGGAATAACCCCCCGAAAGGGGAGCTAATGCCGACGATACGTAGCGGTCTCGCAAGGGGCCGCTAGAAAGCCGTACCGAGGGTACGGCGCCCGAGGATGAGCTCATGTCCTATCAGCTTGTTGGCGGGGTAACGGCCCACCAAGGCTACGACGGGTAGCTGGTCTGAGAGGACGACCAGCCACACTGGCACTGCGACACGGGCCAGACTCCTACGGGAGGCAGCAGTGAGGAATATTGCGCAATGGGCGAAAGCCTGACGCAGCGACGCCGCGTGGGGGATGAAGGTCTTCGGATTGTAAACCCCTTTCGGGAGGGAAGATGGGACGGGCAACCGTTCGGACGGTACCTCCAGAAGCAGCCACGGCTAACTCTGTGCCAGCAGCCGCGGTAAGACAGAGGTGGCAAGCGTTGTTCGGATTTACTGGGCGTAAAGGGTGCGTAGGTGGTTAGGTAAGTCCTGCGGGAAAGCCTGGGGCTTAACCCCGGAACTGCCCTCGATACTGGAAGACTTGAGTGCGGGAGAGGATAGTGGAATTCCCAGTGTAGAGGTGAAATTCGTAGATATTGGGAAGAACACCAGTGGCGAAGGCAGCTATCTGGACCGCAACTGACGCTGAGGCGCGAAAGCGTGGGGAGCAAACAGGATTAGATACCCTGGTAGTCCACGCCGTAAACGATGTCGGCTAGCCGTCGGGGGCAATCAGGCCCTCGGTGGCGCAGCTAACGCGGTAAGCCGACCGCCTGGGG
>JBGPTH010000020.1:0-50280 GCA_041490525.1 Nitrospiria bacterium
GCCAGGGCCTTGTCCGCAATCGCGATCGCCGCGATCGTGCCCGCGCTCGCCTTCAAAAATTGCCGTCTCGTTAAAAACATCGCTGACCTCCTAACGTTGAGAGGACATCCACTGACTCTGCCCGGTGGGCCGCATCCGCCGCGGCGAACACGGCGCCCTCACTCACCACGTCCATCTCACCTCCCTTCCTAAGGTCCACATGCTTCTCCCGTCATCAGAAACGACTTCATCGTAGTGCAAAGCAGGAGCCATCAATAAAAATGGCAGCCGCTACTGAAAAACTATTTGATTTAATTAGCCTTTTAAATGTTTCTCATTCCAGAAATAATCTCTCTTTCATTCTGGACGTTACCAAAATGGCTCTTCATGAAAAGCTAAAACAAATCTAAGTTATTGATTTATTATTAAATTTCTATTTTTTTCAAGGAGAGAGAAGTAAAACCAAAAGTGTTACGATTACTTAACAAAATAAATAATGATATGTATAATAAAAAATCTATTTAAATCAATATCTTAAGAAACTTTTACGGAGAATGGTCAAACGAAAAATGTGGTTCTGATAAATGATGAGGTTTTTATTGTTACTAAATCTTCACTCGACGCCTTCTCAAGGTTTTGATGAAATTAGGAGGACCTTCCCTTATTTGACTAATCCAAGGCGTGACCTCTATGCTTCCCCGAATGAGTGAAACGAATTACGACAGAAAAATTTGCGAGGCGATTCTGGGAAGGGAGTGGCTTCGGTTGCTGGAGACTGCCGAGGCTTGGATCGAGGCCGAGCCCGGTGAACCGGTGGCCAGGCTCGCCCTGATCATCGGTTTTTTACTGATGGGTAACTATCGCGAGGCGTATGAGCATCATCAGCTTCTTTTCTCCTCCCTGGGGGGCGACGACCCCGCCTCGACTATGGAAGACCATGCAGCTCGACTCAGGGCATTTGCCGAACGCCTCGTGAAGGACCACCCGGAGAGCCCCGGACCCCGACTGTTTCTCGGGTTGACCTTGGCTCAGGCCGGCGATTTGGAGGGCGCGATCCGAGAGTACAAGGTGGAGGCGCGCCTCGATCCGGAAGACGCTTTTCCCCATTACTTTCAGGGTCAGGCGCATCAGGCACTAGGGCGGCTTGATATGGCGATCCGTGGATACCGTGAAGCGGTGAAGCTCGCCCCTCAGGATGTCCGCATGCGCCTCAACCTGGGAACGGCCTGCCATCTCCAGGGCAACCTTGAGACCGCGATCGCGCAGTATCGTGAGGCCATCAAACTGAACCCGTCCGACCCCCTGCTGCATTACAACCTCGGGCTCGTCCTGTCCGATCAGGGGCGGCTGGAGCCGGCCATCGCTGCGTACAAAGAATCCGCTCGGCTCAATCCCGAGGATGCGCTGGTGCATTACGCGCTTGGCCTTGTGCAGGAGACAAAAGGGTCCTTCTCCCAGGCAATCGCCGAATTCGAAGCTGCCGTCCGACTGGCCCCGACCTTGGCCATCGCCTACACAAGGCTAGGGTGGATTCATTACAATCAGCGCAAGGTGCCTCAGGCCGCCGAGGCCTTCGAGAAGGCGGTGCAATGTGACGGCAAGGACCCCCATGCCCTGCACGGATTGGGTCTGACGAAGTTGGCAATGAGGAAAGAAGAGGAGGCCGTCGATCTCCTGAGGCAGGCCTTCTCGCTGGAGGAACGTCCCGACCGGAAGAACATGATTCGAGGTGTCCTCGTCAAGGTGGGAGCCGTGATGCCCTGATCCTTAGAACGCCGTCGGCCGTGGAAGCCGCTGTCGCGCTTATAGATCCCTGATGACGCCTTGCAACACCGTTGCCTGAGTGACCGGATCGCCGGTCTTTTTGAGTTCTTCGAGAATGCGCTCTTTCAGATAGTCAGAGTATCCCAGCTTGTCGAGCAGGACGTCGAGAAAACGCTCCCCGGACAGTAACGAGCAGGCCTTGAGTTCACTGATGATGGCCTCCGTCACTGGAACGTAACTGAAGCCGACATGGAAGAGCACCGGATAGTGGTGCCTTTTGCCTTTCAACCGTTCAAACCGCACGCCGTCCACGGTGGTTCCTCAAGAATCAATGAATGGCCGGTATTGTATGCAAACCGTAGGACATGAGACAAGAGCCAAGATACGGCGGGGCGATTCTGACCCCGCTTCCCGTCATTGATCTGCACGTGCATGCCATCTCGTTCGATAATGGCGCCACCGGTTGCCGGGTCTCAGAGACGCTTCACCGCCGTCCTTCGATAAGGCTCCTCAAATGGCTCCACGGGATCGGCCAACGGCTTCGGGGCGCCGCAGCCGAGAAGGCGCTTCGGGAAACGTACCGGCGCGAGAGCGCAGCCCCCGGCACCGTGGATCACGCTGTGTTGTTGGCCTTCGATGCGGTGTACGATGCCCAGGGGCGCCGGGACGAGCGCGGGACCCATCTCTATGTCCCCAACGAATATGTGGAGGCGCTGGCTCGGGCGGACACCCGCTTCCTCCCCGGAGCCTCCGTGCACCCGGACAGGCCGGACGCGCTCGACGAACTCGATCGCTGCGCGGCTGCCGGCGCGGTGCTGGTCAAATGGCTCCCGAACACACAGGGCATCAACCCCGCGCTGCCCCGGCACCGACCGTTTTTTCGCCGCCTGGCCGGCTTGGGCCTTCCCTTGCTGAGCCATACCGGCATGGAGTACAGCCTGACGCCGCTGGTCCAGTCCTGGGGGGACCCCACCTTGCTCCGACCAGCGCTGGACGAGGGCGTCACGGTCATCGCGGCCCACGGAGGGGGAGCCGATTTCTTCACACGGGGGCGCTACTATCGGCCGTTTCTCGAGCTGCTGCGGACCTACCCTAACCTCTATGCGGATACCGCCGCGCTCACGTTGCCTCCACGCTCACCGTACCTCCTGCGCCTGCTGCGCGAGGAAGGCGTCATGGAGCGGCTGGTTCATGGGAGCGACTTCCCCTTGCCCACCACCCCGTGGAGTTTCCTGGGCCGACTCCCCTTCCGGGAAGCCCGGCGCCTCCATCAGATTCCTTACGCACTGGTCCGCGACATGGCTATCAAGCGCGCGCTGGGTCTCGATGAGGCCGTTTTTACACGAGCGGCAACCCTCTTATTACGGCGCCCCAAGCCCTCAGGCATCGGCCACGAGGGTACGCCGAAGGAGTGAACGGTTTGACTTTGGCGCCTCCGGAACCGTATAGTTGAAATACTCAGTGAGAACAACGAAGCCGAGACCGCTACCACACTCCGACATTTTCAGTCCCCTGCCCGGTCACGCATCAGGATGCTCGAGCTCATGACCTCCAAGATACAAACCGCCCAGGCCCTGAGCGGCGCCCTCCGCGCCCGGCGCGCGGGGGGGGAACGCCTCGTCTTCACGAACGGCTGCTTTGACCTCCTGCACATCGGCCACACGCGCTATCTGCAGGCCGCGAGGGCCTTGGGCGACTGTCTGATCGTCGGCCTGAACAGCGATGCCTCGGTCCGGGCGATCAAACCCGAGGGCCGGCCGATCGTCCCGGAATCCCAGCGGGCTGAGGTTTTGGCGGCGCTCTCCTGCGTGGACCACGTGGTTCTCTTCGACGAACCTGATCCTCTCTCCCTGATCGCCCTCATTCAACCTGACGTCCTGGTCAAGGGCGGAGACTGGCCGATCGATCGGATCGTCGGGCGGGACATCGTCCAAGCCCGCGGGGGCCGCGTCGTCACCATCCCGCTCGTCCCGGACGTCTCCACCACCGCGCTCGTCCAGCGGATCCAGAAGCTCCCCTAATGCCCGCATCCGCGCTCCCTGCCGGCTGGTCGGCCCCTTTCGCCCCGGTCCTCACCGCCATTGAGGAGCGCCGGAGCCCCACGGCGCTCGTCGGTCTGGTCGGCCCCGCCAAGGGCCTCCTGCTTTCGGCCCTCGCGGTACGCCTCGCCGGCTCGGGCTCCTCATTTCTGGTCGTGACGCCGACAGACGACGCGGCAGAGCAACTCCAGGCCGATGCGGCCTTCTTTCACCACCTCTTGGGGGCCCCCCACGACAACATCGTGCTGTTCCCTGACTGGGGGGTCCTACCCTATGCGTCTACGCCTCCCCCCGTCGAGGTGATCGGGCGGCGGATGCGCGCCCTGGACCAAGTCCAACGGGCACCTAGGGGGATCGTGCTCATCGCCCCCGTGAGCGCGTTCCTGCAACGGCTCCTCCCCAAGGCCATCTGGACCGACGCGTGTTTTTCCCTGAAATCGGGCGCGGCCATTGAGCGCCCCCTCCTGATCGCCCGGCTCCTGCGGCTCGGCTACCGGCAGGTGTCGGCCGTCGAAAACCCCGGAGAGTTCGCGGTGCGGGGAGGAATCGTGGACCTCTTTTCGACGGCCTCGGCCGACCCCCATCGCATCGAATTCCTGGGCGACACCGTCGAGACCCTGCGTCTGTTCGACCCCTCCACGCAGAAATCCCATGGACGGACCCCGGAAGTGCGCCTGTTGCCAGCACGCGAAGGGCTTCCCGATAGCGAGGCCGCGGCAACGCCGATCTTGCCCGATGCCGAATGGCGGGGGCCTGAGCTCTACACCACGATGGACACCCTGCTGGACTATTTTCCCACGCCCCCGGTATTGGTGGCCGATGAGCCCCTGGACCTGCGCAAACACGCCGAAGAGTTTCTCGCGGAAGTGGAGGGGATCTTCGACGGTCTGGAGGAGACGAACAGGCCCCTCTCTGCCCCCCAGGATCTCTTCCTGCCCTTGGATCATCTGATGGAGGCGGGCCGGGCGCACTGCCTCATCACCCTCGAAGCGATCCCCCCGGGAACAGGGGAAGCGGAGACCACGTCTGGCCCGGCGGTCGTCCGGTTCGAGACGCACCGCCCCCAGGAAATCGGGATCGGGGTGAAGGGCCGTCCTTTCATCGACACCGTCTCGCACCTGGAGGCACTGCGCTCCCAAGGCCCGGTGGTGATCGTGGCGCGCAGCCGCGGCCAGGTGGATCGCCTGCGCTCCCTGTTCGTGGAGCATGACCTTCCGGCTGAGCCGCTCGGGACCAGGCCGGTGACGGCGCTCGGCGCGCAGACGCCGTATGCCCTGGTTCAGGGGGAGGTCTCTTCGGGACTTGTCGGGCTGGGCGGCGCCGGGAAGGGGTCGTCCCTCCTGCGACTCGCGGTCATCACGGAAGATGAGCTATTCGCGAAGGGAGCCCGCCACAAGGCCCCCGCGACCCCCAAGGGGGCCACCTTCCTCAAATCGATCGATGAGCTGAAGATAGGGGACCACGTGGTCCACCTGCAGCATGGCGTCGGCCGCTATCTCGGGCTCCGGCGTCTCGCCATCCAGGGCTTCGACAGCGATTACCTCATCGTCGAGTATGCGGGCGAAGACAAGGTCTATGTTCCCCTGGACCGCCTGCACCAGGTGCAGCGTTATGTCCCCATGGATGGGCACTCCCCGAAGCTCGACCGGCTGGGCGGGGCGGCCTGGGAACGCACGAAGGCCCGCGTACGCAAGGGCATCGAAGCCATGGCGAAGGAGTTGATCGCCGTGCAGGCGGCCCGGGAGGCGAAGGGCCGGCCGGCGTTCTCCGCCGACAGCGTGCTCTCGCATGAGTTCGACGCCGCCTTCGAGTACGAGGAGACGGCCGACCAGCTGCGCGCGATCGAGGACATCCGGAAGGACATGGAGTCCGAGAAGCCCATGGACCGGCTGGTCTGCGGGGACGTCGGGTACGGGAAGACCGAAGTGGCGATGCGGGCGGTCTTCAAGGCGGTCGGAGACAACAGGCAGGCCGCGGTCCTGGTCCCCACCACCTTGCTGGCCCAACAACACTTCGACACTTTCACCGAGCGCTTCGCGCCGTTCCCCGTCACGGTCGCCATGCTGAGCCGTTTTCAATCGAGCAAGGAGCAGAAGGCCGTCGTGCGGGGGGTGGCGGACAGCTCGATCGACATCGTCATCGGCACCCACCGGCTCCTCCAGAAGGACGTGCAGTTCCGAAACCTGGGCTTGGTCATCGTCGACGAGGAACAGTGGTTCGGCGTACGGAGCAAGGAACGGCTCAAGCAATTGCGCACCCAGGTGGATGTCCTGACGCTCACCGCCACCCCGATCCCGCGGACCCTTCAGATGGGGCTGTCCGGCCTGCGGGACCTCTCGACCATCGAGACCCCCCCGGCCGACCGGCTCGCGATCCGCACCCAGGTGGTGCGGTTCGGCAAGGGCGTCGTCCGGGAGGCGATTCTTCGCGAGTTGGCCCATGACGGGCAGATCTTTTTCGTCCACAATCGCGTGCAGACCATCGAACGGGCGGGCGCCTGGCTCCGAGAGCTGGTCCCGGAGGCCCGGATCGTGGCGGCTCATGGGCAGATGAACCCGCGGCTCCTCGAATCCGTCATGCTCAAATTCCACCGTCGCGAAGCGGACGTCCTGCTGTCCACGGCCATCATCGAATCCGGGCTGGACATCCCCAACGCGAACACGATCCTGGTCGATCGCGCCGACACCTTCGGCCTGGCTCAGCTCTACCAGCTTCGTGGGCGCGTGGGGCGCGGCAGCCGCCAGGCCTACGCCTACTTCCTGGTTCCCGAAGACGAGCCGCTGACCGTCGAGGCGCAGAAGCGTCTCCAGGCCATTCAGGAATTCACCGCGCTGGGGTCCGGGTTTCGGATCGCGGCGGCAGACCTGGAGATCCGGGGAGCGGGCAACCTCCTGGGGAAAGAACAGTCCGGTCACATCGCCGCCATCGGCTTCGAGCTGTACATGCAGATGCTCGAGCAGGCTGTCCACGAGCAGAAAGGAGAGGCCGTGACGGAAATCCCGGAGCCGAGCCTCCAACTCCGCGTGTCGGCCTACATCCCGGAGGAGTTCGTCGGCGATGCCACTCAGCGCTTGTCCCTCTACAAGCGACTCTCCGCCGGTGCCCAGCCGGGCGATCTGGCACAGCTGCACGGCGAGCTCCTGGACCGCTATGGTCCGGTTCCTGAGCCGGTGGAGCGGCTCTTCGAAGTGATGGAGGTTCGGCTGCTGGCGAAATCCATGCACGCGAGCGCCATCCAGGTGAACCCCGACTCCGTGACGATCAGTTTCGATGCGCGAAGCGTGCCCAAGGCGGCCGCCGTGCAGGCCCTCATGGACCGGTACCGGACCCGGCTGCGGCTTTCCTCCCCCTCCTCCTTCACCCTCACGGGGGTCGGTCACGATTGGAAGACCGTGTTCCCTGAAATGAAAAGAGTCTTGCAAGGGCTGGCGGAGCATGATAAAGATCACCCGTCCCTTTCCGCCGTGTGACAGCGGCGTCCGTAACGACCCGAAACCATTGGGAGTGATCGTGTGGGCAACCGGGGCAGGGCTCTCCTAACAGCGTCGTCGCTCGTCGGCCTCCTGCTCGCCGCCGGCGCCTGCAGCGACAAGCCGGACCCCTCTTCCAAAGCGCTGGCCGTCATCAACGGCAAAGAAATCACGGCCAGCGAGTTCGACCTTCGGTGGTCGCAGGTCCCTGAGTTCGCCCGGAAGACCTACGCCGGGACCGATGGCCGACGCAAATTCCTGGACGAGCTGATCACCCGAGAACTTCTTCTTCAGGAAGCCAAGAAGCGCGGGATCGACCGCGACCGCACGTTCCAGGAGCGCCTGGAGCGGATCAAGGAGCGGAACATGCTGGACGGCCTGATCCGGGAAGAAGTGGACGCCCGCGTCACGGTCACCCCGGACGAGATCAAGGCGTTTTATGACGCGAACCGGGGCAACTTCACCGCGCCCGACGAGCTGCGGGCCGGCCACATCCTGGTCCGGACCGAGGCCGAAGCCACGGAGATCAGGAAGAGCATCCTCGAAGGGGAGAGCTTCGCCGGGGCGGCGCGCCGAGTCTCACTCGATGCGGCCACCCGGCACAAGGGCGGCGACCTCGGGGTCATTAAAAAAGGCCAGACGGTCCCGGAATTCGAGCGGGCCCTCTTCACCCTCAAAGTGGGCGAGATCAGCCAGCCGGTCCCCACGCAGTTCGGGTATCACCTCGTCAAGCTGACCGATCGCACCCCCGGCGGTCCTCTCTCGTTCGAAGAAGCGAAGGACCAGGTGAAGGAACAGGTCCAGATCGAGAAGAAACGCAAGCGGTTCGACGAGCTGGTCGCTTCGCTTCGCGCGAAGGCCAAACTCCGGGTCGCCGACGTCCCGATTCCGTTGTCGGATTCCCCGGCCGCCAATCCGGCGGCTAATGCCCCTTAGGCCTCTCCGATCCTCTATGGCCCTTCGCACCGTGCAAAAGGCCGCAGCCCTCCTGATTCTGGCAGCCGGTCTGGGCCTGGCCCCCGGCGCGGACGGGGCCGAGATCCGCGACCGCATCGTGGCGGTGGTCAATACCGAGGTCATCACCCTCAGCGAGCTGGAAGAGGAAATCACCGACATGAAGCGGCAGGCGCGCCAGCGATACAGCGGGCCCGAGCTCGACCAGCGCCTGCGTCAGATCGACTACATGGGCCTGAACCGGATGGTCGAACGCAAGCTGCAGCTCCAGATCGCCAAGCGCCGCGGGATCAAGATCACCGACGAGGAGGTCAAGGAGTCGATCGTCCGGCTCCGGCGCATGGGCGAGACCCCCGATGAGAACGACCCCAAGGACATGGCCGCCATCAAGGACCAGCTGATTGCCATTCGGCTCATCAATCAACAGGTCCGATCGGGTCTGATCGTCTCGGACGACGAAATGCGCCGGTTCTACGAACAGCACCGCGAGCGGTTCCTGCTCCCGGGAGAGGTGCGCCTCAGCCAGATCCTGATCGCGCTGGGCTCGTCAAGCGGATTGCTCAGCGTCCGTGAGAGGGCCGCGCAGGTTTACGACTTGCTGAAAAAGGGCGAGCGGTTCGAGGAGCTGGCCCTGCGGTATTCCGAGGGCCCGGAGGGCCGACGGGGGGGCAGCCTCGGCTACGTGCGGCTGGGCGATACCCTTCCCCAGATACAGAAGGCGATCGAGGGCCTGGCTCCGGGCCAGGTCTCCGAACCGATCCCTTCCCCGGTCGGGATGCATATCATTCGGGTGGACGATCGCAAGGCCGCGCAGTACCGTCCCTTCGAGGAGGTGAAAGAGGACATCCGCAACGCCGTCTTCCAATTGAAAACCGAAGAGGCGTATCAGGGCTGGATCAAGGACTTGAAGGATAAGGCCTATATCGAGATCCGGTTGTGAGAGGCTCGCCGAACCTTACGTGACCGGGCCGCCCCGCGGCCTGTCCAGCATAGCCCGGATCGCCTTCCAGATTGTCTCCTTCCCCTCACCCGTCGTCGCCGAGCAGCCGAGCACAGGGACACCGATCCTGGCTTCGATGGCTCGCATGGCCTGGGCGCGCTGGCCTCGAGGGAGCTTGTCCATCTTGGTGGCGACCGCCACCAGCCCCAGCCCCAGCTCCCCGGCCCAGCGGACCAGATTCACCTCTTCCTCTTCGCCGCGCCGGATGTCGATGAGCAACACCAGGCCGCGAAGGGAGGGCCGGTCGCGCAGGTATCTCTCGATCATCGGGCCCCACTGTTCCTGAACGGCCTTCGCGACCTTCGCGTACCCGTAGCCCGGCAGGTCCACAAACATGAGTTTCCCGGCAGATCCCTCGGAAGCGGTCACACGGAAGAAATTCAGAAGGCGGGTCCGGCCCGGCGTCTGGCTGACCCGGGCCAGTTGCTTGCGGCCCAGCAAGGCATTCAGGAGCGAGGATTTGCCGACGTTGGAGCGCCCGGCGAAGGCGATCTCCGGGAGCCCGGCCTCGGGAAATTGCGAGGGCTCCACGGCGCTGGTCACGAATTCCGCGGTCAGAAACTTCATGGAGGAAACTCAGAACGCAGAATTCAGAATTCTGAATTGTTAGTTGAGAAGGAGCCGGCGCGCCTGCTGGTACCGCTTGTCCTGCATCCGGTCGAGATCGCCTCGGATGTAGCCGAGCCCCACCACACAGAGCTCAAAATTTTCGGCCAGCTTCCGGAAGAGGGGCGGCGAGGGCATGGGCTCCGTCGTGGCGTCCCTCCCGCCGAACTCGGCCGCGATCCGGTATGAGCGCTTGCCCGTCTTGATGTAGTCCACGAGGAAGTCCTTGTGGTAGATCAGGCCGGCCGTCTTGATCTTCTTGAGGTACTCGGGGAAGAGACCCACCATGAAGAGCGTGAAGTCGCCGATGTGGCGATGGACCTCCCGCTCCCGCTCGAACGAGCGCGCTTCATGGGTGATTTCGGACTCGTAGAGCAACTCGACCACCGCCTCCACCTGCTCGCCGTCCGCGTTCCTGATCCGATAGAGCTGGTCGGTGTGGGTAAACTCCACGAGCAGCCGCGAGATGTACTCGCTCACCTTGAAGTCCGGCCATCCCAGCTTCTCCGTGAAGGCCTGCTCCGCCAAGGTTCCGAAGAACCGACGCAATGGATGATGCTCCGGGATTCGTGAATCCATTTGGCCTCCCCGTGGCTCAATTTTCACTATAGTACGGCCGACCCCTTACTTGCAATGCTGGTACACTTGCTTATTCTTTCGGTTCCCTGTGGGGAAAGCTTAAGCGCGGAGGCCGAAAAAGGGGGGCCGCTACCCCCGGCTGTCCAGGACGAAGGTGACCGGACCGTCGTTGAGGAGCTCGACCTTCATGTGTGCGCCGAAAACCCCGGCCTCGATCGTGAGATCCGTGGTTTTGCGCAGCGTCTCCACGAACTGCTCGAACAGGCGCTTCGCGGTCGCCGGCTCCGCGGCCTGATCGAAGCCGGGACGCCGCCCCTTGCGGGTGTCGCCGAGCAACATGAACTGCGACACGGCGAGCACCCCGCCGCCGGTCTCGGCCAGCGAGCGGTTCATCTTGCCGGCTTCATCATTGAAGATCCGGAGCGCCGGGATCTTTTCCACGAGGTACAGCAGATCCGTTTCGGTGTCGCCCTTGGCCACGCCGAGCAGCACGAGAAGCCCGCCGCGGATCTGCCCGACGATCTTGCCGTCCACCTCCACGGAGGCGCGGGTCACCCGCTGAATAACGGCTCTCAACTAGATGGTGCCTTCCAATTTGAGCAGGCGCTTCTTGACGCCGAGCCCGCCGGAAAAACCGCCGAGCGAGCCATCGCCGGCAACGATGCGATGACAGGGCACCAGCAGCGGGACCGGATTGGCGCCGCACGCCCCGCCGACCGCACGCGCTGCCTTGGGCTTTCCGATCTTGCGGGCCACCCAGCCGTAGGAGCGGACTCGTCCATACGGGATCTTTTGCAGGACTTCCCACACCTTCATGCGGAACCGTGGTTGCCCCTCAAGATCGAGCGGCAGATTGAAGGCGCGCCCCTTCCCGCCCAGGTAGGTCAAGATGGCTTTCCGGGCGGCTTTGAGATGCCTCGTGACGGCATCTCCTCCGGCACCGTTGGAAGAAGCATGTGAGATCAGACCGGTTGCCGTCAACGCACGCTCAGCCGCCTGACGGGACGGCTTGGGGAGAACGACGGCCCTTACACCCCGGGAAGTCGTGACGACTCCCACCCATCCCAATTCCGTCTTGAAGACCTCCCTCTTCATGTCCGCCCCCCTCGTCACTTCTGCTTGATGCACTCGATCTCGAGCCTGATGTCCACCTCGTCGCCCACGACGAGCCCGCCGTTGTCGAGGACCTTGCTCCAGTTCATCCCGAAGTCCTTCCGGTTGATCTTCCCTTCGGCCGTGAAGCCGGCCCTCGTGTTGCCCATCGGGTCTTTCGGCAGGATGCCGTTGATCGTCCCGGTCAACACGACCTCCTTGGTCACGCCTAACAGGGTGAGATCCCCGCGTGCCGCATATTTGTCCCCCTGCTTTTCGTACGATTTCATTTTGTAGCTCATCGTCGGAAACTTTTCGACGTTGAAGAAGTCGGGGCTTTTCAGATGTGTGTCGCGCTTGGCATGGTGGGTATCAACCGAGGACGTTTTGATCGTCGCCTCAATGGTCTTGACGGTCTTGGCCTCCGGGTCCATCTCGATGAAGCCGGTATAGTCCGTGAAGCGGCCCGTGGTCTTGGAGACCACCATGTGCGCGACGCTGAAACCCACGATCGAGTGATCCGGGTCCACGTTATAGCGCTCGGTCGCGGCCCGCGCCTCCACGCCCGCCGACAGCAACACCGCGATCAGCGCCGGCATTGCAAGCTTGATCGTCCGATTCATGAGCACCTCCCTGTGATTCGTGGTGCGACAGCCTACCGTTGACCGCGGGGACCGGTCAAGAGGGCGCCCGGCCGAGCTTGCGATGCACGAGGCCCCACAAAAAGTCCATCTCGTCGGACCGCAGCAGGGTATGGGCCGTCACGTATCCGGCGACGCTGAGCCCGATGCCGACGATGAGCATGGTGGCCTTTGCCACCCACGCCTCGGGTTGTCCCCACACGCCCAGGTCCGCGACCCAGAGGCAGGCGGCCACGATGGGGAGAGAGGCCAGGAGCACCCGCAGATGGCTTTTGAGGATCGCCGGCCAGCCGAGAGCGGCGAGCCGGCGCGCGAGAAAGATCACCAGCAGGGTCATGTTCAGCATGGCGGACAGCGCGGTGGCCAGGGCGAGGCCGACGTGGGCCAGCGGGCCCATCAGGAGAAGCGAGAGTCCGATATTGGCGGCGAGCGCGCACCCGGCCACGAGCACCGGAGTCCGCGTGTCCTGAAGCGCGTAAAAGGCCGCCACGACGATCCGCACGCCGGCAAAGGCCCAAAGGCCGACCGCGTACGCCAACACGGCCGCCGCCGTCGCGGCGGTGTCGGCGGCGGAGAACCGCCCGTGCTCGAAGAAGAGATGCACGATCGGGACACGGAGCAGGATCAGACCCACCATCGCCGGGAAGATGATGAAGAAGATCAGCCGCAACCCGAACGCCAAGGTCCTCCCTAAGGCCCCCAGGTCGCCCTGCGCCGCCTGTGTCGAGAGGGACGGCAGCACGGCCGTCGCCAGGGCGACGCCGAAGACGCCCAGCGGAAACTGGATCAACCGCATCCCGTAGAAGAGATAGGTCGGCCCTCCCGGGAAGAACGACGCCAGGATCGTGCTGACCAGGAGGTTGATCTGGGTCACCGACAGGCCGATCAGGGCGGGCGCCATGAGCCAGCCGATGCGGCGCACTCCGTCATGGCCGAAGTCCACCCGCCAGCGGAAGAGAAAGCCGGCCTTCCGCAAGGCCGGCAACTGAATCAGGAACTGCGCCAGCCCCCCCGCCACCACTCCCACGGCGACGGCCAGAATGGGCTTCTCGAAGGCCGGGGCCAGAAGCAGCGCGGAGGCGATGATCGCGACGTTGAACATCACGGGGGAGAAGGCCGGCGCCGCGAAACTGCGGACCGAATTCAACACCCCCATCGCCAGCGCCGACAGCCCGATGAACAGGAGATAGGGAAACATGATGCGGGTCAGGACCGTGGTGAGGGCCTGCTTCCCGGGATCGTCCGCGAACCCCGGGGCGATCAGCGCGACGATCCAGGGCGCGGCCAGGACGCCGAGGATGCAGACCCCGGTGAGGACCGTGAGCAGGGTGGTGAAGGCGGCGCTGGCCAGCTCCCAGGCGTCGCGCTGGGTGCGCCGCGTCAGGTACTCGCTGAAGATCGGAATGAAGGCCGCCGACATCGAGCCTTCGGCGAAGAGCTCTCGTAAGAGATTGGGGATGCGGTAGGCGACGAAGAAGGCGTCGGCGGAGGCCCCGGCGCCAAAGAGGCGGGCCAGGACCATGTCCCGGATGAAGCCGAGGATGCGGCTTGAGAAGGTGGCCAGCCCGATGACGCCGGCCGCCTTGACGAGCTGTGTGTGTTCGACGCGGGTCGCAGGAGAGGAGTCGCCGTCCCCCATCGTCAGCGGGCGCCGCGCCGGGCCTTTTGCAGCCGCTCGAGCACGCCGGCGGCCAGCAGCGGCATCATGATTTCGTGATGGCCGATGAGGGAATGCCCCTTCCCACCCTGTTGCGTCGGCCGGCGGACGACGTTGGTGAGCGGGCGATAGTGCGGGAGGAAGTCCATGTTCACGGTCGTGATGCGCTTCACGGTGTGGCCGAGGTTTCGCGCCAGCGTGAGGGCCTTGAGGAAGACCTCGGGCATGATCACCGTGGAGCCGAGGTTCAGATAGACGCCCCCTTCGAGGCCCGCGACGACCGCCGCGAACGTCCGGAAATCGCGGAGCGACCCCTCGCCGACGGCCGCCCCGTCCACGGCGGGATGCATGTGAATGATGTCGGTGCCCACCGCGACGTGGACCGTCACCGGCAGCCCCAGCCGCACGCCCGCCGCGAGCAGGCTGGTCTTCCGGTGCGGGAGGCGCTGCTCTTCGATCCAGGTCCCCACCGCCTCGCCGATGCCCATTCCTTTCCGCACGCCGCGATTGATCGCCTGGTTGATGAGCCGCCCGGTCTCTTCCGCCATGCCGAACCGGCCGGAGTTGATTTCGGTGTCCACCTCCTCCGAGGTATTCCCCATGAGCGCCAGCTCGAAGTCATGAATGATCACCGAGCCGTTCAGCGCCAGCGCGGTCACGATCCCGCGTTCCATCAGGTCCACGAGGACCGGGTTGAGGCCGACCTTCGTGGGGTGCGCCCCCATGCCGATCACCATCGCCTTCCCGGCCAGGCGGGCCTTCGCGATGGCATCTACCACCTCACGCAGCGTGCGCGCGGCGAGAATGTCCGGCAGCCCTTCGAGGAAGGTGGAGAGGGTTCCGCCCGGCTTCCAGGGTCTGGCGAACTCGCGAAGATTGACTTTGCTGTGTCGCTTGGCCAGCGGGTAGGTTTTGATGTTCTGCAACGCGAGCGGCTTGACGAGAGGCACGCGGAGGCGCGGGGGCGCGTTCGGCTTACTCCTGGCCAAGCAGCGCCTCGTCGACCAGCTCGCACAGGACGTGGCCCAGCGTGATGTGGGTTTCTTGAATGCGGGCGACCGAGGTGGACGGGACCACGAAGGCATGGTCCACCATCGCGACGAGCTTTCCGCCGGTCCCGCCGGTCCAGCCCACCGTCGCCAGCCCCAGCTCGCGGGCCTCCTCGAGGCCCCTGAGCACGTTGGGGGAATTGCCGCTGGTGCTGATGCCAATGGCGACGTCTCCCACGCGTCCCACCGCCTTGATCTGACGGGCGAAGATCTCGGAGAAGTCGTAATCGTTGGCGATGCAGGTAATGGTGGCCTGATCCGCCGAGAGCGAGATGGCGGCCAGCGGGGTCCGCTCGCGCCGGTAGCGGCCCACGAACTCGGCCGCCACGTGCGAGGCGTCCATGGCGCTGCCGCCGTTTCCGAACAGCAGGACCTTCCCGCCGTGCCGGAAGGTGGCGACCAGGAGATCGGCGACCTCCTGGATGCGCTCGGCGTGCCCCGCGACGAACTTCAGCTTCGCCTCGGCGCTCTCTTCAAACCATTGGCGGATGCGCGGATTCATCCTTCTCCCTGTCCGGTGCGTGATTGTAGGAGAGGGTCTCCCCGGAGTCAAGAAACGGCAACTTCGGGAGCGGGTCAGTTCAGATTCACCCGGCGAATGAGTTCCTGCCGGGTTTGGCACTTCCAGCAGATGCCATCCTCGAAGGTATAGAGTCGGTGGTATTGCGATGATATATGCATCTGGACGGGAGCCCAATGCTCAGGAGAAGTAATTCCAAGGCAGGGAAGGCAGGTGGGTCTTGGGGCTTGGCGGAGCTCCTGCATGATGTGAAATACCATGGGATTTGTGTTCTTCATGTATGTTGTCCTGTTTCCTCAAATGTTATCCCAATGTCTGGAGCAACGCGCGCATCTCCGGAATGAGGTCCATTCCGCCGTTCGAGCGGCCTGATGCGGCCGCGTCGATCCCGGCGGTGAGCACCGGCTTGGCCTCCTCGTTCCTCCCCAGGGCGGCCAAGGCGCGGCCCAAGGCCAGGTGCGAGGCCACGTGCACGGGATCGAGCTGAACCGCGACGCGAAGGTGCTCGACCGCTTCCTCAAGATTCCCGCCTTCCTGCATGATCTTGTTCCCAAGGCCGTATCGTCCCAGAAATCCCTTGGGGTTCTTGGCCACCATCTGCCGAAACGCCTCGAGATCCATACGTCCCTCCGAAGCCAGGTTGGAGCCTGGCGCGACATCTTAGCATCGTTCGGCTGAGAAAGGGGGTCTGTCACCGCTTGATCCGGTACGACTCTGACCCCAATGGTTCACTACGACACTTTCTCCTGGAGGAATTGCAGTACCATGACCTCGTCACGCCGCAGCGCCGCGGCAGGCCGGCCGGGATGTGCCCGGCGGCGGGCGGGGGCGGAGTACGGAACGGTGAGGCCCAGGTGATAGGCGTGCAGCAGCGAGGGGTGAACGTAGTACTTCCGGCATACGGCGCGCGTGTTACCGAGCCGCTCTGACACGGCGTCGATCGCCCGGACGATGTTCCGGTCCGCTTCACGACGGCTCGGCGCAGGCCCCATCGCCCGCAACTCAATGGCGGCCACCATCGTGCCTCCCCAGGTGCGGAAATCCTTGGCCGTGACGTCGCGACCGGTGATTTCCCGAAGATAGGCGTTCACGTCGTCCGACGAAACGGCTTGACGCTTCCCGGACGCGTCGAGGTACTGGAACAATTCCTGCCCCGGCAGATCCTGGCACCGCTGGATGATGCGAGCGAGCCGGGGTTCGGTGATGGCCACGGAGTGTTCGACCCTGCTCTTTCCCCGGAAGCTGAATCGCAACAAGGCCCCTTCGACCCGCACATGCCTTCTGCGCAGAGTCGTCAGCCCAAAGGAGCGATTTTCGCGGGCGTATTCGTCGCTGCCCACACGAATGAGCGTCTTGTCCAGCAGCCGCACCACGGTGGCGAGGAGCTGGCGCCGGCTCAGGTCGCCGGCGCGAAGATCGCGCTCCACGCGTTCACGGAGGAGCGGGAGGAACTCGCTGAACTCGAGCATGCGGCGAAACTTCGACTTGTCACGCGTTTCGCGGTACGAGGGATGGTAGCGATACTGCTTCCGGCCGCGGGCGTCGCGCGCCGTCGCCTGTATGTGGCCGTCGGGATCCGGGCAAATCCACACGTCGGTCCAGGCCGGTGGGATCGCCAGCGCGTTGAGCCGTTTCCGGGTGTTCGGGTTCCTGATGCGCGCGCCGTTCGGGGCAAAGTAGATCCAACCCGTCCCGGAACGGCGCCGGTGGATGCCGGGAAAGGCGTCCGTGACGTAGTGGAGCCCGGCGCGGGCAGCCGATTTGCGATGCTCGTCGTTCCGCTTCGAGGTCAGCGAACGCCCCTCATTTTCACACCCAGTCGCCCCGCTTCCACCGCACCAGAAATAAAGCAGCCTGTCGGTAAGAAAATCTCTAGCAAGTCACTCCGAAGGTGGTTCCTGCTATCCCACCCGTAACGCCAGGACTGATGCTCGAGCCCGGGTTGAGGCCGCTGATTCCCCCTCCGGGGGGACTGGCACTCGTTGTTCCCCTCACCCCGCCGGGAGAGAACTGAAGAGGAGTCCCCGATGGAAAGCCCGTTCCAGGTATCGGCTGGTAAAGAGTAGCAGGCGTATACGGATTAGGACCGGTATTCGGTGCTCCGGAGGAGAGCGACGATGCCGACCCCCCCACCGAGGACCCGCTCAAGTTTGTGTCAAAGGCGAGGGGACAAGGCGAATTCACGATGCGGTCAGGGCTCAATTGCCCATGAACCGTCGCACCCAAGCCCAGCAATACCATGATGATCAGGCATGTGACATACCTCTTCATGGCGCTCCTCCTGACGATCCATCACCCCCGTTATCTAGCTCCATACATGAAGTGGCGGCCTTTGCGCAACCAGCAACCGCTCTCATGCCACCGTACCAGAAATAAAGTAGCCTGGCCCTTTTTATACTGTCCCCTTTTATACACACTGGGCATGATGATTATAGTAGGCTACGGCAACCAGAAACCACCCGAACAATGGAGGGAACGCATGTTTCGCAAAATGTTTTCGATCTTCTCGCTCTTCGTGATACCCGCGGCCGTGCTGATGATCCCTGTGGATGCGCAATCGGACACAGCGGACCCGGACGAGGTCGCTCATATGAAAGCCGGCCATAAAAAGGTGGAGGGAGTGGTGACTGCTGTGAAGTCCGGTTTCATTACCGTCACAACGCCTGCCGGCGCCACGCTCACACTGAGCGAAAATCAGGCCGTTCGCCACGGCCATAGCGTCCCGAAAGTCGGTGATAAAATGACGCTCTGGGTCAACGAAGGCAACCTGGTCATGGATGCCCATCCGAAAGGGGAAGCCGCCAATGCCCATCGCTACATCTCTGGAAAGCTCGCCTCCATTGATAACGACAAGTCTCAGATGACGCTGTCGACGTCGGGAGGAGTGAAGAGTTTCAAACTCAAACGCGAGAGCCGCATGTTCTCGGAGATCGCCGTCGGCACCCCGGTCACGATCGAAGTGAATGAATCGGGGGAAGTGATCGATCTCCATAAAGACGAAAAGTAAGACGTTTCCTGTTTTCGCCGTGAAGGCGGTGCGCCCAACGAATTATTTTCGTGAACCGCTTGAAACAGATCGAAAAAGAGTTGGCGATTGCGGAGGCGGCGCTGCGGGAAGCCAACGAGGGGAAGGCCCGGGTCTGCGCCCGCCGGGCCGTCGCCTTGGCGGCGGCAGCCTCGTTGGAGCGGTTTCCGCGGCCTGGTTGGCGTGGAGACGCCATGCACCAACTACGGCAGATTCAACAGGAGGAATCCTTTCCTCTGCCCATCCGTCAGGCTGCCGAGCGACTCAGCACTAAGATCACGCAACGGGACACCGCGCCGTTTACGTCCAACCCGATCGCGGATGCCAAGTTGATTATCGCCTACCTGATCTCTGCAGAGCCCCCAATTCTGCCCCACCCGAAATAAAACAGCCTGGCCCGTTTATGATCCTAGGTCGCGCACGACCCCGCTTTGTCGGGGGCGCAGGTCTTATCCAGGATGAAGTACACCGGGCAGAAGCCGGTCACCCCGCTCTGGATGAGAACGACCCCGATCACGCCCGGCACGAGCAGCCACAGCGGGTCGACATAGTACCCGAGCGCCACGCCGGCGGTGACCACCGCGCCGACGATGGCATCATGGAGCCGTCGCTTCTGATTCATGAGAGGTCCTCCTTTTTGAGCCTCATTGGATTCTGACCGCCTACCCGAAGAAAAGTAGCCTGTCACCTTTTTTCCTTCGACTCTGACCCCAGTGATTAACTCGAGTCGTATCTAGATTTCATGAAGGCAATGCCAGTTTCCATCATGCGGCGCCACACCCTCTCGGTCTCGGGTGTGAAATGACGATCAAATTCTCTTACGGCTTGAACCAGGCAATCGAGCCAAAGGTCGTACAGATGGGGTGGGATGTCGCGGTCTCGCTTACTATGGAGTGCAGCTATGCGCTCTACTTGGACCAAGCCTTCGGGCTGGCCATCGGCAAAAAGCATCATTATGTGCAACGACGCCGTTAACAGCCTGCGTTGCTTCTGCATGTCCGTATTCCTGAACTTATGACGCACCTCTTCGGAAGAGGCCAGGAACAACTCGTAGAAGCGTTCCAGGAATCGGGCATCACTTAAGCAGCGAGTAAAGCTGTCGTTGAAGAGCTCGATATCTGCTTCATTAATATTCATAAGTTCATGTTGTTTCCTCCCATTGCCTTGAGGGCCCCTAACGCCCAGAGAGGGCGAAAAGGGTCGGGGGGCTTTTTTTACGGTCCCTTGGGCTGGCCACGCGGCCGTAGCGTGGGCTTCATGTTGGGCCCCTTTCCTGACCCCCGTGAAGCCTAACTACAATTCGAGGTTCCAATCATTTCTGCAACTCGAGCGTGGAGAAATGGGGTCTGTTTGGGCTCAATCTTTCCCGGTCCACCCGGACCTGCACCTTGAGTCGCGAACACCGACTGAATATTCCGATCCAATGGTTTCTACGGGGGAAGAGGCGACTGTCGATTCAGAGTTACTGGAATAGAAAACGGAAATCGGTCTACAGTAACCATACTTGCCTCCTTTGGCTCAGGAGAAATAACCTGTTCCTATCGTCGCTTCTTACGGCCGCGGTTAACTGCTTTTCAAAGGTCATTCAGCCATAGAAAGAGCGCGGTCTTCACACAGCGCCGGTAGTGCAAACGCTATGCCGATAAAACTTCAGTGCCAATCCACTTAATTCTCAAGTACATGGGAGGCGGCGTGAAATTGCAGGCAGGCCTTACCGTGTATCTAAAATTTTAAAAAGGTATCGAGGAGGATACAGTAGAAAAAGGAGATACATAAGCTGATCCGGCCAGACACAGCAGAAGGGCCTGAGGTTGGTGCCGCTCCGGATCTACTTCACCCCGCACGGGCACGCCAAGGTGGAGCTCGCGCTGGCCGCGCGGGAAGAAGGAGTACGACCGCCGCTAGACCATCAAGCAGCGCGAGGCCCGCCGCGAAATGGAACGGGCGACGAAAGGCGGGCGGGGCAAGAAGTAACGGAAAAGGTAATTCGACTCCGACCCCAATCCCGATCCTCCGTCGCTGTAATTCCCGGTCGCAGTCGCGAAAATGCTCGCCGGAGCGGTCATGGATCGTCCTGCGTCCTTTTGGCAAGCTGAGCGGAGCGTCAATGGGAACAAGGTCGGGCTGTGCCTGATGGACTAGGTTCAGGATGTCTTCATCGCTGAAAGCAATGTGCGTGTGAGCCCTCAAGCCGCGAAGGAGACACACACCGGTCGGACGGCGCCGCGAACCCGCGAGATCTATGCCGACAACAACAAACGGTTTCGACACAACGCCGCTCTTAACAACGCCGGCCCTCGGCTAGGTCGAATAGGTCTCGCACTCAGTCCTCTCGCATCAGCCAATCCTTGTAAATCCCCCAGGCGATCTTTTGCTCATATCCCTTCACGTGCATGCAGGCCACGTACACTTCCTCCCCCGCGCGCTTGCCTTGACCGACATTGGTATACGATGCCGACGCGACGCGCAGGCATTCATACGCATCCTTCACAGAATCCCTGCTCTGTTCGGCCCCCATCAGCGAGAGTGCCGCCACAACACACCCCATCCCGATGAGTCCCTCTTTCCAGGTCAGCATGGTTCCACCTCCTCACAGTTAGGCCCGCGGCTAGGTTGCGCAGGACCCTGCTTTGTCGGGGGCGCAGGTCTTATCCAGGATGAAGTACACCGGGCAGAAGCCGGTCACGCCGCTCTGGATGAGAACGACCCCGATCGCGCCCGGCACGAGCAGCCACAGCGGATTGACATAGTACCCGAGCGCCACGCCGGCGGTGACCACCGCGCCGACGATGGCATCATGGAGCCGTCGCTTTGAGTTCATGATGGGTCCTCCTTATTTATACCCCAGCAACTAAAGTCGCCTATCCTCTTTTGCTCCTTACTCAGTCAAAAACAGTTCCTATTCCCTTCAGGAACTGCGCAACCGCAGCGAGGTACTCCTCCCGGTTTTCGTCGAAGATGCTGTTGTGGTCTCCCTCCGGCAGGAGTCGCAACGTGGCACGCTTGGCATAACCGGCATTCCGCACGGCATGAGAGGAATCGACCATCGTGTCGTCTTTCGCATGGAGCACCAGTACCGGTCCGCGGTAGGCGTTGAGCTTCACTTTGGGATCGAGCCGAGCGCGGACCTCGGCGGCGAGTTCAGCGGCGGTTGTCTCCAATTCCTCAGGTCGCACTCGGAGCAGGATACGCTCCAAGGGGTCAGCGATTCCACTTTCAATGATGAGTCCTGCGGATTCCGTGAAACAATGCACAAGCTCGATGGCATAGAGCGACCCCACTGAGCGTCCGAAGGCGACCAGTTGACTGGGCGCTGCAGGGAGGGCTTTGACAATCGCGGGGATGTCATCAAGGATGCGCGCCATGCCCGGCTCACCGCTGGACGCTCCATAGCCCCGATACTCGGCGAAGAGGACATTGACTCCGAGAGCCGTGAGATCAGCGGCGAAATCCGGGAAGCTGTCGGCGACCACTTCTCCATTTCCATGGAAATGCACAAGGGTAAGAGCGCCGGGGTGAGGGGCGACGTAGGCGCAGGCTAGGCGAGCCCCTTCGCAATCGATCCAGAAGATGGCAGGAGGCCCCTCACGACGAGGCGAGAAATAGCGTCGGCTCAGCGTTGGATGGTCAAGTATTGATCGAGACATGTTTCCATTTGATACTTGATGCCATTCATCTTCTCCGCCGCCCGTGAAACGTCTCACCGGGAAATGGTGGCAGCCGCTCTAATTCCACCGCTCCCGAAATAAAGTAGCCTGGCCGGTTTTGCTCATCGAACCGTTCACGCATCTTCGCGGTGGAGGCCTTTGAGTTTGTCAAACTCGGACCGCCATTCATCGTACCTAACCCGACGGCGACCAGTGTCCTCATTTCGGCGGGCGTTGATGGTAGTGATAGAGATCTTCCCGTAACCCGCTCGACGGAGACGCGAACGAGAGAATGTAAACGGGTCGTCGGCATCGTAGATAATGTGGAAGAAGCCCCATCTGACAGAACCGTATGAATCGACGACCTGCTTGAGTCTGTCGAGGTCATCGTAGACGGCGTCCTCGTTGATGTGATCGGGCCTCGTGAAGAACTTGAACTCAAGTACGTAAATGGGGCTTCCTCGTTCGTAGACAACGATATCGGGCTTCATCCTGGCCAGCAGGGGCTCGCACCTGACATACACGTTGTCGCGCTCATGCTTACGGAAGTAGTCACGGATGTAGAAGTAGGCCGCAGCGTGCATGTCCCGCTCGTTGAAGATGTCGTGATTCCACAGGTCATTAAGCAGAAAATCGTCAAGGCTCCTCCGGGCAAACCCATTGAACCTTTCGAAATCGAACCGCCCCATTGTGACCTCCCTGCCTTCCGAAAAGAAGAATGAGCTGCCCCTGTTTCGCCCTGTTATTGCCTTGTAAGTCGCTTTACAAGTGTTTCCCAACCGGCGTCTGCCAAGCGCCTGCCACCCTTCGTGCCGGCATAAACAGCGATACCAGCTGCATTGATCTCCAGACGGCACACGAATTTCCCGGTCTTCCCATAGCCCCACACGTAAAGCGGTCTCCTGCCGAGTTGGATGTACTCGTCGTATTTCAGGTAAGAACTTCTTTTCATATTATCCTCCGTAGGTGGTAGGCTTCTCCCAATCCTGTGCCTAGCGTCTAGTCAGAACGACTCAGCGGAAAACGGTGATCGCGACCGTTTCGCTATACCTATGTTCCTATGATCGCGCCCCAGCTTTCACTGTTAAATGCCCGGTACGAAGCATCCCGTGATGCTCTTGGCAGGAGCCATCGCTCACGCCAAACGCCGATGACTTCCTCAAGAGGGCGTCCATACCAGAGTAAGCGCTCGTTTTCTCCCCTTAAAAAGGCCGAGCTGTTTTTAGCCAACGGCGCGACGTACACCGCACGCCGCACACCGTGTCGGAGAAGATCGCCGGGAAGCTCAAGGTGTTCAAGTGCCTTCCGAACGACGCGGATCCTGTAGTTCGGGCCGCTGCCGAACTTGTAGCGGTTCACCTCATCATCGCCAAGCAATGCCAAATATTCGCGAATCATCTCATACGTGCCATTCGCAAGGTGGAAATGCCCATAGCCCTCACTGAACCCGACCGGCTGGAAGGCTTCAACCCCGTCGAATCTGAGCCGATTGTAGATCGAGGACCGCCCAAGAGCACTGGTTGCAGTCACCATTGCCAAACGGCCATCGAACTCACGCTCTAAAATGATCGAACGAGTGTTGCGGTACCGCCTTCTGAAAAGGGCACGAATGAAATCGCTCGTAGCAATAAGCGCCACGAGCTTGGCGCCAAGTAGCTGGTTGTAAGGAGGAATGGCACCCAAGACGTAAGCGTCCATCACATGCACTAACCGCTCCTCGCGCTCACCTGCGCCCCAGCCGATCCATGAATCTCTCGCCCGCAGGTTAAAGACGGGGTCGGTTAGGCCGAGTAGCCCGATGAGTTTGCCATTCGATCTATCGAAGACCAAGACGCGAAAGCGCCTCCCAAATCCGCGAGAAACCGGAACGCTCCACCAGAGACATGCCAATCGGAAGAGGGCGGCCATTTCCTCGTCATCCTCCACCAACACAGGCTCTGGATCAATGAGGCTAGGATTTACGTCAGAACCAGACGCGAAATACTTCGAGATACGCGGCAACCACCTATGCACGAAAGGTTGCTCCAATTTCAGGCGTTCCTGCCTCGACATAGCATGAATCCGACGTATCTTGTTCTTGCTATGATTCCGTTGGCTCACCACATATTCGTCGCCAAGCTTGAACCCCTGTCCTAGTAGAAGACTGAGGATTCGTGTTCGTAAACGATCTTCGCGTGCGGATAGCGCAGCATTTGTGATCTGAGGAGGTCTCATCGTTATTTGTATTGTTTGTCTTTGACGAGCTTGTCGAACTCGACGACCCGAAGAGGGATGACGAAGGGGTGCGACGAGGTCACGAAGTAAAGGTTCCCTGGTATCGTCTCCCTTTGGAGGAAGCTGCTGATTACGCCATCATAGTTGACGTTCGACTTGACCAGAGCCTTAATGTCGTCGGAGTTCCCCATATAAAAAGCGAAAAAATTCTCTGCCTGGCTTCGTATCTCCTCAGAGATAGCCGACGGCCGCTGCGTGATCGCCACGAGCCCGATGCCGAACTTCCTTCCCTCCTTGGCAACTCGCACGAAGGGGTTTGCCGCAGTCCGAACATGTTCATCGGAAAGGACGTTTTGTGCCTCCTCGACGACGATCACGCAGGGAATGATCTGCTCGTCCTTAGCCTCTGTGTAGTTCCGCTTGTTATCCTCGAACAGCTTGCGCACGATCATTGTCGATATGATGGAGGCATCCACGGCGTCGCGAAGGGATAGGTCGATGATAACGGTCTTGCCCTGCTTTAGTTTTTTGAACGTGTCCTCCAGCAAGGTGGAGTTGGACGAGTGCACGCCTCCCTCGTCGATGAAGTGCCGGATGCGCTTCCGGATGGCCATAATTGTTCCGCGGGCGCTCTTGTCAGCCTTCTCGTCCTCTTTCTCCCCCCCGGCCTTCTTCTTGCCGAAAAAGTCGGGGAAGTCCTGATAAAGCTTCTGGGGCTCGTCGCAGTAAGCGTCTATCTTCTTAATGAAACCCTCCACCTGGTTGTCGTCAAGGTAGAGGAGGAAGGACTTCATGACCTCTGAGAAGCCGGTCGAGAAGTTGAGGATGTCGCCGACTGTCATGTGTTTGTGCGTGTTGATTTGCACCTTCCCGGCGTAGGTGTACCCCTTAGGCTTGGAGATCTTGCGATCCGAGTAGACGACCAGGTTCTTGCGGATTCTGTCGTCGTCTACGTCCCCGAGACCGGTGGTTCCTGAGGTCGTCTTGGAGAAATACTCACCATTCAGGTCGAAGACGAGCTTCCCGAACGACTCGTCTCCGACGATGCGGTATAGGAGCACCTTCATCAAGTTGGTCTTGCCGAAGCCCGACTGCGCGAAGACCATGGTGCGCTTCGACTTGAGGCGGTTCGTGTCGAAGAGGATGTCACCTTTGTCTTTCTGGATATCGTCCCCGATGCATAGGTGGCCGAGCGTAACCCCCGACTGATTGCCAATGTTTAGGATATGGGTCACTTCTGCGGGAAGGAGGTGCCGAGCGTGGTAGGAGACTACTGGGAGCTTTCGAACTGCTGTCGTGAAGGAGAACGACGTGCTCTTGTGCTCGAACGTGCCGAGCATTCGGACCTTGTAGGTGTAGCTGAACATCTTTTGTTTGTCGCGCTCGGAGAGGTCGCGTTCCGCGATTCGCGCGTAGTGGACCGCAACCAGCGTCTTATCCTGAGACCGGAATAGCGGGTCTTCGTCATAGATCTCCGCCTCCACACGTGCAAGGTATTTCGTTCCGCCTTCGTCCTTCGGCGTCAGCACGATAAAGTCGCCCATCTGGGGTGACGCCTTTGCATCTTCATACGAGGAGTAGATGAGGAGAGCATCTTCCGTCGTCTTCTGGCCGTAAAGAACGCCGAAGTCTTTTCGCTCCACGAAGGACCTCCCTTCAGAAACGTGAATGCAAATCTATGAAGAGGTTTTCAATGTCCGTGTGATCCATCTGTTGCGACGCGTAAAGCGCGTTCTTGATGCGGGCGATGGCCTCTTTCTTGAAGTCTGCGGTCAGGGACACGAGGTTGTGAGCTTCAACCAACGGGTACGGATAGCCCAGGATATAGTGTTCTTGGGTCGTCGCGGTGAGCGCGTACATGATGTCGGCTATCGCCTTGGCGTCCCGCGCCAGATCCTTGTTCGCTATCCCAGGGATGCAGTCGTATATGTTCAAGTCGCAGATGAGCCAGTCATAGTTCTGGAGCTTCTCGACGTAATCGAGGCGTGCCGAGAAGAATAGGCCAAAACCTCGGCCTCCGTGGATGTCTTTCTTAGCGTACATATTACTGCCACTTCCCGAATAGGCTGCCTCAAGAACATCGTCACGGACCTCAAAGTAGCAGCAGAGCTTCTGGCGCTTCGGGTCCGTGACTTTAAACGGGTAACTCGGCTTCAGCTTCGACTGGAGATAGTTGTCGATCTTAGAGTACGTGTACGCGAGTTCGGTCTTGATGGGGCTCTGCTTCGTAATGCCGACCACCCGCACGCTCTTTGTATGAAGCAGATGCCCTAACTTCACGAGGTATCGCTGCTTGATGTTTAGACTCCGCAAGGCCCCATCTCGCAAGACGAAATCACCGGCCTTCAAGACGCCGTTCGTGGCGATGTCGAGCAGGCAAGCCCACTCCAGGACCTCTTGGCAGAAGTTAAGCAAAATCGAGGTACTGCTAATGATGATATTCTTCTTGTACGGAAAGATGTCTTCCGGCGGGTCTTCGCAGAAGGAGAGCAGGGCTTTCACAACAGGCAGCGCGAGGAACTCGTCGTAGATGTCGTCAATGTCCTTCTCGCTGAGGACCAGCATCTTCGTGCCGTGGAAGAGCTTCCCCAGAACAACCGGATCGACGTCCTCGTTTAGCCGCACCTGCTGTCCATTGTGGAAGCAGACGTAGCCGGCCTGGTAGAAGCAGATGGAGATACCATTGTAAAGTGTGTGACTGTTGAGGCTACCGTCAATGGCGTAGAAGTGGAAGGGCGGTGTATCTATCTTGTCGAACGGCATGATCTCGAAAACTTGCGGCGTTTCGAGATTGTCGGGTACACCGACGACGGGGATTTTGTAGTCCTTGTTCGTTTTGGAGTGAATTTCGGCTGCGACACCGTTGATGACATCGTCTGGGATGTTGAACACATGCATGGTTCGTCGGGTACCTCAGGTTGGGGTTAAGCTACAGTGCATAGGGATGCAACAGCCTCGTGCAGGATATTTTTGGTTCAGTGGCGTCTGTCACCGTTTTGCCCGGCAAAGACTCAACGCAAAACGGTGACAGACCCCGGTTCACCTTCATGTTAGGCTGCTCCTAAACTCTTCATCGCCTCGACGAACACCTTCACGGCAGCCCCAATCAGCTCTTCACGCTTCGGAAGATAGTCCTTGATGCTCGGCTTAATGGCTCGATCGTAGGCCTTAATGATTTGAGCCGTCACGTCTTCCGAGTGATCCCGAAGGATCGCCTCGTAACGAACGTGATGCTGATCCCCGTAGATCTTACGCGTCGGCGGTTCACCCCGAGTCAACCCCCTATTGAACATATGCAGGGCGTCGGGCAGAGCCGGCTTGGCTCTCAAAATCTTGATGCGTTTGAGATCCTTCGCCTTGACGGGTACACCGTCAAGGAAAAACGTCTCCCCGGTCTGGTAGGGCACGACTATGTCGTCGAAAAGTCTGGCCAACGACATGTCCGTCATGAGAAGAGGCCTATTGTGACCTTCAGCCTCTGCCCACACGATAAACCGGGCCTCGCCCGTTTCTTCCATAGAAGCCTCTTGGATACTGCCTATCAACAGTTGAGCTCAGCGAAATGGAATGGGCGTCAGTCACCGTTTTGTCCGGCAAAGGCTCAACGCAAAACGGTGACAGACCCCGGCTCTCCGTAAACCCACTTCATCGACTGAGGGAACCAAGGATCACGCGCCTGGTTGGGACTGGAGCGTCACCTCGATGCCGCCAACCCAGCCTGCGATCAGATTGTAAAGCCACGCCATCACCACGGTCATTACGAAGCCGCCAAGGACGTAGAGCGGGATGACAAGCAGCGGAGTCCAGATAGGGAAAGCATCCTTGGCCCCGAGTAAAGCTGGAACCAAGAGGAAGGGGGAGAAGACGACGCCCATGATGCCGTACATGACGGCGGCGACCTTGCCCGCCTGGACAGGTGTGATGCGAACGATACGTTGGATCATGGTGCCCTCCTGCTGGCCCGGTTCGTCTGCGGCAATACTCGTACGTTAGGTGAACTATGTCAAGTTCTCTGGCGGGTGGCGCCGAGCCGACAGGAGTCGAGTCAACGTTGAGGGTGGATTACTTGGCAGCCGGTGAGCGTCTGTCTTCGACGGCGATGGCGAGCCGGAAGCCCAAGGCGTGCAGGAGCGCGTCCAGGCTGCGGAGTTCGGGGTTACCCCGCTCGGAAAGCATGCGGTACAGGCTCTCCCGATTGAGTTCGGCCTTCTCCGCAAGTTGAGCGATCCCGCCCCGCGCCTCGGCAACGTTCCGTACTGCAAGGAGAAACGCCTCCGGATCGCCGTCCTCCAGCGCCGCATTGAGATATTCCGCCGCCTCGCGCGGATCGCGGAGCGCCTTGATCAGTTCCGGCTGATACGGCTTACTTGGTGCCACGGCGCGACGCTCTCCTCTTGTAATCTTTCCAGTAGCTCTTGGCATCTAGGATGTCTTGCGCCTGCGTGCTCTTGTCACCGCCACACAGCAAAAGAACTACGTTCGATCCGACCTGCCCGATATACACCCGATAACCGGGGCCGAAGTCGATTCGCAGCTCTTCGACTCCCTCACCGACGCTTGCGCGGTCGCCAAAGTTCCCGAGCCGGACCCTGTCGAGTCTGGTGCGAATCTTCGCCCGTCCGCGCGTGTCTCGAAGCCCATTGAGCCACTCGAGAAATGGAGCCCTGCTTTCTTCCGTAACATAGATCTCAAGCTCTCTCTCGAAGGCTTCCATGAGTGTAGCCTATAAGCTACTGCGGTGCAAGACGAATCTACTCCATGCCGAATGAGACACGGGCGCAGGTATAAATGTATAAGCCGGTGGCGCAAATGTCGCCGGAGGCGGCGGGGTGGCACGGCCGGATGCCACACCCCAATTAGTCGCCGGAGACTTGCGGGTGGCGCCGATCCTCCTCCCCCAATTAGTCGCCGGCGGCCTGCGTCGCGAATCGCGGAGCCTCGGGTTACCGTCACTTGCTGAGCAGATGCGGTCCGCGAAGCGGACGGCGAGGACTGTCTGAAGATGCGTTCGCCCAGCGCGGGACGCAGCGAGTTCCGCAGCCGAGCAGATGGGAGGCTTAGTGCGGTCGAGGCGGAGCGCCTGAGCAGAGCAGGCCGCCGGCGACGGCCCCGCGCCTTGCCGGGTCGGACGCCATGGTGCTATAGTCCGGCCCGTGGCACCCGAGAGCTCCACGAAGGCCCTGCTGATCGCCCTCGTCGGCGATCCGTCGCCCTGCGTGGCGACGATCAACCGGCTGAACCCCGAGCACCTCTGCTTCTTCATTCCCGAAGACCTGCGGCCCAAGATTGAAACGCTGATCCAGCCGAACCTGGTCAAGCTGCCCAAGAAGTGGGACTGGGTGATTACGCCCGACCCACATGCGTTCGGCGCCTGCTACAAGACGCTCAACCAGCCTCTCGCGGATCTGCTCAAGGTCTGGGGGCTCGGCCCGGGCGACCTGATCGTGGATTTCAGCCGGGCCACCCCGGCGATGGCCGCCGCCACGAGCCTGGCGGCCCTGACGCACTCCTCGCAGTTTCTCTCGTTGAAGCCGGCGCTGGTGGCGGGGGACGCGCCGGTCGGCGAGCTGGTCATCATCAACGGCACCGCGCACATGTGGCAGCAGGACAACCCCTGGGCCGAAGCCGCGATCGGCGCGCGCCGGCAGGCGGCGACCCTGTTCAACCGCGGCGCGCATCAGGGGGCGGCGGAGGCCTTCCGGCGGATCGAGGCGCACGTGAGCGGCGGTCAGAAACCCTTGTATCATGCCCTGGCAGACCTGGC
Organism: Nitrospiria bacterium; assembly: GCA_041490525.1. Taxonomy (GTDB): domain Bacteria; phylum Nitrospirota; class Nitrospiria; order Nitrospirales; family NS-4; genus JBGPTH01. The sequence continues at coordinate 30,001 of JBGPTH010000020.1, forward strand.
CGAAGCCTACGCCTGCTGGGACCGTTTCCAATACAAGCCCGCGTGGGAATCCCTGAAGACCGCCGTGAAGGCCCTGGACATGGCGTCGGTGTTCGGCGGCCCCCCGCTCCTGAAAGACCTCCTGCCGCATCTGAAGAACAATCTCGGATTTCTGGAAAAGCTCGTCATGGACCCGGCGGACATCAAGGCGGCCCTCGCGCCCGACCTCCTCGCCAACGCCCGGCGCCGCGCCGAGCAGGACCGGGCCTTCGACGCGGCGCTCGCCACCGCGGTGCGGGCCCTGGAGGCCTTCGCGCAGGTGCAGTTGTTCCGGCAGCACAAGATCAAGACGCACGACGTCCAGCCGGACCAGCTCCCGGCCGCGCTTCAAGAAGCCTGCCGGACCTGCTACCTGGACGACGTGGACGGCAAGTACAAGCTGCCCCTGGTCGCCCAGTTCCGGGCTCTCGCCGGCCTCGGCGATCAGATGGGGCAGGCCTATCTCGCGCAGTGGCCGCAGATGAAGCCGTTGCTGGACGCCGCGTACCGATCTCCGCTGGGCCACGGCTACGATACGGTGGCGGCCGAGCGCTACCATCAGCTCTATGCATTGATCGTGAAGGTGACGGGCGTCACTGACGCGGCGCTCCCGAAGTTCCCGACCCTCACCCTATGAGCCTCCTCTGCATGAGCGACGAGGTCGAGGTGCCCGCCTGATGCAGAACATCGGAACCTGGCTGGCCGTCACCGGCGTCGCCATCGGCTTCGTCGTCCTCCTGTGGCTGCTCTTCAAGGAGCCCGGCGAAACCAAGAAGTAAGTCCCGCGATTGACAGGTTTTCAAACCGCGTGGTGTAATCCGCTCAGACAGTCTTCGGGCAACTCCGAGCCAGGGGGCATATTTATATGGATGTGTTCGGCGGCAAAGAGGAGCTGGTCGAGATCAAGGTCCAGATCAGCCGAGATCAGAAAGAGTGGCTGGAACGAATGGTCAAGGAGGGCAAGATTGCGGTGCCGCCGGGGGGAACCCTGGCGATGGGGTCCGTGGTTTCCATGTTCATCAGGGCGCTCCTGCACAACGCGATGGAACAGCAGGCCGCCATGGCGAAGGAGGAGGAAGACGAGGACGACGACGAATAGCGTTCAACGTGTAAACGTTAAACGTGAATAAGGGCTGCGGCTGGGGTCCCGTTTAACGAATAACGATTAACCAGGCGTTACCCTTTGGTACTTCGGAAGGCGGCGCGCGCCGCCTTTATCGTTTTGGTGAGGTCCCCTGGGGTGTGAGCCGTGGAGAGGAAGAACGCTTCGAATTGGGAGGGGGGAAGGTAGACCCCCTGGGCCAGCATCGCATGAAAAAACCGGCCATAGGCGAGCGTATCGGACTTCTTCGCCGAGGCGTAATCAGTCACGGGGCCGGGGGTGAAGAACATCGTCATCATCGACCCGACGCGGTTCAGCGTGAGCGGCACCCCTGCTTCCCGAGCCGCGCGGATCAGCCCATCGGTCAGCATCCTGCCCCGCTCCTCCAACAGCCGATAGATCCCTGGTTTCTTTAGTATCTTCAATGTCTCGATGCCCGCCGTGACCGCCAGCGGGTTGCCGGAGAGGGTCCCGGCCTGGTAGACCGGCCCGTCGGGCGCGATCAGCTTCATCAGTTGGCTCGGTCCCCCGTAGGCCCCCACCGGAAGCCCCCCGCCGATGATCTTGCCAAGGCAGGTGAGATCCGGAAGCACGCCGTACCGGGACTGGGCCCCGCCATAGCTCACGCGAAACCCGGTGATGATTTCATCGAAGATCAGCACGATGCCGTAATGCCGGGTCAATTCCCGCAGGCGCTCCAGGAAATTCTGATGAGGCGGGACGACGCCCATGTTGCCCGCCACCGGTTCCACGATGACGCAGGCGAGATTGCCCCGGTGCGCCTCCAACAGACGCTCGACCGCGCCCACGTCATTGTACGGGGCGACCAGGGTGTACCGGGCCAGATCGGCCGGGACGCCGGGGCTGTCGGGGGTCCCGAAGGTCGCCGCGCCGGAGCCGGCCTTGACCAGCAGCGAATCCGCATGCCCGTGATACCCGCCGTCGAATTTGAGAATCGCGTCGCGCCCGGTGGAGGCCCGGGCGAGCCGAATCGCGCTCATGACCGCCTCGGTCCCGGAATTGACGAGGCGCACGCGCTCCATGGACGGGAAGGCCTCGATGATCAGTTGCGCCAGCGTCACCTCGAGCGCCGTGGGCGCCCCGTAACTCATCCCCCGCGCGGCCGCGCGAGCCACGGCCTTGACGACGGGACCCGGCGCATGGCCCAGGATCAGCGGCCCCCAGGACATCACATAGTCCACGAAGGCGTTGCCGTCCGCGTCGTAGAGCCTGGCGCCCTTCGCCCGGCTGATGAAGTGGGGGTGGCCGCCGACCGCCTTGAAGGCGCGGACCGGACTGTTCACCCCGCCGGGGATAAGCCGCTGGGCGGTCTCGAAAAGCTTCTTGGAAGCGGTAGTCTTCATCTCGTAAGTGGGGGACTCTAGCACCATCCCAACCTTGCGTCAAGAAACAAGAATTCTGCTACAATCCGGCCTATGCGCCGGGTCAAGATCGTCGCCACCATCGGGCCGGCCTCGGAATCGCCGGACATCCTCCGAAAGCTCATCGCCGCCGGCCTCGACGTGGCGCGCCTGAACTTCTCGCATGGGTCCCACGAGGGGCACGCCCGCATCATTGGCGCCCTCCGCGAGGCGGCCGAGGCCGTGGGCAAGCCCATCGCCATCCTCCAGGACCTTCAAGGCCCCCGCATCCGGATCGGGAAGCTCAGCGGCGGGCCCGTCCTGGTCGAAGCGGGCCGCGCGCTCACCTTGACCACCGACGAGGAGGCCGGCCCCGGGGCCATTCCGGTGACCTACCCTCATCTTCCCGCCGATGTGAAGCCCGGCGACCGTATTCTGATCGACGACGGCCTTATCGAGCTGGCGGTGGAAGGGACGGACGCCAAGACGGTCCGCTGTCGCGTGGTCACCGGCGGCACCATCAACCCCAATAAAGGCATGAACCTGCCCGGCGTCGCGGTCTCCGCGCCCACCCTCGGCGATAAGGACCTGGAGGACCTGGCCTTCGGCCTATCGCACGGGGTGGACTACGTGGCGCTGTCCTTCGTCCGAAGTCCCGAGGACGTGACGGCGGCCCGTGAATACATGAAGAAATACGGGGCCGAGGCGCCCCTGATCGCCAAGATCGAGCGCCCCGAAGCCGTCGAGCGGCTGGACGACATCGTGGCCGCCGCCGACGGCGTCATGATCGCGCGCGGGGATTTAGCCGTGGAAACGAGCCCGGAGGCGGTGCCGCTGATCCAGAAGCGGATCATTCGCGCGTGCAATCAGGCCCGCGCGGTGGTGATCACGGCGACCCAGATGCTGGAGTCCATGACGGTCCATCCGCGTCCCACCAGGGCGGAGGCGTCGGACGTCGCCAATGCGGTCCTGGACGGGACCGATGCGGTCATGCTCTCGGGGGAGACGGCCGCCGGCCGCTATCCGGTGGAAGCCGTGCAGACCATGGCCCGCATCGTGGAGGCGGCGGAGGCCGGCCAGGAGTGGGTCCCGCATGCGGCGCCGTCTCCTTTGACCTCGCTTCTCGGAACCCCCGCGTCATTCCCCGCCGCGGTGTGCGCGGCCGGGGCCCGCGCGGCGAGCGAGACCGGCGCCAAGGTCATCGTGGCGTTCACCGAAACGGGGACGACGGCGCGCCTGCTCTCCAAGGAACGCCCGACGGTGCCGATCCTCGCCTATACCCCGCACGAGCCCATCCGCCGGCGCATGGCCCTCTATTGGGGGGTGCTCCCGAGAGCGACGCGCGCGACCCCCAACACGGACCAATTGATCCGCGAGCTGGAGCGGTCGCTCCGCGACGAGAAACTGGCCGGCCCCGGGGACCGCATCGTGATCCTCCTGGGCGCGCCGGTCGGGGCCCGCGGCAGCACGAATCTCATGAAGCTGCATACCATCGCATGACCGAATGAATCGCATCATCGTCACCCGCTGGCCGGCCGACGCGGGCCAGGTCACCATCAACAAAATCCGCGCCCGCTTGGAACAGGAAGGCCTACACCCGTATCGGTTCGACATGGTCCCCGGAGACTCTTATCCGGACCACACGCACCACGACGCCGAGGTTCGCTGGGTGGTCAGCGGCCGGATGCGGGTTTCCATCGGAAAAGAGGAACTCATTCTCGCGCCTGGGGATCGTCTCGACCTGGCCCCCAACGTGGTGCACTCCGCCGAGGTGGTCGGCGACGAGGTGGTGGTCACGCTGGGCGCGTCGCGTTGAGGGGTGAGGTTATTCGTTATACGTTAAGCGTTATTCGCAATAAGCAGTCTTCTGCGTGAATCTTCGGCACGTTTCACGTTGAACGATTAACGTCCTCGGTCTGGTATAATTTTGGTTACAATGCACCCGGTCGACCTTCTCATCTTCGATCTGGACGGCACCCTGATCGAATCCAAATGGGACATCGCCACCGCGGTCAATCTCACGCTGGCCGACCTGGCGCTCCCCCAACGCTCCCAGGAGGAGATCTTCTCCTTCGTCGGCGACGGCATCAAACGCCTGCTCCGCTCCGCGGTCGGCGAGGAGAACCAGTCGCGCTACGAGGAGTCGCTGCGGGTGTTCCGCGGCCACTACCTCGCCCACTGCCTGGACCACACGCGGTTCTATCCCGGTATCGAAACCGTCCTGACGCACTTCGCCCGAAAGCACAAGGCCATCGCCACGAACAAATCGCTGGAGTACACGACCAAGATCATGGCGGGGCTGGGCCCTCACCACTTCGCCTACACGGTCGGAGGGGACAACGGATACGGCCTCAAGCCGGAACCCGGCATGCTCCACAAGATCATGGAGGAGTTACAGGTCAATCAGGACCGGGCGGTCCTGATCGGCGACAGCACGAACGACATCAACGGGGGGCATAACGCCGGCATCAAAGTCTGCGCCGTGGGTTACGGCATGGGGAACCGGGAGAAGATGGCCGCCTGTAAGCCGGATTGGTTCATCGAGAAGCCGGAAGAGCTCCTGGGGCTGTTCAAATGAGAAGGGGCCAGGGGTTCTCCCTCCTTCTCATCCTCAGCCTGGTCTATGGCGCGGCGACGGCCGCCGGCCTCGAAGAGCGCGTCGTCGAGCACCGGCTGGCGAACGGCCTGACGCTGCTCCTCATGGAACGCCATCACGCGCCGATCGTCGCGGTCAATCTGACCTATAAAGTGGGGGGCGTCCAGGAGCACACTGGCATTACGGGCGTGGCGCACCTCTACGAGCACATGGCCTTCAAAGGAACCCGGACCATCGGCGTGACGGACGCCGAGCAGGAGCGGCCGGTGCTGGAGGAATTGGACCGCCTCGCGGAGGCCATCGCCGCCGAGACGGCCAAGGGATCGTCGGCGGACCAGACGCGCCTCGGCGCCCTGCGCAAGCAATTTGCCGAGGTGGAGGCCCAAGCAAACCGCTTCGTGGTCCCGAGCGAGCTTGCCGCCCTCTACCAGCGACACGGCGGGGTCGGCCTCAATGCCACCACCGGCAAGGACCTGACCCGGTATTTCCTCAGCTTCCCTTCGAACCGCCTTCCCCTCTGGGCCGCGATCGAATCCGACCGGATGGCCAACGGAGTGCTGCGCGAGTTCTATAAAGAGAAAAACGTGGTCCTGGAGGAGCGCCGCCAGCGGACGGACAACTCGCCGAACGGCCGGTTGCACGAGACCTTCGCGGCCGCGGCCTTCCAGGCGCACGCCTATGGGCTGCCGGTGATCGGCTGGCCCTCCGACCTGGAAGCCCTCAGCCGGGCCGAGACCGAGTCCTTCTTCCGGACCTACTACGGGCCCGGCAATGCGGTGGTGGCCATCGTCGGGGACATCAACCCGGCAGAGGTGATCGCGCTCGTGGAGAAGACGTTCGGCCGGATTCCTCCCCGGCCCCCTTCGCCGCCGGTGCAGACGAGGGAGCTGCCGCAGGCCGGCGAGCGCCGCGTCGAGGTGGAATACCCCGCCGAGCCGAGCGTGCTGATCGGGTTTCGCAAGCCCCAGGCCGGTCATCCGGATGATGACGTCTTCGATGTAATCGAGGACCTGCTCTCGGAAGGCCGCACCTCCCGCCTGTATCGGGGCCTGATCCAGGAACGCCAGATTGCCGTCGGGGTCTCGGCCAATTCGGATTACCCGGGCGCCCTCTACCCCAACCTGTTCGTGGTGGGCGCCACCCCGCGCGCCCCTCACACGACGGCCGAGGTGGAGCAGGCGGTCTATGAGGAGATGGATCGCCTCAAGCGGGAACCCGTCACCCCACGGGAGCTGGAAAAGATCATGAACCAGTTTGATGCCGCGCAGATCCGCTCGCTCCGCTCCAACAGCGGCATGGCCTCGCGCCTCGCCTATCACCAGGCAATCAACGGGAACTGGCGGGAGCTCTTTCAGCAGCGCCAGCGCCTGGCCAAGGTGACCCCCGACGACATCCGGCGCGTCGCCGCCAAGTACTTCGTGAAGAGCAACCGCACGGTCGCGACGCTCGTCAAGCCGGAACCGCCGAAAGCGGAAGCCACGCCATGAGCCACGGTCTTAAAAAGGCCTTCCCTTTCATGGTCTTCCTCACCTCGGCGCTCTTGAACGTCCTCCCCGCGTTCGCTCAGGCGCCAGTTGATCCCCGCACCATGAAGTTCGACCTGGTGGCTGTCAAAATCCCTGAGGCCGAGCGCGTCGTTCTGGAGAACGGGATCGTCGTGTATCTGTTGCCGGACTCCGAGCTGCCCCTGGTGACCGTCTCGGCCATGATCCGGACGGGAGCCGTCTATGAGCCCCCCGACAAGGTTGGCCTTGCGGGGCTCACCGGAATGGTGATGCGCACGGGCGGGACCGCCCGCATGACGGGCAATCAGATCGACGAGGAGCTGGAGTATCTGGCGGCGAGCGTGTCCGTCGGGATCGGCGACGAGGCCGGCACCGCGTCGCTGGACATCCTGAAAAAGGATCTGACGCGCGGCCTGGCCATCTTCGCCGACGTGCTCCGCACGCCGGCCTTCGCCTCGGAGAAGGTGGACCTGGCCAAACGCCAGGCCCTCGAAGCCATCCGGCGGCGGCCGGACAGCCCGGCCGGAACCACGGCGCGCGAGTTCAGAAAGCTGCTCTTCGGCGCCGACCACCCGTTCGGCCGGGAGAGCACCATCGAGACCGTGTCGCGGATCACGCGAGACGACATGGTGGCGTTCCACCGGCAGTTCTTCACGCCGAGCGGCCTCATGCTGGCCGTGAGCGGGGATTTCGAAAAGGCGACCATGCTGGCGGCCCTGCGCTCAGCTTTCGGGGACTGGACGTCCCGACCCATCACGCTGCCGGCCATTCCACCCGTGGCCGGAGACCCCGGCGCATCCGCCTCCGTGAAGGCCACCGCAGGCTCCGCGAACGGCGCCGTGCGGTCCGTCAACATCCTCCGAAAGGCTATCACCCAGACTCACCTCCGGCTCGGACACCTCTCGGTCCGGGAGGATGACCCTGACTACTTCGCCCTCGCCCTCCTGGAAGATATTCTCGGAGGCAACTCGTTCACTTCGCGGCTCTTCCGGGACGTGCGGAGCCGCCAGGGACTGGCCTATTCGGTGGGCAGCCGGCTGGTCGCCGGCAACCTGGGGCCGGGCGCCTTCACCCTCCAGGCGCTGACCAAGGGGCCGACGACCCACCAGGCACTGGCCAGCATGCTCGGCCACCTGGAACGGCTCCGGCAGGAACCGGTCACCGACGAAGAACTGCAGCACGCCAAGGATGCCTTCCTGAATTCGTTCGTGTTCTCGTTCGCCGACGCGGGCCAGATCGTCAGCCGCCTGATGACCCTCGAATATTACGGGCTCCCCAGGGATTTTCTTCAGCGATTCCGGGAGGGCGTGGTCAGGCTCACGAAGGAAGACCTCTTGGCCGTCGCCCGGACACACCTGCATCCGGACCGAATGATCATCCTCGCCGTCGGAAATGACGAGACCTTTGAAAAGCCCCTCACCTCGTTCGGACAGGTGAAATTCCTCTCGTTGAAGCCGGGAAGCTAGCCCTCACGCCATGACCGACCCCTCGAAGATCGACGCGGTCCGAAGCTACCTCCAGGCCACCTTCCCACAACATGAGATCCAAGACAGAGCACGAGGCGCGAATGGTCACGATTTCAAGCTCTCCCGCGGCGGCTCGGCCTACAACGTGACCGTCAAACGCTCGTTTCTTGACGACCATGCGCCGGAAGAGATCGACGACATCTTGCGCCGCTGGCAGATGGAGCGGGCGCTCAAAAAATCCGAGACGGCCGGCGTGATCGTCGGCAACGGCGGCCTCTGCGTCGCGTGGCCCGACGCGCCGCCGTCCTAATTCAGTATGTGATGGCTTCGAATTCCGGCATCTCGCCGCTCGGTTCCTCTACCCGGAAGCTGACGCGCCCGATGATGCGGCCCTCCGGCGTTTCCACATCCACACGCCAGTCACCCGGCATCACGCGTTGCTTGATCGTATAGCCGCGATAGCCCCCTTCGCGCCCGCCAGCAATCGCCAAGGCGATCCGGTCCGTCGTCGAGAAGTCCCGACCGGCAGCAGGCCGGTACTGCCAGCGATGGAAGATCGTCGTGCGCATATCGACCGGAGCGAACACGGCGGTAAAGCAATACGCGGGGCCGGTTCCCCGAAAGGGATCATCCGAGCGTTTCCAATACTGGTACCAGGCTCCCTGTTCGAAGGTCAGGCGATACGCCCCGTCGGCCTTCGCGACCTTCTGGTACACTCCGCCGAACTTCATCGAGAGCGGCACTGGCGGAATCCAGTTGAGGAAATAGAACCCCACCAGCACAAGGATCAATCCGATCGCCGGCAACCCGGAGAGGATGGGCTCCCATCGCGACGAGGTCGGACGGCCCCGATAGATCAGATTCACCACTTGCAGCGTCACGGCCGCACTCAATCCCGCGCCGATCAGAAACACCCACGTGTTCATGAGCCCGGTCAGCGCCGGCAGGAAGAACGTGAAGAAGCTCAAGACGACCAGCGCATACAGGCTAACGAGCAGACGTAGGTTGGAGAGGCGGTCGTGCAGGAACTCGTTGCCCACCAGCAACGCGACGAGGACGCCGAAAAAGACCGCCGTCGCGGTCAGCGACGCGCTCTGAAAATAGAAGATCGTGTAGGCGCTGTAGAGACCGCCCAGCAGGAACTGGATGGCATGCGGATAGTACGGCTGCGCACGGACCATCAGAACGCTGCTCGCCCAAGAGCTCGCAATGTCACACCCGCCCGCCTCCGACGCGTCGGAACGCGTCTTTAGCCCGAGGGAAGCCGCAGGCGCTTGCGCATTCGCCACCATGCCGGGTTCGCCTGAAACGTCAGCCGCACCTTCGCCCATATTGGCCCGAGCCGTGATGATGATCAGCGCGCCCAGCAGACTCAGATACAGGAGCAGGATCAGGTTGTCCGTCAAGCTGTCAATGCGGGTCAGCGTGAAGCTGTCGAAGGTCACGCCGGAGAAGAAAAAGACGGCCGGCAGGAAGGGCTTGCTGAGAGCGGCGCGGAGTCTGGAGGCCAGCGGCATATCGGCGGGACTCACACGAACGGCGGCAGCGGCGCGTATGTCACCGGCATGCCGAGAAGCGCTTCGACCCATCCGGCCATCTCATTTTCCGGGAGCGGCGCACGGTTCAGTCGCACTTCGATCTGAAAACCCCCGCCTTCAACGCCCATCGCACCCACGATCGCCCAGGCGTCCGCTCCGTCGGGCACCAGACACTGCGTCTGGAATTCGCAGAGCGTCGCGTAGAGCCGGCCGGCCGGCGCGATGGATTTCAAGATGTCCGGCAGGTCGCCCAACGGACAGTGTGCCGAGCACCGGTAGGCGTAGCGGGCTCCGACTTGGACCGCCTGAAACTCCTCCAGCACCGACTCCGAGAAGCCGGTCAGGTAGGCGCGGACCGCTGCGGGCTCCCCGCCGTACGTGGCCGCCAGCCGGCCGGCTGGAACGAGAAACTCGAAGGCGTCCGGGGAGTTGAACTCGAACTGGCAGGGGCCGAAGGCGTCCGGCCACGAGCAGAAAAACGGCACCTTCTGATCGTGGGGCCGCAGCACCAGGCCCCCGCGCTCGACGTCCGGCTCGATCGGCAGGTTCAGCACCTTGATGGCGGATAAAAAGCCGCGGCGGCGCTCGTCCACCCACAGATCGCGCCGGTCGTCGGCGCGCGTCTCGCGCGGTGTCACGACCTCGGTCGTATGCAGGCGCACGCGTATGAACGAATGCGCGTGGCGGAATCCCAGCCAGAACATTGAGACCGGGTACAGCGTCCGGAGCTTCTCGGAGATCTTCCAGGGATGGCCGATCGAACAGTAGGTCCCGACGGATTGGTGCCGCTGATAGACGGTGTGATAGCCGCCGGCCAGCAGAAAGAAATCACCGCGCCAGCCCTCATGAATGTGGACCAGCGTGACATCCTCGGTCGTCCATTGATCCAGCCGATCAATGTCGTGCGGCGCAGGAACCGGCCATTCCTCGATGTAGCAGATGATCTCTTTCCCGGAAGTCGCGGGCTTCAAGCCCAGCGAGGCGAGCCGGTCCCCCAAAGCCAGCACGTCCGGGAACGTCAGCGCTGATCGGGACTCCCACCGTCGCTCGCGCATGGCTTCAGGGGCGGAGGCGCGTCACTCGAACTCGACCGGGCAGATGTTGTATTGCAGTTCCAGGTTGAACTCGTCGATCAGTTCGTTGGCCGTCTCGTTTCCGAAGGCCGCCGGCAGCCTATCACGATTGCCCGGGCATCGGCCATTGGCTATGATGCGGGCTAAGCGCTCAAAAAGCCTCTCACCACGCTCGGACAGGTGAAATTCCTCAAGTTTCCCCTCCCTCCCGACCGATAAGTGTATGTACTTTTAGGGAAAAGGCTGGTCTTTGAGCAATCCCATGACGAGGGTTTCCATGCTAGTGGATACCGACCACCAGCCACCGCCGATGAATGTCCGCTCCGTGGCTTACTGGGTGAGCATGGGACTTCTCGCCTTGCTCTACCTCGGCGGGGCGAAGCTCGGGCTGTTGGTGGCCTCTGTGCCCATAGTGACGCCGGTGTGGCCCCCGACGGGAATCGCGCTGGCCGCCGTCTTGTTGTTCGGGAATCGGGTCTGGCCGAGCATTGTGTTGGGGGCAATCCTGGCGAACGCCACGCCCGGCGTGCCCTTGGCGACGGCATGCGGCATCGGCCTGGGCAACACGATGGAAGCGCTTGCGGGTGCGTTCCTGCTTCGCTCCTTCGGAGGATTCCACACCACACTCGATCGGCGCCAGGACGTGTGGCGCCTGGTCCTCTTTGGAGCGGCGGTCAGCCCGCTGATCAGCGCCACGATCGGGGTTACCAGCCTGGCGCTGGGCAAGGTTCTCCCCTGGTCCGCCGCCGGATCGGCGATGCTGGTGTGGTGGCTGGGCGATGCGATGGGCGCGCTCGTCGTGTGCCCAGTGGTGCTGACCTGGGCGTCCCTCCCGCGTCCGAGATGGTCCTCCAGACAGACGATGGAGGCCGTCGCCTTGCTGGTTGCGCTGGCCGCCGTCAGCGCCTTCGTGTTCGGCAGCGGGTTCCGGAGCATCAATACCCACTTACCGCTGGCCTACGCTCTGTTCCCCTTCGTGATCTGGGCGTCGCTCCGGTTTGGCCCGCGAGGCGCCGCGACGGCCACGCTTGTGGTGTCCGGCATGGCGATCTGGGGCACCGTCCATCATGCGGGTCCCTTCGACGGGGACATGGTCACCGAAGGCCTGGTGCTGCTCCTGGCTTTCATGAGCGTGGTGGCGGGGACCGCGCTGGTGATGGCCGCGACCACCCTCGAACGGGCCCGGGCCGAGGAGGGGTTACAACATTCGCGAAATGATTTGGAGATTAGGGTTGCCGACCGCACCGCGGTCGCCGAGTCCCGCGCGCGGGCGCTGGAACACGAGATCACCGAGCGGGGGCGGATGGAATCCAAGTTGGCCCAGGCCTTCAAGGACCTGGAACGGAAGAACCGCGAGCTGGAGGAAGCACGCGACCAGGCGCTGGCCGCCGCCCGGCTGAAGGCCGAATTCCTGGCCACCATGAGCCATGAGATCCGCACGCCGATGAACGGGGTCATCGGCATGACCAATCTGCTGCTCGACACGGAGATGACCGAGGAGCAGCGCGAGTATGCGGAGACCGTCCGCACCTCCGGCGAGGCCCTCCTCACCATCGTGAACGACATTCTCGACTTCTCCAAGATCGAGGCCGGGAAGCTGTCGATCGAGGTTCTCACCTTCGACCCGCGGGCGACGGTGGAGGACATGGGGGAGATGCTCGCCGAAGCCGCGCAATCCAAAGGGATCGAGTTGGCCTGCCTGGTGGCCGAGGACGTGCCGACGAACCTGCGCGGCGATCCCGGGCGCCTGCGCCAGATCCTCATCAACCTCGTCGGTAACGCGATCAAGTTCACCAAAAAAGGCGAGGTCGTGGTGCGCGCCGCCCTGGCGGAGGACGGCCCCGACCATGTCGTGGTCCGGTTCGACGTCACCGACACCGGGATCGGCATTCCGCCGGAGGCACGCTCGCGCCTGTTCCAGTCCTTCTCCCAGGTGGACAGCTCCACCACGCGCAAGTACGGGGGAACCGGCTTAGGCCTGGCCATCTGCAAGCAACTGACGGAGCTGATGGGGGGCGAAATCGGTGTCGAGAGCAATCCGGGCCGGGGCAGCACCTTCTGGTTCACGATTCGTTGCGAGCGGCAGCCGGCCCCCGCGTGCGCCCTGCCCCCCCGCGCAGACCTCCGCGGCCGCCGGGTGCTCATCGTGGACGACAACCCGACCGCCGGCGCCATCCTCCGGGACCTCCTCATCGCCCAGGGCCTCACCAGCCTCTGCGCCCCCGACGGTCCTGAGGCCCTGAAGATGCTGCGCGCGGCGGCGGCCGAGGGCCGGCCTTATGACCTGGCCCTGCTGGATCTGCAGATGCCCGGCATGGACGGGTTGGCGCTGGCGGACTCGATCCGCTCCGACCACTCTCTGGACACCACGAGGCTCGTGATGCTGACCTCCTTCGGCCGCCGGGGCCAGGCCGAGGCAGCCCGGCAGACCGGCATCGCGGGCTACCTCGCCAAGCCCGTGCGTCGAACCCACCTGTATTCCTGCGTGGCCGCGGTGCTGGCTCCGGAAACGGAAGCGCCGTCCAGATCGTTCGTCAGCCCACCCAGCATGACAGGGACCCCCGCCCGGACCTGCGGCCGCATCCTCCTCGCCGAAGACAACGCGGTCAATCAGATGGTGGCCGTGCGCATGCTGGAGAAACTCGGGTACAGGGGGGATGTCGCCGCCAACGGCCTGGAGGTGCTTGAAGCCCTCTCGCGCATCCCTTACGCGGCGGTGCTGATGGACTGCCAGATGCCCGAAATGGACGGCTTCGAGGCCACGGCCTCTATCCGGAACGCCGAACGCGAAATGCGGACGGGAGAAGTCAGCACGTCCTTCCTCCCTCATCCTGCCGCGCTCCGGCGGATCCCCATCATCGCCATGACGGCCAACGCGATGCAGGGGGACCGCGAGCGGTGCCTGGCGGCCGGGATGGACGACTACATCGCCAAGCCCGTGAAGCTCCAGGACCTCGAGCGGGCGCTGCAGCGATGGATCCCGTCCGGCGAGGCGGAGCCGGCCGGTTCCGCTCGTGAAGCGCCGACGACCGACCTGCCCACAGGCAGGCCGAGCCCGCGGCCCGAGGAGCCAACGTCTCAGCCCCCGCTTGATTCCGACGTGCTGGCCGAGCTGCTCGCGATGGCAGGCGAAGACGACCCGGAGTTCCTCCCCGGGCTCCTGGAGCAGTTCTTCCATGACACGACGGCGCTCCTGGCTGAGATCCGCAAGGCCGTGGAGCGCGGGGACGCGCGCACGCTGGAGAAGACCGCCCACTGTCTCAAGAGCAGTTGCCGCAACCTCGGAGCCAATCCCATGGCGCATCTGTGCGCGCAACTGGAAGAGTACGGACGGGCCGGGTCTCCTCACGAGGCGATGATCCTGTTTAAACAACTCGAGAACGAGTTGGAGCGTGTCCAGCACGCGCTGGAATCCCTCAGGCTCGGCGACACCTAAGACCCGCCCCTGCCTTGCATCCCGCCCTGAGTAGGACTAGGGTACCAACACACCTCGCCGCTCACCCGTTGGACCGGGCAGGGCTTTAGGTGGGAGGCAAGGGCAACGGGCGCGGGCATGCTCGAAGACGAGTTCTGCGACATCATCAAGAAGGCGCGGACCGGGCTTGGGTCGGGAGTGGAAGCGGTCGCCTCGGCCTCCCGGCTGGACGTCCAGATCCTGCGCGCGCTTGAAGCGGGGAAACGCCCTCCGACCCGCGAGGAAGCCCAGGCTCTCGCCGCCGCCCTCGGGCTGAATCCCGACAAGCTCGTCTCGATCGCGTGCGAGGGCTGGTCTCCGCCTCCCCCGGATCCCAGACGGGCCCCCCACGTGCTGACCATCCACGGCGACATCGGCGGGTACGCGGTGAAAGGCTACCTGTTCCATGACCCGACCACCCGCGAGGCCGTCATGATCGACACCGCGTACAACCCCGACGCGATGCTCGCCGCCCTCAGGGACCAGACCTTCACGCTCAGAGCCGTCTGCCTGACTCACGGCCACACCGACCACGCGGGCGGGCTTGACGCGATTCTGGCCCGCTACCCCGTGCCGGTGCACATCGGGGAGGACGACTGGAATCTCTTGGGATGGAGGCCGCCATCCTCCCTGCGGAAGTTCGTGACGGACGGGGAAGGAATTAGCGCGGGCGGGATGAAGCTGCGGTTCCTGAGGACGCCCGGCCATACGCCGGGCGGCATATGCTACCGGGCGGATGAGTGCTGCTTCGTGGGCGATACGCTGTTCGCGGGCTCGATCGGGCGGGCCAACCCGCCTTCCCTGTATCCCACACATCTCGAAAGCGTCCGAAGCCGCCTTCTCACGCTCCCCGATGACATGACCCTCTTCCCCGGCCACGGCCCGCCCACGACCGTGCGCGAAGAGAAGGCCCACAACCCCTTCGGCTAAGCGATCCCGCAGCCGACGGGTCCTGTCACCGCATTACCCTGACGTGCTCATGTCCTTTCGCCGTCGCAGCCCCGCAGACTCGGCTGTAGGCCATTCCGCTCCGCCAGGGTCCCATGCGGCGCCACCCGTCGGTTCTCGCCGCTAGCGCTCGCCCAGCACCCCGACCATCTCCTGATGCACCCGTCCGTTGGAGGCGAGCGTCTCTCGTCCGTCGATCGAAAAGGGGTGGCCCTTGAAGTCGGTGACCCGCCCTCCCGCTTCGGTCACGATCAAGCTGCCGGCGGCGACGTCCCAGGGGAATAGCTTGAGCTCCCAGAACCCGTCCACCCGGCCGGCGGCGACGTAGCATAAGTCAATGGCGGCGGACCCCGTGCGCCGCAGTCCTTGGGTCCGCAAGGCGAAGCGCGAGAAATGCGTCAGGTTGCTCCGGCGGCCTTCCTGGTCGTAGGAGAATCCGGTGACCAGGAGCGCCTTGTCGAGTGTGGCCGTGCCGGACACGCGAAGCCGCTCCCCGTTGAGGAAGGCGCCCTTCCCGGCCTCCGCCTCGAAGAGCTCCTGCCGGAGCGGATCGTACACCACGCCCAGGACGATTCGTCCCTCCGCCTCAAGCCCGATCGAGACACAGAACGCGGGGAACCCGTGCGCGAAGTTCGTGGTCCCGTCCAGGGGATCCACCAACCAGCGAAACGGGGAGGTCCGCTTTGGCCCTTCGCCGCCTTCCTCGGCGAGGATGCGGTGCTCCGGGAATGCCGCGCCCAGGACTTTCACGATCGCGTGCTCGGACCGGCGATCGATCTCGGTCACCAGGTTCATCGGGGCTCCCTTCTTGAAGTCCACCCGAAAATCCGTCCGATAGGCGTCCATGATGATTTTTCCGGCCTGCTGCGCCGCCGCCACCGCCACGGTTCGGTAATCCGGCATAGTTGTTCCTTTTTGGGGCGTCTTTCTCATGCACTAGAGACTATAGCACAGGCCATTCCATCAGGCTCCAGGTACGTGCTAGGATGACGAGTTATTTAGAGGACTGGCCTATGATCGAGATCGGTCGCTGGTGGGATCGTGTCCGGGTCCAGCAGAAGGACTGGCTTGTCGTAACAGTTCTCTGCGCGCCGCTTATCGTCGTTCTCGCCATGCACGTCACTCTCCTTAAACAATTGCGGGACGTTCAGCAGCGGCACCAACAGGTTCTGCTGGCCCGTGACGAGATCCACATCCTTAAACGTCTTGCCGTCGATATCGAGGACGCTTTTCGCGGCTACCTCCTGACGGAAAATGACGCTTTCCTGGAGCCAATGCGGGAGGCCGAGTCCAAGCTGGACCCAACCGTCTCGCAAACGATCGAGCTGGTCGAAGGCCTCCCGGGTCTCACCCTGGACGTGCAGAACATGAGCAAGCGGCTGTATGACCTGCTGAACTCCAAACGCGAGCTCATCGGAAAAATCCGCGCCGGGCGGGCCCGGGAGGCCTTGCAATATATCCGCTCGGGAGAGGGCCTCAATCTGTCCAAGGCCTTGCGGGAGGACTTACGCGCCATTGAAGACAGGCTGACTCATCAGCTTCAACACTTCACGGTGAACGAGGAGGCTCTGGCAAAACGCGCCTTTTGGGGATTGTTACTGGCGGTATTGGCAGGGATCGCGCTGGGGCTGTTCGCCGTGCGGTTGCTGAGGCGCTCGATCACCCGCCCGTTGACGGTGCTGCAAGCTTCGGTCGCCCAGCTCGTCAAGGGGGCCGAATCGGATGGAAAGAGCGTAGCGATCCCTATCCAGTCGTCGGACGAGATCGGCCAGCTCGCCCGATCCTGCGAGGAAATGGTCCTGGCCATTCGGCGGCATATCCATGAGTTGGAGACCATCAACGCGATCGGCAACGAGATCAATACCATCGGGCCGGACGGCCTCGACGGAGTGCTCCGGAGGATCACGGACCGGGCGGCCGAAATGCTCAAGGTCGATATCTGCCTGGTGATGGTTCGGGACGAACGGATGGGGTGCTGGATTGTTGAAGCGGCGTCCGGGGAATGGTGCGACAGTCTCCACAAGACGGTCATGTTGTGGGAAGAATTTCCGATCGCGGTCCGGTCCTTCGAGACCGGCCAGCCGGCCATCGGCGAGGAAATGGAGAGCGACCCGGGGCTCCAGATGGTTAGGCCGAATCTGTTGGGCAAAAGCTCGCTGTCGATTCCGCTGCTGTCGGGTGAGCGGCCCTTCGGCGTGCTGGTCCTGTTGCTCGATCGAACGGTGCCGTGCGACGCCTGGAATGTGCGGTTGGCGAAAGGCTTCGCGGAGGCAGCCGCGATTGCCATCGCCAACGCCCGCCTGTACGAAGCGGCGAGCCAGAAAGGGAAGGGCCTCGCGTCGCGCCTCCGGCAGCTCGAGCAGCTGGCCGAGACGCTGGCCCACGATCTCAAGGCTCCCGGCGAGCGCATGGAGGGGCTCGCCTCCCTCTTGCTGGAGGAGTACGGCGGACACCTGGACGAGCGGGCGAAGCGCTTGCTGACGTTGATTCATGAAAATGGAAAGGACCTGATTGAGCGGGTCGAGAATATTTTGAACGTGGCGCGGGTGGGGGCCGGGCACGAGGCCATCGAGGCGGTGGACCCGGCGCTGGTGATCGGGGACGTGCTCAAGGCGAAAGCCGGTGACCTTGAAGGCCGCAGGGTGCGCGTGCACGTAGGGAAGGAGTTTCCCCTGGTGGCCTGTCATCGGGCGTACCTGCGTCAGGTGTTCGACAATCTGATCTCGAACGCCATCAAATTTTCCGGCCACCGGGCCGATCCCGAAATCCGCATCAAGGCCAGGCGGTGCGGTGAACGGGTTCAGTTCTCGGTGTCCGACAACGGGTCCGGGATCCCCCCCGAGCATCGGGAACGGGTGTTCGAGCCGTTCGTCCGGGTAAGCGCCCCGTCGGTGAAGGGCAGCGGGATCGGGCTGACCATCGTGAAGCGGATCGTCGAGCTTTACGGTGGGGAGGTCCGGGTGGAGCCCGAAAGCCTGTACGGCTGCACGGTCACGTTCACGCTGCCGGCCCTCGGCGAACTTGCCATGGGGCCTCCGCGTGATATCGGTCCCGGGCCGGCGGCGCCGACGGATTCCGCCGCCCGTCCGGAGGAAATGGGGTAAGCATGGCCAATTCCACCCTGGAATCCGTGACCCGATCTCGGTCGGCGCGCGCGCCGTTCACGATTCTGGTCGTCGAGGACGACGCGTCCGATACGGAATTGATGCTCCACGCCATCGAGCAGGCGGACTTAAAGGCGTTGTCCGGAGAAATCGACATTCAGGTCAGGGCCACCGCCGAAGGGGCGTTGCGCCTGCTGAACGAACAGCCCGTGGACCTGGTCTTGACCGACCTCGTGATGCCGGGCATAGGCGGCCTGGACCTGGTGAATCAGATTCAGAAGATGGACCGGGACCTTCCTGTTCTGGTCGTCACGCGCATGAAAGGGGTCCAGAACGCGGTGGAAGCCATGCGGCGCGGCGCCTATGACTACATCCTCAAGCCGGTCAATCCGGAGGATCTGGGAATGCGGCTTCACCGGGCCATCCGGATCTCGGAGGTGCTCCGGTTCAACTCGGCCTTCCAGCGCACTGTGCAGCGGGAGGGACGGCCCGGAAACCTGGTTGGGGACAGCGCGGCGTATCAGGCCATCCTCGGGCTTGTGCGCGAGGCGGCCCAGGGACAGTCCACCGTTCTGATCACGGGGGAAACCGGGACCGGCAAGGGTCTGATCGCCCGGGCCATCCACGATGAGAGCCACGACCGGGACCACCCGTTCCAGGTGATCGATTGCACGACCATGCCTGAGGGCATGGTGGAGAGCGAGCTGTTCGGGCACGTGCGGGGGGCATTCACGGGCGCCATCGCCGACAAACCTGGTCTGATCGAGCTGGCCCACGGCGGCACCGTCTTTCTGGATGAGATCGGCGAGCTGCCGCCGTCCTTGCAGGCGAAACTGCTTCATGTATTGGAGGAGAATGAGGTCCGCCGGGTGGGCGGCACCCGCGTCAAGCGGGTCGAGACGCGGTTTATCGCGGCGACGAACCAAGCCCTTGAGGAGAAAGTGCGGACGGGCGCGTTCAGGAAGGACCTGTACTACCGGCTCGCCGTGGTGGTCATCCAGGTTCCCCCGCTGAGGGAACGACTCGAGGACATTCCCCCGATCGCGCGTCATCTCTGCGACCAGTTCGGGAGGGAGATCGGGAAGCCGCGGTGCCGCCTGGACTCCTCAGCGATCACGGACCTGACGGCGTATTCCTGGCCGGGCAACGTGCGGGAACTCCGGAACGTGATCGAGCGGGCCGTGATCCTCGCGACGGAGGAAACCATCACTCGGGACGAGATCAAGCCCTTGCTCCCCTCCAGGCACAGAGGCGGGACCCCGGGCGACCTGCCCGATGTCATTCTCCCGTATGCCCAGGCCAAGCAAAAGGTCGTCGACGATTTCACGGCCGCCTACCTCAGAAAGCAACTTGCAATTCATGACGGGAACATCACCAAAGCCGCCGAGGCCAGCGGGATCCAACGCCATTACTTTTCCCTCCTCGTCAAACGTCATTTGGGACTCGACAAAGCGGATTGACCTGAAGAACCCCCCAGGCCCTGGAGTTCTAATTCGGTAACGTCCCTATTCCAGCTGGCTTCCTTTCCGCCGGCTTTTCCTGACATTTGTTTCTTTCCTGTAACGATCCCGTCCTTCAGAGAGAGCCCTTGGCTTGGAGAAGCATTAAAGTCTAATATGTTTACCTAAGAAAAAATATGCGTATGTTTTTGTGTGTGCTGGTCATTTCATGTTGATCTGAAATGAGTTTTTTAAATTTCCCACTCTAACCGTACACTGCTGTGTACGTCCGCTGCTTTTTTCTCAGCCTAAACTGCGCTCTCAGGTCACGCCGTTTCGATCATTTTCATTTGTGAAACCAATAAGTTAGCCGCATCAAAAAGATACGGAGGCTGATCAAATCATCCCTGGCAATTCCTTTGCTCTAGTCGTTCCGTCTAGAAGGTGGGGATTGGATTGAACAATTCCAAGCAAGCGGCGGAAGGGAGGTGAGGAGGTGAGATGGACGTGGTGCGTGAGGGCGCCGTGTTCGCCACGGCGGATGCGGCCCACCGGGCAGAGTCAGTGGATGTCCTCTCAACGTTAGGAGGTCAGCGATGTTTTTAACGAGACGGCAATTTTTGAAGGCGAGCGCGGGCACGATCGCGGCGATCGCGATTGCGGACAAGGCCCTGGC
>JBGPTH010000021.1:0-50118 GCA_041490525.1 Nitrospiria bacterium
AAACATGGTTCACGGTGCCGGAACAGTGAGACTCGCCGTAGGCCTCCTCGTGTGCATGGGGGTGGCCGGGTTGCCGGGCTGTACCAAAGAGACCGGCTCCGCTCCCGCCAATCCCATCCCCGAAGTTGGGGTCGTGACCGTAAGTCCCCAGACTGTCCCCGACGAACCGGAGTTTATCGGGCAAGCGGAAGCCTCCCGCCTCGTCGAGATCCGGTCGCAGGTGACGGGGCTCATCAAGGAGCGCTACTTTCCTGAGGGCCGTGACGTCAAAAAAGGCGACCGTCTGTATCAGATCGATCCCTTGCCCTTCCGGGCGGCTTCGCTCAGCGCGAAAGCCAAGGTGGCCCAGGCCCAGGCGCGGGTCGTCCAGGCGAAGCAAAATCTCGATCGCGTCAAGCCGCTCCTGGCGGAACAGGCCGTGAGCCAGAAGGACGTGGATGATGCCGTCGCGGAAGACCTTTCGGCAAAAGGCGCGCTGGAAGCCGCGAAGGCGGACCTGGTGAAGGCCCAGTTCGACTTGGACAATACGCTCATCACCGCTCCGATCGACGGGCTGATCGAAAGGACCCGAGCCTACGAAGGGCGACTGGTCTCGGCGCAAACCGACCTGCTCACGATCATTCATCAGGTGGATCCGATGTACGTGACCGTCAGCGTCCCCGAACCTTTCATTCTCAAACGGGTCAGGGAGCGCGCGCTGAAGAAGGTGCAGGGGGCCAGCGTGTACGAATTGCGCGGAGTCATCACGTTTGTGGACGGCACCACCTATCCCCATGAGGGGAGGCTGGATTTGCTGGAAGTGGGGCTGCGCACCTCAACCGGGACCCGGGATGTGCGGGTCGTCTTCCCCAATCACGAACAGGCGTTGCTCCCGGGGCAGTTCGTCAAGGTTCGCTTCTTGGGTGCCGTCAGGACCGGGGGCATTCTGGTCCCGCAACGGGCCGTTCAGCAGGGGCCTAAGGGGCCCATGGTCTATGTCGTGGGGGCGGGTGACAAGGTGGAGGTCCGCAATGTTCAGGCCACCAGTTGGCAGGGCAGCCAGTGGCTGATCGAGGACGGACTGGGCGCAGGGGAGCGGGTGGTCGTGGACGGGCTTCAAAAACTTTCGCCGGGTGGCACGGTGAAACCGGTCCCCGCTGCTGGGACCGAAGCGACCCCTGAGAACCGCCCAGTCGAGACCAAGGCAGGGGCCACCAAGTGATTTCTCACTTTTTCATCGACCGACCCATCTTCGCGTCGGTGCTCTCCATCGTGATTGTGGTGGTCGGCCTTGTGTCTATGAAGGCCCTGCCCGTGGCCCAGTTCCCCGAAATTACGCCCCCCGTGGTCCAGATCGAGGCCGACTATCCCGGGGCGAGCGCGGAGATCGTGGCGGACTCGGTGGCCCGTCCCATCGAAGTGCAGCTCCCGGGCATCGACAATCTCCTCTACTATGACTCCACCAGCACCAACGATGGTCACATGACGGTCCGGCTCACGTTCGAGATCGGCACGAATGTAGACATCGCCACCGTCCAGACGCAGAACCGGGAGAAGCTCGCGGAACCGCAGCTTCCCCCTGAAGTCATCCGCAGGGGGATCTCCATCAAGAAAGTGTCTCCGGATCTCGTCGCCGTGCTGACGTTGAATGCCAATGACCCGAGGTACGACACGCTCTTCCTGTCCAACTACGCCATTCTCCGGATACTTGACAACATCAAGCGCCTTCCGGGGGTGGGCGACGCCGCGGTGTTCGGCGCGCAAAGCTACAGCATGCGTCTCATCCTCGATCCGGTGCGGATGGCGCAATTGAATCTGACCCCGACCGACATCGCCGCCGTCGTCAACGAGCAGAATCGGGATTTCCCCGCCGGCATAATCGGGCGGGAGCCTGCGCCCCTGGGAACGCAGCTCACCATGCCGGTCATCACCCTCGGCCGTCTCACCGAGGCGAAGGACTTCGAGGAGATGATCGTCAGGGCCCTCCCGAACGGCTCCATGATCCGCCTCAAAGACGTGGCGAGAGTCGAACTGGGCGCCCAGTCGTACGACCTGGCAGGACGGTTCAAAGGGAAACCGACCACGTTCATCTTGACCTTTCTCGCTCCCGGCGCGAACGCGCTCGCCACGGTCAAGCGCATCCGCAGCGAGATGGACGCGCTGGCGAAGAGCTTTCCCCCCGGCGTGACGTACGACCTCCCCTACGACACGACCCGCTTCATCGAGGTCTCCATCGAAGAGGTCGCCAAGACCCTGATCATCGCGATGACCCTGGTCATTCTCGTCGTCTACCTGTTCCTGCAGAGCTGGCGGGCCACGTTGATTCCGGCCGTGGCCGTTCCCGTTTCCCTCATCGGCGCCTTGGCCGGCATGCAGGCCCTGGGGTTCTCCATCAACACCCTGACGCTGTTCGGCATGGTGCTGGCCATCGGCATCGTGGTGGATGACGCCATCGTGGTGGTCGAGAACGTCGAGCGCCACATGAAGGAAGAACGTTGCTCGTCCAAGGAAGCCGCCAAGAGGGCCATGGAGGAAGTCACCGGCCCCGTCATTGCGATCGTGCTGGTCCTCTGCGCGGTGTTTGTGCCCGTCGGGTTCTTAGGCGGGATCACCGGCCAGCTCTACAAGCAATTCGCGATCACGATCGCGATCTCCGTCACAATTTCTGGATTTGTCGCGCTCACCCTCAGCCCGGCCCTCTGCGCCCTGGTGCTGAAGCCGGGGCGCGAGGAGGGGCAACGCAAAGGCATTTTCCCGCTCTTCAACAAGCTCTTTGATTGGACGAGAGACCGATACACCGCAGCCGCCGGCCGAGTCATCAAACGGGCGGCGCTGGCGCTGGTGTTCTTTGCCATCGTGATCGCCCTCGGTGTGACGCTGTTACGGATGATCCCGTCCAGCTTCCTGCCGGAGGAGGACCAGGGCTATTTCATTGCCATGGTGCAGCTTCCTGACGGAGCGTCCATGCAACGGACTACGGAGGTGGTCGCCAAGCTTGAAAAATATTTCCTTTCAGTTCCCGTCATCCACAGCACGGATGCCCTGGTCGGCCAGAACTTTGTGTTCAGCACGCGCGGGTCCAATTCAGCGACCATGTTCCTTCCCTTGCACCTCTGGGACCAGCGGACACGCCCGGAGCACCACGTGAAGGCACTCATCGGCGCCGCCTTCGGGGAATTTGCGAAGACTCCCGAGGCGCTGGTTCTGGCCTTCAACGCGCCTTCGATTCGGGGCCTGGGCGCAACGGGCGGCTTCTCGGTGCAGATTCAAGATCCAGCCGGGGGCGACTTCAAGAAGTTTTCGGCCGTCGCCCAGGAGTTCCTCGGGAAGGCCAGGCAGGACCCGGCCATCGGGGCCATCGGGACCCCTTTTCGCGTGAGCTCCCCGAGACTGTACGCGCATGTGAATCGGGAACGGGCCAAGGCGCTCGGCGTGCCCATTTCCGAGGTGTTCGACACGCTGCAGGCCTACTGGGGAAATTTGTACATCAATGACTTTGTCAAATTCGGCCGGGTCTATCGAGTGCAGACCGAGTCAGAGTCCCAGTACCGGTCGGCCCCCGGTGATATCGCAAAAATTTTCGTGCGCACCCGGAACGGACAGGACTCGACCATGATTCCGCTCGACACGGTGGTCACCACGGAATTCACCAGCGGGCCGGACCCTGTGACACACTTCAACGGATTCAACACGGCCCTGGTGTTGGGGATGGCGGCTCCCGGCGCGAGCTCGGGACAGGCTCTCGATGCACTGGAGCGGGTCGCGCGAGAGGTGCTCGTTCCCCAAGGGTACGCGCTCGACTGGAGCGGCATTTCGTACCAGGAACGCAAGGTCGGAAATGAATCGGTCGTGGCGTTCGCCTTCGGCCTGCTGATGGTGTTCCTGGTGTTGGCCGCCCAGTACGAGAGCTGGGCGGTGCCCTTCGCCGTGATCCTGGCCGTCCCCTTCGGCGTCTTCGGGGCCTTGTCCGCCGTATGGGTTCGGGGGATGCCCAACGACATCTACTTCCAGATCGGGCTGGTCACCCTGATCGGCCTCTCGGCCAAGAATGCGATCCTGATCGTCGAGTTCGCCAACCGGCGGTACGAGCACGGCATGTCGGTGGCCGATGCGGCCATCGAGGCCGCCAAGCTTCGGTTCCGGCCGATCATCATGACCTCTATGGCATTCATCATGGGGGTGGTGCCTCTGGTCGTCGCCAGAGGCGCCGGGGCGGCCGGCCGCCAATCCATCGGCACCGGCGTGTTCGGCGGCATGCTGGCGGCTACGTTCCTGGCGATCTTCTTCGTCCCCATGTTCTTCGTGCTGATCCGGAAGCTCACACAACGCCCTCCCAGGCAACTGGCCCCAAGCCCGAACGTGGGGTCGGCTGAGCCTCCCGCCAAAGGACGGCACTGATGCGCAGCCTCGCCCCAGCGGTGCTCTCGGTGATGCTGATCTCTTGCGCGATGGGTCCGGACCATACGCGCCCCGGCATTCCCACCCCGGAGTCCTTCCGCATGGCCGGGAAGGAGGGAGAGTCCATCGCCAATCTGCCCTGGTGGGAACTGCTCCGAGACGAAGAGCTTCAAAAGTTGGTCCGCATCGCATTGCAGGAGAACAAGGATCTCAAACAGGCGGTCGCGAGCGTCGAAGAATTTCAAGCCCGATTGTTCATTGCGCGGACCGACTTCGCCCCGCAAATCAGCATGGACGCCAACGCTCCCGCCTTCGGCCGATTAAAGGGGGCTCGAATCCCCGGCTTTCCCACACCATTTAGCTATTACGGGGAGGGCAACCTGTCTTGGGAGCTTGATATCTGGGGGCGGGTCCGCCGAGCGAATGAGGCGGCGCGCGCCGACCTTCTGGCGCGGGAGGAGAACCGACGCGCCGTCATTCTTGAACTGGTGAGCGGCGTGGCCCAAGCCTATTTCGATCTCCGCCAGTTGGATATGCAATTGGACATCGCCAGGCGCACGCTTCAGTCCTGGGAGGAGTCCGTGCGCATTGCCCAGGCTCGGCTGCGGCAGGGGCTGATCCCCAAGCTGGACGCCGACCAGTTCGAGGCGGAACGGGCCAACGCCGCAGCGCGAACGGCTGAGCTGGAGCGTCAGATGATCCAGAAGGAGAACGAGCTCAGCGTGCTGCTGGGGAGAAATCCCGCCCAAATTCCCAGAGGACGCGCGCTGACCGAGCAGGTGATGCCGCCCGAGGTACCCGCCGGGCTTCCCTCCGTTCTGCTCCAGCGCCGTCCGGATATCTTGCAATCAGAGCAAGAACTCGCGGCAGCCACCGCCAGGATCGGAGTCGCCAAAGCGGAGCGTTTTCCAAAAATCACGCTCACGGGACTCCTCGGCGTGGCGAGCCCGCAATTGTCGAACCTCGGAAGCGGAGACTTTGGCGCTGCGGGCCTGGGATTGGCCGGCCCCCTTCTCAACGCCCAGACGTTAGGATTCCAGCAGCGAGCGGTCGAAGCCCAAGCCAGGCAGGTCCTGGCCCAATACGAGAAGACGATCCTCGTCGCCTTCAAGGAAGTGGAGGACGCCCTCGTGGCGGTCCGCACGGCCCGGGAGCAGAGTCAGGCGCAAGAAGCCCAGGTCGCTGCCCTGCGGTCGGCCTTGCATCTCGCCGAGCTACGCTACCGCGGGGGACTCGCCAATTACCTGGATGTGCTCACGGCCAAGCGGAATCTCTTTGACGCCGAACTTTCGCTCACGGCCACCCGCCGACTCCACCTGGTGTCGATCGTCCAGCTCTACAAGGCCTTGGGCGGGGGTTGGTCGCCAGGCAGCACCGGCGGGGGGGAGCCAACCCTGTCTCTGACACCGAAAGGCGGCGGTTGACACAGTCAAGGAGCCGCTACCAGGGAGAGAACAAATTATGGCCGTGAAGAAGGGCGACATCATCGACGAGTACAAACGGTTTCCGGACAGCTGCGGGCTGGTGGTAAAGGTCATGGCCGGCGGCGAGGGCTTCCGGAAGATCGTATGCTGCGGGCACGAACTCTCCGAGGAGGACGTCGTGGTCGAACGGATCAAGCATGGTGGGCGAAAGATGAGCGGGAAGGGAGTCGGGTTCATTATCGACGAAAAGAAGGGGCACCCGACCTCTTGCGGCCTCCGCCTGATGATCCTGGACGGCGGCGAAGGCCTGCAGCACATCGAATGTTGCGGGCCTCCCTTGACCCTGGCGGACGAAAAGGAATTCTCAGATCTGGGGGTCCGGAACGCCAGGAAGCCTCTCCAGGAACAAGAACCGGAGGGACCCAGCGGGCCGACCGGGCACACCTGACACCCGGCCGGATGGAGCGGAGATCAGGCCAGGGTAATGCGATGCAGTTTCGCCTGAAATTCCATGACCGAGAGCGCTTGATGCATGCGCTGCAATCTCAGGTTTCGTTCACGGAGGGCTACCTGATTCTGGAGAGACACCCCATGGCCCCGCAGAGAGGCCTGCAGTTTCCGAAGGTGGTGATAGAGCTCCCGGAAAGAGGCAACATCAAATTTCTTCAGGACCAAGGGGCTCACCGAAACGTACCCTTCCATGATGTCCTTGGCCATCAACCCCAAGCTTCGGGAGCGGGCGACCGAGGCCCCTGTGGTTTTCGTTCCCTTCGCCACAAGCCCTCCTACATCAGCTCCCGCCGCACGGTGATCTTGGATTTGGCCTTCAGCGCCTCCTGATAGGCGACCACCGCCCGCTGCTGCTTCATCGCCAGGGCAGCCTGTATCCCCCGCTCGGCGGGCGAGACAGCCGCTTCCATCGGCATCGCCGGCATCGGCTGCCCGGCCATGGCCGCGAGGGCTTCAGCCAGTTCGCTCGAGGTGGGCGCCACCGATTCGCGGACCAGCGCCCGCGCCTTCTCCCGCATCAAATCGGCTCTCTGAGAGGCCTCGAACATCGCGGGGGTCAGGCGATTGGCAGCCAGCACGCGCTTGTATTGCTCAGGATCGAACTTGCCTTTATTTTGAAACGAGGGAACCCTCATGATCGAATCCCGCAATTCGGTCGGGGTGACGATCACGCCCATGTCCTTGGCGGCCTGCATCCAGAGCCGGCTCTCGATGAGCTGGTCAATCACCTGCTGCTTGAGCTGATCTTCCGGAAGCTCCCCGGGCATCATCTCCTTGTAGAACCGGTACATATTCTGGTAGACACGCAGGTACTCGTCCCGCGAAACCTTGTCCTCTCCCACGAGAATGATGACGTCCTCCTTGTTCTGTTCGAACCCCCACCACCCCATGGTCACCACGAAGGCCACGGCGATGAGGATCATGAGACCCCGGTAAAACCAGGGACGTTCGATCGCGCTCTCCCGGATCACTTTCAACATCGTGCGCTTCCCTCTTCAGAGAACCTGGAAAATACTATAGACGCCGCGTGGCAGGAACGCAACGCCGCTCAACTATTTGTCTTTCCATGTGTTTGTTGCTATACTGTACTACAAAATGTGGGGGCAGGTCACTTGCCGGCGATGGAGGCCATCCTCGAAGAGGAACAAATTCGCGAATCGCCTTCGCCCATCCCCAAAGCCACGGTCCTCAATAGATTCATAGCGAAGTCTCTGGATTTATTGATTGTTCTCGGGATTGGTGAAATAGCACCCCCGTATGGATTCTGGGCGGGTCTGTGGTACGTACTAGTGGCGGACGGCTTTGCCGGCCGCAGCATCGGAAAGCGGCTGATCGGGTTACAGACTTGGGTACCCGCATTGCATATCGGAGCCGGGTTCAAGAACTCGATCGTCCGCAACATTCCCCTGGCGGCGGGCTACCTGGCCTGGCAGATCCCGTATGTAGGATGGCTGGCGACCGCAGCGGTGCTGGGCGTCGAGGCGCTGTTGATCCTCGGCAACGAGCGCGGACTGCGGATCGGCGACGAGATGGCCCATACCCAGGTAATCGATGAAAATATCTTTGACGTGGATGCCCGGGCATAAGGAGGAACCGACGTGAGCATTGCCTCCGACATCCTCGGCTGGTTCTCGAACGACTTGGCGATCGACCTCGGCACGGCCACCACGCTGGTGTACGTCCGGGGACGAGGCATCGTCCTGAACGAGCCCTCGGTGGTGGCGATCGAGAAAAAGACCGAACGCGTCCTGGCGGTCGGCACCGAAGCCAAGAAGATGTTGGGCCGGACGCCCGGCAACATCACCGCCATCCGCCCGATGAAGGAGGGGGTGATCGCCGACTTCGAGATGGCCGAGAAGATGCTCAGGCACTTCATCACCAAAGCGCACAACCGCAGCACCTTCGTGCGGCCGCGCATCATCATCGGCGTGCCCTCCAGGATTACCCAGGTGGAGCAGCGGGCGGTCCGCGATTCGGCTGAACTGGCCGGCGCGCGCGAGGTCTATCTGATCGAGGAGCCCGTCGCGGCCGCGATCGGCGCCGGCCTCCCGATCACGGAGCCCTCCGGCAACATGGTGGTGGACATCGGGGGCGGCACGACCGACATTGCCGTGCTCTCCCTCGGGGGGATCGTCTACAGCGAATCCGTCAAGGTGGCGGGGGACCGCATGGACGACGCCATCATGAATTACGTCAAGAAGAAGTACAACCTCCTCATCGGCGACCACATGGCCGAACGGATCAAGGTCGAGGTCGGCTCCGCCTACCCCTTCGAGGAGAAGAAGACGATGCTGGTGAAGGGCCGCGACCTGATCTCCGGGATTCCCCGCACTCTCGTGCTCGACGACGCCGAAATCCGGGAGGCCCTGCTCGAGACGATCAGCACCATCGTCAACGCCATCAAGGTCGCCCTGGAGAACACGCCGCCGGAGCTGGCCGGCGACATCATCGACTGCGGGATCGTGCTCACGGGAGGGGGATCGCTGCTCCACGGCATGGACATCCGCCTGCGGGAAGAGACCGGCCTGCCCATCATCACCGTGGACGACCCGCTCACGTCCGTAGTGCTGGGGGTGGGGAAAATCCTGGACGAGATCGATCTCCTCAGAAAAATCAGCGTGATGTCCCAGTACAGCAGCTCGCGGTAACGCGGTGGCCCGGCGGGTGCCATGATTTCCCTGCAATCCATCACGGGCGCCAAGCGAGCCGTCCTCTTACTTCTCGCCATCGTCGCCGCCGCCTTCCTCGTCTTCCCGGAGGCCCGCACGGGCCCGTTACAAATAATTGGGCGGCCCCTGGTCGCCGTGGTCGCCATCCCTTTGCGGGCGGTGGACGCGGTGAACCACGGGGTCGACTCCGTGTGGGGCCGGTACATCGCCCTGCGCCGTATGGGAGAGGAGAACCTGACTCTCCGCCAGGACCTCGCGCGTTTGCAGGAGGAGAACGTCAAACTGCGCGAGACGGCAGCCGCGACCGACCGGCTGCGCGCCCTGCTTGAGCTGAAGGAAAAGATCCCGTATCCCACGATCGCGGCCCAGGTGATCGCGCGGGACCCCACCAATTGGTACCGCAGCGTGATCATCAACAAAGGGCGACGAGAGGATCTGGCCGCCGACATGGGGGTGGTGACCCCAGCCGGAGTCGTGGGGCGGATCGTCAAAGTCTACGATCACCTGTCGGTCGTGCTCCTGATCAACGACCGGAACAACGCGGTGACGGGCCTGGTGCAACGCACGCGGGACGAGGGGATCGTCGAGGGCACCGAGAAAGGCCTCTCCCAGATCAAGTACCTTCCGCTCCTCTCCACCGTCAAGGTGGGCGATGCGGTGGTCACCTCGGGCCTGGCGGGGGGCTTCCCACGCGGGCTCCCGATCGGCCGCATCACCAAGATCGAGCGCCGCGAGGCGGAGCTCTTCCTGTCGGCGGAGATCGAGCCGGTGAGCGACTTCTCGAAGTTGGAGGAGGTGCTGATCATCACCGCCCCCCGGGGGACGGACGAGCTGCCGGCCAATCCCTTTCCGATGCACCCGACCGCCCCGAGCAGGCGGGACGGGGGAGAGCCGCGATGAAGTACCTCATCTACGCCCTGCTGGTGCCCCTCCTGATCCCCCTCCAGGTCCTCGGGTTCGATCGGCTCAGCATCGGGGGGATCCGACCGGATCTTTCGCTGGTGGCCGTCTCCCTGATCGGGCTCCACATGGGGGAAATGGAAGCCGTCACGGTGGGCGCGGCGCTCGGATTCACCCAGGACCTCCTTTCGGGCAGCCTGCTGTGGGGAAACCTCTGCCTGAAGCCGCTGGTCGGCCTGCTGGCCGGGCTGGCGAGACGTAACCTGGTGAACCTCACGCTGAAGTTCGTCTTCGCCCTGTTGCTCACGCTCTCGGTCTTTTCCGGGTCGGTCATGTTCCTGCTGAAGTCCCTGACGGGCCCCGGAGCCGACTTCTTCGCGGCCGCCCGCGAGACGATCCTCCCCCAGGCCTGTTACGACGCCGTCCTCGGCACCGTCGTGCTCAAGTTGATCCAGCGCTGGGGGCCGGCTCGCCAGTCGTACACCGTCATCACCAATGAGTAAATTCACCACCCAGCACGAAGCCTTCAGGAATCTCCAGCGCCGGCTCCTCTTCCTGCGGCTGGGGCTCATGATCGGGCTCGTCCTCCTCTCCACGCGCCTCTGGTACCTCCAGGTCAACAAGGGCGGGTACTATCGGGGGCTGTCGGAGCAGAACCGGGTCCGGACGGTGGACCTCAAGCCGGCCCGCGGCTTGATCTTCGACCGCCAGGGCGAGTTGCTCGCCAACAATGTCCCCGGCTTCAATCTGTACCTCACGGTGGAGGACATCACCGACCGGGACGAGCTGGCCGACGCCCTGGAAGGGCTGATCGGCCTGCCCCGGGCAGAAACCAAAAAGCGGCTGGCCAACAACGCCAAATCCTACGTCCCGATCCTATTGAAGACCGGCCTCACCCTGCGGGAGGCCGCGCTCATCGAAGGGCACCGCCTGGAACTCCCGGGATTGAGGATTCAGGCGGAGTCTCAACGCAACTACCTCTACGGGGACCTCGGCGGGCACGTGCTGGGTTACGTCGGAGAGGTCTCCTCCGAGCAGTTGGACGAGCCGGCCTTCCAGGACCTCACCCAGGGGAGCATTGTGGGCAAGACCGGCGTGGAGAAGACCTACGATCACGCGATCCGGGGCAAGCCCGGGCGGAAGACCATCGAGGTGGACGCGCGGGGGAGCGAACGGAAAACCCTCTCGGTGGCCGAACAGACCCCGGGGGACGACCTGTTCCTGAGCATCGACCATCCCCTGCAGCGTCTCGCGGAATCGCTCCTGGGCGAGGAAGCCGGATCCATCGTCGCCCTGGACCCCACGAACGGGGACGTCCTCGTCATGGCGAGCCGCCCCGCCTTCGACCCCAACGCGCTGTCGCGCGGGCTGTCCAGCGCCCTGTGGGAGCAGATTTCCAAGGACCCCCGCCACCCGTTGACCAATCGATCCATCCAGGGCCAGTACCCTCCGGGCTCCACGTTCAAGATCTTCGTGGCCGCGGCCGCGCTGGAGTCCGACAAATGGTCCTCCGATTCGACGGTCCGGTGCACCGGCGCCTACCCCTTCGGGAACCATGTGTTTCGCGACTGGAAAAAAGGCGGGCACGGGTCCATCGCTCTCTCCGAGGCGATCGTGCATTCGTGCGACGTCTATTTCTACAACGTGGGGCATCGGCTCGGGATCGACGCCATCGCGCAAATGGCCGGCAAATACGGCTTGGGGATGCCCACCGGCATCGAATTGCCGTCTGAGAAGGGCGGGACGCTCCCCTCGACCGAATGGAAGCAACGGGTCCGGAAAGAAGTCTGGTATCCGGGCGAGACCATCTCGGCGTCTATCGGACAGGGCTACCTCACGGTCACCCCTCTTCAGATGGCCACGGCGATGGCGGCCGTGGGGAACGGCGGGGTCTTGTACAAGCCCCGGCTGGTGCGGGCCGTCCGCGACCGGCTGACCGGCCAGATCCAGGAGATCCTGCCGGTGGTCCGAGGGGTGATTCCGCTGCGGGACGAATCCGTCGCGTTTCTCCATGAGGCCCTGCACGAGGCCGTCCAGCGCGGCACGGGGACCCGGGCGCGATCGACCATCGTGGAGATCGCGGGCAAAACCGGAACGGCCCAGACCGTCGGGGCCCGCGCCCAGATCTCGACCGGGTCCGAGGGGGTCCCCAAGCAGTTTCGCGACCACGCCTGGTTCGTGGCCTACGCCCCGGCCGAGAACCCCAAGATCGCGGTCGCGGTGATCGTCGAGAACATCGGGCACGGGGGCACCTTCGCGGCCCCCATCGCCAAGGCCCTGATCGAAGAATACCTGGAGCAAACCGAATCCCATGATCGACAGCCGCATCCAGGACAACTTTGAGTGGCGCTTCATCCTCGTGTCGGTCGGCATCCTCCTGCTGGGGGTAGCGTCCATCTACAACGTCACGCACGACCTGGACCAGTCGGGCCACGTCCCCATTTACGTCAAACAGCTCGCCTGGATCCTGGTCGGCAGCGTGGCGCTGCTGGCCGCCATGGCCATCGATTACCACGCGCTCGCCCGGCACGCCTATCTCCTGTATGGCATCATGCTGGGCCTCCTGGTCCTGGTCTTCATCATGGGCCGCTCAAGCCGCGGCGCGCAGCGGTGGTTCCCCCTGGGCCCCTTCGCGTTCCAGCCCTCGGAGATGGCCAAGCTGGCGCTGGTCCTGGTCCTGGCGAAATACTTCTCCGACGTCCCCCGGGCCGGATGGGGACACCAGGTGATCATCCCCGGGCTGATAATGGCTCCGGGGCTCCTCTTGATCCTGAAGCAGCCCGATCTCGGGACCGCCATGAGCTACACCTTCATCTTCGTATCCATGGTCCTTGTGGGCGGGCTCCGGGCCAAGGCCCTCGGCATGGTGGTCCTCTTCGGGTCGATGCTGTTCCCGTTCATCTGGGAACTTTTCTGGAGCTCCCTGCACGACTATCAGCGCGAGCGCATCCTAACCTTTTGGGACCCCATGACCGACCCGGCGGGCAAGGGCTATCACGCCCTGCAATCGCAGATCGCGATCGGGTCGGGGGGGCTGTTCGGCAAAGGCCTGGACGAGGCCACCCAGAGCCGGCTCAAGTTCCTCCCGGAGGGCCACACGGATTTCGTCTTCGCCGTGTTCGCCGAGCAGTGGGGCTTTATCGGCGCCCTCGTCCTCTTTACGCTGTTCGCGGCCCTGCTCTACCTCTCGGCCGAGATCGCCTTCAAGGCCAAGGACACCCTGGGAGTGCTCCTGGCGACCGGCATTCTCTCGATGTTGGGATTCTGCCTCACGGTCAATATCGGCATGACGATGGGGATCTTCCCGATCGTCGGCATTCCCCTCCCGCTGATGAGTTACGGAGGGACGACCACCGTGATGTCGATGGCGGCGCTGGGCCTGTTGCTGAATGTGAAACGACGTCGACTGACTCTGTTTTATTGAGAGTTGCGCCCCCGCCTTTCCCTCCCCGAGGGGAAGGAAGGCGAGAGGGATTTTTAACCTTTTGACGGCAGGCGGGTCTAACGGACTGATGGGAGGGCACGAGCGCGCACCCCATCCGGTATCCCCTCCTGCCAAGGGAGTGTGCATGGGCTCGGAGATCATCATCAATGTAGGGCAAGAGGAAACCCGGGTTGCGGTCCTCGACAAAAAAATCCTGACGGACCTCTATTTCGACCGGGTCAAACACCGGGACGTCGTCGGCAACGTCTATAACGGGAAAATTGTGCGGGTCCTGCCGGGCCTGCAAGCCGCCTTCGTCGACATCGGGCTGGAGAAGGCCGCGTTCATCCACGTCTCGGAGCTCACCGGCGAGGCCGATGCGGCGGAAACCCTCTTGGAGCTGGACGACAAGACCTCCGAGGTCCCGAAGGCCCGCCGGCACTCCTCCAAGCCCATCGAGGAGCTGTTAAAGGAGGGCCAGGACCTCATGGTCCAAGTCACCAAGGGCCCCATCGGGACGAAGGGCGCGCGCGTCACCTCCTACATTTCCCTGCCCGGCCGCTATCTGGTGTTCATGCCCAACGTGGACCACATCGGCATCTCGCGCCGGATCGAGAAGGACGAGGAACGCGCCCGCCTCAAACAGCTCATGCTGAAGGTCCGCAAGTCGGGCTCCGGCTACATCGTCCGGACCGTCAGCGAGGGGGTCTCCGACGAGGAACTCCGATCGGACGTGGAGTTCCTCCAGGCCTCCTGGGACGACATCGTGAAGAAAAAGGCCCGCCTGAAGCCCCCCTCGCTTCTGCACAGCGACCTCGATCTGGTCTTTCGGACCGTCCGGGACCACTTCACCAAAGAAGTCCAGCATCTGTGGATCGATTCCAAACCCGACTATGAGGCCACCCGCGAGTTCGTCAGCCGCTATCTCCCCGAACTGCTGGCGCGCATCCACCTCTACGACAAGGACGAGCCGATCTTCGAACACTTCGATCTCGAGGCGGAAATCGCCAAAGCCATGGCCCGCAAGGTCTGGCTCAAGTCCGGCGGCCACATCGTGATCGACCACACGGAGGCCATGACCGTCATCGACGTCAACACGGGCCGTTTCGTCGGCAAACGGGACCTCGAGGAGACGATCGTCAGGACGAACCTGGAGGCCGTGAAGGAGATCGCCTACCAGCTCAAGCTGCGCGGCATCGGCGGGATCATCATCATCGACTTCATCGACATGGAACGCGAGCGCAACCGGGAAAAAGTCTTCCAGGCCCTCACCGACGCCCTGGCCCACGACAAGGCCCGGACGCGCATTCTGCGGGTCTCGGAACTGGGCCTGGTGGAGATGTCCCGCGAGCGCGTGCGGGAGGACCTCTACCGGGCCCTCTCCGAACCCTGCCACTACTGCGACGGGCGGGCGTACACGAAGAATCCGACCACGATCTGTTACGAGTTGTTCCGCGACCTCCGGCGGCTGGAACCCACGGCCGAGGAAAGCACCGTCATCATCAGCGCCCATCCCCATGTCGCCGGCCTGCTCACGGACGAGGAGGCCCCCTCCGTCGCGGAACTGGAACGCGAGTGCCGGGTGAAGATCATCATCAGGGCCGACCCGACTCTCCACATCGAACAATTCGATATCGTCATGTTCTAGAGGCCACGCCGCGAATATGAACTCGACATTCCGATTTTTGGGCTTCCGGCTCAGGGTCGCCCTTGACTGTGCGCCGGGGCTTGGTTATTTTGAAGAACGAGTCTATCCGACACCGGCACATCCCGGTTACAGACCCAGGTAAAGACCAGACACATGACACCGAGCGGATTAACGGCTTCGGAACGGGAAGGGGCGCGTCCACAGGGAAATGAGCCTGTCTTGGCTGGCTCGGGGCGGGCGGGTGCGACGACGCCCACCCCCTCCACCACCCTGCCCCTCGCGGACGACCGCTACCCGGAAAGGCTGCGCACGATCCCCGATCCGCCTCCGGTCCTGTACTGTGACGGCCTCCCGGAACCGGAGGACCGGGTGGCGATCGCCATCGTG
Source organism: Nitrospiria bacterium (assembly GCA_041490525.1). Lineage (GTDB taxonomy): Bacteria > Nitrospirota > Nitrospiria > Nitrospirales > NS-4 > JBGPTH01. The sequence goes on from JBGPTH010000021.1 coordinate 15,340, forward strand.
GGCGCCCGCCAGGCCACCTCCTACGGGGTTCGCGTCACCGAGGCCCTGGCGCGGGACTTGGCGCAACTCGGCTTCACCATCGTCAGCGGGATGGCCCGGGGGATCGACGCCGCGGCCCATCGGGGGGCGCTGGCGGCGGTCGGACGGACGATCGCGGTGCTGGGATGCGGGTTGGACGTAGTGTATCCGCCCGAGCACGGCCGGCTGCGAGCGGAGATCGCTCAGTCCGGCTCGGTCATGACGGAATTTCCTCCGGGGACGCGGCCGCTCGCCTCCCATTTTCCGCGCCGCAACCGGATCCTCAGCGGCCTGGCGTTGGGGGTCGTGGTGGTCGAGGCCGCGGAGGGCAGCGGGTCGTTGATCACCGCGCGGCTTGCCTTGGACCAGGGCCGCGAGGTGTTTGCGGTTCCGGGCCCGCTCGACGCCCCGTTGAGCCGGGGCCCGCACGGTCTCATCAAGCAGGGAGCCAAGCTGGTCGAGACCGTCGAGGACATTGTGGAGGAACTCCTCCCGCAACTGGCGGAGAGCGCCTGCGGCGTGAGCGAGCGGCGTTCTCGATTCACCCCCGCTCGAACTCCCGCAGGCGGACTGGGGAATGCGGAGGCCCTTAACCTTTCGGGCCTCTCGGCCGAAGAGAAATGCGTGCTGACCCTCATAACCCATGAGCCGGTGACCATCGACGCGCTAACGGCGCGCACGGGGTTGCCTCCCGCCGTCGTCGCCGGAGCGCTCCTGGAACTGGAACTGAAAGAGGTCGTCCGCCAGATGCCCGGCCAGCGGTACTATCTGGTAAAATGAGAAAGACGTATAAACGTTATACGTTAATCGTTTATCGGATCATGAAGTCCAACGCCATTTCACGTTTAACGATTAACGTTTAACGAATTACGAGGCTACATGTCGAAATCGCTGATCATCGTCGAATCCCCGGCCAAGGCCCGGACCATCACCAAATACCTGGGCCGCGGCTACACCGTCATGGCTTCCGTGGGTCATTTAAAAGATTTGCCCACGAACAAACTGGGAGTGGACCTCGACCACGATTTCAAGCCCCAGTACGTGACCATCAAGGGCAAGGCCAAGGTGCTCGCCGAGATCAAAAAGAAGGCCAAGGAGGCCGACAAGGTGTACCTGGCTCCCGATCCCGACCGCGAGGGCGAGGCCATCGCCTGGCACATCGCCGAGGAGATCGACGGGAAGGCCAAGGGGAAGAACCGCAAGGTCTTTCGCGTCCGATTCAATGAGATCACCGAATCCGCCATCAAACGCGCCCTCCAATCCCCCGGGCAGATCGATCTGAATCTGGTCAACGCGCAGCAGGCCCGGCGCGTGCTCGACCGCATCGTGGGCTACCAGGGCAGCCAGGTGCTGTGGAAGAAAGTGCGGCGGGGCCTCAGCATGGGCCGGGTGCAGTCGGTGGCCGTGAAGCTGATCTGCGACCGCGAGCGCGAGCGCGAGGCCTTCCGGGCGGAGGAATACTGGTCCATCACGGCCACCCTGGCCGGGGCCCACCCGCCCCCGTTCGAGGCCAAGCTCCACAGCATCAACGGCCAGGAAGCCGTCGTCTCGGCCCAAGCGGAGGCCGAGCGCATCGTCGCCGCGGTCCGGGGCAAGACCTTCACGGTCCGGTCGATCGAGCGCAAGGAGAAAAAGCGCAACCCCGTGGCCCCGTTCATTACGAGCCGGCTCCAGCAGGAAGCGGCGCGTAAGCTCCGCTTCACGCCCAAGAAGACCATGACCCTGGCGCAGCAGCTCTACGAGGGCATGGAGATCGGCAAGGAAGGGCCGGTCGGCTTGATCACCTACATGCGCACCGACTCCACGCGCGTGTCGCACGAGGCGCTCGAGGAGGCCCGACAGCTCATCCGCGAGCGGTTCGGGGCCGAGTACCTGCCCGACACGCCCAACGTCTACAAGACCCAGAAGGCCGCCCAGGAGGCCCACGAGGCCATCCGGCCGACGGCGGCGCACCGCGATCCGGAGACCGTGAGGCCGTTCCTGGACCGCGATCACTACCAGCTCTACAAGCTCATCTGGAACCGGTTCATCGCCTCCCAGATGGTCCCAGCCATCCTGGACGTGACCCGCATCGACTGCGCCCCCGAAGACGTCCTGGACATCTATATGTTCCGGGCCACCGGGACCGTCGTCAAGTTCCCCGGCCACACGGCGGTCTACCAGGAAGGGAAGGACGCGGAGACCCTCGCGCCGAGCCGCAAGGCCGACCAGGAGGCCGAGGAGGAGGCCGAGCGCCGGTTACCCCCCCTGACCGAAGGCGAGCGTCTGCGCCTCGTCGCCCAGGAAGGGCAGACTTCGCCGGGCCTCATGCCCAAGCAACACTTCACCCAGCCGCCGCCCCGGTACAACGAAGCCCTGTTGATCCGCGAACTGGAAGAGAAAGGGATCGGCCGTCCCTCCACCTATGCCGCCATCACTTCCACCATCCAGGATCGCAAGTACGTCGACAAAGTGGAAGGTCGGTTCGTCCCCACGGAGACCGGCCTGACCGTCAACGACTTCCTCGTCAAGGGGTTCCCCGACATCCTCAACGTGGACTTCACCTCGCTGATGGAGCAGGAACTTGACGAGATCGAAGAAGGGGAAAAGCCGTGGGTCACGGCGGTGCGCGACTTCTATGGTCCGTTCAGCAAGGACGTCAAAAATGCGCAGAAGATCCCCGGTCCCAAGGACATCGTGGAGCCTCCGACGAACATCCCCTGCGAGAAGTGCGGGCGGATGATGGAGATCAAGTGGGGCCGCAACGGGAAGTTCCTGGCATGTCCCGGCTACAAGGACGACCCGCCCTGCAAGAACACCCAGAACTTTGAGAAGTTGCCAGACGGCACCATTAAGATCGTCGCGAAGCAGGAGGAGACCGTCGACGAGAAGTGCGAGAAGTGCGGCTCGCCGATGGTCATCAAGACCGGCCGGTTCGGGAAGTTCATCGCCTGTTCGGCCTACCCGACTTGCAAGACCACCAAGGCGATCCCGCTCGGCGTCAAATGTCCCCAGGACGGCGGCGACCTGACCCAGAAGCGCAGCAAGAAAGGCCGCACGTTCTACGCCTGCGCGAACTACCCGAAGTGCGAGTTCGCCCTCTGGGACCGGCCTATCCCGAAACCCTGTCCCCAGTGCCACGCGCCCTTCCTTCTCGAGAAATACTCCAAGCAGTCCGGCACATCCCTGATATGCCGCGTCGACGAGTGCGGCTACAAAGAAGTGTGATAATTAGGTGACATCCCATAAAAGAAAATTCCCTTAGATTGACCCTCTTCTTCTTCTCTGTTAGGCTTCTTTCGAAAAAGAGGCAAATTTCGAATATCTGACGAACCTATGAGCCTAGTTATAGAAAATGCTTCGATTGTTATTGTGGCCAAGGGGCACAACCCGTCTATACTCCAACCCTATTTCTTGCACGATAAAAACATTATTCCTAAAGAATGGGACTGGGAAGGAGCAAGGTCTACACTCACCCCGCCACTATCACAAATAGTTTTTAAGGAGGGGTTCGCCATCACTGCAGAACTACAGAAACTCGTTTTTCAAGAGAATGAAGGGGAACGAGTTCCCGATAAAACGAAATTGGGTGCTATTGCAAGTGCCTACACTAAAATTTTACCTCACGTCCCCTATACAAGCGTGGGAGTCAACTTCACTGGTCATATCAATAAGACAAGTACTGAAGAGGCTTCAAGTTATTTACTCAATAGGTTTATAGCAAAAGGGAAGTGGACCAATTATGGTAAGACCCCGCCAGCAGTAGGGGTGAAATTCGTTTATGATATTGGAGATTCGAAATGTACTCTAAGCCTTGAGCCTGGTGAAGTCATCCACGTGGACAAACCGCAGGAACGTATTCCGGTTGTGTTTGTAAGCGTTAACTATCACAGCGATGCCAATTCTCAAAAAAAGGATTGGCTTTCGACAGCTATTGCCAAGTGGGCTGATGATTTCCGACACTTCATCAAAATGGTTGACGAACTAGTTTTGTCAAATTGATATAGGCAAACAAAAACTATGTTCACGCAAGAAACTGACTCGAGCCGAATATCGGATTCAAAAATAAAAAGCGCAAAGGTATTCGGCGCTCTTCAAGAGTTAAAAACTATTGTGAACAGACCTGCACCTGGTTCAGTTGTGATCGCGACAGCTGCCATACCGGACCGGCACGAATTTTTAACCTTAAATACTCGGGGAATTGATACCATTATCGTGAGCATTTCCAGCAATACAACTTGCTACCCAGAACCAACAGCTTGGCAATCACAGACTAATGCTTTCGTGTATATTCCTCAAACGGATGAGGGCATTGCACGCTTTGAATCACTTTGGAGAAGCATAGAAGATGTGCCCGGGAAAAACTTTGAAAGGCAAACCGAGGTACATTCAAGCCCTACTTTTGACAGAGCCGACGCCCTTATACTCACTTTGCCAGCCGAGAAACTTGCGTTGTTAGCGCGCATAAGAGCATTTCGCAAGAAGGCAGGTAAATTAGATTTCACCATAAATGAACTTATACATGAGGTGCGGGAAGAAAGTGCCTGAAACTTACGTCATTGATTGTTCAGTCGCCTTCAAATGGTTTCTGGGAGATGAGCCTGACACTGATAAAGCTGATCTCATTCAAGAGCGATTTCTCCTTGGACAGGTTGAGCTCATAGCGCCTCCTCATTTCAGGTATGAGTTTGGGCATGGTCTTCGGAGAGCGGCCAGACGGATCCGCATCAATGCTACAGATGCCGATCAGGCTTTCACTGATTTCCTGGCCTTAGGCATTCGGATCGAATCGCAAGGCGATTCAGAACTCCAAGCAACGTGGGATCTCCAAACTCGGCTGAATTCCAACTTTTACGACACAGCCTATGTGGCATTGGCGAAGCGTCTGGGGTGCAAATGGCTCACAGCAGATGATGCTTTTCCTGCCTCTCATTCTGAAGTCTCAGCTAGTATTTCTCTCTTGAATTCAATAACATAAACTCCATCAAATATCGGTCCACCAAGGGCAGCATTGGTTTTTGCTGGAGAGATACTCCAAGCAGTCCGGCACATCCCTGATATGCCGCGTCGACGAGTGCGGCTACAAAGAGTCCGCCTGAGACTGCCTTCCTAGCGGGTCGAAGGACGCGGCCGGAGCCTGTCGTCTCAGATATTTCAATGTGCTAGAATGACAGCCTCACTGGGCTCCGACCACCATGCGTGAGGACATCGTCATCATCGGCGGGGGGCTGGCCGGCTCCGAGGCGGCATGGCAGGCGGCCAATCGCGGCGCGAAGGTCACCCTCTACGAGATGCGCCCCAAGGAGCCGACCGCCGCCCACAAGACCGGATTCCTGGCCGAGTTGGTCTGCTCCAATTCCCTGGGCTCCGGCGAGATCCAGAGCGCGCCCGGCCTCCTCAAAGAGGAGATGCGGCGCCTCGGCTCCCTGATCATCAAGGTCGCCGACGAGGTGCGCGTGCCGGCGGGAGGCGCCCTGGCCGTGGACCGCGATCTCTTTGCGCAGAAGATCACGCAGGCCCTGGAGAGCCATCCGAACATTAGGATTGTGCATGAGGAGGTGCGGGCCGTCCCGCCGGACTGCGTGGCGATCGTGGCCACGGGGCCCCTGACATCCGACGCGCTCGCCGACTATCTCAAGAGCCTGACGCACGCCCAGCACCTGTTTTTCTACGACGCCATCTCGCCGATCGTGGACGCCGACAGCATCGACCTGACTGTGGCCTTCAAGGCCTCGCGGTACGGCAAAGGAGCCGACTACCTGAACTGCCCAATGACCGATGCCGAATACGACGCCTTCCATCAGGCCCTGCTGGCCGCCGAGAAGGTGGTCCCCAAGGAGTTCGAGAAAATTCCGTACTTCGAGGGCTGCATCCCGATCGAGGTCATGGCCGAGCGCGGCCGCGACACCATGATGTTCGGCCCGCTCAAGCCGGTGGGCCTCGTGGACCCGCGGACGAACACGCGCCCTTACGCGGTCGTGCAATTGCGGATGGAGAACCGCCACGGCACCTGCTACAACCTCGTGGGCTTCCAGACCAAGCTCACCTACGGGGCCCAGAAGCGCGTGTTCCGCACGATCCCCGGGCTGGCCAACGCCGAGTTCCTGCGTTACGGCAGCGTCCATCGGAACACCTTCGTCAACGCCCCTGCGCTCCTTCGCGACACCCTGCAGCTGAAGAGCAAGGGCACGCTCTTTCTGGCCGGCCAGCTCGTCGGCGTGGAGGGGTACACGGAGGCGGCCGCCACGGGGGGGCTGGCGGGGATCAACGCCGCGCGGGGCATCCAGGGGCAGGCCCTCGTGGTCCCGCCGGAGACGACGGCCCACGGGGCCCTCCTGAAGTACGTGACCACCAGCGATCCGCGGCACTTCCAGCCGATGAATACCAATTACGGCCTGTTCCCCCCGCTGCCGGCCCGGGTCCGCGACAAGCAGGAGCGTCAACGCCGGATCGGCCAGCGCGCCCTGGAGGAGTTTGCCGCATGGATGCAGCGGTCCGCGCTTTCCTGACCTACCTGGAAGTGGAACGGGCGGCCTCCCCGCACACGCTCCGGAACTACGGGTCTGACCTGCGCCAGTTCCTGGACTTCCTCAGGGCCTCCAACCACGGCACGCTTCCCGGCCCCGCAGCCGTGGACGCCTTTGGGGTGAGAAGCTTTCTCGCCTCCCGGGCCACCCGGGGCAACACGAAGGCCTCTCGGGGACGCAAGCTGGCCGCGCTCCGGAGCCTTTTCAAGTATCTCAATCGCGAGGGTCTCGTCGCCCGTAGCCCCGCCGCCGCGGTCGCCACCCCCACGAAGGAGCGGACGCTGCCGTCCGTTCTGACGGCGGAAGACGCTCAACGCCTGATGGAGGACCGGAACCCCGCGCGCCCGCGATCGCCGCGGGACCAGGCGATCCTGGAAGTGCTCTACTCTACCGGGGCTCGCGTGGCCGAACTGGTCGGCCTGAACATCGAGGACGTGGATCTGGCCGCCGGCCTCGCGACCGTGATGGGCAAAGGACGCAAGGAGCGCCTCGTCCCCTTAGGCCGGCAGGCCGTCGCCGCCCTCCAGGCGTATCTGGATTCGCTGCCACCCGGCCACAGCCCCACTCCGTTATTCCGCAACCGGTCCGGCGGCCGGCTGACCGCGCGCACCGTGGAGCGGCTCGTCGCCAAGTATTCCGGGGCGATCCCGAATTTCCCCCCCATCAGCCCGCACGTGCTACGCCACTCCTTCGCCACCCACCTCTTGGACGGCGGCGCCGACCTGCGGGCGATCCAGGAATTGCTGGGGCATGCCTCCCTGTCCACGACCCAGCGGTACACCCATGTGGCGCTCGATCGGATGATGGCCGCCTACGACAAGGCCCACCCGCGCGCGCACGACCGTCCGCCAGCCCGGGAGGACCCATGAATCGCGAGATCATCCGCTCCACCACCATCCTGTGCGTGCGGCGCGACCGGCACGTCGCGATGGGCTCAGACGGCCAGGTTACCCTCGGGACCACCGTCATGAAGCACAACGCAAAAAAGCTCCGGCGCCTGTATAATGATACTGTGCTGGCCGGATTTGCGGGCGCCACGGCCGACGCCTTCACGCTGTTCGAGAAGTTCGACGCCAAGCTCCAGGAATACCGGGGGAACCTCACCCGCGCCGCCGTGGAGCTGGCCAAGGACTGGCGGACCGACCGGATTCTAAGGAGGCTGGAGGCCCTGTTGGCCCTCGCCGACCTGACGCAATCCTTGATCATCTCCGGGACCGGCGACGTGATCGAGCCGGAAGACGGCATCCTGGCGATCGGCTCGGGAGGACCCTTCGCCCTCTCGGCGGCCAGAGCCCTGCTCCGCCATTCCACGCTGGACGCCCGGGCCATCGTGGAGGAATCCATGAAGATCGCCGGGGGGATCGACATCTACACCAACCTGGAGATTACGCTGGAGGAACTGAAGGGATGATGGACGAGACGACCCCACAGGGCATCGACAGTCTGACCCCACGGCAGATCGTGGAGGAGCTGGACCGCTACGTGATCGGCCAGCGGGATGCCAAGCGCATGGTGGCCATCGCGCTGCGCACCCGGTGGCGCCGCCAGCGGCTTCCCGCGCACTTGCGGGACGAGGTAATCCCCAAGAACATTATCATGATCGGCCCCACCGGCGTCGGCAAGACCGAGATTTCGCGCCGGCTGGCCAAGCTGTCCCAGGCGCCCTTCATCAAGGTGGAGGCCTCGAAGTTCACCGAGGTGGGCTATGTCGGGCGGGACTGCGAGTCCATGGTCCGGGACCTGGTCGAGCAGGCCGTCAATATGGTCAAGGCCGAATTCGGCGAGCGCATTCAGAAGAAGGCCGAGGCCCAGGCCGAGGAGCGCCTCCTGGACCTCCTCCTGCCCCCACCCACCCCGAAGGCCCCCTCGGGCATCTTCGACGAGGGGAGCCGCGAGATGCAGGCCCCGCCCACGTTCGAGAGCTACGACGCCACCCGGTCAAAGCTCCGCCTGCAGCTCCGCGAGGGGAAGCTGGACCATCGGTCGGTCGAGATCGAGGTCAAGGACAAAACCGGCCTCCCGATCGGCGTGATCTCCAACATCGGGGGCATGGAGCAGATCCAAGACCAGCTCCAGGAGATGCTTGGCGGGATGTTCCCCCCCAAAAAGAAGAAGCGCACGGTGAAGGTGGCCGAGGCCCTGGAGCTCCTGACGCAGGAGGAGACCCAGAAGCTGATCGACATGGAGGCCGTCGTCAAGGAGGCCGTGGCCCGGACGGAGCAGAACGGGATCATCTTCCTGGACGAGATCGACAAGATCGCCGGGCGCGAGGGCACGCTCGGGCCGGACGTCTCCCGGGAGGGCGTCCAGCGGGACCTGCTCCCGATTGTCGAAGGATCGACCGTCACAACGAAGTACGGGCCGGTGAAGACCGACCACGTCCTGTTCATCGCCGCCGGGGCCTTTCACGCGGCCAAGCCGTCCGACCTGATTCCCGAGCTGCAAGGCCGCTTCCCGATCCGGGTCGAACTGTCCCCTCTGACCAAGGATGATTTCATCCGCATCCTGACGGAACCGCAGAATGCGCTGATCAAGCAGTACACGGCCCTCCTGGAGACGGAGGGCATCACCCTGGACTTCACCCGCGAGGGGCTGGAGGAGATCGCGAACACGGCGGTCCTGGTCAACGAGCGGTCGGAGAACATCGGCGCCCGGCGCCTCTTCACGATCATGGAGCGGCTCCTGGAGCAGATCTCCTTCGAGGCCCCGGAGCTCACCGAGCGGAAGATCACGATCGACGCCCAGGTCGTGACGGAGCGCCTGAAGGACGTCGTCAAGGACGAGGACCTGAGCCGGTACATCTTGTAGAGGGGACGATGGACGAGTTGATCAGGAAAGCGAACGTTCTGGTGGAGGCCCTGCCCTACATCCGGGCCTTCGCCGGCAAGACCATCGTGATCAAGTACGGCGGCAAGGCCATGACCGATCCGGCCTTGAAGGAAGGCTTCGCCACCGACGTCGTCCTCCTGAAATACGTCGGGCTGAACCCGGTCGTCGTCCACGGCGGCGGCCCGCAGATCGACCAGATGCTGAAGCGGCTGGCGATCGAGCCCAAGTTCCGCCAGGGGGTCCGCGTGACCGACGCGGCGACGATGCAGGTCGTCGAAATGGTCCTCGGCGGCACCATCAACAAGGAGATCGCAGCGCTGATCAGCCGGCACGGGGCCAAGGCCATCGGCCTGAGCGGCAAGGACGGCGGCCTCATCCTGGCCAAACCCTTCACCAGCGCCGAATGGGCCCGGAAGCTCGGCACGGACCTGGGCGCCTCCTCCGAGGAGGAGGACTACGGGCTCGTCGGGGAGGTCCAGGCGGTGGACCCCACCCTCTTGAAAAATCTTCAATCCAGCCAGACCATTCCGGTCATCGCGCCAATGGGGGTCGGGAAGGACGGGCGGACCTACAACATCAATGCCGATCTGGTCGCCGGCGCAATCGCCGCGGCGCTGGGGGCCGAGAAGCTGGTCGTCCTCACCGACGTCCGGGGCATCAAGGACGAGGAGGGCAAGCACCTGTCCACGCTGGCCCGCAAGGACGTCTTTCGCCTCGTCAAGAAGGGCACGATCAGCGAGGGGATGCTGCCCAAGGTGCAATCCTGCCTGACCGCCCTTGAGGGCGGAGTGAAGAAGGCCCACGTGATCGACGGCCGCACGCCGCACGCAATCCTCCTGGAGATCTTTACGGACAAAGGCATCGGAACGGAGATCGTCGCCTGACGGCGATCATGACACCATGCACCTCCACCAGGGTGACAGTGGAACGACGCTGACGACGACCGACCTGTTGGACCAGCGCTCCCCGGACGAGGTGATCGCCTCGCGCCTCAAGCGGTACACCGTCCGGCTCGCCATCGGCTTTATCATCGGGGGCAACGCCATTTTCCTCTTGGGGCTCTGGGCCAGCGGCCTGGACCTGGACAAGGTCTTTGCCGAGCGCGACTTCTTCGATCCCGTGCGGGACGTCTGCCTGCGGCTGGCCTGGTACATACCGGTGGGGGAGAAGGACCCGGTCCGCCTCTGTAAGGAATGGATCACTCTGAGCGATACGTCCGGGCAGGTCCACAAGGTGCAGAGTGACATGAAAATAGTCAAAGGGAGCGACGGGAAAGTGTACGCCAGTTCCATGCCCGCCGACGGGCGCGTGATCGTGGTCATTTTCCTGGTCGTCGCGATCGTGGGCGGCGGCATGTGGCTCCAGCGCTTCCTGATCGCGCGCTATCGGGCCCGTCTGATGGCGGACCGGAAGACCCCGTAGGCGTCGCGATCCCCGTGTTCACGGCGCTCATACCCTTCCGAAACCTATTGGAGCGAGAGAAGAAGCGCATCCTGGCCGAAATCTTACAGGTCCAAGGGCTTATGCCCCTCCTGATGAAGCCGCGCAACGGGCAGCGGTGGACACGGGAGGATAAAGCCCAGATCCGCTGCCACCTCCGGCAGCTTTTCGAGCTGAGCCCTTACCTCGTGGCCCTGGTGCTGCCGGCGGCTCCGTTGACGCTTCCCATCCTGGCCTGGTGGCTGGACCGCCGCCGGGCGAGCCGCGAAGCCACCCGCCAATCCCATCTGTCTGCCAAGTCCTCCGAAACAGACCTCCTGGCGAAGTGACCCGGCCGTCCCGCTTTTCAACCGGCCTGATCCTGGCACACGGCGGAGCGGGCAGGCGTGCCATGACCGTCCCCCAGCGGGAGTGTCTGGCCGGCGCGCTCGTCGCTGGCTATACAGTCCTCAAGAGCGGCGGGGCGGCCACGGATGCGGTGGAAGTGACGATCCGCGTCCTGGAGGCCTCGGGCCTCTTCAACGCCGGGGCCGGCGCGCGCCTTCAGCTTGACGGCGCCCGGCGGATGGACGCGTCCATCATGGCGGGCGATCGACTCCGGGCCGGGGCCGTCGCCGCCATCGAGCATGTCCGCCATCCCATCAGCGCAGCCCGCCTCGTGATGGAGAAGACGGCGCACGTCCTCCTGGTGGGCGCGCACGCGACGCGCTTCGCCCGGCACTTCAAGCTGGAGCACCAGCCTCCTCCCACCCGCTTGCACAAGGCAGCCCTCCTCAAAATTCAGGCCAAGGGGCCGCAACGGGAGACGCTCACGCTCTATGCCGGAATGGAGCGGCGTGAGACCGTGGGCGCCGTGGCGTTGGACCGGCAGGGAACCGTCGCGGCGGGGGCCTCAACCGGCGGCATCCCCTTCATGCTGCCCGGCCGCGTGGGGGACTCGCCGTTGATCGGGTGCGGGGTCTACGCAGATAACGCAGCCGGGGCCGTCTCCATGACGGGCCTCGGCGAGAGCATCATCCGGCTCGCATTGGCTAAGGAGATCGTGGACCGGCTGGCGGCGGGGGCCAGCCCGGCTAAGGCGGTGCGGCAATCCTTGGAAAAACTGGTGCAGCGCATCCAGGGCGCAGCCGGCGCGCTGGTCCTGGCGCCGGATGGCCGCTTCGCGATCCGCCACACCACCACGCGCATGTGCGCCGGGTACTGGGCCGGGACCGGGAAGCCGGTGGTGAGGGATCGGTTCAAATAACCAGCCCGGGGAAGGAAAAAACTGGGAGGCCATTTTTCTTTTGTACATTCTCTCCAGCGGGGGTGTCACATATGAGATAAGCAGTTCGTATTCTTAACTTCCCCCCCGCACATAAAATGGGGAATCTAAACGCATGGCCCGAAAAGCCAAACTGAAATTCGATAAAATCGGCAACTGGTCAGAGGTAAAACTCGACATCATCAAAGGCTATGCTGCCGCCTATTCCGCGATTCTATCCAAAAGGAAGAATCCAAGCCTCTATCACGTTTACATCGATGCTTTTGCCGGAGCAGGATTGCACATATCCAAAGAAACAGGGGCATTCGTTCCTGGAAGCCCTGTAAACGCGCTCCACGTGAAGCCACCTTTCCGTGAATACCATCTTATTGACCTTGATAGCAAAAAGGTCGCCCAATTGCGCCAGATTGTAGGGGCCCGTTCGGACGTCGAAGTACACGAGGGAGACTGCAATAGGATTTTGCTGGACGATGTCTTTCCAAGGGTACTTTTCGAAAACTATCGTCGTGGGCTTTGCCTGCTCGATCCATACGGTCTACATCTCAATTGGGATGTGATAAAGAAGGCCGGTGCAATGAAGAGTATCGACATGTTCCTAAACTTCCCAGTTGCAGATATGAATCGGAACGTGCTGTGGCACAATCCCGATGCTGTTGACGCCGAGGATGTTGAAAGAATGACCGCCTTCTGGGGAGATGAATCCTGGCGGGAAATAGCCTATTCCACTGATCGGAACCTTTTTGGGTATCCTGAAAAGGAAGACAACGAAACGGTTGCAGAAGGCTTTCGGAAACGCTTAAAAGAAGTTGCAGGGTTTAAACATGTTCCAAGCCCCCTGCCGATGCGAAATTCGAAAGGTGCTGTTATCTATTACCTGTTCCTCGCTTCCCAGAAACCCGTGGCCCAAGATATCATTGAAGCAATCTTTAGCAAATACAGTGGAGAGGCAAAAAAGTAATGGCGTCAAATTCCTCCATTGAATGGACAGAGTCAACATGGAACCCCTTGACTGGTTGCACCAAGATCAGTCCTGGTTGCAAGAATTGCTACGCTGAGCGTCTATCTCTACGTCTTCAGGCCATGGGGCAACCCAATTACGCCAATGGGTTCACACTCACGACCCATGAGCATGCTCTAGAATTGCCTTTGCAGTGGAAGAGACCGCAGACGATTTTTGTCAATTCGATGAGTGACATATTCCACGAGAAGGTACCGCTCGAATTTATTCAACAGGTGTTTGATGTCATGCGTAGAGCAGATTGGCATTGCTTCCAAATTCTAACGAAGAGATCGGACCGGTTGCTTGCTCTTAGCCCACAGTTGCCTTGGGCCTCTCACAATTGGATGGGTGTCAGCGTGGAAAACGAGGATCACACTTTTCGGATCGATCATCTGCGTAAGACAAAGGCGAAGATCAAGTTCCTTTCCCTCGAACCTCTTCTTGGGCCACTTAAGCGGCTCAATCTAAAAGGAATCGACTGGGTGATTGTGGGAGGCGAATCAGGTCCCGGAGCAAGACCTATGGCTCAACCCTGGGTTGTCGACATCCGTGATCAATGTCGAAAGGCTGAGGTCCCATTCTTTTTTAAGCAGTGGGGTGGCTTTCACAAGAAGAAAAATGGAAGAGAGCTGGAAGGTCGAACTTGGGATGAGATGCCACTGATAACAAGATGAGATCTAGAAGCATAACAGGAAACTTTTCTCTGCACATGATCACCCGCTTGGTTTAAGACAAAAGCAGATCCGCAAACACGAAGCCGTCGCGCTCGACGATCTCCCCGGATCGGACAGACACCGGGCGGCGGAACATGGGTCCGTCGTAGGCGAAGGTGTGGAACTCGCCGCGCTCGCCGCACGGGTCCACTCCGGCGGGCAGGTCGCCGAGCAGCCCCGCATCGAATTCGCGGCCCGCAAAGGACGCGGGCAACTGCTTTGGGTCCACACAGGTGAGCCGGGCCCGCAGGCCGGCGGCCACCATGTCCCGCGCGAGCGCCTCCGTGGGGAGGCCCCAGATCGGGAAGTGCAGGGACATGCCGGTGCTCGCGAGCCGCTCTTCCCGATAGCGCCGCACGTCTTCGAGGAAGAGATCGCCGAACGCCATCGCGCTGATGCCGGCGGCGCGCGCCTTCTCCACCACCGCGAACATCGAGGCTTCATATTCCTGATTGCTGCAGGGGCTCGGGATCGGCACCGTCCACAGGGGAAGCCCGATCGCTTCGGCCTGGGCTTCGAGGAGGGCACGCCGCACCGCATGCATGGCAACGCGCTCGTATGCCGTATTGACGGTGGTGAGCAATCCGACCACCTCCACCTCCCCCCGCGTCCGGAGGACATGCAGCGACCACGCGCTGTCCTTCCCGCTGCTCCAGGACAAGAGGGCTTGGGGGCGGGTCGTCATCGGGCCGTTGCCTTCCTCCATGCAAAGTACACGGGCACACCCAGCAGGACGATGATCAAGCCGGGCCAGGTGTACTGCGGCTTGTAGCGGAGCAACTGAATCTCGATGAAGAGGGCCAGCGCCATGTAGATGATCGGAAGCAGCGGATATCCCCAGACCCGATAGGGACGAGTCATGTCGGGCCTCCTCCGGCGCAGCACGAAAATCCCGCCGATCGTCAGGAGATAAAACAGCAACACCGCGAAGATCAAGAAGTCCAGGAGTTGACTGTACGTTCCGGACAGGCACAGCAGGGAGGCCCACACGGCCTGCACCAGCAGCGCCGGGGCAGGAGCCAGACGACTGTTCAACACGCCCACCCCAGAAAAGAACAGGCGGTCCCGCGCCATGGCGTAGTAGATGCGCGCGCCGGCGAGAATCAGGCCGTTATTGCAGCCGAACGTGGAGATCATGACGGCGATGGCCATGATCACCCCGCCGGCGGAGCCCAGGACGACCTCGGCCACGGCGGTGGCGACGCGATCTTCCGCGGCGTATTGGATCCCCCGCTCGAGGACCCCTGAGGCCTTGGGGGACCCCGCCAGCGGGAGCACGCTCAAATAGGACAGGTTGGCCAGGATGTAGAGCAGCATGACCAGACCTGCGCCCAGCGCGAGCGACCGCGGCAAGTTCCGCCCCGGGTCTTTCACTTCGCCCGCCACGAACGTCACGTTGTTCCAGGCGTCGGCCGCGAACAGCGAGCCCACCATGGCCACGCCGATCATGGTCACCACGCCGATCCAGGCCGTCTCCGTCGTAGGTCCCCAGAACGCCCCGAAGTTGGCACGGATCGCCTCCGGCGTCGCAAACAAAAAGCCCAGAAGGATCACCCCCAGGAGCGCCGCGGTCTTCGTAATGGTGAAAATGTTCTGGACCAGCGCCCCGGCGTGAATGCCCCGTAGATTTAACGCCGTCAGGACCATGATGGAGAGAATCGCCAACAAATTTTGGGTATTCAGGCCGACCGTGTACGGCCCCAGGCCGCCGAACCAGGTGGGGTAGGGCCCGAATGTGCCGATCTGCCAGAGCCAGGAGGTGGACGAAAACCAGGGGAGCAGCACGCCGGTGAATTTGGCGAACGCGATCGCCACAGCCGCGATGGTGGCGGTCTGGATGACCAACAGCATCGTCCAGCCGTACAGAAACCCCCACATCGGCCCGAGCGACTCGCGGAGGTAAACGTACTGCCCGCCGGCGTCGGGCATGGCCGCGGCCAGCTCCCCGTAACATAGCGCGCTGACCACGGTCATGAAGGCCGTGACGAGCCACACCACCAGGAGGAGGCCCGGGCTGTTGACCTGTCTGGCGATGTCCGCGGAGACGATGAAGATGCCGGAGCCGACCATCGATCCGACGACAATCATCGTCGCATCGAGCAGCCCCAATCGTCTCACGAACGCGCCGGCGCTCATTGCCGATCGCCTATCGCCATTTCCCTGCTCCTTTTTCCTGTCTGACTTTTCTCTCCCACCCGCCTGGACGGTCAAGCCCCATCAGGGGTATGCAGGGACTTGAGAAACCGGGTATAATCCGCGCATGGTTGCCTTGCGCGATCACGAAAAGTTGAAGGGTCAGTGGCCGCCGACATACGCCGGGCCCCAGGGTCTGTGGGATGTCTCTCATCCGGGGGGAGAATGGGGAGAGCTCGTTCGCGTCAAGTGGGTCGAGCCGGACCGTAAGGAGAACCCGCCGTACATCTCCGCCTTCGTCCAATGGAACGACCTGGATTACCGGGTGGTGTTCACCAGCGACGATCAAGTTTTTTTAAAGCGCCTGTACGAGACCTTACGGAATCAGGGAATAGGAAAAACGCTGGAGGATGTCGGGAACTTGAAAATCGATTTCTGAGGCCCGTCAGTCCTTGGGGGCGTGAGGGGCCTTCCGATGCATCACCGCATAGACGATGACGATGCCCAGCACGGCGATGGCCACTCCGAAGACATTCCAACCAAAGACTTCCGACATGGTCGTACTCCCTTCCTCAGGGTTTGGGAAACATTACAGTACCACAAACGGGGTCATCCCGTATATCACAAAAGTCTTGACTGATCCGTAGCCGGTTTCTATCCTTGGCTCCATGGCGCTCACACAGACCCTCTCGCTGACCGACGAGGTGCTCGCGCTCCGCGCCTCGCGGATGCCGGACATGGTGGTGTACCAGCACGCCGACGAGGAATGGTGGGTCGCGCCCCTCGACGACGCCCTCCCCTTGCTGCGCCTCAACCGCATTGGAGCGCACCTCCTCGCCGCGATGGACGGACAAGTCACCGTGGGGACGCTGCTCGCCAAGTTCGGCAACCGGGCGTGCAGTCCCACCGCGGAGACCGGCCGATGGCACCTGGAGCGATGGTCGCTGCCCCGCTACTCCCTCTGTTACTTCGGAGCCGAGCCGCCGACGAAAGACCGGGGTGAAGCCCGATGGGACCTGCTCCTCCAACAGATCAGGGAGGGCTGGTCGGGCCGGCAAGACTTCGAGGGGGAGGAGCATCTTTCGGAATTCCACGCGCATGAGATCTCCTCCCGCGAGGGGCACTTCGAAAACATCGAGACCACCGTCTCCCACCTCTTTCGCGAACCCAGCGAAGCGCTCGGCGGGCTCACCTATGGGCGGGCACTGGCCAATAATCTCCGCAAGCTCGGCTGGTGGGCGCGCAAGCCCCGGACCATCGTCGAGGTCGGCGCCGGGCTCGGCTACGTGGCGCATGAGCTCGCTAAAGATTTCTCCCCCGACGAGCGGCAGGACGTGCACTACATCTTTGTGGACATCACCCGGCCCTTCCTGGAATCGCAGCTCGCCCTGGCGCGAGACGCCGGGTGGGCCCGAGCCGGAACTCAGGCCAACGCCGAATGGCTCCCGCTGAAGGAGGCCAGCGTGGACCTAGTGATCTCCAATGAAAACATGGCCGACATGACGCCGGTGAAATTGACCCGGCAGGAAGGGGAGTCCGGAAAGGGGGAAACACCGGTCCATCAGGAGGCGCTGGACTGGATCCGGCGACTCGGGCTGGCAATGGGGGGGGAAACCCTGCCGGCTGAATTCATGTTCAACCTGGGGCCGCTCCGCTTTCTGAGCGAGGCGTGGCGCGTCCTGAAGCCGGGGGGCCATGCCGTCCTGGTCGAGTTCGGCGTGGAGGAGGGCTGGCCCGCTCCCGTCAAATTGCCGGGCCATACGGAGTATGAGGTCCACTTCGGCCACCTGCGCAAGGCCGCTCGCCGGCTGGGGTTCCAGGAAAAGTACGGCGCGCTGCCTCAATTCTTCGGCATGAAGCCCGACACCCGCCTGCTCTGCACGGGAGCCGCCTACACCATACGGCGGTTTTGCGAGGCGGCGGGCAAACCCTTCGCCATCCGCGCCTACACGGAATCGGAACTGAAAACGGCGCTCGGGGACATGCTGCCGCGCTTGCTCGGCCACCATTACCATGAGGTCTCGGACCCGGCCTGGTTCGGCCTCTGGGATTTCAAGGTCCTGCTCCTGGAAAAACCCGCCGCCGCACCTCAGCAGCCCCGCCCCCCCATTCGTGAAGTGAAGGGCTACCGCTGGGGCGGCATGCGGTGAGACTGTTCGTGATTCTGGTCGTCGGAAAGGAAGGGGCAAAAGCCCCTTCCATGTCTGGATGCAAGTCGCACCAGAATGCATACGTCATGCTTTCAGTTTGTTCCTTGGAGACCCAGGTGAAAAGGGGTCACGTCAGTGACTCAGCGGAAAAATGATCACAAGTCCTCCCATGACATCATCTATTTTGAAATCCCCCTTCGGGCTGTTGGGATGATAGTTGTGGCACCCGACACACACCTGTGTAACAGCCCGGTCTGCGTAGACCGCTCCGAAAAACTGCTCCCTGCCGCTACCGATGATGCCGGTATAGGGGCTGTCTGGGTGCTTCTGAACCTCTTCAAGGCCTCGCCGCTCGAATTCAGTGGCCGGCGCATTGGCCTTGTTGATTGGCCACTGACTGATCAGGTGGTAGCGGAGCTTCGTGCCGGTCAATTCGGCCATATCGCTCGTCTCTTTCAGGAACTGGACAGGTAAGGGTAGTGTATTCCTTGCCCGCCAGTCTTCCGTTGTGTCAACAATCCCCTCTTGTAGCAGCCGATTGACGATGTGGATTGTGTAAAAGGTCCGGTGAGCCATGATCACGGCATGCAAATAGTCAGCCATGGTTCTTGGAGGAATGCCCATCGGAGTCCCGGAGTCCTTCTCGACCGCGGAGACGCTCCGGATAGCCAGCACCGCGATCGTTGCAATGACTGCGACCCACGCCAAAGCTTTGCTGGTCATGATGTCACCCCCTTTTCTAGATACCGGCGTCCTTACCGGGGTCAAAAAGTTTCCTTTTTGAACTCGCGAAAAGCCTACGCCGAAAGCCCAGAAAAATCTATTGAGGGGGGCGGGTCAAGATTCATGTCCGTCTTCCCGAGACCGAAGAATCCCGCTTCCATCGGAACATCCATTCTCTGCAATTGTTGCCTTGGCCGGTGCACAGCCGCGGGAGTCACGGCGTTAAGTTTTCGACAAGAGTTCATGCAACTTGTTCATCGTCGCTTCAAACTCCGTGGGGTTAAAGGCCCGCCCACTCTGAATCTCCTTATGCAGAGCATCGATCGTGTCTTTTATCGTTTTTGACTCGGGCATCGCCCCTGCGGTTTCAAGGTACGCATCGTACAGACTGGCGAGGGCAAGCACTGCCTGCTCGGCGGCTTGAAAACCAGATGTCGTGAGACGACGGCCATCACCGGAGATGTTTTTCATCAGTGACAAGACGCTTTGCTGCGTGAAGGTGTACTGGGCCACTTGGGAAACCAATTTGTCGGAGAGTGCGGAAAGCCTATTTAAGGCCGCATTAAACGATTCGTGGGAGATGTCCTTCCCCGTCAGCCCCTCATGAAACGTCCTCATTAATTGCTCGAGGTGCTTTCCTTCCTCTGAAGTGGCCAGATTCACGACATGGCGAAAGACCGCGTAGCTTGAGGCATTCCATACCAGCCGACCGGCCTTGCCGTTGTAATCTCTTCTCCGCCATATCTGCTCCGTCTTATCCTTCTCTGTGATGCCGCGCAAGCGATCGACTACTGCGTGATGGCACGCAAAACAGTCAAAGTGGGTGAAGTCCGGCCAGAGCCCGAAACCGGTACGTCGGCTCGCTGCTAAACGCTTCATCTGGTTCCGGAACGCGGCGGCCTGACCGATCGCCCATACCCGGGTGCCCAGCCATTCGCGATCCTTTTTCTCTTTGGGGGGCCGCCAGTGGGGCGGCATCGCATAGGTATAGGTGTCGATCTCGAAAGTCAAACGCGGGTGGCCCGCTCCGATAAGCTCATGAGTCACCTCCTTTCCATCAGCCCCTGCATGGCATTCGAGGCACTTTTCAGCGCGTTTGACCAAGTCCTTCGTATTGTACATCCCGAGTGACGTCGCCTTTTGCGGGTCAAAGCCCGGTCGGATATGGGGGTTGAGCCATTTTTCGGCCGGACCATGGCAGGCCTCGCAACTTACCGAATCCGCTATGTCGTACATCGTTCCTTGGCGGTTAGGACTGACTGGCACCGCATGGCAGACAAGGCATCGCTCACTTCCTTCCGGCTTGGCGATCTTCAGGTTCCTGGCAATGATCTTGGAGTCTGCGTTCGTGAGGATTTCATAAGCTTTGGCGTGCCTGTCTTTCTGCGACCAAATGTAAAACTCATTCTGCCCAATGCGAAATTTGTTACGCGCCGTACTGTTTCCGTGGCAGTCGCTCGCACTACAAGAGGAAGCGCCCATATAGCTGTAGAGATCATCAGAATGGGTCTTCTCCGAGACTTCTGGATCCTTGTTTTCAGCGAGTGACTCCGTATGCCACGCAGGCCAAGCGATGAAGACGCACAAGACGAAAAGGATACTGATGCCGATCAGTCCATTCGTGACCGCTCTCTTTGCCAGTCTTGTCAAGAGGATGCGCTCACAAATACGACCCTTCTGTAGCAACGAGTTATTGACCAGCCGCTCTCTTTGTTACCATTCCGGGGCCGCCCAAGGGATGATCGGTCGTCAGGCGGATGCGATCCTAACACAGGGTGTCAATAAATTCTATCCACTGTCCGTCTGCCATCAGGGATATGGCTTCTCCGGACTGCTTCCGGAAGCGAAACGCTCGGTTGAGCGGTCTGAACGGCTTGGGACCGTCCTTGTTTTTGGGAATGCCCGCTTGACTTAATCAGGCAGGCAACTATCGGCTTGACAAAGATAATGGAGTATGCCAAAAGAGGGCCTCGGATGATAAGGAGTTCCTTTTGAGCCTGATGAGGAACGCACATTCTACACATTCTACAAGGAGGGAGGCGCATCATGAAGATCGGTGGATTTTTACCTAAACCGCTATTCGTCCCTGTCACACTTGCCGTGGGCGCGTTGCTGGGGCTGGGGATGGTCACCCTAGCGGTCCAAGCTGCCGAAGGCACCAAGAAGATCGAGGTCGTGATCAAGGAGGGGACTGCGAAGGTGGTAACCGGCTACACGATTACCGGACTTCCGACCGAGATCATCGTCCGCAATGAGGACAGCGTCACACACGGGTTTAATACCTCGCTGTTCGAGGATAATACGAAAGTCGCGATAACGGGTGGCTCCATTGCGAAGGAAAAGGGACCGCACGTGTATCGGGTGGACGCAGGAAAGACGATGACGCTTATATTCACCCCGCCCCCTATGGAGGGCAGCCAGTCGTTTGCATTCTGGTGCGACATGCATCGCTCCGTGAAGGGGGAAATGCTTGTGGTGGACTTTGCAGGGTCTGAGGGCGGATGAAGGGGGAAATGCTTGTGGTGGAGGTAGCAGGGGAAGGCGGTGGGTGATGCGATGGAAGCCGCGGTCATCTGCGACCTTAAAGAAAGCCAAGCCTACTGAGAAGTAACTGCGGTCGGCGTTCCTCATCAGAGAGCGCCGACCGCTCGTGATCCGCGACTGCGATCGTCACGGGCAAACCTACGGCGAGGAACGGTTCGCAGGGACTGACAACGGCAAAACCCGCCCTTTCTTAAACTGGTCGATGGTATAAGGCTGATCTCCAGGCTTCTGCGCCTGGGACTTATCGTGATAGACGTGACACGTCAGGCATTGCGTTCGCGCTCCCCCCGGCTCAAAATGGCAATTCCGACAGGACGCGATGCTAGGCAGTAGAACATCCTTGGTCCGTTCGCTGCGGGGAGCTGCTTCGTGGCAGGCGACGCATTTGAGGATGTTGTGGGCCTTATGATCGAAGACGCTGTAAGGCAACCAGCGCTCGGGGATGGCGGTCTTCACGATCGTGGGAAACAGCATCCGGGACTCCGATACCCGAGTGTTGGACTTCGCTCTACCGAACTGCGCTGATTGAGAAGCCTCACCAGGACGGTCCAATATATGACAGAGCACACACTTGCCATTCGTCTTTGAACCAGGGGGCCCCATAAGCAGCCGCTCCGCCTCTTCCACCATTCCATCGATCCATATCTCCTCTTTTGCCCTGGGCGCACCGGGCAACCGCCTCGTTGGCCCCTGGGCCTTCAGTTTAGACTGATGTTGCAAAAGGTAGTACTCCGCGTACGTAGCGCGAAGGAACCGGTCTGCCTCCTCTAGTGATTGACCATGCAGAACAGTCTTCCCCGGCAAGCGTTCATCGAAATCAAGACGATGGCACCGCATGCAATCCTTTTCATAATTCACCGGGCGCATGTAAGCCCCTTGCGGGTCGGCCTGATGACAACTGGCACAGGACAATTGCTCCGGACCATCGGGACCCATGAGGTCCGGTTTCAGGTGAAGTTGATGATTCAACTTGATCGCCGCGGTATCCACCACTTGCTTGCCCTCGTCGAGCCCCACTCGTTGAACAGCGTGTCCCAGCCGCGACACTGAAATCGCAAATTCAGGATGGTCAGCCATGAAACTGTGGATCGCCGTCGTAATCGGTATACGAGGCTCCTTGACCTTGAGATCCGCGTGGCATTGCAGACAGACCGAATCGGACAGCGCCGCCAGAACCGCCTGGCCCCTGTGCTCAACGTGACAAGTGGCGCATTGGGGGGCCGGGGTGAGCGCACGCTCGCTAAAATGCGGGGGCCCACTGTGACAGCTCAGACAGGTTTTGTCCGGCACTCCCGTGAGAACCGGTTTCCAGGCCTGATGACAGCGCGCACAGTCGTTGGCGAAGAGCCGGTGCTTTAACGAAATCGATCCAGGCATGAACACCAGGTGCTTCCCCAGCGCATAGACCAGGGCGCTTCCCCCGAAC
Organism: Nitrospiria bacterium; assembly: GCA_041490525.1. Taxonomy (GTDB): domain Bacteria; phylum Nitrospirota; class Nitrospiria; order Nitrospirales; family NS-4; genus JBGPTH01. The sequence goes on from JBGPTH010000021.1 coordinate 38,086, forward strand.
ACCACGAGCACGGCCAAAACGGCAATCGTGGTTTTATTGAAATATCGCCCCTGAAGTTTGTAGGCCGCGACCAATTGAAATTCCTCGTCGCGCACCTTGGAGGCAGGCCTGGGCGGAAGTCCTCCTAGAGCCGCCGTTGTTGGCGGAGCAACGCGCACGACGTCCGCAAGGACCTCGTACTCGATCGTGAGCGGTGAGCTCGGCGTCGGCCGGGTAAACCGCAGGGTGTAAGGCCCGATCCGGATCGTGCCGGCCTCGGGCAGGGCGAGTTCATTGACAGGTACGTCGTTGACCGACGTGAGGCTCAGGATATTGAGGTCACGCAGTACATAGCCTTCGTCCACTTCTTGAATGAGGGAATGGTGGAGCTGGACTGAGTGATCGTCTAGATGCAGGTCGTTGTCAGTCCCCCGGCCGATGCGGAGGGTTGTGCCAGAGAGTTCGACCGTCTTGATTTTCTCGGCACCCGGTCCCTGCTTCTCCTTCGTGATGATCACGAACGGCATAGGGCGCTCGGCTAGTAATACACAACCACAAGGAGGTGGATGCCCACGGCCGCCACCATGGCGATCGAGGCCGGCACATGCACGTACAGCCAGGCCTGGAGCCCATTCTTCAATCGCATCTGACCCACCAGATAGGCCTCCAGCTCGGTCTTCCGCAAGATCAGGCCAGCAAATTTCGAAAAGCCTTCCTGATCGGGCGCCGGCAAATCCGCCAGTTGGTTATGAAGGTCACGCGTCCGTTGGGCCAAGATAGCATCGGGGTCAACACGCATAAACAGGATACGCCATCCCTGAGACGTACATTCGCGGGAGCGACGGGCTTCCTCCTGATAGAGGTGTTGAAAGATGCCGGGCTTGTCGGCGGCGAGTTGTTTCATCTCTTTGAAGATCTGGTTGATTTCCGCCTCAAGCATGTCCGGGAGCATGCCGCTCTCATGCGTGGTGAGGATCACGGGGACCGTGAGATAGACGATGAGCCCCACGATCCCGCTGAGCACCACGACTACCAACAGAATGTAGGCGAGGGTATGAACGTCCCATCCAAATTGAAAGCCTGCATGCAGAGGGATGATCAGGAGGGTCAGAAGTCCGAGGTACACATGGGCACTCGTCCAGCCCTGAAGCGTGCCGAGGCGGGAGAAATACCAGCGTTTTCGTATGCCCAGGAACAAGAGCACCAGAATTGCGATCAACCCGATCCATCCGTAAACGAGACCCCAGACAGTGCCTCCAGAGGGAATCATGGTTCGGGCGTAATAAAAATAGCTGAGGAGGAGGGCGACCGCCCCGATCACCCCGCCCCACAGATAACGCTTGCCCGCATAGGTCAGCAACGTCCCTAGCATCGTCTCCGGAGAACCTTCGGCACTTTCAGTTCTGACGTCGCTTTCGCCGGTTAGCCGGCGACGGCTTTGGTCCGATCGAAGAACTCTGTGGGACTGACCCGGAACGCCGCGCCGGTGGGGCAGCTTCGCACGCACGCCGGCCCGGCAGGATCGTTCCGGCAGAGGTCGCACTTCACAGCCTTGGTCGGCTGCTCATCCAAAGGCATCTCCCCTGACGCGAGACCGATCAGACCCAGGAGGCGCCCCAACGCGCCGGTCTTGGGCTTCTGGTGCATCATGAAAATCACGCCATAGGGGCAATTCGCCGCGCAGTTGCCACACCCGATACACTTGGCCTCGTCCACATAGACTTCCCCTCTGGGATCCCGTCGGATCGCATCGCCCGGTGGGCAATCGGTGAGGCAGAGAGGATTCTCGCAATGGCGACAGGAGGTGGGAACCCTCAGATCCCCAAAAAGGACTCCCTCCTGGCGGTACAGACGGGTCTGGCCGTTATGCGTCGCCGCGCAGGCCTTCACACAATTATCACACCGAACACATTTGGTCTCGTCAATCAGCAGGACGTTGGTCCCCTGAAAGACGCCCTCCTTCAACAGTTCACCGATTTGGTCAGACCCGGTCGGAGCCATCAACTGCAAGGCCTGATGCTCGATGAGTCGGCGCTCCATAGTTTGGCGGATGGTCCTCCCCAGTTCAGGGAATCTCTCCAGCATGAGCTCAAAATCATCCTTCTTTAACAGAATGACTTCGGTCTCGGTGGTGGCCGTCACGGTGGCATTGCGACAAGAGTTCTGGGAGTTGAGCAGGGCTATCTCTCCAAAATACTGGCCGGCCGGGATGTATGTCAGCACGATCTCCCTGTCCCTCTCCCGCTTGGAGATCTTCACCGAACCGGAGCGAATCAGATAAAAGGCATCCCCAGGATCACCCTCCTTGAAGATGACCTCATCCTTCTTAAAGGACTTGATCTCAGCGCGCTGCGCTAATTCTTGCACGAAGCCCTCACCACTCTCTTGAATGAGATGGGTCTGGATCGCTCGAGCAATGAACGTCTGGTCCAGGAATCGCTTGACCGACGGCTCGCTCGCCATCAGCTGGAGCATGGCTTTACGCGGGACTTCGAGCAACGTGGCCGAACTCACGGTCATGACCGTGCCTGATCTTCGGCGGCCTGAGAACAGACTCATCTCGCCGAAAAATGCGCCCCGTTTCAGCAGCAAAGGCACCCCCCGCCAAGAAAACGAGATCCCAACCTCGCCGTCCAGAATCATGTACAGGCTATCGGTGAAGTCGTTCTCTTTAAAGACGTCTTGCCAGGAGGGCAGTTGATGCACGGTCGCTTGCAGGAGCAACTCCCGCATGTGCTGTTTCTGGACCTCGGCCAGCAGCGGGATGGTCCGGGCGATAAAGTCCAAGCGCTCACTAGTGCTTCCCTCGAGGAATTTTAATTTTTCCTTGATGAGCGGGTCCTCTACTGGCTCGATTTGGCGGCCTAGGATGTGCTCAACGACCTCATAGCCCTGGTTCATCCCCTGCTTGATGAGGTTGTACCCGGCCGCCGCCCCGATGATGTAGAGGCCGGGGACGCTCGACTCGTAATGTTCGGAAATGATGGGCAGCGCGCTGCGGTCCTTGGAGGCGAAGGTCACCCCGCATTTCTCTAAGAACGGCCTGGGCAAGGCGGCTCCGATGCGGACGACCACCAGATCGCTTTTCACCCTCACCACGCCGTCGGGGATCGACACCAACGTATACCCCGGCTCGAACCGGTCGATGGTGGCCATGTGATAGGCAACCACCTTCTTGGCTCTCACCTTTTCCTCGATCTGGCGATGTAGAGCGTCCTTGAGCCGGTAAAATTCCCCACTGCGGTTGCCCACATAGACCCGATTCTTCTCGCACAGCGCCAGGACCCCTTCGATCGCGGCGTCGCCCGCGCCGACCACCATGATGTCCAGGTTTTCATACATGGAGGGATCGGTCAGTTTATAGGTCACGTGCGGGAAGTCTTCCCCCGGCTTGCCGACCCGGTTGGGATTTCCCTGAACGCCGATGGCGAGAATGACGTGCTTGGCCTGATAGGTAGCCTTATCGGACGTGATGTGGAAAACGGCGTCCTTTTTGACGACCTCCTTCATCATCTCTGGCCGATTGATCTGGATCTGGAACTTCGCGGCCGCATCCTGCCAGGTCTGGAGGATCTGCTCGCGGGTTCCGCCGTCAAACGGCACGTCGCTGCGGAGGGGAATCACCCCGGGCTCCGCCATGACGTGTTTCTTCTTCTGATAGTCGAAGATCGTGTTGGCAAACTCGCCCTGTTCGAGGACGACGACCCTCAGGCCTTCTTTCTTGGCATGACACGCTGCGCTCAATCCCGCGGGCCCCGCCCCGACAACCAGGAGATCATAAATCATGAAGGCATCCTAAAACGTTGCGAGGACCGGCACAGCATGACAGAGCCTCCGGTGTGGGAGAAACAAGTTGCAGTCTAACGCAATTGGTAGAGAAAGAATAGCACTTCAGTTCCCCTGCCTTGGTTGAGAATACTGTTTCCTTTACGTGGCGAAAAAGACATGTCCCCTCAGCGCCTTATGGACCGCCGCCTTATGGACCGCCGCTATGAGCTGTTCCGATTGAATCGGTTTAACCAGATAATCCACCACACCGAGCTCCTTCATCAACGCCTTTGCGTTTAGGATGTCAGGTTTCCCGGTCAGCACAATCACAGGAATCGAGGGGAACTGCGAATGAAAATACTCGATGGCCTCCATTCCATTCATATTGGGCATCTGCAGATCGCAGATGATAGCATCCACCAGGAGGCCATTCTCGTCGGATCGTTTGATGGCGTCAACCCCCTTCACTCCGTCTTCGGCCTCGACCACATCATAGCCCGCCTTTGTCAGGACCAACCGGAGCACCTTCCTGATATTCGGCTCATCATCGACCACCAGCACTCTTCCCAATCCCATGGTATCCTCCTATTAATTCATTGAAATGTTGGAGGCCTCTCTCTCTACTCGCCCACAAAAAACCGCAATCGCATTCTCCCATTTCATACTGCCTTGCCCCCAATCGTTGGACCACCTGCCATGTGAGTCATACACTATGGGACTATACTGGGGCTATACTCAAAAAAAGTGCCAGATATTTAACGTTGTTTAATTATAAGGACTTGGCGGGATATTGAGTGATTGGTGACATCGCTGCCGTGGAGGATAGTATCTGAATTGATTCCGCTTTGTATCTGATCGGATAACAATCCCGGACCGTTCTTAAATCTTATTCTGCATGAGTGGCACAACGACTGGGGGCAGATCATCCGGAGATATCCTGACCTAACGAGGCTGTTGGTAGCTGCAAGGTTTGGGCATCTCCAACCCAGGTTTATGGCCAAATCGGTTTCCAAGCCACGGGCCGCCACTCCCAATAAGCGCTCCTTCACTGATCAAATGGTTCTATTGTCGATCAGGCTGTTCGCAACATTAACAAAGCCCGAATCAATTTTAAAGAGAGCCTTCAGGGCAGGATCGCGATGATGCGCACCGGGCCGCCGGTGCCGCCCTTGATTTTGATCGGCAGCGCGATAAGGGTCGCGCCTTTCGGCGGGAGCTTGTCCAGGTTGGCGACGTTCTCCAGAGCGTAGAGGTTCGCCCCGTTCAGGACCTGGTGGGCGATGAAGTTTGTCGAAGGGCCGTGATCGATGCTGGGCGTATCGATGCCCACCCCGTCGATCTTCCGCTCCTTGACCAAGAACTCGGCTGCCTCTTTGGAGAAGCCGGGAAAGTGGAGCGTCTTCGGATCGCCTGGCGTTTCGCTGCCGAGATACTTCCCTCTGTCGGGCCAGTGCCTGCCCCATCCGGAATACATCAACACGATCGCCCCGTCGGGGATACGCCCGTGGCGGGCCTCCCAGGCCTTGAGGTCTTCCACCGTCAGCCGGTAGTCCCGGTCCCGCGCGACCCCAGGGGTCACATCCACGACCACGGCCGGTCCCACCAGGCGCTGGATCGGAATCTCATCCACCGCGTGCTGCCCCTTGCCGAAGTGGATCGGTGCGTCTATGTGGGTGCCCCCGTGCTCCGAGGCCGCGAAGTTCGCCGAGGCGTACCAGTACCCGCCGGCGGTCATCCCCCAGTCGGTCTTCTCCCATTGGAACGGCTTGTTCGTAGGCCAATAGATGGTGCGCTCATCGAACGGATAGGTCAGATCCACCAGCTTGCGCTCGTCAATCTGCGCCGAGACAGGACCGGCGCATGCCACCAATGCGATGACCACAAGAATACCCGTCATCTTTTTCATCGACTCCCCTCCTCGCTTGATAGACCCCTGCGCCAGTGTAATCCGAACCCGATCGTTTCGCAAAAGGAGAAGGCCGGGAGTAGCGGACGTGGGTCGGCCTGTGGTACACCCATAACAATCGCGGAAATATCAGCTCTCGTGTCCCGGTAACCGACGATGGTCAACCCACCGGAAGGAGGTCATCCATGCCTACGTATATGGCTCTCATCAACTGGACCGAGCAGGGGATCCGTAATATCAAAGACTCGCCGAACCGTCTGGATGCGGCGAAGAAGAGCCTTAAGGACATGGGGGGCGAAGTGAAGACCTTTTACATGCTCCAGGGGAGCTACGATGCGGTCCTCATTCTTGAGGCGCCCAACGACGAGGCGCTGGGCAAGTTCCTTCTCAAAATCGGCTCCGCGGGAAATGTCCGGACCACCACCATGAGGGCCTACCCGGAAGCGGAGTACCGCAAGATCATCGCAGGGGTGTCGTGAAGGATGTTTCCGGCGACGGTTACGTCGGGGGAAAGCGCGTGATGGTGACCGGCGCGTAGTCGAGGCGCGGGCCGTCGGGAGTGCGGTGGCAGAGGGTGTGCCTGAGCCAGTTCGCATCGTCTCGTCTCGGAAAGTCGGTCCGGTAGTGGGCGCCGCGAGATTCTTCGCGGGCCAGCGCCCCCACCACGGCGGTCTCGGCCAATTCGACGAGCGAACCAAGCTCCAGCGCGGTGATCAGATCGGTGTTGAAGATCCGGCCGGTGTCCTCCAGCCGGACGCGAGCGGCGCGGGCCTTCAGGGCCTTGACGGACGCCAGCCCCTCGGCCATCTTCTCCCGGCTACGCGTAATCCCGAGATGCCGGGCCAGGACCCTGCCCAGCTCCTCCCGCACCTCCCAGGGGCGCTCCGGCCCGTCGTTCTTTAAGAGGGCGACAATCCGGCCCTCTTCTCGACACAGGAAGCCCGCGTCACCGTCCGGCTTTCGGGCGGTCCCCACGTACTCGGCGGCCCGCAGCCCCGCCCGCCGGCCGAAGACGATCGTTTCCAGCAAAGAGTTCCCGCCCAGCCGGTTCGCCCCGTGAATGCTGACGCACGCGCACTCGCCGGCGGCGTAGAGCCCGCTGAGTGAGGTTTCCCCCCACAGATTGGTCCTGATCCCACCCATCACGTAATGGGCCCCCGGCCGCACCGGAATGGGGGACTCGACCGGGTCCACGCCGGCAAAGTCCACGGCCAGTTGGCGGATCTGCGGAAGCCGTTCCAGGATGCGCTGGCGGCCCAGATGTCGGAGGTCCAGCAGGACGCCGCCGTCCACACCGCGTCCCTCGTGGATCTCCTGGGCGATCGCCAGCGAGACGGTGGAGCGGGTGGCCAGCTCCATCTGCTCCGGAGCGTACTTCTTCATGAACCGGTCGCCCAGGGTGTTCAATAGATAACCGCCCTCCCCGCGCGCCCCCTCGGTGATCAGGATGCCGGTGTCCTTCAGAGTGGTGGGGTGGAACTGGATGAACTCCATGTCCATCAGCGGGGCGCCGGCCCGGTAGGCCATGCTCATCCCGTCGCCGGTGTTGATGACGGCGTTGGTGCTGGTGAGATAGATCCGGCTGCACCCGCCGGTGGCCAGGATGACCGCCTTGGCCCCGATGGCGCGCAGGCCACCGTTCAGCACGTCCCAGGCGATGACGCCCCGGCAGACGTCCTCCTCGACGATGAGGGCGGTGACGTACCATTCCTCATAGACGAGCACCGCCCGCTTCAGGAGCTGCTCGTACATGGCGTGCAGGAGGGCATGGCCTGTGCGGTCGGCGGCGTAGCAGGTGCGCGGGAAGCCGGCCCCGCCGAACGGCCGCTGGGCGATCCGCCCCCTGGCGTCCCGGCTGAAGATGACCCCCATGCGCTCCAGTTCCAGGATGTCGTCGGGAGCTTCGCGGCACATGGCTTCGATGGCGTCCTGATCGCCGAGCCACAACCCGCCCTTGGCGGTGTCGTAAGCGTGCTTCTCCCAGGAGTCGTTCTCGCCCAAGGCGGCGTTGATGCCGCCCTGCGCGGCGACGGAGTGGCTGCGCACGGGATGGACCTTCGACACAATCGCGACGTCCAGACCATGCGGGGTGGCGACAGCCGCCCGCATGCCGGCCAGGCCGGCGCCGACGATCAGGATGTCATGGATCTTATCGAAGGCGGACGGCATCGAGTGGTGGCTTCATGGTCACATCATTATCAAACTCGGGGGCGTTAGGCAAATGAGACCCTTTCCGATGGCGTCGCCGGCCGCTTGGAAAATTTCCCCGGGCATGCTAATCTTCCGCGGTGGGGGTCCTAGCCTCACGCGCCACAAGGGGTTTGCTTCCCCTCCTTGGGTATATACTACATGGTGTATTGGCTGAAGGAGACTCGATGATCCCAGAGCTTTCACCCGATCCGATCCATCGGCCCATCGATAGCTTCGTGCAGCGGCACCTCGGCCCGACGGATGCCGACATCCAGGAGATGCTGGGGACCCTCGGGCTGCAGTCGCTCGACTCGCTGATCGACGCCACCGTCCCGGAGGACATCCGAATGCGCTGGCCCTTGGCGCTCGACTCGAACATCGGTGAGCACGAGGCCCTGGCGAAACTGCGCGCGCTGCACGACCGGAACCAGGTGTTCCGCTCCTTCATCGGCATGGGGTACTACGACTGCGTGACCCCATCCGTCATCCAACGCAATGTCCTGGAAAACCCAGGCTGGTACACACAGTACACCCCGTACCAGGCGGAAATCGCCCAGGGCCGTTTGGAAGCCCTCCTGAACTTCCAAACCATGGTCGCCGACCTGACCGGGCTGCCGCTCGCCAATGCGTCGTTATTGGATGAGGCGACCGCGGCCGCCGAGGCGATGCACATGTGCCGCGCCATCGCCGGCGCCGAGAAGACGCACTTCTTCATCGCCCAGGACTGTCACCCGCAGACCATCGCCGTCCTGCAAACGCGGGCCGAGCCCTTCGGAATCACCCCGCTCATCGGACGCCCCGACGAACTCGACTTCGCCGGCCGGCCTCTCTGCGGCGTCCTGCTCCAATACCCCGCGACGGACGGCGCCGTCCGCGATTACAGCGCCCTCATCGCGCGCGCGCATGCGTCGGGGGCGGTGGTGGTCGTCGCCACCGATCTGCTCGCGCTCACTCTGCTGCGCCCTCCGGGCGAGCTGGGGGCGGACATCGCGGTCGGGTCCAGCCAGCGGTTCGGGGTGCCGCTCGGGTTCGGGGGGCCCCACGCCGCGTTCCTTTCGACGAAGGACGAGTTCAAACGGCAGATGCCGGGGCGGATCGTCGGGGTGTCGCGGGACGCCGACGGAAGGCCGGCCTATCGGATGGCCTTGCAGACCCGCGAACAGCACATCCGTCGCGAAAAGGCGACGAGCAACATCTGCACGTCCCAGGTGCTGCTGGCCGTGATGGCCGGCATGTACGCGGTATATCACGGGCCCGAAGGGCTCCGGCGGATCGCGGAGCGGGTGCACAGCCTGGCGTCGGTACTGGCGGAAGGGCTGCGCCGTCTCGGGCACACGGTGGGGCCCGAGGCGTTCTTCGACACCCTGCACGTCCGCGCCGGGGCGTCCTCCGCGGACCAGATCCTCGCGCGGGCGGCCGAGCGCCGCATCAATTTCAGGCGGTTTGACGACGGCTCGCTCGGGATTGCCCTGGACGAGGTGACGACTGCCGCGGCGGTTCGGTCGCTCCTCGAGATCTTTGCTGGAGGAAAGCCGGTGCCTTTCACCGTCGAATCCCTCGCCGGCAGCGTCACCCTGGGGTTCCCCCCGACGCTGAGGCGGACCGGCAAATACCTCACCCACGAGGTCTTCAACCGGTATCACTCCGAACATGAGATGCTGCGCTATATCCATCGCCTGCAGTCCCGCGATCTCTCGCTGGTTCATTCGATGATCCCGCTCGGCTCCTGCACGATGAAGCTGAACGCCACCGCCGAGATGATCCCGGTCACCTGGAAGGGGTTCAGCCGCATCCACCCGTTCGCGCCCGCAGAGCAAACGCGAGGATACGCGGAGCTCTTTCACCAGCTGGAGGGCTGGCTGGCGGAGATCACGGGGCTCGCCGCGGTCTCGCTTCAGCCGAACGCCGGGTCGCAGGGCGAATACGCCGGGCTCATGGTCATCCGGGCCTATCACCGGTCCCGGGGGGACGATCACCGGGACGTCTGCTTCATTCCGGCCTCGGCCCACGGCACCAACCCGGCCAGCGCGGCCCTGGCGGGTCTCAAGGTCGTCCCGGTCGCGTGCGACGCCAGGGGCAACATCGACCTCGCCGATCTGGAGGCCAAGGCCAAGGCGCATCGGGACACGCTGGCCGCGCTGATGATCACCTACCCCTCGACCCACGGCGTGTTCGAGGAAGGGGTGCGCCGCCTCTGCCAGATCGTGCATGCCCACGGCGGGCAGGTGTACCTGGACGGCGCCAACATGAATGCCATGGTCGGACTGTGCCGGCCGGGCGACATCGGCGCCGACGTGTGCCATTTGAATCTGCACAAGACCTTCTGCATTCCCCACGGGGGAGGAGGCCCGGGCATGGGACCGATCGCCGTGGCGGCCCATCTCGCCCCGTTCCTGCCCGGCCACCCCGTCACGAAGCTGGGCGGCAGGCAGTCCATCGGCCCGATCGCCGCCGCCCCGTACGGGAGCCCCAGCATCCTGCCGATCTCCTGGGTGTACATCGCGCTGATGGGGGCCGATGGGCTGGCCAAAGCGTCCCAAGTGGCGATCCTGAACGCCAACTACATGGCCAAGCGCCTGGAGAAGCACTTCCCGGTGCTCTACACCGGCAAGAACGGTTTTGTGGCCCACGAGTTCATCCTCGACACGCGGCGCTTCAAGGAGACCGCGGGCGTGGAGGTGGCCGACATCGCCAAGCGCCTCATGGACTACGGATTCCACGCGCCGACGATGTCCTGGCCGGTGCCGGGGACCCTGATGATCGAGCCGACGGAGAGCGAGTCGAAGGCGGAGCTTGACCGCTTCTGCGACGCGCTCATCGCGATTCACGGGGAAATCCAGGAGATCGCGGAAGGCCGCGCGCCGCGGGACAACAATATGCTCAAGAATGCCCCGCACACGGCTCAGGCCGTGACCGCCACGGAGTGGAACCGCCCCTACAGCCGCGAGCAGGCCGCGTTTCCCGCGCCGTGGGTGTGCGCCTTCAAATTCTGGCCGGCGGTCGCGCGCATCGACGACGCGTACGGCGACCGGAATCTGGTCTGCACCTGCCCGCCGCTTGATTCCTATCAGACATAGCCGTGCCCCACCCTCTGGACCCGGCCCGACAGCTCGTGCTGGCCGTCATCGCGGTCGGGGTTGTGATCGCCCTGGGGACCGTCGGCTACGTGGTGATCGAGGGCTGGACTCTCTTCGACGCCCTCTACATGACCGTCACGACCGTCACGACGGTTGGGTTCTCGGAAGTGCACCCCCTCTCGACCGCCGGGCGAGCCTTCACGATGGTTCTGGTCATTGTCGGGGTGGGGACCTTATTTTACGTGCTCGGCAACGTGGCGCGCCTGCTGCTGGAAGGGGAGCTGCGGGGCGTCTTGGGCCAATACCGGATCGAGGGAAAGATGCGCACACTGACCAATCACTACATCGTCTGCGGCTACGGCAGGATGGGCAAGCGGATCTGCAAGGAGCTGAGCGCGAAACCGCTGCCGTTCGTCGTGATCGAGAAGAACCCCGAGTTTATCGAGGCCCTGCAGCGCGAGGGCGTCATGTACATCGAAGGCGATGCGACGCAGGACGAGGTGCTGGTGCAGGCGGGAATTGAGCGCGCCAAGGCGCTGGTCTCGGTCGTGGGGTCGGACACGGAGAACCTCTATATCGTGCTCACGGCCAGAGGGCTGAACAAAGACCTATACATCGTCGCGCGCGCCGGCGAAGAAGGGTCGGAGCAGAAGCTGTTGCGGGCGGGGGCCAACCGTGTCTCCTCCCCCTATCTGACTGGAGGCATGCAGGTCGCCCAGGCCCTGATCCGGCCGGCGGTCATGGATTTCCTGGAACTGGCCACGGCGAGCGAGCACCTGGATTTACAGATGGAGGAGTTCACGATCGAGAAGGGATCGCGCTTCGACGGGCGGGCGGTCTGCGACTGCGGGGTGGACCACGATCGGGGTCTGATCGTGATCGCCGTGAAGCGCAGCTCCGGTCACATGGAGTTCAACCCGGGGAAAGAAATTCAACTGGGCGGGGGGGACAAGCTGATCGTCCTCGGCCAGCCCGAGAGCCTGAAACGCCTCGAAGCCACCATCCAATCGTAGACTGATGGGGACTGGCTGCTTTTCCGAAAGCTGCCTGTCCCCGTTTTCGGCCCGCCTCATTTGACAGCACATCCTCGCCAAAGGTTTAATGGGGGGGCTC
>JBGPTH010000022.1:0-47017 GCA_041490525.1 Nitrospiria bacterium
GCAGCCAGTGCGATGTGCCGATCACCGACGACCAACCCCAGGGTCGGATCGTAGCCACGCCATCCACCGCCGGGGAGGTAGACCTCGGCCCAGGCGTGCAGGTCTCTCCTGGACTGGTCGGGATCGCCTTCCTGATAGCCGCTCACAAAGCGGGCGGCGAGCCCCACGGCACGGCACGCGTCGATAAAGAGGAGGGCCAGGTCTCGGCAGGATCCCTGCCGTTGGGCCAGGACAACGTCCGGCGGCAACGGGTCTCCTTCTTCCCGAATGACCACCGTGCAGCGTTGAGGAAGGCGGGCGGTAAGGGTCGAGAGAAACGGGAGCGTCTCCCATTCCACGGCTTGGGCGAGCTCGGTTCCGAACTTCGCCACGTCGTCCGGCACGGAAGGCTGGCCTTCCAGGTATGGTCTCAGGGACGGGACCAGCATCGCGGGATATCGCATCGGCAGGGTCAGCCCGGTTGCGGGGGTGATCAGGAAATCAAAGGGGTTGGTCCGGATGGTCTCGACCACGGAAGCAGTACGGATCTCCAAGTGATCGGTGACGATGTCGAACCAGAGCTGGCAGACACAGTTCCCGTCGAGGTCTAGGCATTCCGAGCGGCCCGTAGGCTCGGGAAAGACCAACAGGTCGAATTGCACGAGGCGCTGGGCTGCATCGGAGCGCGGCCGCAATCTGAGAAGATGCGGTTCCAGGAACACCGGCTTGCCGTAGGTATACCGAGTGGTGTGGCGAACCCCAAACGTCATCAGGTGGGGCCTGGGGTGTGATCCGGACGTGGTGGTCGGGTGTGGGGGGAGAGCAGGGAGAGCACGCGTTCCGTCCACTTTGCCGGCAGTTGATCGACCGATTCAGATATCCGAGCCTGCCACCAGGCCGAGCTGTTCAGGAGGTCCTCTTTCTCAAAGCGGAATTCGACGATGTCGAAGGTATCGGTCCGGTAGGCAACCACGTCGAGGGGGTACTCGACGCTCGTCGAGCTTGTCCGGGTGGCGTCAAAGGCGAGAAAGCCGACCTTCAAGGCCAAGTCCATGGACGAATCATAACGGAGCACCCGATCGAGCAAGGGTTTGCCGTATCCGGATTCGCCGATGATGCAATAGGGGGTTCCCTCGCTGACCTCGACCCAGTTGCCTGCCGGATACAATAGGTAGAGCTTGTGTTCCGGATCGTTCTCCAGTTGGCCGCCGACGAGCGCGTGGAGATTGAAAGGCAGCCCGCCCTTGTCGAGGGGCTCCCTGTCCTCCTCGGCCACGCGACGGATCTGCGTCGCGAGCACATTCACCGCCTTATACAGCTTGTCGAACGTCTGGTCGCTCTCGCCGATCACCTCTTCGAAGTAGGTGACCGCCTTGTCCCGGACCGACCGCAGACCCGAGGTCATCAGGAACATCGAGTGTCGGCCGTGCTGGTGGATGGAGACCTTCCGCGCCGTGATGCATTCCACTCCCGTCGTCACCCGCGTGTCGGCGATGCCGATCAACCCGTCCTGAACTTTCATGCCCAGACAGAAGGTCATTGGATTTCCCCTTTGGTCATTGCGCCCTCGACGGGGCGCAGCGCGAAGAAGATCTCGAAGATCGCATCGCCGACCCGATTGAGCTCGGCCTGAAAGGTGTCGAGGAATTCGTGCAACCCTTGCGCGGTGATCTCCTCGATATCGGCGTAGTCCAAGTCCGCCCGCAGGCGGCCCAACCGTCTTTCCGCGAGGGTCTGGCCGGTTCTGCCGTCCGAGCCCGAGATCGCGTGCAGCGAATCCTCCCCTTTGATGAGGCAGTAGCGGATGGCCCGGGGGAAGCTCGGGTTGAAGATCAGGAACTCGACGACTTGTTGGGGCGTGATGCGGCCGGAGTGCTTTCGGTACATTTCCAACGCGCTGGCCGACTTCAGCAAGGCGGACCACTGGATGTTGTCGAAGGGCGTTCCGACATCGGACACGTCCGGCAGGAGGATGAAATACTTCACGTCCAGAATCCGCGAGGTCTTGTCGGCGCGTTCCAGGAGACGGCCGAGGCGCCCGAAGTGCCAACCCTCGCCGTGGGACATCGTGGCGTCCGTGATGCCCCCGAAGAGGTGGCTCGCCATTTTGACCTCGGTGAAGAAGCCCTGCGGGTTCTGCATGAACCGCCCGCTGGAGACGGCGTCCGCGACCGTCAGGTACGAGCGATTGACCTGCTCCCACATCTCGGAGGAAATGATCTCCCGAACCGAGCGGGCGTTCTGCCGGGCGGCGGAGAGGCAGGACAGGATGGAGTTCGGGTTGTCGGTGTCGGCGGCCAGGAATCGGATCACGTTCTCCTTCGTCGGCTTGCCGAACCGCTCGGCGAACACCGCATCGTCTCCGGTGGTTCTCACCAGCGGATCCCACTGCTCGGCCGTTCCCTCGGGCAGGTCCAGCGTGAGCGTGAGTTTGACGTCGATGAAGCGGGCGTAGTTTTCGGCCCGCTCGATGTAGCGGTTCATCCAGTAGATTGCGTTGGCCACCCGGCTTAACATCGCGAAGGTCCGCTCGCTCTCGTGATCAGGGTTGAGGATGCCTCAGGACGGCTTGTCCTGTCCGGACAACACCCAGGTGTCTTTGTTGCCGCCGCCTTGGCACGAATTGACCACCAGCGAGCCTTTTCTCAGGGCGACGCGGGTCAAACCGCCGGGCATCACATGAATGTCGCGACCATACAAAATGTACGGACGAAGGTCAACATGACGCCCTTCGAAATGATCCCCGCAAATCGTGGGGACCCGGGAGAGCGCCAGAACCGGCTGGGCGATATAATTCCGGGGGTCGGCCAGAATGCGACCGGCAAACTCCTCGCGCTCCCCCCGGCTGGACTGAGAGCCGATCAGCATCCCGTGTCCGCCGGCTTCGTTGGTGGCCTTGATCACGAGTTGGTCCAGATGGTCCAGGACGTAGGCGCGATCCTTCTCATCGGAGCAGAGATAGGTGGGCACATTCGGGATCACGGGGTCCTCTCCGAGGTAGTAGCGGATGAATTTCGTCACGTAGGCGTAGATGGCCTTGTCGTCCGCCACGCCCGTGCCCGGGGCGTTTGCCAGGGCCACGCGTCCCTTCCGGTACGCGTCCATGAGACCGGGCACCCCTAACAGGGAATCTTTCCGGAACACCAGCGGGTCAAGAAACTCGTCGTTGACCCGGCGATAGATCACGTCGACCCGCTTCAAGCCTCTGGTGGTCCGCATCTGAACAGACCCATCCACGGCGACCAGATCGGCGCCTTCGACGAGTTCCACGCCCATCTTCCGGGCCAGGAGCGAATGCTCGTAGTAGGCCGAATTGTAGATCCCGGGCGTCAGGATGACGACCGTCGGATCCGGCCGATCGGTGAGATACTGAAGGGTATCCAGGAGCCGGCTGGGGTACTCGTCCACCGGCCGCACGCGGGAGGCCTCGAACAACTCCGGAAAGGTGCGCTTCATGACCTGGCGGGCTTCCAGCACGTAGGCCACGCCGGACGGGCAACGCATGTTGTCCTCGAGGACATAGTACGTGCCGTCGGTGACCCGCACCAGGTCGATCCCCGCGATATGGCACCAGATCCCTTTCGGGGGATTCAGCCCTTCGCACGCTTTGAGAAAGCCCTTGCTGGATGCGACGAGGTCTCCCGGCAGGATCCCGTCCTTGACGATCTTCTTGTCGTGATAGACATCCTGCAGGAAGCAATTCAGCGCCGTCACGCGCTGGCGCAGCCCCCGCTCAAGCCGCTCCCAAACGGAGGCCTCGACGATCCGAGGCACGATATCGAAGGGGAAGATGTGCTCATGGCCGGTCTCCTCCCCCTGCACGCCGAACGTCACCCCCATATCCAGCAGGACCCGTTCCGCCGCCTGCTGGCGCCGCTTGAGCTCCCCGTCGGTCAGCGAGGCGATCTTCTCCATCACGAGCCTGCAGCCGGGTCGCGGCCGGCCTCGACCCTCGAAGATCTCGTCGTAAAAGTTTTCCGGATCGTAGGAGGCGAATTGCATAGCGGTCTTCCCTGCTACCGGGCGCCAAGCAGGACCCCCGTTCCTCGCGAACGGCCACCAGATGTTCGCCCTGCAGAACCGGGCCAGAGCAGCGTTCGAGGCTGCGAAGCAAGAGACGGACGCGAAGATCAAGTCAGTGCAGGAGCAGGCAGCGAAAAGTTAGAGTGAAAACCGTTCAGTTCCCGTTGGGGACACCAACCTTTTGCACCGATCGCGTCACGCGCCCTTCACTTCTTGGGCTTCCATTCACGGGCCAGCTTTTGTGCCTCGACAATCTGCGCGGGAGACATCTTTTCTCCCACGCCATCCCGCCACTTCCCCGCTTTCTTGTCACCTTGGGCCGCCGCGAGGTTATACCACATGTATGCCTGCACATGATCCTGGGGCACGCCCCTGCCGAGGTCATACATCATCCCAAGGTTGAACTGGGCCTTGGCATCGCCTTGCTCGGCCAAGGGATGGAACTCTTTGAAGGCGAGGGCGTAGTCGCCGCTCTCATATGCCGCCATTCCCGTGGTAAGGTCCGCCCAGGACAGCGTGGGCACGCAAACAAGGAATATCCCTGCAGCAGCCAGGTTTCGAACTAGCGTTTTCATATGCCGCCTCCTATTTTGACGGGTAGGCTAAGCTCCTTTCGGAAGCCTGTCAAGCGTGACCGTCCTCCCTGTCCTGAAGCGGTTCGCGTATAATAGGCAACCGTGCCGGGGTGGCGGAATTGGCAGACGCCCGGGACTTAAAATCCCGTCCCCCGAAAGGGGGGTGCGGGTTCGATCCCCGCCCCCGGCACCAATCCATTCAACATACTTTCAAGACGCCGGTTGAACGGTTCTGCGAGAAGTTCCAGTTTCCCGACATCCTCCCGCTCAAACCCCGGTTCGACATCGTTCCTTCGCAGGATGTGGCGGTGCGCGCATCTTGAATTTAGGGGCGAGGGAGAGAGCCGAACCCATTGGCTGTTCCAAATTATGGAATCGCACCATCCAGAAATTGTTGCACAGACCCGTTAAGGCCGCATTTTCTTTCTCTGATTTTCAGAAAAAGGATGACACCCACGACAATATCTATCATGGCACTTGCATTGCAGTCCCTCCTAAATCGCAAAACTCAATTCCCATCGTACTCACAGGGAGGGGGAGGTCTCACATGGGGAATTTCCAACAAATGGGTGGAGAAGCTGATTATCAGCCAACGCTAGACCCTGAATTTATGGAGCTATTACTATGCATTTTGAAAGGCGCCATTCAGGATCTGTCGATGCCTGGGAACACCCGCCAGTATGCTTTTTATTGGCTCTTTCAAGAACACTCCGACCGAATTATGAGCCTGGAATGGATATGCGAATCTCTGGGAATGGATGCTGGTAGACTCAGAAAACGAATACGCAACGCTAGCCAGCCTTCCCCTCAAATGAGAGTGCTCCTGGGTATGACCTGCCCCCAGGAACTAGTCCAGCCGTAACTAGAAGATTTGACAGGAACCGGGACTGATAGCCCAGACAAACTATGCTTCTGCCTGGCGACGTCTTGGCATTATGACGAGCCACCGCGACGCGCCGTTTCCCTGACCGCCTTCTTCCTTCTCGTTTTATCTGACCCAGGTGTTGCCTTTTCATCGGCACGGTGCTAGGGTCACCGCTGTCTGGCCATCCTTTTTCCTTGGCCATGGTCGAACCTTTTCACAATCGTACCTGACTAATGCGGTAGAGACATTGGGAGGGCGCAGCGGGTATCCCTGCTGCTCATTTCGAAACTCAAAATTAAAGGAGTCACAGAATGAGACATTTTTTTGTGCTGATCGTAGCGTTCTTATTAATAACCCCTGCTCTTAATATTGCCCAAGGTGTTGAAACGAACAAACCCGTAGAAAAAGCAACACCAACACCAACTCCAACACCAGATGATCCAAATGCTAGAGGCGATTGTAAGACTGGCGGCAAGACTACAACCAATAAAACAAAAGCTGATTGTGACGCCTTGGGGGGTGTGTGGACACCAAATAAGGCATCGACAACACCAGGACCAGTGGATCCCAGGTTCAGACCAAAATGAATAATTGGCCTAGCGGCCACAAATACATGGTGAACAATTGCCTGGGCGTGAAGGCCAGCGCCGGCGCCGCCGCCAAGGAAATGGCTCGGTCAATGGGAACAGGCGTGGTCGCCCTCGAACTGGACGGCGTCGTGGTGGGCGAGGCTATTGCCGGACGGCGCTCGCCCAGGACGTGGCCGGAGCGACATCGGTCGGCGCGGGCTTGGTGCATTTTTTGCCGCGGACGCCGTAGCTGATCGTGGAGGGCCGGATCGGGCACGTGCCGAACGGGGTCCCGAACTCCACGATCCCCTGAATGACCGTCAGGACGGATTGGCCATCCTCCTGGACCTTGAGATTGAACTCGGTCTCGCGCACCGAGGCGGTAGCCACCGGCGTCTCGACCTCCAAGGCCTTCGGCCCCTCGCCGGTCTTGGCCCACACCTCGCCGTGCTTCAGGCGAATGATGCGGGTGACCGGCTTGTCCTTCTCCCAGCGGGAGAGGATCTTGAAGGAAGTATTCTCGTTCAGGGCCACCTGAATGCCCTCCTTGAATTCGATGAGGGCCTGGCTGGACGGCTCCGTCATCAGGACATCGTTTTCGAACAGCTTCAGCGAGCCTTTGCCCTGCAGCCGCTCCTGGACGCCGTCGGGCCTCACCACCACCAGCGTGCCGATGGCGTTCTGGGCCGTCCCGACCTGCACGGTCTGGGCCGTCACGCGGGCCACCGGTCCCGCGAGAGAAATGGCTGAACCCACTGCCAAGGCGAAAATGAACCGCTTCATGCCATACCTCCTGAGAATTCGGGTGCTGTTCATTGGCGATCCGTCTGCTTCATGTTACCGCGAGACGACGACCCGGATCGGCTTGCGCCCCACCGGAACCGTCGCGATGACCTGGCTCGTGCCGGTGTCGAGCACTTGGAGTTCGTTGGAGCCCTGGTTAGCCACATAGAGGCGCGTCCCCTCCGGGTTCGCCCAGATCCCGTTCGGGCTCTTGCCGACCTCGATCTGGTCCACGATGCGCAGGTTCTTCGGGTCGGCGTTGACCGCGATGACCTTGTTCAGGCTTCCCACCGTCACGTAGGCGTTGGGCCCTTGGATGCCCTTGAAGGCGAACGCGATCTGCTGGGGCTGCGCGCCCACTTCGAAGGAGGCGACCTTTTCGTTCGTCGCGGGATCGATGACGTAGATGTCGTTCCCGCCGGTATTGGTGCCCCAGATCCGGCCGTCCGGACTCAGGACCAGGAAGTGCGGGTTCGCTCCCACGGGGATCGTCTTGATGATCTGGTGAGAGGCGGTGTCGATCACGTTGACGGTCTTGTCGCCCTGATTGCTCACGTAGGCGAAGCGGCCGTCGTGGGAGAAGGCGAGGCCGGTCGGCCCCTTCCCGGCGGGGATGGTGCCCAGGATCCGGTAGTTCCCGGTATCCACGATCGAGATGTTGTCCTCGCCGATGTTCGCGACCCAGGCCTGACGGTTGTCGTTGGTCAGGGTCACAACGTGAGCCCGGGTCCCGGTGGGGATCGAGGCGATCGTTTCTAAAGATTGCGTGTCAATGACCGAGACCCGGCCCGAGGCCAGGTTCGTGGCGAACAGGCGTTTGCCGTCCCGCGTCAGCGCCAGATCGTGCGTCGAGTGGTTCTTGGCGTCCACGGTCCCGATCACTTCGAACTTGTTCGCGTCAATCACGCTGACGGAGTTCGAGCTTTCGTTGGCCACATAGATTCGGGGAGCGGGCGCCTCGGCCGGCGGTTTTGAAAACAGGTCTGATATTTCGGCGCAGCCGGCGAGGACCGTCAGTGAGAGCCCGAGAGAGCTGCCGAGGATCCCCGTGAGAGTTTCCATCCGCTTCATGCGCTCATCCCTCCTTATTCCTCTTCATTCAACCGCCGACGGGGTATTGCCCTCGCGGCAGCCCGCCTATCTTACTTGAGTGGAACACGTAAAGCGAGGGTTCCGTCCAGCTAGGGGCTTATCGTCAGCGTGGCCCTCTGAGGCATTGATCTCTCTTGAAAGGCAGTGATCGTGATTTGAACAGTTTGCGCAACCGGATTTGTGGTGATCGGAAAACTCGCAGTGGTCATTCCGGGCAGTATGACGACGTTATTCGGAATCGAGGCCACCGACGGGTTGTCATTTTGAAGAGTGATGACTAATTGGCCTTGCAATGGAGCCGGGCTATTGAGGCTGACTGTACCGGTCGCAGTGGTGCCGCCCTTCACGCTGTTGGCGTTCAGAGTGAGGGAGATGAGTCTCGCGAATCCGTCCAAGATCGTCAGATTCGCCGTTTTCTTCACTCCCGTATAGGAGGCGGAGATGGCGGTGTTGATCCTTTGCGCCGTCGGATTCGTCGTGACGGGAAAGTCCGCTCTACTCGAACCAGGCGGCACGGTGATGCTTGGCGGTATGGTGAGAACAGACGGGGGGGTGGCTCCCGGCGTGAGTTGGATAACCGCCCCGCCCGAAGGAGCCGGGCTGCTCAGGATGACCGTGCCGGTTACAGGAGCCCCGCCCAGGGCGCCATTGGGGAAGGTTGGAGGAGGAGGGGCACAGGGAACACCAGTGGGATACGGCCAGCTTGGGGGGTTGAGCGTAAAGGCGAATGGAGTGTCGCTCGGATAGGGGAGGACCATCATCGGAGTGGCCTTCGTCACTCCGCCGAGGGAGGCGGCGGAGATGGTGACGGGGACCGGCGATGCCACCGGTTTGGCGAGGATCAGGAAGCACGGTTGCTGTCCTGCAAAAAATCTGATGACCTCTGGCACGGTAGCCACCCACGGGTTGCTGCTGGAAAGGGTAAAATCGATTCCTGCCGCAGGAACCGGGCCCGTCAAGCCCGCCATGATCGGCAAGAGGATAGGAAATTCGGGTTGGGCGGACAACTGGGGTCCGCCGGTGAGCGGGCTGAATCCGGCCACGACCGGCGCCAGGACGCTCAGCGCGGCCGTCCTGGTCGGTCCAAAGCCTGAGGCGGTAATGGTGACGGACACATCTTGTCCCACCGGATTGATCGTGATGGGGAAGCTTGCCTTGGTCCCTCCCGGCGGGACCGTGACGATCTCGTGCGTGGCGGTCACAGTCGGGTGGCTGGTGGACAGGCGGACCATGGCCCCTCCTGCGGGAGCCGGTTGGGTCAACTCGATCACCCCATACGATGGTCCGCCGCCCGTCACCGGGCCTGCGATGCCGAACCGATTGATGCCGTTTCCGAGCACCACCCCAGGCAGAGCGAACGGTGACGTGGTGGCAGGATCCGGGGGGGCTCCCGCTTGGAATTGAAACAATGGCACCTGCATCAGGCCCCGTGTCCGCACGCCGCTGTGAGAGCCGATAGCCTCGAGGCTCTTGCCCCCGGGTTGGAGCAGGATCAGATGGTGCGCATCCTCTTCCATGGGGAACGACAGGGCCCCCGGCGATAGGAGATCTTCCCGGTACGTGCCCGCCTGCGCTTGAATCACGAGCCTCTCTTTTCCCTCGCCTGAGATGAGCCGTAGCCTGGACTCATCCGCGGCTTCCACGCGGTAGGCGCCGGGGGGGACGACGGCGTCCGTCCCGTCCGGGCTGGTGAAATAGACCGTCCGGTCCAGCAAGACCGTCGGCGGACTTGGGGTCTCTTTGACCGTGGCGCACGACGCGGCCATCACGACGGCCATCAGGCCGAGCATTAATCCATGCCGACGATACACGAGGTCCTCCCTTTGAACCCGGCGCTGATAAGGTTCCCAAGCCCCTTCAGCGCACTTCAAACGAAATCTCGCGTACACTCGTGCCCCCATTGTGGTCTGAGAGCGAAATCCGCACGCGATGTTTCCCGCTCGGGACCTTGGCCTCCTTGAGTTGAATCCCCTCCGGGGTTGCGTAGGGCCGCACCCGATCAGTGATATCAATGGAGAACAACTTGATCACGGAGACCCTCAGACTGGAGAGATTCACGGATTCCGATCGCGGGACGAAGTGGATCAGGATTTCCAGCGGACTCTGACCTTCTCCCCCCTCTGTGGGCTTCACCACGTCTATCATGGGCCCCGCATCGGTCAGCCCGCGGCTCCTGATCTCCTCTTCAGGAGCCGGCGCCAGGGCGGCTTCTTCCGGCGTAATCAGCCACGCATCCGGCTGCGCGAGCGTGCTGTGGTCAAAGAAAATGAGGAGGCTGCCCACCAGAGCCCCCTTTCGCGCAACGAAGCCGGTCCAGCTCAACACCGTCATTACTCCCTCAACCCGGGTGCTGAGCACACGCCAATGACATGACGACTGCTGCGGCGGCTATATGGATGGATACAATGGCGCGCATGGAAGCGCCTCCTGAAGAACGTGAGTTGCGTTTGGATCGTATGGCTTACGCCGTTTCATTTGCTTGGGAATTGTATGCCGAACGGTAGCGGGACCGAAATGACCGCTGACTTGGTAGCACTGGGCAGGTTCAGCTTCAACCTGTCGGGGCCCATCGCACCGGTCTGCGGACCCGGTCTCACTTGGGCAGCAGCGCCAAGTTGGCCTGCCGGCAACGTCGCTGAGGGCGGAGTCGCAGCAGGAGGCGGCATTACGATTGCGCTTTGAACGCCGGTTGACTTTTGGATCATCTGAAACGGGGTGATGCCTCGCTCAGAGACCTCCTGATTCTGAACCGTATTCTCGCTTGTAGCAGAACTCGTTGACTGCGGCACGCTACCTTCGGGAGCCGGCGTTGGCGGCTGGCCTTCAACGGGCTGATCACCTGGTGGCGCTTGCCCAGCTTCTTCTACCCCGCGCGACAGGACGCCTTGCACGCTCGTGCTGAACTTTGCTGAAAGCGGCGGGTTCGTTGAAACTGAAATCGTCACCTGTCCCGCCGAGCCGGGAGCCGAGTTGGGATGCAGCGTAAACATGCCGGTCGCCGATCCACCTGGCACTGTGAGGGATGGCGGCACCGGAACAAGATTTGGATTGGAGCTGAAGAGATAGAGGATACGTCCCTTCTGCCCCGCCGGTCCTTCCATTGTGACCGTCCCCGTGGTCGGCGCCCCGGCTTGGACGCTCTCCGGCGACATAGTCAGCGACACAAGCAAGTTGGGACGGATCTCAAACTTGACTGTTCCCTTGGTTGGCACGAAGCCGGAGTTGATGCCGAGCAATGTCGTCGGGCTGACGGTAAGCTCCAACTCATATGCGGCCACAGGTAAACTGTTAAATGTGGCCGAGGAAAAAGAAGAGGAACCGAACCAGGACGAGGTACACGGCTGCGCAGCGTATGCACACGCATTTTGTACCGTCGTCGGCTGCGCAATACCGAAAACGGTTCCCGTATGTGTCCAATCCTTCAGGTCCCATTCATATCGAAGATTCGGTGTAAGTTCCGGTTTCACGCCGCTCGCGCGCCAACTGATTTGAACCGGCGTACCCTCGGGAACCAAAATATTTGAGGCGGGTTTAAAGTCGATATGATACGCCGTTTGATTCGTAGGCATCCAATCACACACGATATGGACTCGGTCGACAAACAGGCCCGCTCGTCCCTCAAGCGCAAGTCCGATACGATTCCATACCCTTGGTTCACGATGTACGTTTGTGCCGACGGAAGGGTAATCGCAATAATCCTGCTCCGCCTGTACCTTGAGCGGATCGGGATCTCCGTAATAATTGATGAGACGGGTACCCCCGATCCACGTGCCGTTTTTCTCTGCTTGTAGTGCAATGTCAATGCACTTGATGTCGATGGAACCAACAACCGGTGTGCCATCAAAGTAATTCACTGCTCCCTCAAGGCCCCAGAGCGCCTGGCCGACCGGACAACGTTTGTTGAACGGCCCGCCGCCGCTTCCACCATAGTGAGCTGTTTC
Organism: Nitrospiria bacterium; assembly: GCA_041490525.1. Classification (GTDB taxonomy): domain Bacteria; phylum Nitrospirota; class Nitrospiria; order Nitrospirales; family NS-4; genus JBGPTH01. The sequence continues at coordinate 11,828 of JBGPTH010000022.1, forward strand.
ATACGACCCGCCAACCCAGACACCGGATATGGGATCGATCTTGACGCACACGCCTCCGATCTGGTCGATGACGATCCCTGATCGACCCGATACGCCGATCAGCAGGCCATACTCCCCACAGTCGAGGCGAAAGGGAACGCCACCGGGTCCACCGATGCCCTCCGACGACGCGAGCTTGGCTGATGTCTGTGTGACCACAGGAGCCAACCAAGCGAGGACGCTACAGAGCAGAATCACGCAAACATGACGTGCGAGCCTTAAGAAGGCAAGGCCGAGTCCAGAGAGTCGTCGCAAAGCGGTTTCGTATCTTGCATTATTCATCGTTGGCCTCATGCTCACACCTCCGGCTTGAAAACGTCTTCCACTTAATAACCGTTAATGTTCTCGGTCGATGCGCTTGCCCGCCGCACCCGGGCCGTGGCATCGGTAGTGTCCGATGCCACGGCCCGGTGGTGATCTCAGGACAGGTCGTGTCCTCAACGACAGTGCACTTCAAGTTCTCACATTCCTTTGTTGTCACGGATTTGCCTTGTCGATGCACGCGCTACCCGTAGAGCAGGTGCATCGGAGGCGCTCGATGCCGATGTTGCTTACAGGACAGCTGTGGTCCACATCGACCGTGCACCCCAAACTTTTACATTCGTTTGATGTCAAGTTTGACACGGTGTTTTTCTTGGGCAACACGGGAACCTGCCCAAGCCCCGTGCGAGGAATCGCGCGCTCCTGGACATCCCCTGAGGGAACTTGTTCCTTCTCTGCTGGAGCTTGTTCCTTCTCTGCGGCCGCGACCACAAAGGAAGATTGGTCTGCGCACATTTGTGGCGCAGCCTCAGTGGAGGTCATGGAGGCTTGATTGACCGTTTCTGCACTTGCAAATCCAGCTATCGATAATAAGGCGCTCGCGAACACGACGACTGCAGTACTAGCTCGTTTCATGTTCTTTCTCCTTTCGTGAAATCCTACTGTGCGCTAGGAAACGATGCCTGACAACCTTTTTCTATGTGCATCCTGATGCCCTGATCACAAGCCGATATTCTCCAAAAATCTTCCCTCTTTGGCCCCACGGTTTACCTACTCTACGAAGGCAGCGATCATTCTGAACCTCAGGGCAGAATTAATGTCGCTGATGTCGGTGGAGAATTGTGCCCGTGGACTGCTCGTGGGGCTGTTCGTCATGCCCAGGTAAAAGCCACTGAGCGTCTGAATGACATAGGAACAGTCACCTTGGTCAATAAATTTGAATTTCTCCCAGGCTTGCGCCTGCGTCCGATCCGTGACAAGGTTGTCCCACGTCGGCTCGCCGTGCGCCAGACCTCCTCCTCGGATGGCCGTGATAAAGTTCCCATTCGCCGTCTGAATGGCATACGACCCGTCGCTTTGTCGTATGAGCGTGAATTTTCCCCAATTGGATTGGGGCGCCTCATAGGCGTGAAGCGCATCCAACACTCGACCTCCGCCTCCCATCGCCTGCAACAAGGTTCCGTTATAGGGGACCCATATGGCATACTGCCAATTCGATCCGAGGTCGCCGCACTTCCACAGATGGAATTTTTCCCAATTGTTGACCGTCGCGGCATCAGTATGAACGGCGGGGGGATCGGCGTGATATCCGCCTCCAAGGGCGGTGAGGTACTTCGTGCTGACCGTCTGGATGGCATGATAGCCGGTACTCGGGTCAAAATAGAACCTGAAGAATTCCCACGCTTGGGCCTTCGTCGCATCGGTGTGAAGGACATCCGTCGTTTGGCCTCCGCCACCAACCGCAGTGATGCAGTTCTGGCTGGCCGTCTGGATGAAGTACTGACCATGAGGATCGCTCGACGGGAGAACGAACAACTTGTATTTCTCCCAGGGTCCGGCCTTCTGTGCATCCGTGCGGACGACTGGTTGGGTGATTCGGCCTCCTCCACCAACCGCGGTGAGGTAGGTCCCCCTCCAGGTCCCTATCGCATACTCGCCAGGCAGAATGCCGCCGGCGCCAAGACATGATAGAGCCACTGGCGCGCCGGGTACCATGGGCTGAGGTGCAGGACCTGGCGCAGGCAGAATACGCTGCCCCGGCATCATGCGGGGGACGGCCCGCTCCTGAACATCGCCGGCCGGCGGCTCGCCCTGGGCCACCTGGCCCTGCGCGCCCGCCGCGGCGGCGCGCTCCTCTGGCTTGACGGTCCCCGCGCTCTCGGTGGAGGTCCTCTCAGCCGCAGTACATCCGGCATCGAGCAGACACAATCCGCAGAAGAGCACTGTGATGACTGTTCGTCTTCTCATGGCTTGTCCCTCCGTGCGGTGTCTCGTGGCGCGCGACCCTGCCATCTGCTGGGGTGTCGGCTCGGGCCACGAGGGCTTTTATTGTTTGAGTGGAACCTCCCGCTCCTCCGTCCTAACAGTTCGTCGAAGAACAAGGGACAAAGGTTCAACCTGGCTGTCAACGTCCCAGTCACTGCAGGACAACCGGTGATGCCAAGCCGTATACGACCAACTGGAACTTTTCGTTGTCTGAGATCGAACTTCGATCCGTGGTCAACAACGTGCGTCCTCCTGAATCCTTGTAGATGCCCAAGTAATAACCACTCACGGTCTGAATGACGTAGGTGCAGTTTCCTTGATCGATAAACCGGAATTTCTCCCAGGCTTGGACCTGCCTCGCATCGGTGTGGAAGACATCGGAGAACCCGCTGATGCAAGCGCTGAATAATCCGCAATCGGCAGGTAGATATTTCTGTACTTGCCCTCCTCCGCCAAGGGCAGTGACGTAGTTGATTCCGTTGGGGGTCTGAAGGGCATACGATCCATCACCTTGCCGGATGTGTTTAAATCCGGACGGTGAGCCCAGGAAAATGGCTCCATTAGTTTGGCCACCTCCATTTGAAGCATCGAGAAATTCGCCGTCAGCGGCCATAATGCCATACGCATACCCCGATCCCAGGTCGCCACATTTCACAATCCTGAACTGCTCCCAAGCCTTGATCTGCGTGGCGTCCGTATGAATGGCGTCCGTGTATTTGCCTCCTGCTCCGACGGCCGAGAGGTAATTCCCTCTGATAGTCTGGATGCTATAATAGGTGGGGGCGAAGCTGCCGACACTCAAGTCGAGTATTCGAAATTTTTCCCAGTCCTTGGCTTGCGTCGCATCGGTGTGAAGCACGTTCGCGGTGAGACCTCCTCCATTAACTGCGGTCAAGTAGTTCCCCTTGCTGGCAGTCTGGATGGTCTTGTCGTGCGGAGATGGGGGGCTGGTAATCGCCAGCCTGAATTTCTCCCAGGGCCCGGCCGACATGGCAACAGTGACGACGATGGGGTCGGTGGTTCGGCCGCCTCCGTCAATCGCGGTGAGGTAGTTCCCTTTTAGAGTCCGTATCGCGAACTCGCCAGGCAGAGTAACGGAAGCAGGCGGAAATGCGAGCACTCCCGGCGCGATCTGCATTGGAGCAAGAATCTGCGGAGAAGTAAGACCGGGTTTCAAGACCTTTGGTGCAACCCCTCGCTCTTGCACCTCTCCAGCCGGCGACTCGCCCGGGGCCTCCTGGCCCGGCGCGCCCGCCGCGGCGGCGCGCTCTTCCTGCTTGACGGTCCCCGCGCTCTCGGTGGAGGTCCTCTCAGCCGCAGTACATCCGGCATCGAGCAGACACAATCCGCAGAATAGCACCGTGATGACTGTGCTTGTTCTCATGGCTAATCCCTCCGTGAAGGGTAGAAAAAGGGACAGTCCCAATTTTCTCTCACTCACTCTCCTCCAGCCTACTGAGGTTTCGTCCCGCTCGGCTGCTCAGTTGGACCAGGCACGCTAGGTGTTGGCTCGGCCGGCTGCTCACCCTCGACGCCGCGCTGCATGATGGACATGTTCCCTTGAGTTAAGGGCATCATATTGGGTGTTCCGATCTGGCAAGTGAACTCGCGGGAGACGACGCCTGCGGGGAACATGCCGAAGAAGCTGGCGGTGTTACCCGAAAAGGGAAGCGAATGCACTTCGGAGGCGCCGTTTGCCATTGTCGTCCTCATGGTGAGGCCGGCGAGCGTAGGCGCCATCGCTCCCCCGCTATCCTGGACTTTATCCAGATTGCACATGACGGTCTGCGTCTGCCCGGCTTCGCAAACGGTCCCTTCCTCGACCCCGACCACGTTGAGCGGGCCCCACAGCGTGCCGTAAGGGTTGACGCAGCCGACACCCATCACGCCGCGCGCCCCGCGGCCGCTCCAGCGCACGCGCGTGTTGCCGACCAAGGAGGCGTCGTTCATGCCCATCGTCTGAAGGATCCAATCGCGAAATGTGAAGACATCAGTGAACACGGCTTCGCCGGATGGTGTCATGCAGCTTGTAATGGTGCCTTGCGAGGCAACCCCTCGCACCATCGCGCGGCCGTTCTCGACCGTCACGAACCCTGATCCGCTGTCCCCGGGACACAGCGAGGCGGAGGCAGCGATGGCGGGAATGTATATTTTGGGCGCGTAGTCGACCAGGGGGATGGGTGCGCGGAAGATGGCGAACTGCCCTGGAGGCAGCGGTTGAGTGTGACTGATAGATGCGACAGTCCCCACCACGCCTTGCGAACGCGGGATTCTCGGCAATCCGACGGTCTGGAGATAGGGGTTGATCGTGAACGGCTGCGCCAGTTTGATCAGCGCGATGTCGTTGGCAAAGTTGTTGTTGGGATCGTACATCGGATGGATGTGCACCCCCGGGTTGGGACGCTGCTCACTAAAGGGCGCGCGCGTTTCTGTTTGCACGGCGCCGGTGTGCGGATCGGTCCGGCTATAGGTGAGATTGCCAAACCCAATTCCAGGCGTGACGCAATGCGCTGCGGTCAGGACCCATTGCGGGTCGATGAGCACGCCGGAGCAGCCGCTCATCCGCACCACCCAGGGGTATCTGTAGTCGGGCTCGAAGGTGCCGCCCACGATAGGCAATGGCCCGGTGGGTCCCGAAGAGGGGGCCGATGACGGCGGCATCGGTATCATCACTTTCGGGCTCGGCTGCGCCACCGGGGGTGGAGCCTTTTGTGGAAGAGTGAAGGTCCCCGGCAGTTCCCGTGGGTCGCGGGGGACGGCCCGCTCCTGGACGTCCGGGGAAGGAGCCGGGTCGGTCTTCTTTTCTGTCTCTGCTGCCACAAGCGTGCCCGGCTGTTCGGACGCTTGGGGCGCGATGTCATTCGAGCCTCTGAAGCTCTGATCGAGCAGTTCTGCGCTCGCTGAGCCGGCCATCAATAATAAGGCGCTTGTGAACACGATAAGCACAGAATTGATGCGTCTCATCTTCCTTCTCCTTTCCCGAGATCCTACTTCGTGCCGATCGGGAGACTTGTCTCTCCTGACGATGGAGGTGGAGGACCGCTTGGCGCCGGCTGATCAAACGGGCTCGGCTGCTCAACGGTCTCGACCGTGGTTTGCTCACCCTCAATACCTCGACTCATGATGGCCAAATTCCCTGTTATAGCTCCGGTAGCCGCTGTAAGGTTTGTTCCGATCTGGCATGTGAACTCGCGGGAAGCGCCTGCGGGCAATGGGCCTGCAAACTGAGCAAGGTTACTCACGAAAGGAAGTGAAACCACCTGACTGGCGCCGTTCGCCATAGTCGTCCTCATGGTGAACCCTGTGATCTGGGGTGGCCCAAATATCGTGCTGGCTTGATTGGGATCGAGCTGGCAAATGATTCCCTGCGCCTGACCACCGTCACACACGGCCCCCTCCTCGACGCCGGCCACATTGAGCGGACCCCAATACGGAGTGTTCGGGTTACTGCAGCCCATCACCATCTTGCCGCGCGCTGCGACCCCGCTCCAACGAACTCGGGTGTTGCCGGACAAGGTGGCGTCGTTTTTGCCCATCGTTTGAAGAATCCAATCGCGGAACGTGAAGACATCCGTAAAGACCGCCTCGCCGGTCGGTGTCTTGCAGTCTCCGACTGAACCTTGCGAAGCGACTCCGCGCACGATGGCACGGCCGTTCTCGACCGTCACGAACCCGGATCCGCTGTCGCCGGGACAGAGCGAAGCGCCGGCGGCGCTGGCCTCAACGAAAAGCTTGCCGGGAGAGTTGAGCACAGCGATGGGACCACGGAAAATGGCAGCTTGCCCAGCAGGCACCGCTCCATCGTGCCTGATCGAGGCAACAGTTCCCACCATGCCTGCCTGACGTGGAGTTCTCGGCAATCCGACGGTCTGTAGAACGAAGTTGACGGAGAACGGTTGCGCCAGCTTGATCAGTGCAATGTCATTAGCTTGGTTGGGGTCGCTGGATGAGTACTGCGGGTGGACGAACACGCCGGGGTTGCTTTGAGATCCAGCATAAGGATCAGGAGAGCGCGTTTCTGTTTGCACGTTGCCGTACGAATCAGTCCGCGTATAGGTGAGGTTGCTCCCGACGTTCAGCTTGACGCAATGGGCGGCGGTCAACACCCATTGCGGATCGATCAGCACGGTGCCGCAGCCGCTCATCCGCACGACCCAGGGGTATTTGTAGTCGGGCTCATTTATGCCGCCGACCACAGGCAGTGGCCCGGTCCCCGGAGCGGGGGCCGATGACGGCGGCATCGGTATCATCACTTTCGGGGTCGGCTGCGCCACCGGGGGTAGAGCCTTTTGTGAAGGCGTGAAGGTCCCCGGCAGTTCCCGTTGGTCTCGGAACACCGCACGCTCTTGAACTTCGCCGGCAGCCGGCTGGTCCTTGCCCTCTTCCGCTTTGACGACAGCCGAGGGCGTCAGAGTATCAGAAGAGGACTTCGTTGAATCCCCGGCACATCCGCCGAGGCCCATGAGAAACGAAACCGCTACGCCCAATATCGTTGCTCGATGATGTCGCATGGTCAACCTCCTTTTACGCACTCCTATTTCTTCACCGTCTATTATTTTGTCCCGCTCGGCTGCTCTGGACCTGTCTGTCGGCTGGCTGCTCGCCCTCGACACCACGGCGCATGATCGGCGCATTCGTCCCCGCTTTTGGGAACCGAGGTTGCCTCCTGACATCTTCGCACCTCACCGTGCCATTAGCGGGACACCGGCGCCTCGCCGGCTCCCGAAATAGTGCCTTTCGGATACGTACACGTGCCTGTACAAGTGTCCTTTTGACCCTTCTCACAGACCGACGTCTTGCCATCTTTCGAGGTGACAGAGCAGCTTCCGTTCCCCTTATCACAGGAACAGTTCATCATCACATTCCCTGGCCTGGACATGGGCACTGCCCCCTCTTGCATCTCGCCGGCCGGTGACTGATTTTCGCCCTCGACTCCACGACTCAAGATCCCAGTTGAGCTGCCTGTTCTGGGCAACATCATGGCGGCCCTTGTTCCCCCCGGTTTATAGGCTCCACAATACTTCGTCGTCCCAGTTCTCGTACCGCCATCGAGGGAACAGGCTCTATTGTTATAGGCTCCGCATGGGACTCCTGCCGTATTCTGAATGTCGGCGAGTATTTCACCGAAGCCCGTCGCAGGATCAAAGCAGGCACATGCACATACATTGTAGATTGGGTCTTTTGGTAAAGCCCAGCTGACCCCGGATGAGGCGAACAACACCGCGAGTCCGACAGTCAAGGCCAGGAACATGGCGCGACTCTGCCACTTCTCAATCCGCGTCACGGTTGTCATGGTCTCCCTCCTCTGTGTGAGTAGTTGATGCCATCATTATCGATTACGTCCTGCGCCACCGCGGCGCCTGCGGCGTTTCAGATGCGGCCTTCATGGCATCCCCAGCACAGCCGACAAGGCCCATGAGAAACGAAACCGCTACACCCAACACTGTTGCTCGAAGATGTCGCATGGTCTACCTCCTTTTACAAAATCCTAATCTTCACCGTCTATTATTTTGTCCCACTCGGCTGATCAGGCGGAGAAGGTGTGCCCGGTGTTGGCTCGGCCGGCTGCTCACCCTCGATGCCGCGACGCATAACGCCGCCTGGTCCCACCGGTGGCGGCAGCAATCTTTTTGGCGGGATGCCACCTTTGGTGGGTGGTGCCTTAATTGCTGGTGTCGAAAGTAAAGTGCAGTCATCCTTTTTGCTGTCCTGGGACTTACAGCAATACACATTTCCAAATTCGTCCGTGCAACTAGTCACTGAGCATAAACTGTGTGGCCCACAGGAAGCCCAGTCGCTTCCGAGTCCCTGCTGTCTCGGCTCCGCTGAGGCGATTGGCATGGAAAACCCGATCGGGGCCAAGCTTGCCACGATGGCAGCAATCAGGTGGAATCTAAATTTAGACCTGGCATTCATGTTGTTCCCCCTTTTGTTGTTGGTTGGCAGCCCGCTTCCGTTTACAAACCAACACTCCCTGTCCCTTCCAGTCCGTGAGCTCGTCGCGGTTCCCCGATGCACTCAACTCCACACGTGCCCACACCAATGCTTGAATCATGACGTCCTTTCTTTCGAATTCGGTCTCGGCCCCTTCAGGGTTCGATGTCTCGGGCCACAGCCCAACAGGCCGATCACTGTGGTGATGCTTTGTCGATGCACGCGCTACTCCCATCCGAGCAGGCGCATCGGTGGTGGTATCCGCCGCCGACCGCAGGACAGCCCGGGTCGTTAACGATCTTGCAGTTGGTCAAGCTCGCACATTCCCCATCTGTCAAGTTCGACACGGAGTTTCTCCCAGGCAACACAGGAACCCGAGACCCCAGGCCCATACGTGGCATGCCGCGCTCTTGGACGTCCCCCGAAGGTGGCGAGCCCTTCTCTTCCACCGTGGGCGAAGGTGCGGGAGGATCCGCAGCTCGAGCACTTGGCATGAAGATCGCCAGTCCGAACACCAAAACACCGATAATGCTTAGAACGATCTTCTGTCTCGGCTGCCGTTGAGTCTTCATGATTTCCTCCTTGCGCTATAGAAAGGGGAGAGTCGGCTCTCCTCAATTCTCTTCAATACCCATGCTCAACATAGATTCAGAAAAGCTGCAATTACCGCCCTGCAGCTGGTTGGTCAGCACCTTTACTTGATCCTTCAGGGGCCCGGGCACGTCCAACCAGTTCCTTGAGCACCGCAAGGTCCATAGCCCCGGGAAACAGTTCGGTGCCGACGATAAATGCCGGCGTACCGGTAATACCGAGTTCTTTGGCCAGCGCCCGGTTACGCTCGATGACAGTCGTCCATTCCGGATTGTCCATGTCGGCTTCCAGTTTCTTGGTGTCCAGTCCCACGTCACTCGCGATGTGTAGGACCTGTTCCTTGGTCATGTCACTCTTCGCGGCCAACAAGGCTTCATGAAAAGCTTGATATCGGCCTTGCGTGTTGGAGGCGAGGGCAGCCTTTGCTGCAAGCTCCGAGGCCTCTCCCAAAATGGGGAAGTTCTTGTAGACCACGCGCACGCGCGAATCATCTTTCTGGAGTTGCGTCACCGCGCCGGCAACTCTTTTACAGAACCCACAGCGGTAGTCGAAGAACTCAACAACCGTGACGTCGCCCTTCAGATTGCCGCTGACCGAGGAGCCCGGGTCGTTGAGTAGATCGGACTGGCGCGCGGCGATAGCCGTCTTCACGCGCTCTTGTTCCGCCGCCTGGCGTTTGGCTTCAAGCCCTTGCAGCGTCTGCTCAATCACCTCCGGGTGGGAGCGGATGTACTTCTCGATCGCCTTCTCCACGGCCTGTTGCCACGCAGGGTTCTCGTAAGGCCCCTCCTCTGCAAGAGTGGGAGAAATGAGAAGGGCGCCTACCAGCGCGGCGGCCATATAAATGATTATTCGAAACATGGGCTACTGGCTCCTGTTATCTCGGTGCAGCAAAACCGATGGCCAGGTCGGTGAAGGTCTCATGAGCATTGTGACACCACGCGCTACAGGTCAAAGATTCGTCTTTTCCGCCTAATTATTTTCCTGTCTTGGTGCTTTTGGCAATCGTGCATTCGCAGTTTTGTCTGCACCCCGAAGGAACTGTACAGGCAAATACTAGGGACTTCATCCAATCGCAGTCGCCTGTGTCATAACACTTACACTTGCCAGTTGCCGCAGAGCATTTGAACGGGATAGCAGTAGGTGGAGGTATTGTTCCACCGCCGCCACTGGTGCGACCCCCGAACGGGAGGCTATGATTCCTGATGATTGCTCGCATACCGCACCTCCCACAATTTTCGACGGCCGAGTGATCGATGCACCAGGGTTTCACACCACGGACTACGACCTCGGAGACTGTTTTTTCGGATCTGATTATTTTGATATTCTGCACTCGCAGTTTTGCGTGCATCCCAAAGGAACTTGACAGTATTTTCCCATTACTTGCTTAAACCAATCGCAGTCGGCAGTACCAAAACATTTACACTGGTACGTTTCCGCACTGCATTTAAATGTCATAGGAACTAGTGTTGCACCACCCCCAATACCGGGGCCAACGCGGGGCGGGAGGCCACGTTCTTGGACGTCCCCTGAAGAAGGGGGCGGCTGGGCTGGCCCACCGGGCTCCGCGGCAACAACAAGACCTCCTTGTTGGCTGTCTTGCTTTTCAACATCTGCGATCGCGACTTGAGGAGCGGCTATCACCGCTAGGATGAGGGCCAAACTGAGAATTCCGACCACCGGCAGAAATGAATATTTCATGGTGTTCTCCTTTGCTATTTATGGACGTCATCAGTTCGTACGCCTATCTGACGGCTGCGCATTCACCTGCGTCTATGTGGGTGTTTATGTATGTGCCGGGGGCGCAAGCATACGCCTTCATCAGGTCGCAGTCACCTTTCGCAGTCCGGTCGCAGTAACATGTGTTTTTACTCTTAATACAGTAAAAACCTGAGGTGGCTTTCAGTGTGGTACCGGGAATTACCGCGCCACCGAACGTCCCCCTCTGGATGCCCCGTTCCTCGACGTCGCCTGAGGGAGCGGGCGGCTGTTTGCCGGGCTCGTCCGCGGCCAGCGCCCCAGGCGCGCCCATCAGTATCCAGATCAGTCCCAGCACTAATGCTCTTCCAACCACATGTGACAAACGTTTCATGACGACTCCTCCTTTTGTCAGATTCGATTAACCGATCTCATTGGGGCCCCGGCTAAAGCAGCGTAGTTGCAACTGGCGCCTGCCGCACTGCAATCACCTCTTCGTTAGGGGCCCACATTTTGTGCGTCAACGGTCGATAAGGGAAAACTTCATGCCCTGTTCCACAGCTTGCAAGAAATTTTGCGCAAGCCACGGGACATTCCTGGTATTTTCGTAATCTTGGGGATTGGTCCTTGGGCCAATATGGACGGCGATCCTGTCGGTGATTGTCGTGCCATTCCACCGTTGGTACACCTCAAAATTACTGCCGCCCGCGTCTACAAATTTCATGTTATAGGTCGAAATTCTCCACCAGAAGTCTCCATTGTTCTTGAGCCAGGCGTAAATGGACGAGACGCCCGTATCGCCGCTCTGATTGGTTCGGTTTCCTGGAATATCGGGAATTAATCTATCCGCATATGTTTTGTTCCCCGCTGCATCGACACCAGTGACAATGCTGCCGCCGAAGTCCCACCAGACCCAGGGCTCATAGATGCTCATGTCCAAAGTGAGCGGCCGTGTCTGGTTCGTGTAATTCAATTGCACAACCACAGGTTGAACTGTGCCAGCCTGTGCAGTCCCCGCCACCTTGAAGTGCAACATAAATCGCTGCGTCGCCAGCGGGTTTATCGAAACAGGGACGGCGGAGGGAGACAGCGTCACGCCGGGCGGCAGTTGTGCGGCTGTAATCGTGCCGGTGACGGGGTTCGAAGCGGCGTTCCTCACAAGAACCGACATGTCAACTGTCTGACCCGTTAACGTAGACACGTGCTGCTGGTCAGTGTAGAGGATGGCGCCGAAGTTAATCCCGGCAAAATGTGCCCGGATCGGAACGACTTTCGTCCAGTTTGGCGGGGCAGTCTTCGCATGAATGTCGATGGAAGGGACCCCAGTGATTGTCAGGATCGCTTCATTGTCTCCTACGGCCGTCATCCCGAGGGCAACAGGTTCGAAGGCAATGGTGAAATCGATCCGCTGTCCCTGGCGGGCCGGAATTGATACAAAACCGGCTTTGCTAATCTGGGCCGGTGGATTATACGGATTAACGATCACATCCTGGTACTGTCCACCTTGAATCGTCTGGTAAACCTCGAGGTTTCGGTTCACAACCCTGCCTGTGTAGGAGATCGCGTTCACAATGCGGAAGTGCCGGTTGGTGGCATTCAAATCAAATCGGGCATCCACGTAGCCGTCAGTCGCGGCGGTAATAGAGACGACAGTCATTGCGAGCTGGCCTGCCCATACGGTTCCGAGATTCTTTGCGGGGAGTTGAACCGGAATAGACGCGATCACCGCGGGCGTCAATGCCATTGTAGGGTTCATCGGGGCGCCCCGCGTGGCGACACCGGCTTGCTTCAATATTGGTGATGCCGCATTCAGCCTTGCGACTTCTGCACTCCAATTTGTTTTCAGCATCTCGCTGAGTTCGGCGTGCGACGCAAATCCAGAGAGGGATGCAATAGACTGTTTCCCGGCCTGTACCTTGGCGAACGCCTGCGCCACGACCTCGGGATGTTGCATGGCGAGATAGTTCCAGGTGATCCAGGTCCCCTGATTACCTGCCGCTACCACGCTGCCAGCCGAAGCCTGTGGCACGCGGACCATAGCGATCGGCGGCACTGTTTGCTGCGGCGTCGGCAGCGGCATGACTCTGACCTGGCTCACCGCGCTCTGAAGCTGAAAAGGGCTCAGGGCTGGGGAGAACGTCCCCCGTGTGCGCGTGCCGCTGAAGGAGCCGGTGGCATCCAAAGCCTGCCCGCCGGGAAGCACCAGCACGAGATGCACTTGATCGTCCTGGCCCTCTTCGAGAACGGCCGCCGCCAACGGCGACGAGAGGGACTCCTCATGCGGAATGGCTGTCGCCTGCAGATCTACCGGCGGCTGGCCCGTGGTGGGGAGCAGCCGGAGCTGCTTGTCTCCCGCCTGTTCGACGCGATAGGCTCCGGCGGGAACCTGAACATCGCTGCCGTCCGGCGCGGTGAAATGCACGGTCTTCTCCAGCGTGATGGCAGGGGCGCCGGAGACGGCGGCGGCGGCGAGAGAGCGGTCTTCCATCGAGCTAATGAGGGTGAACATGGTCATGATGAGAGTCAGCGCTGTTCTGGTGGTCATGGCCGTCCTCCTTGGATTCAGGGGACTCTGCACGTCTCGCATCAGAGCCTCAGTCAGGGACCGATCGCGCAAAGCTTGCACCCCTGCAGCACCGTTCTTCTCGCCTCCGCGTCGAGTTGCACCCGGCCTTGCTCCAGCGTCACTCTGCCAAAGTGTTTTGCTTGCGACTGGGATCCCGGGCCGGCCGGCGATGACGACCCCCCCGGCTCAACCCAATCGGCGTCGGTTTGCACGCGGCCTTGTTGCATGAGCACGCCCGTGTAGCGTGGCTTCGCGGAGAAAAGGGCCTGCGAACCGAAGTCGCCTCCTCGGGTTTGCACGAGCCGCACGGTTCCCGTCGCATCAAGCCCCTCCCCATCCGGCCGCAACAGGAGCAGGTGCAGGACGTTCTGGTCGCTTTCTTCTTCTTGGATCACGAGCACATGGGGTCGGTCCAGCGGCACCTCGTGGTGGATGGGCATCGCATGGAGCATCGAAGATGCCTGATCTCCGGTCACGCGCAGGGCGGTCTTGGAAGCTTGTTCGATCCGGTAGGTGCTGGGTGGCATCGTCACATCGCTGCCGTCCGGCGCGGTGAAATGCGCAACCCAGTCGAGGGTAATGGTGGGTATCTGATCTGCGCTATGCGCGCTGGATATGAGACCGAGCACGAATGCAATGAATAGCCATACATGTTTGAGACGCATTGGACGCCTCCTTTCTCTTTCCTCAGTCTTCACGGGCTCTGTAATCCTTTCGATGTACAACGCAGTCGTACATCGGCATTCGGCTGGTCGAACAAATTCGTGTAGTGTTCTGCAAGCCCGGGCTGCCGGAACCCGTAGCCTTGCTGTGTACCTTTTCCGAATGCTGAATTGAGAGAAAGCACGAGTTCCGCAACAGGGTTTCCGAGAAGAAAGAACATATAGTCAAACTCCTGCCTTTCAATCGTTGACGATGAGGCGCTGACATTTAAATGGAATTGTCCGTCCGGGTATGCTGTGAAGGTGGAAGCGTATTGACACCCTCCCAAGGTTCCGTCTGCCTGCCACATATACATGTAGGGATAGATCACAAGAGTAAAACTTGTGGATCGCTGCTGACCTTCATACGTGATCTTGAGATTCAATTGAAACTCACGCGAGTCTCTGGCGATCAAGCAGTGGAGCGTAATAGCCAGTTGCACGTGTTGTGTCGCTCCTGGCGGGATTGTGACCGTGACGGGTGACATGCTGAACTGGCCCGGAAACGCAGCCGGCTCAATGAGCACGGTATGGCTTTGTTGATCCACATTGATTAACTTCACACCTTGCGGGATCGGCACGGCGCATTGAGTTCCGGTGGGATCGAGCGGATTGATGACGTCCAGCTGATACGCGTCAAGTGCGGGAATGACGCCGAGTTTGATTCCGTTGAACAACCCCGACACCGGCACCGATGCGAACCAATTCTGACCGGAGACGCTCAATGTCGTTCGGTAATTCCCGGCAGTTTGACTAAAGAGATCAAAATGTGGAGCGAATTCCACTGTGACTAACACCTCCTGCCCGGCCCTGGCATAAGCAGAGAATGGATTGGTCGCCGTCACCGTTACTTGCTGGGGCGTCGCTGTTACGGCCGAGAGCATTGCACTGTTGCGTTGAAGGAGGCCCGTGGCCGCCGCCACTCCTACGATTCGGAACGGTGTATTCGGTGGGAGGGAGGCCGTGACAAGCCCTTCGAACAGTGACGCGATTCGCACGACGCCGCGTGCCGTCTGTCCGTCCCAGATGCTCCCCAATGCCAACTGTTGAGGAGTAAAATCGTTCACACGAAGAGTCGGTGTGACGGCGCCTGGTCTGAGGGGCGAATTTCTTGCCTGGCTTTGGTTGACGACAGCCGCCCAATCTATTTTGCTCTGAGTCAGCGTGCGCGCAACGGCTGAAGAGGGCGGTGGCGCGGTGACAGCCGCTTTGGCAGAGAGCTGTTGCAAGTCAAACTTTGTCGCGAGCAGACTTTTCAGACTATCAGGAGCAGCCAGACCTTGAAGGATATCGGGATTCATCCGGCCAGCTTGGACTTGTTGAAGAGTTCCCACCACTACCTCGGGAGCATTCATTCGGAGATAGCCCCAGGTAATCGGACCGACGAAGTGCGTGGGGACAGACACGAAACCTGTATCTCCGGCCTTCAGATGGGGTTTCACACCGGCACCGGGCTGCGCCTGTGGGACACGCACGGGCGTAATGGACGACGCTGCCGCGGACTGCTGAGGTATGACTCTGACCTGGCTCACCGCACTCTGAAGCTGGAAGGGACTCAGGGCTGGGGAGAACGTCGCCCGCGAGCGCGTGCCGCTGAAGGAGCCTAGGGCATCCAAGGCCTGCCCGCCGGGAACCACTAAGACGAGGTGAAGCGTGTCGTCCTGACCTTCTTCGACAACCGCAACCGCGAGCGGAGCCGAGACGGATTCTTCATGGGGAATTGTCGTCGCCTGAATCTCGATCGGTTGCGCGCCTTCTTTCGCCAGACGAAGGCCGGATTCGCCCGCCTGCTCGATGCGATAGGTGGCAGCAGGCACCTGAATGTAGCCGCCATCTGCCGCGGTGAAATGCACCGCCCGATCGAGCGTGATAGTTGGAGGGCGTGTTTCTTCCGAGGAGGCGACCATAATAAGAAGAGTGGTCAGCAGCAAGGTCGCGGATAGTGAACCAGCCATCGCACGCATCGCAGGCCTCCTCAACCAAACGACCTTCAGTACGAATGACAAGACAATCGCACTTGGGCCGGAGCCGTTAACATTGGCACGAAATTGTCCCGCACAAACGATGAAGGGATTGTGTAACCATTCATCTTCGTATGCACGGTGTTGGGACCGTCCTGCAGTACCCCTCTTCCGATTTCCTGGCCGAGTACCAAGAAACGAAGATCCAACTGCTTCGAATAGATGAGATTCCGGTTCCGCAAACTGTAGGCGAAGTGCGTATTGCCGTCGGACCGGATGAAGATATCCCACGTGTAATCACAGGAACCGACGCTGCCATGACTGTTCCCGTTGGACCAATGGTAGTAATCTGGGTACAGCGTGACACCAAATTCTGCATGTCTGACGACATCCGCATATGCATAACTCAATCGTCCCATGTATTCGACCCCCAGATTTGGACAGGAATCGATCTGAATCGGAATGGGAACCTGTTTGCGTTCTCCGGGAGCCACCGATACTGTGAAGGCTTGCATATGCAATGGATGCGAGAGTTCGGCAGTGACTGAGACGCTTCGGACCTGCTGCTCGGCATTGAAAAAGGTGATGCTGGCGGGCACCGGAATGACCCGCCCACAGGGGGTCCCATCATAAAAAACCGTGATGGCGGTATCGTCAATCGCGCCCAGGACGCCGAAGTTGATGCCTTCGAAGCGAGCCCGAATCGACGCCGTACGCATCCAGGTTGTCGCTGGAGCGTTTGAAAGAATATTGATCTCTGAGCTCGTCGCGCCGCTCAATTGCAGGGTTGCCTCATTGTCTCCCACTGGCGTCATCCCGAGGCCGACAGGCTCGAACGCGATCGTGAAATCAATCCGCTGGCCCTTATTCGCCAGGATGGACACGAACCCCGCTTTGCTGATCTGGGCCGGCGGGTTGGCAGGATCCAGGACCACATCCTGGTACTGACCTCCCGGAATGATCAGGGATACGGCGAGGGTTTTGTTGACCACTTCTCCTGTGTAGGCGATGGCATTCACAATGCGGAAATGCCGGTTCGTGGCATTCAAGTTGAATCGGCCTTCAACGTAACCATCGGCCGGGGCGGTGATGGACACGATCGCCATGGCTCGTTGACCCGCCCACACGCTTCCGAGGTTCCGCGTGGGGAGCTGGACCGGGAGGGCTTTCAAGAACGGTGAGAGAGGCGTTTTTTGGGGGACGGCCGTAAACTGGTCGGACAGAGGCGACTTTTTGGGCGTGACGGCCGTGAACTGGTCGGACAGAGGCGACTTTTGAGGGTTGACGGCCGTGACCTGGTCGGACAAGGACAGGCCACCAGGCAGGCCGCGGGGCGTGACCCCGGGTTGCGTCATGCCGGCTTCGCGCGCCGCATTCAGCCTACTCACCTCCGCGCTCCAATTGGTCTTCAGCATGTCATTCAGTTCCGCTCCCGAGGCCAACCCGGCGACAGATGTCCGCGGTTGCTTGCTTGTTTGAACATCAGCCAGAGCCTGAGCCACGATCTCGGGGTGGTGCATGTAGAGATAGTTCCAGGTGACCCATTTCCCGGGACCGGAGTTCTCAACGGATTCGGCCGGTGGTGTCACTTTGGAGGCAGCCGCAGCCGGTGGCACGCGGAACAAGGGCATGGACTGCTGGGGTGTGACTTTGAATTGGCTGACCGCATACTGCACCTGCGTGTAGTTGAGCGTCGATGAGACGGTGGCCCGTGACCGCGTCCCGCTGAACGTGCCGGCCGCGTCCAACGCCTGTCCGCCGGGAAGCACCAGCACGAGATGGACTTGATCGTCCTGGCCCTCTTCGATGACGGCCATAGCAATCGGGGAGCTCACACCTTCCTCATGCGGTATGTTTGTCGCCTGGATTTCGATCGGCGGCTGGCTATCGCTCGGCACCAATCGAAGCCGCTCCTGCCCCGCTTGTTCGACTCCGTATGTGCCGGGAGAGAGCTGAACGTCGCTCCCTTCACCTGCAATGAAGTGGATCGCATGATTGAATGTCACGGACGGCCGCTGGACGGTGGCTTCGGTCGAAGCCGCGTCAGCACGCAGTGTTGAGGATGGCGATGTGATCTCCGCAGCAGCTGGTGGTTCAGCCGCTTGGCTTCCTGTGAAGGAGACGGTCAAAGTAGACACGATGCACAGAGTTAAGATTAGTGGCCGCAACATGGTAGTCTCCTTCATTAACGGAATTGGCAACAGGCGCGTGATCTCATTTGATAATTGCCATCAATAGTAAAAGGGGACAGATTTATTTTTCTAGACGACTGCGCCGGAATTTAGATCGAAAATAAATCTGTCCCCTTTTACTTCCTCGTACCAACGGATACCTTGGTCCCACACGCATTTGCCGTTACACGGCGCTCTGGCGTTCTTGGAACAGATTGCGACATCTTCCGTCGAGGTTACACCATAGCTCCCCTTTAAAACGGATTATCCGGGTCACCGACTATTCCGGACACGCCACAACCGAGTCTCACGAGCGGAGATTCGCGTATCAGGTCTGCATAGGATGCTTGGATCGGCGCAAGTACACCTTGCCAGGAAGGGTATCCATAGGATGGTTTATAGGTGACAAACGTCATCTGCTTGCCTCCCGTGGTGTAGGGCGACGGCGAGTCTTCGGGGCTGGCAAATCCTTTGTAGCTTTTCCAGGTTTCGCCAAGATTCATACCCCTGAGTTTCACCTGAACTCCTGCCCACCGATTCCTTTCCACGCTCTTGTCGATGTACGCAGTATCAAATCTTCCGAAGTCCGCCGAAGTCGCATAGCTGCCGTCAGGGGAAATCGAGAGGGACCAGTCAAGCACGCACGAGTCAAAAGGATAGCGGTCTGGACTAGGTGCAGGCATGGTATGTCTGCCTTCCCATCTCATGGCAGTGGGATAGGGTTGCACGTAGAACGTAGCCGGACGCGTAGTTCCTTCATAGCTGTAGCTGATTGAAACCGGGCCTTCCTCAGGTGAATAGGAACAGACCATGGGAAGGTCCACGTGCTTACGCTCGCCCGGCGCAAGCGACAGGGTGAACGGTTTGTTCTCCCATGTCGTACAAGCGAAAAACGATGCCGTGCAGACGGCATTGACATACACATCGTACGGAGCCGAGCGGGAGATCAGATTCACCTGTTGAGGGCGTCCCGTCGCATTGATGAATGTGAACCCGGCCGCAAAGGCGTTCGGACAATAGGCCACGACATCCGTGGTGTCCGGAGTCGCCATGACGCCGATGTCGACGCCCAAAAACCGTCCGGTCACAGGAATCGCGGCGATCCATAAGTCGCTGGACACTTCTAATGATGCAGCCTGGTTGCCCACGGGGGTGCCCTGAGTGCCGAAGAGTTCAAATTTCGGGGCAAATTCCACAGTGACTTCCACGGTCTGACCTGACTTTGCCGGCACGCTGAACGGCGCTGCCGCCGCCTGAGCGGTCTCCTGCTCCCTCGCCACCTGCAGAAGCTTTGCGGGAAGTCCCACCGGTTGATAGACCAGTCTCCCATTGAGTGCACGGACTTTGACCACTCGGAAGGGAGTCCCCTTGGTGGGAATCGAGGCCGTCACCTGTCCATCGACCGGCGCCGTGACCTGCACGATCGCCTGAGTCGTCTGATCCTTGTACAAACTGCCAAAATTCAACTGTTCGGGTAGATAATCCACATGCAGTATGAGGCGAACGGCCCGCATGGGATCCAGCCGCTGCGCAGGAGACTTGGGTTGAGTAATTTTAGATTGGTCCAAGAGCGCGTCGACTCCGGGGGTGAACAGGTTATTCCATCCGCTCGGCTTGTAGGGAACGGCAGGAGCAGTCACCGATGCTTGGCCGGAGTTCGGCAGAATCACCGATGACTCCACTTGGGTTTGAAGCGCGGAGAGTCCTCGTGTCGTGACCTGATTTGCCGATGTAGCCGGGTAGGCAGTCTTTAGGAATGCACTCAGAAGTTTGGGGCTTGCAAGGCCAGTCAGCGATTTCGCGGGGCGTGCTCCGGCCTGAACGGCTTTGATCATTGCCAGCACAGTCTCGGGAGCATTCATTCGTAGATAGCCCCAGGTCACAGGCCCGACCGGCTGTCCTGCCACTTGAACCACGATCACATTCCGCGCAGACCCTTTCGCGCCCGGCATCGTAGCGTTCGGAGCAATTGGTTTTCCCATTGCCTGAGCAGCAGGCTTCGCCATGACCGCCGCAGCCGGTGGCACGCGGAACAAGGGCATGGACTGCTGGGGTGTGACTTTGAATTGGCTGACCGCATACTGCACCTGCGTGTAGTTGAGCGTCGGTGAGACGGTGGCCCGTGACCGCGTCCCGCTGAACGTGCCGGCCGCGTCGAGGCCTTGCCCGTTGGGGAGCAGCAACACAAGATGCACCTCGTCTTCTTGGCCCTCTTCGGCGATCGCCAACGCAACGGGCGACGAGACGGTCTCCTCATGCGTCGTCGCGGTGGCCAGGATCTCTATGGCCGGTTGCGGTGGATCGGCGAACAGGCGTAGTTGAGCCTCCATGGCTTGTTCGACGCGATACGTGCCGGCGGCAACTGTCAGATCGCTGCCGTCCGGGGCGGTGAAATGCACCGCCCGGTCGAGCGAGATCATCGGTGCCGCGGTTGGAGCTTCGGGGGTCGTCGCAGAGGCTCCGGCGAATGTGCTGAGAACCATCCCCATCGCGATCGGCAGTATTCGAGACATTGTCATTCCTTTCGCGTGCCATGACGGCGCGCCATCAACGTGGAGGCCTGCTATTTCTCATCTTTCATCAGGTACTCGATCGCTTGTGGTTCGGTCATCCATCGGTCATCGATTTGGTACTGCCACTCGTCCTTGCCCAGCGGGAGGCGGGGGTAGTCTTCCAAACGGGCCTTCACTTTCTGCAAGGCCCGCAGGCGCTTCAGGGCGCTTTGCACCTGGGATTGCAGGAACCGCGGAGGCGACGACCCGCGCGATCGCACCTGAGTCGTGGAGCCCGCCGCATCAAGCCCCTTGCCGTCCGGAAGGAGCAGGACCAGATGGTAGTCGGTCTCCTCGCCGGGGAGAGGGAGCGCCACCGCCGAAGGGATTTCTTCCTGATGGGTCATGGCCATCGCCTGGATCACCAGGACATTGTTGCCGTGACCGGGTATGAGACGCAGGCGCGACTCGCCGGCCGGCTCGACGTCATAGAGGCCCGGGGGGGCGATGGTATCATTTCCCTCCGAATTAATGAAGTACACCGCCCGGTCGATCAAGACCACGGGCGAGGCCTGCGGGGAGTCTTTCACCCCCGCGCAAGCTCCCAGGAACGGGCACATCGCCAGGCCGATGAGGGCGAGAATTCTTCGAATCATGGGGTCTCCTGTTTCAGGGTTTCGTTCCATAGAGTCGAGATTACGGCACAGGCACCGAGGAATTCTTTTGCGTGCCATCCATCAGCTAACCTCTGGGTTCGTCCTGTGCGTGAGTCGGCGTTGTCCTCCCGGCGGTTCAAGAGAAACCTGTCGCCCGGGACGGCGGGGAGAAACCTCGCTCGTTTATCCCCCTGCCGGACTTTGGATGATTACGGCACGGTTTCCAGGATGAGCCGGCCTTCGATTCGTCACTCCCCGGAAATGGTAATCACTGTACCTACTTCGGCAGCACTCCGAGGTACACAGCGAGCCAGTAGGGCAACAAGTAATCAACGCCCGGGCCTTCGCGTTTTGGATCGGACCCACAGATTTTGATTTCCTCCGCCGTCGGTGGCGTGACCGCACAAGCGGGCCGTGCCGAGTCTTGAAAGTGGACCCCAACATCAAAAGGATTTCGCTGCCACGCGAAATCCATCCCATCTCCTATGCGTCCCCAGACCGGAAGCGCATATTTACTGACGTAACGCTGGCCGATCGACGCGCCACCCGAGGTGTCATAACCGGCCGAGGCATAGACGGCCACATCATTCTTCTTCCAAAGATCAACTTGAAATTCTGGATAGGCGACTAGGTTCATAGGAAGACCGTCCTGCGCAGCAACACGCTGCCGCCGTTGGAGCCACTCGGCGAGGACAGTCTTGATCTGCTCCTTCAGGGGAACGGCCATCGGGTTTGGTGCCGGTGGGTCAGGCTGGCTGTTGGCAACCATCGCTCGCCGATCGGGCGTCTCGATCAAGATTCTCACGAGATCAAAGTACGCATTCTTGTGGTGAGCCGTCGCGCGCCGCAGGATGTTATAGGCGGTCATATAGTTTTTCCGCAGGTCGGGATTGTCTTCGACGAAAAACAGTGGCGCGATGTAGGCCGTGGAGAGGTTGAACTTGTAGTAGGCGATTATCGGGTCAATGGAGGTGAACCACGTTTGTACCCAGGTGAGTTGGGACGCGGGGGCGAAGTGATCATAGACTGGACCATACTTTTGAGGGTTGATGGCCTTGCCAATGCGGAGGAATGTGAGCTGCATGTCGTAGTTGCCGAAGTAGGAGGTTCGAATGCGGTCATACGGGGCGAGCATGAAATTCCAATAATTGGCGAGCAGGTGGTCGAGCACGCCCTCGATGAGTTGGCTGGCTGTTTGCTTGACCTCCGGATCGGGAATAAGGAGCGCAGCAAAGCCCAGCCCCATCATCGCCCCGACATAGGCATCGCGGCTCACCGCGTGGTCGCCCCCACATCCCCAGCCATACCAGACCGTGCCGAGCGGCCGCACGGCTGGGAGCCGGAGTTGCGGTTGAGGCAGTGAAGGAAGCGTGGGAGGTCCGGGAATGTGCGGCGTCGGGATCTGAAGCTTGGAAGCGAGTGCATTCAGCGCATTCTGGGCGTCGGCGTACGTTCCGAAGCGCTGCGTTCCTTGTTGACTCATCACCTCCCAGCCGCCTTCGGGTTTCTCGTAATAGCATGGCTGCTTGTTGAGCGAACCCTTTTGAGACCCCTCATCGGAGTAATCAATTTGGCTGGTTGAAGGCCAAGCGGTACGGGATAAGACCCCGGGCATGGGACGGACGGGCATTCGATGCCCGTCGACCACGGCCGCATCACTCGTGACCCCGAAGAGCAGCTTGAAGCCACCGACCAATTGTTTGACCCGATCGAGCGCGGCGGGATCGTTCGTCGCGGCGTATCGAAATACCTCGGCAGCCAGGTAGTGACCTGTAAAGATGGCCGAATCGGCCTTCAGACCGTACGAAAGGAGGGGGCCGCCGTCAGAGGTTCTGCCTGGGCCCAGGCCACCGGCCAGCGACGTAGGGTTGTGATCGATCGAGAGGACGGCTCCGAACGGGATATGTGAAACAATCGCCGTCTCAATGTCGCGAGCCGGCGTGGAAAAATCAACAGGGGTGGAAAGGGCATGGGTCGTGCCCTGCGGATTCCCGTCTCCCCAGGATCTGGGCAAGGGGGGCTGCAGAACCTGGAAGACTTGGTGCAGGGTGTCCGAAGCGGGCATCGTGACCGGAAAGCTCAGCGCGAAGGGAATGGTCTGACGGCCGACTTTGTCAAGAGTGGCCGCGAGCGCTCCCTTCATCTCGACCGACATCTTTTGGACCGAGATGTCACGGCGTGAGAAGGGGTTATCCACGTCATACGTGACCGGGAAAATGGTGAGGATGATATCGGCAGTCAAACGAGCGTCGAATTCGTGCTTGAGACCGACGCTGAGGTTCGTCACGCGGCCTCGCAAGACAATCTTGCCCGCAGAAACTTCGACCGTGGGCTGGACTGTCAGAGAGAAAGGAATAATGCCCTCACCCACCACACGAAACTGCGGCTGAATGACGGCGTTTTTCAGACGAGGCGTTTCCGGGTGAGCGCTATCCAACTCCAGGAAGGTGGAGGCCCCAAGCCGGAAGTTATCGATCCGCAAGCCCAACGGAAGGGTGGATGACCAATCTAGGTAGGTCGCATCGATCACCGTGACCCCCCGCACAACACTCTTTTCCTTGACGCTCGCATGAGCCTTTACATTGCCCCTGACGGCGAAATTCCAGTAATGATCGAGGGGAGCTTCGAATACGAAGCTTTGGAAAGATGCAGCTCGGAACCCAGGTGAGGCAGCAAGATCGACCAGGGTGGAAAACCCGTCAGTCTGCAAAGCGAAGTCCCAATGTAAGTCCCCGCCACCGCGGTTTTCAGCGAGCGTAGCCGGTGGAGTGGACTGCTCTCCAAATCGCTTGAAATCAGAGGCCAGCCCGCACCACGGAAGGGCCATCAGCTCATTGGCCGCATCGAGAGATGGTCCGAGACCTTTCACGGCGGGCGCGCAAGGTGCAGGATTGAAAGCCGCGCCCGGGATGACAGCAAGAGGCGCCCCAGAGAGTCCGCTCGCCACTCCTGGTACGGCTCTTTCCTGCACCTGGCCTTTGGGTTCTTCCTGAAGCTGGCCCGTTCTTTCTTCTGGTGGTCCCTGGGGAGACGGATCTTGTGCGTAGCTTAGTGGGCCGCCAACAACCAACACGATTCCGAAGAGCGTACTGGATATGATCGAGCCGATGCGCCGGTGTCTGGAAATGCACCGATCCTGTGAGTTCTTCTTGGTCTGAGTGGTCATGGCGTCCTCTTTCTGCATCTTGGGCTGATTGTTTCGACGGCTTATCGGTGCATGACTACCAAGGGAGTCGCTGTCAGCGACCAGAAAGTTCATGGAAAATCGTTTGTCACCGCACGGTGCCGAGGATGAGCTGACCTTCGACCTCGCCCTTCTTGACGGGGTGCTGGTTCTGGCCGGTGGCTTCCGATACCTTCTTCGAGACATAGGCGTAGGCTTCATCCACCGTGATGATGCCGTCTCCGTCCAGGTCCGCTTTGCCCATCAGGCCTTCCAGCAGGTAGTAGGTGAACACGCCGTGGCCCAGGTTGTCGCGCTCCTCGCTGACCTCGTTTGCGCGGCTGGCCGTCAGCACCACACGTCCTTTGCCCTTGGAGAGGCGCGACAGAAAGGCCTCGGATACCACCGCGCGGCGGGAAGCGGTCTGGAAGGTGCGTCCGGCGGTGGCGCCGCTGTAGCAGGAGTCGGTAATGAAGATCACCCGCTCGGGGGCGAGGCGCTGGAAGATCGTCTCCACCTCCCGCATCGGCAGGCCGGTGGTGTACAGGTCGTTGGGATCGGCATCGTAGGGCACGATGTATTTTTCCAGCCCGTCGTCGTCGGAGGCGCTCGCCTCGGCTTCCGGCGCGCCGTGGCCGGCGTAGTAAATGATGACGGTGTCTTTCTCCCCCGCCTTCCGCTTGAGCTCGGTTCCCAGGGTGCGCTTGAGATTCACCAGCGTGGCCTGGGAGTTGGTCAGGAGGGTGGTGTTCTCCTTCGGCACGCCGACCTGGTTCACCAGATAGTCGTAGAAGGAGAGGGCGTCTTTGTCCGCGTACTGGAGCGGCCGGACCGTCTTGTACTGGGAGATCCCGACCACGACGGCCCAGATCTTCCCCTTGTCGATGATCCGGGTGACGGTGAGGGTGCGGGTCGTGGAGAGATTCTCCTGATCGAACGCCGTCACCACGATCGCGTTCGCGCCTTCGCGAAGGGGAATCCTCTCGGAGAAATCCAGCGTCGAGGTCTTTTCTTCGCCGGTCGGCCGAACGGCCACGCCGCGGGTCTCGCGCTGCGCGAGGAGCTGTCCATTGAGCCGGATCTCCAGGCGCGCGATGCCCTTCTCGCTTGCCGTCGCTCCGATCAGTTGGATCCGGTCCGCCGTCACTTGTTGGGCATCGGACGGCGAGGCCAGGGCGATGACCGGAGGGGCCTTCTGGAAGAGTTTTACGACCGGCGGCCCGGCGACCCGGGGGATGGGCATCTCGCCCTTGGCGGACATCGGCGCCTCCGTCACGTCGCGCTTGGAAATCCACCCAGTCTCGCTCTCGGAGAATTGTACGCGGTACCACTCACCCAACTCGCCCGTGACCGCGAGCGACTGATCCTTGCCGGCCGACGCGATAACCGAGGTCTCCGGCCCCGCGCCGCTGTGAATCTTGGCCGACGTCTGTCCGACCGCCACCAGCTTGTTGGTGGCCACGATCTGAGGCGGGGGGCGGTTGTCCAGCGGAAGGGTCAGCTTTTCATCCAGGAACACGTTCTGGCTCTTTTCCCGGATGAAGAGCTTGAGCGGGATCTGCGCTTCGGTCAGGTCCTTGCCGATGAAAAGATTGACCCTGGCGGTCTTGGTTTCCTCCGGCTGCAGCACGCCGAACTCCACGGCGCCGTCCCGGATGCGCAGGCCGGAACTCGTGGGACTGGTGATCTCGGCGGAGGTCTGCTGCGCGGCGACCGGTCCGACGTTCTTGACGGTCAGGAGCAGGTCCACCGCCTCGCCCTTCTGGATGCGGCCGTCGCCGTTGCCCACGGAGTTGCCGCTGCCGTCGTCAATGATCTGGTAGGTGTAGGCGAATCGCGGGCGCGGCAGGCCCTTCAGGGCGATCACGGCCTTGAGGGGATCGGGGACGAACCCGTTGTATTCCTCGAATTCGATCCTCATCGGCACTTCGCCGTCCGGCCGATCATTGGGGATTTTGACCGTGACGGTGTCCTCGCCCTTCTGGCCGCCGTCGATTTTCCCCAGGTAAAAGAGATGGCCGTCCAGGACCGGATCCGCGCTCTTGGTCTTGCCCTGGAGCCGGTAGAGAGGGCCCTTTCCTTTATTCTTTACGGTGAGCGAGAGGGTGATCGTGCTTCCGGCTTTGGCTTCGATGGGGCGGATCGACAACTCGGCCTCGGGGAGCGGCGGCGGGGAGGGCGCCTGGCCGATTTCGTTTCCGCGTTGCTTGATCTTCTCGCCCAGGTTCGCGCTGAGGACCGGAGAGACGGGAGGGGACAACCGGATGGTACGGTCGCGCCCCCCAGAGGCCACCAGGCTGCCGTCCGGTGATATGGCGAGGGACCAGACCGGCCCGGTATGCCCGGTCAACGAGGTGCGTTCGTTGCCGGTGGAGACGTCCCAAATTCTCACTGTGCCATCGGTCCCTGCCGATGCTATAGTTCGTCCGTCCGGCGTAAAGGCGACAGCCTGGACCTCCCCGGTATGACCGGAGAAGACGCTCCGCTCTCGCCCCGTGGCGACATCCCACAATCGGACCGTCCGGTCAGCCGCCCCGCTGGCTAACCAGCGGCCGTCCGGGGAAAAGGTGACCGCGTGGACATGAGCCTCATGACCCGAGAAAACGCTCCGTTCCAGCCCGGTCGCGAGGTCCCAAAGATGGACTAAGTTATCGCTGCTCGCGGTCGCCAGCGTGCGGCCATCCGGAGAAAAGCTGACTGAGTACACAATGCCGAAACGGCTTCTCATCGCTTTGGTCTCTTTCCCCGTCGTCCAATCCCACAGGCGCAGGCTCCCGTCGGCGCCGCCGCTCGCGATCGTTTGGCCGTCGGGCGAAAAGGCGACCGCATGGATAGCGCCGAAGGGGGCCGTCAACGACTTGAGATCCTTCCCGGTGGCGACCTCCCAAATGCGGATGGTCGTATCGCTGCTCCCCGAGGCCAGGACCCGGCTGTCGGGCGAAAAGGCCAGCGCGCGGACCGGTCCCATGTGGCCCCGCAAGACGTTCAGTTCGCGGCCGGTTGTGGGCTCCCAGAGCCGTATCGTGAGGTCACTGCCACTGGAGGCAATGAGACGGCCGTCCGGCGAGTAGGCCACGGCAAACACCTCGCTCGTATGTCCGGTGAACACGCGGGTCGCCGACTCTCCGGGAGGCGGCGTGAGGGCGTCGGCGGCCGACGCCGTGAAGAAGACGGACAACGCGAGCGCCAGGCTGATAGCGATACCGCGCCCTGGAATCTTCATGGAGTGATGGACCCTCCCGGTTCCCATAAGCAGGATCCCGGTTCAGTTGCCCGAAGTTGCCCGTAAGATTATGGGCGTAGTCCCCAGCAAGTCAAGCGGTACCCTCAGCCCTTCTGGTCCTCATTTCTTTTCGATGGCCTGGCTCACGTCATAGGCAGCCGCCTCGGACAACCCAACCTGTTCCAGCAACCCGGCCCGTTGCGCGCGCAGATTCGGGTCGTGCGGCGCGGCGTGAATCATCTCTGAGAGAGTCGTCACGGCGTCATACCAGAAACCTTCCTTCGCGTAGAGCGCAGCCACCTCCAATTGACTGGCTCCAGCCAATTTTTTCGAAAGCGGTTCTGGGAGAGCCATGCGCTCGATGGCGCCGCCGGCGAAGATATAGCCGGTGGGATGATCGGGATCGGGCACCAGTGTGATCAGCCAGCGGTAATGGACACCGGGAAGGAGGCGTGCGCCAAGATCAGCCAAGCGAACCCCCTGGATCCCTGGAGGGATGGGCGGAGTGAGGCGCGTGTCGATCAGAGGCGGCCCGACCTGGTCGTCCGTGATCGTCAATAGGAGGGGTTGGGTCGTGGCTTTCGAGAGATACCAGAAGAGAGTGGGTTGTTCCCGCACCGTCAATCCGGTGTGGTCCGGCGCCAAGGCGGAAAGAACCGGCCCTTCCGGTCCAGCCCCACGGGTTCCCCCCGCCACGCGCCCGTCCGGCGCCCCGCGCTTCGGCGGGTTATAGACGACCTTGGCATCAGGAGGAGGGGAGGGCTCTGGGGGGGCCTCGACCTTGGGGCCCCCCTTTCCTTGGAGATCGGCCGATTCTGGTTCAGCGGCAGCGGGGCCCCCGGCCAATAGGGCCAAGGCAAGGGATGCCATCAACATCACAGCGGTTATCTTGATGGCTATTTGCATGCGGATTCTTGGCACCCTCACCAGACCTACTGGTTCCTGAACGGTCCGTACCGATGACCTCCCACACAAGTATTATTCGTGACGGAACCATCTGGTGACTCGGAGATCTTCACCGGCTTGGTTGGCGAGGAAGGTCGTGGGAGTGATTTGCGCGTCCCCCGCATCCGTGCTGACCACGGTGATGAGGCCCCGTTGGGCTTTGCCGTACCCGAACGGGATGATCGCGGGCTGTTGGACTTGTTGAGGCGTTGCGGTCGGCGCGCGCTCCCGCCCCGCAATTTTCTGGAGGATGTCTTCGATGTCGAGGCGCCGTTGATAGGACGCCACGACATAGATGGTTTCGACTCCCCGAAATTGGTCCAGGCTGTGCCACGCGTTGGGAGCTTCGGGCAGTACATACTCCTTGCCCTTGGAAGCGGGATTCGAGAAGGACGAGTTCTTGCTGGGGAAGAGCCCTTGAGCCCAGCCTGATCCGTCGATGGCAATAACATAGACGTAGCAATCGGTGTTGGGTCGGAACATGATTTTGAATTTATCACCCGCCTGGGGATTGCCTCGCCCGTCCCTTAGCACTTCTCCATCCTGAATGGCTGTGGTGGTGGCGCGCCCATTCACGAGGGTTTTACGGAGGAGCGCCACATCGAGCGCGATGGGAATGAGCCCGCTCACCCCTACCGACGGAAACCCCGACCCAGGAGGATATGGCGCGCCCGGAGTCATGGGGAAACTGGATCCAGGTCCTCCGGCCTGTGGATACCCAGGCGCGGATGGATACCCGGACCCAGGCGGGTACGATGAGCCGGGAGATGGGGGATAGGAAGAACCAGGCATCCCGGCTTGCGGATAGCCCGGATCGGGATAGCCGCCTGGACTGGGAGGATAGGAAGCTCCGGGAGAACTTGGAAAGGTCGGACTTGGTCCTCCTGTTTGCGGCGGATAGCCAGGTCCTGGTGGAAACCCTGTTCCCGGTGGGTATGACGAGCCAGGCGTCGATGGGAAGTTTGCTCCCGGTGCACCAGCCTGCGGGAATCCAGGCGTGGGTGGAAACCCAGATCCCGGCGCTCCGGCCTGCGGATAGCCCGGCGCGGGTGGATATCCTGATCCTGGCGGGTACGATGAGCCGGGAGATGGGGGATAGGAAGAACCAGGCATCCCTGGTTGCGGATACCCTGGATCGGGATAGCCGCTTGCTCCCGGCGGATACGCCATCCCGGGAGAACCTGGATATGCGGGGCTCGATCCTCCGGCCTGCGGATAACCGGGTGTGGGGGGATACCCGGATCCAGGCGGGTACGACGAGCCGGGAGTCGAAGGTAAGCTGGACCCAGGGGCTCCGGCTTGAGGATAGCCAGGCGTGGATGGATACCCAGATCCAGGAGGATAGGACGATCCGGGTGAACCTGGAAAAGTGGATCCCGGTGCTCCGGCCTGCGGGAAGCTGGGGCCGGGCGGAAACCCCGAGCTAGGCGGGTACGATGAGCCGGGCGTTGAGGGATAGGAAGAGCCAGGCATCCCGGCCTGCGGGTAGCCCGGTGCGGGTGGATACCCAGGATTTCCCCCCCATCCCTGTTGAGCTCCATATGGTGCCTGCACGCCTTGCTGCCCCCCTTGTCCCTGTGCAGTTAAATTGGAGACAGCGAGGACCAGGCGTCCGAGATCATTAGAATAGGAAGGAGAATAGTTGTTCGCGGCCGTGGATAACATGTTGCGGGCAAACTCCAACATGGGGGGGATGACAAACGGCAAGGCGGCGCACGAAGCAAGAAAAAAGGAGGCTGCAAGCCCTAGGATCGCGAACTTAGGACGTACCGGAGGCGATCGAAGAATCATATCGGCCTTCAACGTGTCACTCCCTGAATCGCCACTCAAAAGAGCGGTAGATCGCTGCCCAATCCATGTGTGCCCGATTGTAGCCCCTGCATGGAAGGAGGTCAATCTGGGGCTCCTGACCACTCACCCTGTCTGTCGCCGGCAGGAGGAAAAGGGTTCACGGGCCTCCCGCGAGCATCTGCCGGATTGAATCCCTGGAGGATATAGGACTAAAATCCTATCTTCTTCCGCTTGCGGTTGAACCTGTCTCGATGGTCGGCTGACCCATAGAAGGTGCCTCGATGGCAGAAAGTCGAGATGAGCGCACATCGGATCAGGCGCTTATCAGCGGCGTGGCGTCGGCCGACCAGGTGGCGTTCGAGGCTCTCTACCGGCGCTACCAGGGTCGCGTGTATCGCTACCTCCAGACGCTGGTCCAGGATCCGGCCAGCGCTGAGGAATTGGTCCTGGATGTGATGGTGGCCGTCTGGAAGGGGGCGGGATCATTCCGGGGACAATCCAGTCTCTCGACCTGGATCTTCGGGATCGCCCGGAACAAGGCGATGGATGCGATCCGGCAGGTGATGCGCAAACAAAAGGGGTGGGTGTCCCTGGAAGAGGCGCCGGAGCAGGTGGACTCTCGATGCGATCTCGTGGCTGAAGCTGAGCAGAAGTCGGTCGCGGCGCTGACCCGGCGCGCTCTGGCGACCTTGTCCTCGGAGCATCGGGAGGTCATCCAATTGGCCTTCTATGATGAGCTCTCCTGCCGGGAGATTGCAGAGATCGTGGGCTGTCCGCTCAATACCGTGAAGACCCGACTGTTTTATGCCAGGCAGCATCTCAAAAAGATTCTGCAAGGGATGGGGGTTGGGAGATTGGGGTGATGCCGGACCTGCGCACTCCTCATCAACGCCACGCGGAAACCAGTCTTCTCCTCCCGTGGTATGTGAATGGGACTCTAGAACCGGACGAGCGTGAGCTTGTGGAGACTCATCTGAGAGAATGCGCGGAATGCGCGGCCGAGGGAAAGGACCTGCGCCAGATGAAGGCCGCGGTCGTCCGGGCGATCGAGGACGAACCGGTTCCCTCCCTTCCGCCCTTGCCCAGCATCAGGGCTCGGATCGAAGAGGCAAAAGACATTCGCTTCTCCTGGTGGGCACGGTTCGACAGCGGGCTCACCTCCTTGCTTCAGCGTCGGTCGGTGCCTGTGCTGATAGCCGCTCTGGTGGTCGTCCAGTTCGCCGTCCTCGCCGGCCTCGCCGGCGTTCTCTACTTCGGTCCGCGGCAGACTGGTGTCGAGCCGATGAGCGGGCCGGGTGTCCTGGAACGGGGCATTCCGGCGCCTCGGATCCAAATTTCTTTTCAACCCACCGCGTCGGAGCAGGCCATCCGGGGGTTGCTCCATCAGATACACGGCCGAATCGTGGATGGTCCCTCCGCAAAGGGGGTGTATCGTGTGGAGGTCATCCTGTCCTCTGGAGACCCGGCTGAACTCGAGGGGCTGCTCAAGACGCTCCGGGCTCGAACGGACCTCGTCCGGTTCGCCGAGCGGGTCGAGCCGTGAACCGGAACGAGCGCCGCGGCAACAGATTGAGTGAGGGAAGTGCCTAGGAGAACCGACATGAAATGTGCCGGAAGCCGTGCCCGCATCCTGGGTATGTGTCTGACACTGGGATTGGCGGTCGGCGGGGTGGGAGCATGGGTTCTGCCGGTTGGCGGGGAGAGCGCCCCCGCGGCCCCGGTGGCGCGCGCGCTGTTGATCGGGATCAACAAGTACCAGAGTCTGCCTCACCTGCGGGGGTCGATCAACGACATCGAGACGATGCGTCAGATCCTCATCACCCGCTTCGGATTTTCTGAGAAACGGATCGAGATGCTGACCGACGAGGCCGCCACGCGGGCTGGGATCCTCGCGGCCTTAGAGCGGCTGGTGAAGCAGGCCGGGCCGAACGATGTGGTGTACATCCATTTCTCGGGGCACGGGTCCCAGGTGCCGGACCTGAACGGGGATGAAGAGGACGGCCTGGACGAATCGATCGTGCCGCAAGACGGGCGGACCCCGAACGTCCCCGATATCATCGACGATCAATTGGAGGAAATCCTCTCGCGCCTCAAGGCCCGCACCGCGCTGATCGTGCTGGATTCCTGCCACTCGGGGACCGCCACCCGCGGGTTGGAAGTGAGGACCCGCTCCGTTCCCCTGGACACGCGGCTGGATCTTTACCAGGAGTGGTCGGTGAAGACCCGAGCGGTCGTCCCGCTGATCAACGCCCGCTATGTGCTCATGACCGGGGCCGCGGCGAACCAGCCCGCGCTCGACGCGCCGGTGGACGGCCGCGTCCATGGAATCTTCACCTTCGCCCTCTCGCGAAGCCTGGGATCGGTCCGGCCGGACGCAACACCCCGGGAGGTGTTTGCCGGGGTGGAGCGCGAGCTCAAGCGGATTCAACCCCAACTCGGACGGACCGTCATGCCCGAGCCCCAACTGGAAGCTCCTCCTGAGAAACTGGACCAACCGCTCCTGCCCATACTTCAAGAGGCCGCCCAGCCGGCCCCCACGTCAGGCCAGGGGGCGCGCCTGTCCTGGGTGGAAGTCCAGCCCATGGGTCCGGATCGGGCCCTCCTGGTCAATGGTCTCAGCCTGGGCGCGCTCCAGGGGTCGTACTGGGCGGTCTATCCGCCGGGAGAAACCGCCTTCCCGCTGGGGCGGGCGATGGCTTTGGCGGTCGTGACTGAAACCCGAGGGCGGGACGCGGTGGCGCGAATCGAGCCGTCGGGCCGATCGGTCCCGCCTGGGGCGCGGGCTGTGGCGCAGGCGCCTCCGCCCGTGTCGAGCCGGGTGCCGGTCTATCTCCGTGATGTGCCTCCCGGGGTTCGAGAGCGGTTGACGGAGACCTTGCGGCAACGTCTTGGTGAGATAGATCTCGTCGGCCCCGGCGCGTTTGCCCGCTTCGTGATCGATTTGAAGGGAGAGCAGTTGCATCTCTACGGGGCCGACGGGCTCACAGAGGTCGGCATCTTTCCGATGAACGACGCCCGATGGGTGGAGAACTTCTCCTCTGTGCTCACCCGATCGGCCACCGCCACCGATCTGATGACGCTCGACAATCCCTCCTCCCGTTTGGGGCTTGAAGCCCGCGTGGTGACGGGCGGGCCGACCGGAGGATCCAGAGGCATCGGGGTGTTCGCGGACATGGAGCCCTCCCGCTACCGGATTCGCCGCCCGGCCGATCCGAGGATGCCTGAGAACAGTCTTCAACTGGAGGTTCGGGTGAACGCGGACGCCTATCTCACCATCGTGGACGTGGACTCGCAGGGGGGCGTGAATCTCTTGTTTCCCAACGAGCATCAGAAGCCGGGATTCTATCCGGAAGGAAAGGTGCGGGGAGGCAAAACGGTGTTGCTGCCGGATTCTCTCCAGACCGGAAACCGCTCTGGATTCCACTGGGACTACACGCCCCCTTCAGGGACGGACACGATCCGCATCTTTGCCAGCACCGACCTGGACACCGCGAACCAGATTCGCCAGTACGCCCGGGGATTCCGACCGGTCATGCAGGCGGGGACGAGAGGCACGGGATCCACGAGGGGTATTATGTCCAGGAGCCTGGAAGGGTTGCGCGATGCGCTCGGCCGGGCGGCGATTCGAGGGTTGATCACGGTGGCAGACGAACCCCTACCCACGGGCGGAATCCCGTCTGACCCCGGTCGGCCGATGCCCGGGGGGACATTACCGTCGTCCGTGGTCCCCGCGGCTCCAGGCCCCGCTCAAACGGCTCCGGATTGGACCGCGACCTCGGTGACGGTGCTGGTCGCGGAATGAATCTGGAGGAGACTGTACACGCATTCTCGGCCGTGGTTGACGGTACGGGTTCAAGGGGAGTAGGCTGTTTTGAACTGAGGGCTTTCCCAAGGAGGCGTTTGCGCCCAATGCAAGCCCCGGAGGGGACGACGATGCGTACTACCAATTTTGCAGCACGGCGGTTTTCCCTCCGCTTGGGGGGGACTGTGTTAGCGTGCGGTGCTGTCCTTACGATCCTTGCCTCCGCCTATCCGGCTCGGGCTGACGGTCCCCAACATTTAGTGGCGGTCACCCAATTCAACAGCAATGTGCCCGAACTTCCCGGTCAGTACGTGCGGGACATGCTGGCCGGCGCCTTGATGAAGTCGGGGGTGTTCTCCGTATCTCCCCAGAATGGCGGCGGGACCGAATATATTTTTGACGGCGTGGTAACCGAAGTGCAGCCGGGCAAGAATAAACCCGGGTTCGTGGATATCTTGAAGGAGATGGGGCAGGGCGTCCAGGCTTCGATCAATTTGGATGTCCGGGTGACGGACGCCCGAACGGGGCAGTGGGTGGAATCCATTAGTATCAACAGTCGGGACCTGAAGGCAAAAAAGTTGAGCTTGGGCGACATCGCCGGTCTCCTGGAGAACAAACCTCCCGGCAACCAGCCGCCCGATATGAACACCGCGGTCAGGGCGCGACGGGACAGCATGAACCAGGCGCTCGGAACCTGCGTGACCGAAGCGGCGAACCGGATTGCGAGCAAATATGGGCAACCTCGGACGCAGGCTCCAGGCACGAGTCCTGGTGATCCCGGGAACCCGCCGACTCAGGCGCCCCCGTTTGATCCGAATCAAACGGGATTGCCCCCGGCACAGCCGGGCGCTCCTGGCTTCGGGCAACCCGGGTATGGGCCGACTCAGATGCCGCCGACCGGTCCGAATCAGTCCGCGCCTTATCCCTACGGCTCTTCTCCGAGTCCCTATGGAATGCCCGGACCCCCGCAGTCCGGATACCCTTCGAGTCAATATCCGCCGAGTCAATATCCTCCGACCGGGGCCTATCCCTCGGGTCCTCCTCCGATGCAGCCGGGCGCTCCCGGTTACGGGCAGCCTGGGTATGGGCCGACTCAGATGCCGCCGACCGGTCCGAATCAGTCCGCGCCTTATCCCTACGGCTCTTCTCCGAATCCCTATGGAGCCCCCGGTCCTGTGCAGCCCGGATACCCTTCGAGTCCATATCCGCC
>JBGPTH010000023.1:0-40451 GCA_041490525.1 Nitrospiria bacterium
GGAGATGGTGATGCCGGGGGACAACGTGTCGGTGACGGCGGAGCTGATCTCGCCGATCGCGATGGACCAGGGGCTGCGGTTCGCGATCCGCGAGGGCGGCAAGACCGTCGGCTCCGGCGTCGTCACCCAGATCGTGGCGTAAGGGGAGAGGGGAAGGACCAAGGGCATGGCGATCAAGCTGGACCAGCGCATCCGCATTCGGCTCAAGAGCTTCGACTACCGGGTGCTGGATCAGTCCGTTTCCGAGATCGTGGACACGGTCAAGCGGACCGGCGCCAAGGTCGTGGGGCCGATTCCCCTGCCGACCCGCATCAATAAATGGACGGTCCAGCGCTCGACCCACGCCGATAAGAAGTCGCGGGAGCAGTTCGAGATCCGGACCCACAAGCGCCTGATGGACATCATGGAACCGACGCCGGAGACGATGGACGCCTTGATGAAGTTGAACCTGGCCGCCGGGGTCGACGTGGAGATCAAACTGTGACGGCGGGCCTGCTCGGCCAAAAGCTCGGGATGACCCAGGTGTTCGTCGAGGGCGGCTGGCTGGTGCCCGTCACGATCATCGAGGCGGGCCCGTGCCGGGTGGCCCAGGTGAAAACGGCGGACCGGGACGGCTATGCCGCGGTCCAATTGGCGTTCCGGGAGGTGCCCGATCGGAAGACCTCGAAGGCCGTGAAGGGC
The DNA here is from genome assembly GCA_041490525.1 of Nitrospiria bacterium. Taxonomy (GTDB): domain Bacteria; phylum Nitrospirota; class Nitrospiria; order Nitrospirales; family NS-4; genus JBGPTH01. The sequence goes on from JBGPTH010000023.1 coordinate 682, forward strand.
CATCTGGCCAAGGCCAACCTGCCGGCCTTTCGCTACCTGCGGGAATTTCGCCCGACCGCGGAGACGGCGGTAGGCGCCACGGTCAAGGCCGACATCTTTGCCAAAGGGGAGCGGGTGGACGTGATCGGCGTGTCGAAGGGCAAGGGGTTTCAGGGCGTCATGAAGCGGCACCACTTCCATGGGGGTCCTGAGTCCCATGGGTCGATGTTCCACCGGGCGCCGGGCTCGATCGGCAGCAGCTCGTCGCCTTCCCGTGTCTGGAAGAACATGAAGATGGCCGGCCACATGGGCGCCGTGCGGGTGACGGCCCAGGGTCTGGAAGTCGTGGAAGTCCGCCCCGAGGAGAATCTGATTTTCGTCCGGGGCTCGGTGCCCGGCGCCCGGGGCAGTCTGGTGCTCGTCCGGAAGATCAAGAGAGTGTCCTAGGGGATCCTCGTCCATGCCGACGGTTGATATCGTGGATCTGAATCGGCGCCCGGTCGGCTCGATCGACTTACGGCCGGAGATCTTTGGGGGGCCCGTGAAGGGGTCGGTCCTGCATGAAGTCGTGCTCGCGCAGCAGGCCGGGCAACGGCACGGTACGGCGTCCACGAAGACCCGAGGACTGGTCAGCGGGACGGGCAAGAAGCCGTACAAGCAGAAGCACACCGGGCGGGCGCGGGCCGGCTCTCTCCGCTCTCCGCTCTGGCGGCACGGGGGGACGGTCTTCGGTCCCTTGCCGCGCGACTATGGCTACACGATGCCCAAGAAAAAAGTGCGCGGCGCCGTGCGGGGCGCTTTGGCGGCGGCGGTGAACGAGGGGCGGCTGGTGGTGGTCAATGACCTCCCGGACTCCGCGGGGAAAACCAAAACGCTGGCCAAGCAGCTGGAGATGCTGGGCCTCCGTGGCCGGACGCTGATTGTGGCGGGGGCCGATTTGAACCGCCTCCGTCGGGCGGCGGCCAATCTGTTCGGCGTGACCGTCGTGGATCCGGAGGGGCTCAATGTGCGGGACCTGCTCCTCCACGATGCGGTGCTGGTGGCACGCGGGGACGTGGGCCGCCTGGAGGAGGTCTGGGCATGACCCGAGACTGGCACGACGTGATCGTGCGGCCGCTCCTGACGGAGAAGCTGACCGATCTGCGCGAGACCCAACGGAAGGTCGGGATGCTCGTGCGCGCGGACGCCAACAAAGTGGAGATCAAGAAGGCGGCGGAACACGCCCTCAAGGTCAAGATCGAGAAAGTGAACGTGATGAACGTGCTGGGAAAGACTCGGCGCATCGGACGGCTGTCGGGAAAGAAGCCGGACTGGAAGAAGGCGATCGTGACCGTCAAAGCCGGCGAGAAGCTGGAAATCTTCGAGGGGGTCTAGATGGGCATTAAAAACTTTAACCCCACATCCCCCAGCCGGCGCCAGATGACGGCGCTGACGAACGAGGATGTGACCCGCACGCCCCCGGAGAAGCGGCTGCTGCAATTCATCGGCAGCTCCGGCGGGCGGAACAATCAAGGGCGCATCTCGGTCCGCTTCCGCGGGGGCGGCCACAAGCGGATGTACCGGCGCGTGGATTTCAAGCGCGACAAGCATGGAGTGCCGGCGCGGGTGGCGACGATCGAGTACGATCCCTACCGGTCCGCCCGGGTGGCGCTCCTGCATTATGCCGATGGCGAGAAGCGGTACATTCTGGCTCCGGTGGGCCTGCGTGTGGGGGATCGTGTGCAGTCGGGGCCCGACGCCGAGGTCCGGGTGGGCAACGCCCTCCCGCTCACGAGCCTGCCGACGGGGGCGATCGTGCATAACATCGAGCTGAGACCCGGCAAGGGCGGGCAGCTGGTCCGGAGCGCGGGGGGCTCGGCCCAGGTTATGGGCCAAGAAGGGGACTACATCCAGGTCCGCCTGAAGTCCGGGGAGATGCGGAAAATTCTCGGGTCCTGCCTGGCCACGGTGGGCCAGGTCGGCAATCCCGACCATGAAAACGTGACGATCGGCAAGGCCGGGCGGTCGCGGTGGTTGGGGCAGAGGCCGCACGTCCGCGGGGTGGTCATGAATCCCGTGGACCATCCGCACGGCGGCGGCGAGGGCAAATCCGGAGCGGGCAATCCCCATCCGGTCTCCCCCTGGGGGCAGAAGGCCAAAGGGTACAAAACCCGGCGCACCAAGCGGACCGGCAAGTTCATCATCGCGCGGCGGAAAAAGAAGTAAGGAGTCGGGATGCCTCGGTCGGTCAGCAAAGGGCCTTTCGTGGACGGGCGGTTGCTTCGCCGCATCGAGCAGATGAACACGGGCGGGGAGAAGAAAATTCTCAAGACCTGGTCGCGCCGGTCCACCATCGTGCCCGAAATGATCGGCCACACGCTGGCCATCCATAACGGGAAGAAGTTCATCCCGATCTACATCACCGAGAACATGGTCGGGCACAAGCTGGGAGAATTCTCCCCGACGCGGTTTTTCAAGGGGCACGGCGCCGCCAAGAGCGAAAAGGCGGTCGCGCTCAAATAGGACGGGACATTGGTATGGCGGAAGCAGTGGCGAAGTTGCGGTTCGTGCGGATGTCGCCCCGGAAGACTCGGGTCGTGGTGGATCTCATCCGGGGGTGCCCCGTGAACACCGCCCTGGCCACCCTCAAGTTCACGCCGCGAGCCGCCGCGCGGGTCGTGGAGAAAGTGCTCAAGTCGGCTGTGGCGAACGCGCAGCAACCGGGCAAGGAACTCGGCGACGAAGACGCCCTGCGGGTGAGCCGGGCGGTGGTGGACGTCGGGCCCACGCTGAAGCGATTCCAGCCGCGGGCCCAGGGACGGGCCTTCTCGATCCACAAACGGATGAGCCATATCACCATCGCCGTGGAGCCCATCGAGCCCGCGGCGGAGAGCAAGCGAAAGGGATAACGCATGGGGCAGAAGGTCCATCCGATCGGCCTGCGCCTCGGGTACGTCAAGCCCTGGAACTCCCGCTGGTATGCGGATCGGGGGTATGCCAAGCTCCTGCACGAGGACATCCAGATCCGCAAGATGGTGAAGAGCAAGCTCTATCATGCGGGCGTAGCCAAGGTGGAAATCGAGCGCTCGGGCGAGCAGGCCAAGGTCATCATCCACACGGCCCGGCCGGGCATCATCATCGGCCGCAAGGGGGCGGAGGTGGACAAGCTGAAGGCCGATCTGGAGAAGAGGTTCGGGCGCCAGTTCTACATCATGATCAAGGAAATCAAAAAGCCGGAGCTCGACGCCCAGCTCGTGACCGAGAACATCGCCGTCCAGCTTGAGAAGCGCGTGGCGTTCCGCCGGGCGATGAAGCGGAGCGTGGCGTCGGCCCTGCGTCTGGGGGCCCAGGGCATCAAGATCCGGTGCTCGGGGCGGTTGGCCGGAGCGGAGATTGCGCGGACCGAATGGTACCTGCAGGGACGGGTGCCTCTGCACACGCTGCGGGCCGACATCGATTACGGCTTTGCCGAGGCCCACACCACGATGGGGCAGATCGGTATTAAGGCCTGGATTTACAAGGGTGAGATCCTCCCCGCCGTGCCCGCCAAGGGCGGCATGGACCTGGACCGCCGGTAGGGGGCACGCATGCTCGCGCCGAAGAAGGTTAAACACCGGAAGATGCACAAGGGCCGGATGCGGGGGAAGGCCTATCGCGGGGGTGACGTCACCCTCGGCGAATACGGCCTCAAGGCGCTCGAGCCCGGGTGGCTCACCAACCGGCAGATCGAGGCGGCCCGGATCGCGATGACCCGCCACGTGAAGCGGGGCGGGCGGGTCTGGGTGCGGATCTTCCCGGACAAGCCGATCACGAAAAAGCCCGCCGAAACCCGCATGGGCAAGGGCAAGGGCAATCCCGAGTTCTGGGTCGCCGTGGTGAGGCCGGGCCGGATCCTCTATGAGATGGACGGGGTGACCCAGGAGGTGGCGCGGGAGGCGCTCCGGTTGGCCGCGCACAAACTGCCGATCGCCACCAGGTTCGTGGGCCGGGGGGTGGCCTGATGGAAGCGCGGAGAGGCACCGTCCGCAACCTGCGCGCCTTGACCGCCGTGGAGCTGGACGGCAAGGCGAGGGACTTGAAGAAGGAACTGTTCAATCTCCGCTTTCAGGCGGCGGCCGGCCGGGTCGAGAACCCCGCCAAGATCAAGCAGACCCGGCGGGACATCGCCCGGGTGAAAACCGTCCTCCGCGAAAAGACCGCGGGCGGCCCCCCCGGGCGGCAGGCGGAAGGGGCCTAAGCCGTATGGACCAACCCCAACACGGGCATCGGCGCGAGTTCGTCGGCGAGGTGGTCAGCGACAAGATGCAGAAGACCGTCGTCGTGGTGGTCAAGCGGCTGGTCCGTCACCACCGGTACGGGAAGGTGATGCGCCGGGTGACCCGGTTGAAGGCGCATGACGAGAAGAACGAGTGCCGGATTGGAGACCGCGTGCGCCTCGTGGCCACGCGTCCCCTGAGCAAGGAGAAGCACTTTCGGGTCGTGCAGATCATGGAGAAGGCCAGGGCGCAATGATCCAGATCTATTCCAGACTGGACGTCGCCGACAACTCGGGCGCGAAGAAGGTGATGTGCTTCCACGTCTTCGGCGGGACGAAGCGCCGGTACGGGAGCCTGGGCGACACCGTCATGGTGGCGGTCAAGGAAGCGATCCCTCACGCGACGGTGAAGAAGGGCGACATCAGCAAGGCCGTGATCGTCCGCACCGCCAAAGCGGTCCGCCGGGACGACGGCTCGTACATCAAGTTCGACCGGAACGCCTGTGTGCTGATCAATGCCCAGGGCGAACCGGTGGGGACCCGGATCTTCGGGCCGGTGGCCCGGGAACTTCGGTGGAAGAAGTACATGAAGATCATATCCCTGGCGCCGGAGGTGCTGTGATGCGACGGCGCGGCTGGCTCAGTGCCAATCAACCCCTCGGCGTGGCGATCAAGCCCCGGGTGCGCAAGGGGGATACCGTCGTGGTCATTGCGGGAAAGGACCGCGGGAAATCCGGGAAGGTCCTGCATGTGTATCCCCTGACGCTCAAGGTGATGGTGGAGAAGATCAACATGATCAAGCGCCATACCAAGCCGAACCAGCAGAACCGGCAGGGCGGAATCCTGGAACGGGAAGCGCCCATTCATCTCTCCAACGTCATGGTGTATTGCCCCAGCTGTCAGAAGCCGGTCCGGGTCGGCTCCAAGACCCTGACGGACGGCACCCGAACGCGGGTCTGCAAGCAGTGCGATCAACCCATCGAAACGCCGGAGCGCAAGTAGCGATGGCCAGGTCCGACGTCAAACCGGCCGCCAAGCCCGGCTCCAAGCCAGCGGCCAAGCCAGCGCCCAAGCCGGAGGCCAAGCCGGAGCACAAGGCCAAGGCGGCGCCCGAGCCGACCGACCCGGCCCGGCTTCAGGAGCATTATTCGAAAAAGGTGGTCCCGGCTCTGATGAAGGATTTCTCGTACCGGAACCGGATGCAGGTCCCCCGGCTCGAATGCATCGTCCTGAACGTCGGCATGGGGGAGGCGACCCAGAACGCCAAGCTGCTGGACTCGGCGGTGACAGAGCTCGGTCTGATCGCGGGCCAGCGGCCGGTCGTGACCAAAGCCCGGAAGGCCATCGCGAATTTCAAGCTGCGGAAGGGGTTGCCGATCGGCGCCAAGGTGACGCTACGGGGCAGGCGGATGTACGAGTTCCTGGACCGGTTGACGACCGTCGCCCTGCCCCGTATCCGGGATTTTAAAGGGATCCCGCCGAAAGGATTCGATGGGCGGGGCAACTACACCCTGGGGCTGAAAGAACAGCTCATCTTCCCCGAAATTAAATACGACATGGTGGAGGCCATTCACGGGATGGATATCACGGTGGTGACCACCGCCAAGACCAATGACGAAGGCAAGGCGCTCTTGCACCACCTGGGCATGCCCTTCCGGACGTCAACCTGATCAGGAGGAGAGAGGATCGTGTCGCGATTGGCGCTCAGGCTCAAGGCAAAGACCACTCCGAAGTTTAAAACGCGCGCGTATAACCGATGCCCCAACTGCGGGAGGGTCCGGGGCTTTCTCCGCAAGTTCCGGCTGTGCCGCGTGTGCTTTCGGCTGCTCAGCCTCCGGGGGGACATCCCCGGGGTGACGAAATCGAGTTGGTGACGCGATGGCCATGACCGACCCCGTAGCCGACATGGTAACCCGCATCCGGAACGCCCTGCGCCGGCGCCATGCGGCGGTCCGGATGCCGGCGTCCAAGCTCAAGGCGGAAGTCGCCCGGGTTCTGCAGCAGGAGGGTTTCATCCAGGGCGTCGAGCGGGCCACGGAAGATGGGCACCCGCTGCTGTGCCTGACCCTGCGCTACCAGGAAGGCGAGGTCCCCATGATCACGGGGATCCGCCGGGTGAGCACCCCCGGCAAGCGCGTGTACGTCCGGCAGACCCGCATTCCGACCGTGATGAAAGGGATGGGCGTCGCCATCATGTCGACCCCGAAAGGGGTCATGACCGGCGTCGAGTCACGCGAGCAGCGCCTCGGCGGCGAGGTCTTGTGTTACGTCTGGTAGAGGGGTGACCGATGTCGCGAATCGGAAAAATGCCGGTGCCGATCCCGCCGGGGGTCGAGGTCAAGGTCGACGGACCCCGCGTGTCGGTGAAGGGGCCCCTCGGCTCGCTGAGCCGGTCCGTCGTTCCGGGGATCACGGTCGCCGTGGCGAACGGCACGGTGGAGGTCAAGCGCGCCGCGGATACCCGGCAGCAGCGGGCCCTACACGGGCTCATCCGAGCGGAACTCAATAATATGGTTCTGGGCGTCACCAAAGGGTTCGAGCGGGTGCTGGAGATCAACGGCGTCGGGTTCAAGGTCGCGGCGACCGGGCGGGCGCTGAGTTTCAGCCTGGGATACACGCATCCGATCGTCTATCCCCTGCCGGACGGGATCGAGGCCAAGGTGGACAAACAGACGGTGGTCACGATCAAAGGCTGCGACAAGTCGCTCGTGGGGCAGACCGCCGCCGACATCAGGGCTCTCAAGCCCCCCGACGTCTATAAGGCCAAGGGCGTGAAGTACAGCGAGGAAGTCTTGATCCGCAAAGAAGGAAAGACCGGGAAATAGCGGCGCCATGTTGGATATCAGCAAACGGGAGCGCGATCGGACACGGCGGCATCTCCGGCTCCGGCAGCGGGTCACCGGGACGCCCGAGCGGCCTCGCCTGAATGTCTTCAGGAGTCGCTCGCACATCTATGCCCAGGTGATCGACGACACAACCGGGCGGACGCTGGTGAGCGCCTCGACCGTGGACAAGGATCTCAAGGGGAAGCTGAAGACCGGCGGCAACCGGGCGGCGGCAGCGGCTGTCGGCCGGTTGGTGGCCGAGCGCGCTCTGAAGGCCCACATCACGGCGGTGGTCTTCGACCGCGGGGGTTACCGGTACCATGGACGTCTCAAGGGGTTGGCCGAGGCCTCCCGCGAGCGCGGCCTGAAGTTTTAAGCAAGGGAGCACAACCAAACCGTGAAGGCTAATCCGGACGAACTGAATCTGAAGGACAAGGTGGTGTACATCAACCGGGTCGCCAAGGTGGTCAAGGGCGGCAAGCGGTTCAACTTCACCGCGCTGGTCGTCGTGGGCGATGGAGAGGGGTGGGTCGGTATCGGCAAGGGCAAAGCAGCGGAAGTGCCCGAGGCGATCTCGAAAGCGGTCCAGCACGCCAAGAAAAAGCTGGTGCGGATCGCCATCAAAAACGGGACCATTCCGCACGAAGTCCACGGGCATTTCGGCGCCGAGCACGTCATGCTGAAACCGGCGACGGCGGGGACGGGGATCGTCGCCGGAGGCGCGGTGCGAGCGGTCATCGAGTTGGCCGGGATCCAGAACATCGTGGCCAAGACCCTGGGGCGGGGCAACCCGTTCAACGTCGTCCAGGCGGTGCTGGAAGGGCTCAATCGGCTGCGGGACCCCGAGGAAGTCCTTCGGATACGCAAGTCGATAGTGCAGCAGGCAGGATAGGAAAGGAATGGGAACTCGGACGCCCCCCCCGGGCAAGCTGGCGATCACCCTGGTGCGGAGCCCCATCGGCACGCCGAGAACCCATCGCATCCTCCTGCTGGGGCTGGGGCTCAGGCGGATCCGCCACACGGTCATCCGGCCCGCGACTCCCCAGGTGAAGGGGCTGGTGCACAAGCTCTCCTATTTGTTGACCGTCCGGAAAGCGGAAGGCGGGGGCGAATGAAGCTCCACGAATTGAAGCCACAGCCGGGGTCCCGGACGCGGCGCAAGCGGATCGGGCGGGGGATCGGGTCCGGCCACGGCAAGACGTCGACTCGGGGACACAAAGGCCTCAAGGCCCGGTCTGGGGGCGGGAAGCGACCGGGATTTGAGGGCGGACAGATGCCCCTCAAGCGGAGCGTCCCAAAGCGGGGCTTTACCAATATCTTCCGCACCGAGTGGGAGATCGTGAATCTCCGGGATCTGAACCGGCTGGAGGGCGTGCAGGACGTGACCCCCCAAGTCATGATTGAGGCGGGACTGGTGCGCAGCCGCGGGGGCCGGATCAAAGTGCTCGCCGAGGGCACCGTGACGCGCCCGCTCTATGTCCAGGCACATCGGTTTAGCGCCTCGGCCGCCGCCAAGATTCAGGCCGCCGGGGGACGAGCGGAGGTCCTGGGCAGTGTTTGAGCGGCTGTTCACGAACCTCAAGAACATCTTCAACATCCCCGAACTGCGCAACCGGATTTTGTTCACGCTGGGGATGCTGGCGGTCTACCGGATCGGCGCGCACATCCCCACGCCCGGGATCAATAACGAGGAACTGAGCAAGTTTCTGCTGAAGGAAGGCGGGGCTCTGCTCGGGTTTCTGGACATCTTTTCCGGCGGGGCCCTCTCCAGGCTGACGATCTTCGCGCTGGGGATCATGCCCTATATCAGCGCATCGATCATTCTGCAGTTGCTGACGGTGGTGATCCCCCACCTGACGAAATTGGCCAAGGAGGGCGAGCGGGGACGGAAGAAAATCATTCAATATACCCGGTTCGGGACGATCGGGATCGGCCTCGTGCAAGCCTTCGGAATCGCGGTAGGCCTGGAAGGCATGAACCGCGGGGCCTTCGTCCAAACCGGGGGCATGGGATTCCGGCTGATGACCATGCTGACCCTGACCGCCGGCACAGCCTTTCTCATGTGGCTGGGCGAGCAGATCACCGAGCGGGGGATCGGCAACGGCATTTCCCTGATCATCTTCGCGGGCATCGTCGCGCGTCTGCCGGCGGCGGTGGCGCAGACCTATCAATTGTACGAGGTGGGCCAGCTGAGCGGCCTGTGGTTGTTGGTGCTGGCCGCCGCCATGGTCGGGGTGATCGGCGCGATCGTGTTCCTGGAAACCGGCCGCCGCAAGATCCCCGTGCAGTACGCCAAGCGCGTGGTCGGGCGGCGGGTCTTCGGGGGGCAGAGCACGCACATCCCGCTGAAGATCAACACCGCGGGGGTGATCCCCCCGATTTTCGCCTCCTCGATCATCGCCTTCCCGGCCACCATCGCGGGCTTCATCCAATACGCCTGGGTCCAGGACATCGGGCGCATGCTGGCTCCGGGCTCGGTGACCTACACCGCGCTCTACGTCGGCCTCATCGTCTTCTTCTGTTATTTCTATACCGCGGTGGTGCTGAACCCGGTGGACATCTCCGACAACATGCGCAAGTACGGGGGGTTCATCCCCGGGATCCGGCCAGGCCAGCGGACGTCCGACTATATCTATCGGGTCCTGAACCGGGTCACCTTCGCGGGCGCCCTGTATCTGGCGACCGTCTGCATCATCCCGGAGATCCTGATCTACAAGCTGGGCGTGCCGTTCTATTTCGGCGGCACCTCCCTGCTGATCACGGTCGGCGTCGGGTTGGATACGGCCCAGCAGATCGAATCGCACATGCTGATGCGCAACTACGAGGGCTTCCTGGCCAAGGGCCGCTTGAAAGGGAGGAGCGGGTAGGGGATGCGCCTGATCTTCCTCGGTCCGCCGGGCGTCGGCAAGGGCACCCAGGCCCAACGGTTGGCCGCTGAGGAAGGCGTCCCGCAGGTGTCCACGGGGGAGATCCTCCGGCACGCCGTCAAGCAGGGGACGCCCCTCGGGAAGCGGGCACAGGGGTTTATGGACGCGGGGAAGCTGGTCCCCGACGAGGTGGTCATCGGAATCATCCGGGAGCGGGTCAGCGGGGCGGAGTGCGCGCGGGGCTATATTCTGGACGGGTTCCCCCGGACGGTGGTGCAGGCCGAGGCGCTGGACCAGATGCTCCGCAAGAACGGGGGGCCCGGGATCGATCACGTCGTCAGTTTTGAGGTGCCGCACGCAGATCTGATTCGGCGGCTGTCGGGGCGTCGCAGTTGTCCGGCGTGTCAGGCGGTGTACCATCTGGAGCATGCCCCGCCGAAGCGGGAGGGGCGGTGCGACAAATGCGGAGGGGCGCTGGTCCAGCGGGACGACGATAAGCCGGAGACCGTGGAGGCCCGGCTCACGGTGTATGAGCGGCAGACGCGCCCCCTCATCGAGTATTATGAGAAGCGGGGGTTGTTGCGGCGCGTGGATGCCGCGGCCTCGATCGATCAGGTGTACGGGCGACTCCGCGCGGCGGTGCGGACCCCTCGACCGACATGAGCGGCATTGAACTGAAGTCACCGGACGAAATCGAACGGATGGGCCGGGCGGCGAAGATCGTCGCCGAGGTCCTGGAGGCCCTGCGGAGCCGGGTCAAGCCCGGGGTCACGACGGAGGAATTGGACCGGTTCGCCGAGGCCTTCATCCTGGAGCGCGGCGGCACGCCTGCCTTCAAGGGCTATCGGGTCCGGGATCAGGTCTTCCGGCATACGCTCTGTACCTCCGTGAACGACGCCGTGGTGCACGGGATCCCGTCCCGCCTCGTCCTGAAAGAGGGGGACATCATCGGGCTGGACATCGGAGTGGTGGTGGACGGGTATTATGGGGATGCGGCCGTGACGGTGCCGGTCGGGGACATCTCGGAGGAACTCCGCCGTCTGTTGCGGATTACCGAGGAGGCCCTGCACAAGGGCATCGAACAGGCGGTGGTGGGCAACCGGGTCTCTGACATCTCCCATGCGGTGCAGACTCATGCGGAAGCCGCCAGGTTCTCGGTCGTGACGGAGTTCGTCGGGCACGGGATCGGGCGCAGGCTGCATGAAGAACCCCAGATCCCGAACTACGGGGAGCCCGGCAAGGGCCCGCGGCTGAAGGCCGGCATGACGCTGGCCATCGAGCCGATGGTGAATCTGGGACGGCCCGAGACGAGGCACCTTGAAGACGGCTGGACGGCGGTGACCCAGGACGGGAGCTTCTCGGCTCACTTCGAACACACGATCGTCGTCACCGAGAACGGCCCTCGGATCCTGACCAAGCTGTGAGGGGTGCGCGGCCTGAGCGTCATGTCTAAGGAAGATGTCATTGAAGTGCAGGGGACTGTGTCCGAGACGCTGCCGAACGCCATGTTCCGGGTCCAACTGGACAGCGGACACAAGATCTTGGCCCATATTTCAGGCAAGATGCGGATGCATTTCATCCGGATCCTGCCGGGCGACAAGGTGACGGTGGAGCTGTCGCCCTATGATCTGACGCGCGGGCGGATCACGTATCGGTTCAAGTAGAAGGCGGAGCGTGTCGCAATGAAAGTCAAATCATCGGTCAAGCCGATCTGCTCGAAATGTCGGGTGCTCCGTCGCCGCGGGGTCGTGCGGGTGTTGTGTCCCAACCCCCGGCACAAGCAGCGCCAAGGCTAGAGTATGACGTTAAAGGTTCACCGTTAATCGTACAACGGGAAGGCCCTTCCGACGATTAACGTATAACGGAGACAATATGGCACGTATTGCGGGAGTCGATCTTCCGAGAGACAAGCAGGTCCACGTGGGATTGCGTTACATCTATGGGATCGGGCGGTCCTCGTCCCAGAAAATCCTCAAGCAGGCCGGCGTGTCGCCGGCTACGCGCGTCAAGGATCTGCGCGAGGACGAGATCGTCAAACTGCGGGAGATCATCGAACGCGAGCACAAGGTCGAAGGGGATCTCCGCAAGGACGTCTCCATGAACATCAAGCGGTTGGTCGATATCGGCTCATACCGCGGGCTCCGTCACCGGAAGGGACTTCCGGTCCGGGGACAGCGGACCAAGACGAATGCGCGGACCCGTAAGGGCCGCAAGGGGATGGGCAAGACGCGCAAGACCATGAAAGTGGTCTAGGGGGATTCGGGCATGGGAGTCAAAAAGGGCAGGAAACGCGAGAAGAAAATCGTGCAAAGCGGCGTGGCGCACATCCAGGCGTCCTTCAACAATACCATCGTTACCATCACGGACATGGGCGGCAACACGGTGGTGTGGGCCAGCGCCGGCAATCAGGGATTCAAGGGATCCCGCAAAAGCACGCCGTTCGCCGCGACCCGGGCCGGGGAGATGGCGGCAAAAAAGGCCTTGGAATTCGGGATGCGCCAGCTCGACGTGTACGTCAAGGGGCCGGGATCCGGCCGGGAATCCGCCATCCGGGCGCTCCAGTCGGCCGGGCTGCGGATCAACATGATCCGGGACGTTACCCCGATTCCTCACAACGGCTGCCGGCCGCCGAAGCGCCGGCGGGTCTAACGGGACCGCGGAAGGAGACCAGGAGTGGCGAAATATCGAGGGCCTGTCTGTCGGTTGTGCCGCCGCGAGGGCGGCAAGCTGTTTCTGAAGGGCGCCCGCTGTATGACGGAGAAGTGCGCCGTTGAACGGCGCGCCTATCCCCCGGGGCAGCATGGGCAGGGGCGGCCCCGGGTCTCGGAGTACAGCGCGCAGCTGCGGGAGAAGCAGAAGCTCAAGCGGATCTATGGGGTCCTCGAGCGGCAGTTTCGTGGCACGTTCGCCAAGGCCGAGCGGCAGCGCGGGATCACCGGGGAGAACCTCCTCCGGATGCTGGAGCGCCGATTGGACAACGTCGTCTACCGGCTGGGCTTTGCGGTCTCCCGGAAGGAGGCCCGGCAGCTTGTCAATCACGGCCATTTCCGCGTCAACGGGCGCAAGGTGAATCAGCCCGCATTCCTGGTGCGCGAAGGCGAGGTGATCGAGGTCAAGGAGCGGAGCCGGCAAATCCTCCCGATCAAGGCGGCGCTGGAAATGGTCGACGCCCGGGGCGTGCCCGCCTGGTTGGACCTGGACAGGGAGAATATGAAGGCGACGGTGCGGGGCCTGCCCGCGAGGGAGGAGATAGCCATGCCCGTGAACGAGCAGTTGGTGGTGGACCTCTATTCCCGTTAATGGGCGCGAGGGCTGGCCGCAGGATGGTCCCGACGGGACGTCCTATTCATGAACCGGCGATAAGGGAGCCAGTATGCTGAAGGGAATGCGTGATTTCCAAATTCCGATCAAAACCGAGGTCGACAAGGAATCGTTGACGGCGACGTATGGTCGGTTCACCGCAGAGCCATTTGAGCGCGGGTTCGGAACGACCGTGGGGAATTCGCTGCGGCGGGTGCTCCTGTCGTCCCTCACGGGGGCGGCCGTCACCTCCGTCAGGATCGAAGGGGTCCTGCACGAATTCTCCACGATTCCGGGCGTGACCGAGGATGTCACGGACATCATCCTCAACATCAAGAAAATCCGGTTCAAGCTCCACGCCGACAAAACCAAGACCATCCACTTGCGGAAGAAAGGCCCCGGGGTGGCCAAGGCCGGCGACATCGAACACGATGCCGACCTCGACATCCTGACTCCCGACCTGCACATCGCGACGCTGGACAAGGGCGCCACGGTCGACATGGAGATGGTCGTCAAGCGGGGCCGCGGCTACGTGCCGGCGGAACGGAATAAGGACGAGGAGATGGCGATCGGGGTGATCCCGGTGGATGCCATCTACTCGCCGGTGACGCGCGTCAACTACCTGGTCGAGAACGCCCGTGTTGGGCGCATGACCGATTACGACAAGCTGATCCTGGAAATCTGGACGGACGGGAGCATCTCCCCTGAGGACGCCCTGTCGGCCGCGGCTCTGATCGTGCGCGGGCACCTTGATATCTTCATCGGGGTCAAGGACATGGAGGAGACCCTCGCCCGACCGGCGGCCGAAGAGGCGATCACCGAGAGCAATAAGAACCTCCTGCGCAGCGTGAACGAGCTGGAGCTTTCCGTCAGGGCGGCCAACTGCCTGAAGAACGCCAATATCAAAACCATCGCGGATCTCGTCCAGAAGACGGAAGCGGATATGTTGCGGACCAAGAATTTCGGGAAGAAGTCCCTGAACGAGATCAAGGAAATCCTCGCCGAAATGGGCCTCAGCCTCGGCATGAAGCTGGAGCACATCCCCGCGGGGACGGCGGCAGGCCCGAAGGAGGAGTGACCCGCAGTCATGCGACACAGCAAGAGCGGCCGTCAGCTCGGGCGGAACACCAACCATCGGCGGGCCCTGTTTCGCAACCTGGTCACGTCTTTGTTGGAGCACGAGCGGATCGAGACCACGGAAGCCAAGGCGAAGGAGGTCCGGATCTTCGCCGATCGGATGATCACGCTGGGCAAAGCGGGAGGGCTCCATGCCCGGCGCCGCGCGCTTGCCTTCGTCCGGACCAAGGCGGTGGTCGCCAAACTCTTCACGGATCTGGCGAGGCGGGTGGCCGACCAGCGAGGGGGGTACACCCGCATGATCAAGACCCGTCGCCGGGTCGGCGATGCGGCCCGCATGGTCGTGCTCGAGCTCGTGACGAGAGCCCCCGGCAAGAAGGAGCCGGAGAAGGCCGCGACGGCGGAACAGACCGCGACGGGCGGCAAGGGGGCTCCATCCGGGTCCCCTGCAGGAAAGGCGAAAGCCGCAGCGGGAGCCGCGTGAGCCTGCCGACTCGTCCCCTCCGGTGAGGCCTCCGCGCCTTTACTCTCTTCAAATTCCTGTGTTATAGTCGGTGGCATGGTCCCGATCCCGTTCCCATCGGCCCACCGAATGGCCAAGGCCGGGCTGCTTGGTATCATTTTTGCTGTCCTCGGAACTCTCCTGGTGTTCATCCTGGGCGCACCCTCCCGCCGGACCCCTCCCCTGGCCGTGCCCCCGACCCCTCAAGTCGCCGATGCGGGCTTACAGGAATTCTCCTTCGTGCAGAGTAAGGACGGGGTGGTGGACTGGACCCTTCAAGCCAGGCAGGCGCAGGTGTTCGATGCGGAGGCGAGGGCCCTCCTGCTCGGGGTCCAGTTGGTGCTGATGGGCGCCGACGGCGTGTCCATGACGGTCGAGGGCGATGAGGGGACCATCAATACCTCCTCCAAGGATTTCGTCATCGGCAAGCGGTCCGGGGACCTCGCCTTGGTCCTCGAGCACGGGTACACGATCTACACGCCCCGCGTGAATTGGGTCAACAGCGAGCACCGATTCTGGACGGAAGAGACCGTCCGGATTATCGGCCCCAACCTGGAAATTACGGGCCAGGGAATGGACGCCTTCCTCACCACCCGGGAAATGAGGATCCATCGAAATGTACGTGCGGGTATTTACTAGCGCGATCATCCTGCTTCTGGGCGGGGTCGGGGTCTCGGCGGCGCAGCCGCCGAACCGGCCTCCGGGGTCTCCTGCCGACATCGTCATTACGTCCCAGTCGCTGGCCTTCAAGAACCAGGAGCATAAGGCCATCTTCGAGGGGAGGGTGGTCATGAAGAAGGGCGAGTTCACCATGCATGCAGACCAAATGATTGTCCACTTCGATGAGACCCCCCCCGCGCTGGCTTCCACGGGGAGCGGGAAGGCGGCCGCCTCGCCGCGCGCGCAGACCCCGGACCTCCCTACCTTCGGGAACCGCGGGGTGGCGCTGATCGAATCCACAGGCAACGTGCTCCTGGAGCAGGGCGACAAGAAGGCCAGGTCGAAGAAGGCGCTTTATTACCAGCGGGAAGAAAAACTGGTCTTGACAGGCGATCCGGAGGTCTGGGAGGCCGGCTACCGGGTCACCGGCACGAAGATGACGATGTTTTTGAAGGAGGACCGGAGCGTGGTCGAGGGCAGCCGGGTCGTCATCAACGACATGGAACCAGCACCACGGTGAGCGCTCCCATCGGGCCCGCGGGACCGGCGGGGCGGCCCCTGACGTTCGAGGCCAAGGCTCTGGAGAAAGCCTATCGCCGGCGACGGGTGGTCAAGGGGGTGAGCTTGGCCGTCAAGTCCGGGGAGATCGTGGGCCTCCTTGGGCCCAACGGAGCGGGTAAGACGACGGTCTTCGACATGATGGTCGGCCTCACCGTGCCGGACAAAGGCGACGTCCTGCTCGGAGGGCGGCCGATCACGGACCTGCCCATGTATAAGCGGGCGCGTTGCGGAATCGGCTATCTGCCGCAGGAATCCTCGGTCTTCCGGCGGATGACGGTGGAGCAGAATCTCATCGCCGTCCTGGAATTGCTGGACCTGGGGGGGGAAGAACGCGAGGCGCGGCTGGAGACGGCCATTAAGGATCTGGGGCTCGGGCACGTCCGGACGAACCGGGCCTACAGCCTGTCAGGAGGGGAGCGGCGGCGCGTGGAGATCGCCAGGGCGCTGGTCATGCGGCCGCATTTCTTGATGCTCGATGAGCCGTTTTCCGGCATCGATCCTATTGCCGTGGGCGACATCCAGAGCATCATCCGGGGTCTGAAGGAAAGGGGCATCGGCATCCTGATCACCGACCATAACGTCCATCAGACGCTGTCCATCACGGATCGCGCCTGCATCATCAATAATGGGGAGATCCTGGAGGAAGGGCCCCCCGCGCATATCGTGAACAGCCGCCGGGCGCGCGAGGTCTATCTGGGGGAAGGGTTCCGCCTGTAAGGCCGGCGGGAGAAACGTATGCAGCCGCGGCTTGACCTTCGCTTATCCCAAAAGCTGATCATGACCCCCCAGCTGCAGCAGGCCATCAAGCTGCTGCAACTCTCCCGCCTGGAATTGCAGGAGGCCTTGACCCAGCAACTCGAGGAAAATCCGATGCTGGAGGAGTCCACCGCCGAGGCGGAGGAGACCGAGACCGAGTTGGGCCCGAATGAAGACACACAGGAGGTTCCCAAAAGCGACGACGCCGACGGAGTGGCGAGCGCTGATGGGGAGGCGGCTGATCGGGACGACGTGGCCTCGACGTGGGAAGAGTATTTCGACGACGATCGGAAGTGGGGCGATGTCGAAGCCCCGCGGTCGGGTCGGGACGAACTGCCGTCGGTGGACCAGACGATGACCAAGACCGCCTCGCTCGAGGACCACCTCCTGTGGCAGTTGGGGCTCTCGCCGCTCGACAAGGCCGAACAGGAAATCGGGCGGGAGATCATCGGCAACCTCGATGAAGACGGGTACCTGCGGATGCCGCTCGAGGATCTGGCCGTCGTGACCGGTGCGCCGGTGGAGCGGGTCGCTCGGGTGTTGACCGTGGTGCAGGCCTTGGACCCCGTCGGCGTGGCCGCGCGGGATCTCCGGGAGTGCTTGTTGGCCCAGGTCGAACAATTGGGGCTGGCCGGCACGCTGGTCGAGGCCACCGTCCGGCACCACCTGGCCGACCTGGAGCGCAAGCGATATCCGGCAATCGCCAAGGCGCTGGGGGTGTCGCTCGACGCGGTTCTTCACGCCACGAAGGTCATCGAGGGCCTCGAGCCGAAGCCCGGGCGGCCGTTTTTCAACTTCGACATTCGTCCGATCATTCCGGACGTGTATGTCGTGAAATCCGACGGCCAGTGGGAGGTCCACCTGAACGACGATGGAATGCCCCGGTTCCGCATCAGCGCCTATTACCGCCGGTTCCTCGTGGGGAAGCGCGACCCTTCCGACGCGACCCGGGCGTTCCTGGATGAAAAGCTCCGGGCGGCCCAGTGGCTGATCCGGAGCATCGAGCAACGCAATAAAACCATCGTGCGGGTCGTCGAGAGCCTGGTGAAATTCCAGGAACCGTTCTTCGAACAGGGCATCCAGTATCTGCGGCCGATGATCCTGCGAGACGTGGCCGAAGACGTGGGCATGCATGAATCGACCATTAGCCGGGTGACCTCCAACAAATACCTGCATTGCTCCCAGGGCATCTTCGAGTTGAAATTCTTCTTCAATACGAGCATCCCCCGGTCCCAGGAAGGCCTGACCGAACTCTCCTCTGTGGCGGTTCGTGAGATGATCCGGAAAATGGTGGAACAGGAAGACGCCGGCCGCCCCCTCAAAGACCAGGAGATCGTGGCGCGCCTGCGAGCCCAGAACGTGGTGCTGGCCAGACGGACGGTGGCGAAATACCGCATGGAGCTGAACATCGCCTCCGCGAGTCGCCGCAAGCGGCACGCGTGAGCGGCCTGCCCCCGCTTCTGGCCGCCCGTTCCCTTCGATCGAGAGAAACACCCCCCGCCGCGGACCGGACCGCCGCCGACCCTACAAATGTCCTTGACTTCAAAATTATATTTAGTATAGTTAATGAATCGCCGAGAACTGCCGATAAGAAAAAGGAGGATATTAGGGCCATCGGCATGAAAGCGGGCGAATTGCGGAGGAAAATCGGCTCCCCGGCGCGAGCCCCCCGGAGGCGCTCCAGCCGGAGCTTCTCCACCATTGAAGTGTGCCAACTCTTCGACATCTCCAAGGCCACCTTGTATCGCTGGGAGCGTGAGGGACTCATTTCGATGCCGTCGCGCGATTGGCGGAACTGGCGTCTGTATTCCGAGGCCAATATCGAGGAAATCAAACATCTGATCCGGCGGCGCAACACCGACTAGGGACGGAGACGGGGGTACATGATGTTCGGATCCAAACAGTCATTGGTCGGGTTGGACATCGGGTCCGGCTCCATCAAGATGATGCAGCTCAAGGAGACCCGAGGCACGTACAAGATCGAGCGGTTCGGCGTGAAGTCGCTCCCCACGGAGGCGATCGTGGACGGCGCGATCATGGATGGGCTCGAGGTGGTCTCCGCGATCAAGGACCTCGCGGCCGCCCAGAAACTGAAAAACAAGAACGTCGCTCTCTCGATCTCAGGCACTGCGGTGATCGTCAAGAAAATCGCGCTTCCGCCGATGTCGCAGGAGGACCTCGAGAGCCAGATCAAGTTTGAAGCGGAGCAGTACATCCCCTTCGACATCAACGACGTGTACCTTGATTTTCACATCCTGGACGCGGAGGAACGCTCGGCCGAGGGGGAACCCGAGATGTCGGTCCTGCTGGTGGCGGCCAAGAAGGACAAATTGAACGATTACGCCAACGCGGTCCGGGAGGCGGGCCTGAACCCGAAGGTCGTCGACGTGGACGCGTTTGCGATCGAGAACATGTACGAGGTGAACTACGAGAGCGCGCCCGGCACCTTGACGGCCCTCGTCAACATCGGGGCCAGTGTGATGAACATCAACATCCTGAAGGGCGAGGTGTCCGCCTTCACGCGCGACATCACCATCGGGGGTAATCGCTACACCGAGCGGATCCAGCAGGACCTCGGGCTGACGCACAACGACGCCGAAAAAGCGAAAAAGGGACAGCTCAGCGGAGCCGATACGGGCGCCGCCAACGCGGCGATCGCGGCCGTGGACATGGAGGTCGCCACGGAGATCGGCCGCTCGTTCGATTACTTCCGGACGACCTCCACCTACGACGATATCGCGCGCATCGTACTCTCCGGCGGGTGCAGCAAGATCAAAAGCCTCCCGGCACGGATCTCGGAACACCTGGGCATCCCGACGGTGCTCGCCGATCCCTTCAAGGAGTTGGATGTCTCGGGCCTCGGACTCAGTCCCGAAGAACTCGAGGAGACCGCCCCCGAGGCCGCCGTGGTCGTCGGGTTGGCGTTGCGGCGGGAGGGCGACCGTTGATCAGAATCAACCTCCTGCAGGTCAAACGAGCCCCGAAGATCGCGCCGGCCGCCAACGAGGCTGCCGTCCAGGTGGGCATCGGGGTGGCCATTGTGATCGTGTTCCTCGGGGCCTGCGGGTATCGCTGGCTGATGCTCAGCGATGAGATTGCGCAGCAGACCCTGGTGCAGGAGAACAAGAAGAAGGAGCTCGACGACCTCAAGAAAAAGGTCGTCGAGGTGGAGAGCCTCGAGAAAAACCTCAAGTTGTTGGAGGACAAGAACCGGATCATCGAACAGCTCAAGAAAAACCAGGGGACGCCGGTCCGGCTGCTGGACCTGCTCAGCCAGTGCCTGGATCCGCTGAAGGTCTGGTTGACGGGCATCGACGAGGCGAGCCCCCAGATCACGGTCGACGGCAAGGCGCTCTCCAACGACGATATCGTCGCCTTCATTAAAAACCTCCAGCAAGTGAACTTTTTCTCGAATGTGTTTTTAGAGGAGAGCCGGCAGGCAATCCTTGAAGGAGTCGTTATCTACCAGTTCAAACTCAAGATGACGATCAAGGCCTGACGCCATGGCACTGAAGCTGCCCGACCTGGATGCCGTCAAGGCCGTGCCCATGGGCCAGAAGGTGCTCCTTCTGGTGCTGCTGCTCGCCCTGCTGGGTGCCCCCTATTATTATTATGTGGAGATGCCCCAACAAGAGACCTTGGCGCGCCTCCACGCAGAGATCGGGCGGCTGGACAACGAAATCGCGACCAACCGCCTGAAGGTTCAGCATTTGGCCGAGCTCAAGCGATTGAACGAGGAGCTCCAGAAGCAACTGGCCCGGAACCAGGAGAAACTGCCTCCCGAGGAAGAAGCCTCGACCCTCCTCAAACAGCTCTCCGACCTGGGGGTGCGAATCGGGCTAGATTTCAAGCTCTGGAAACCGGGGCCTCGGGTCGAGGATTCTTCCAAGCTGTTCGTACGGCTCCCGGTCGACGTCGAGATGAGCGGGGGCTATCATACCCTGGCGCTCTTTTTTGATCGGATCAGCAAGCTCCCGCGGATCATCAACGTTTCAAAGATCAAGATGGGCGCGGGGAAGGTCGAGCGGAACCGGCTGTACGTGCCGACGACGTTTTCCATTACGGCCTTCGCGACTCCTTCCGGTACCTCGGTCTCGCCGCCGTCGCCAGGCGGTTCTGCCGCTGCACCTCCCCCGCCGCCCCCGAACCGTGAGAGGGGGGGGCAGCCATAGGTAAGGAGATGAGTGAATTGCGAAAGAGCGTTGCCGTCAGGCAGGCGATCGTCTTGGGGACCCTCGTGTTGATCGTCCCTCTGCTCGTTCCGGTCTGTCCCGCACAGGCCGGGACCGGGCCGGAGCACATGTTGCTGGCGATGTCCCTGTTCGGGACCGAGGAACAGAAGACTCCTCCTCCAAGCCCGAAGGGCGCTCCGCCCAAGCCTCCGGCCGCGCCCGCGAAACCCGCGCCCAGCGCGAGTCCGGCCCCGGGTGCGGGACCGGCCGCATCGCCGGCCCCTGTTCCAGGCTCCGCGGCGACCCCTGCGGGAGGACCGCCTGCGGGTCCTGCCTCCAATCCTCCCGTGCCGCTGCCGCCCCCCCAAGAGACTCCGCCTCCCCCGGTCTCCCCGGCGGGCGCCCCGGGAAAGACCATGGCCGGCTCCGAGGCGGTGGTAGGGCCCGGCCTAGCGCCGGTCCCCTTCCCAGGGGGACCCGGAGTCACGCCGCCCCTTCCTCCGCCCCCGGCCGAGACCACCGGCGACGGCTACACCTACGATCCCAAGAGCCGGCGTGACCCATTTCAGTCCATCATCAAAATGATCAAAAACGAACGCGCGCGGGCAGAGTTGCCCCCACTGCAACGGTTCGAGCTCCGAGACCTGAAGCTCCTGGGGATTATTTGGGGGGGCTACGGGTATCACGCGATGGTCCAGACACCCGACGGCAAAGGATACACCGTGAAGGAGGGCACGCTCGTGGGCATCAATAACGGGGTCATCAAGGGAATTTCCGAGAAACGGATCGTTGTCTCCGAACCCACTGTCGACTTCGTAGGAAAGAAGACTACGCGGGAGGTCGAGATCCTTCTGCGGCCGAATGAGGGAATCGAATGAAGACACGAACCGCTCATCTGTGGATGATCCTGTGGGGGGCATTGACCATCGGAGTCGGGCAGGGATGTGCGCCGACCGCCGTGGTGGGGGATTCCGCCGGGTCCGAACCCAAGCCCGCCATGGGGGCCGACGCTGCGGGGACGGAGGCCTTGCCGCCGCTTGACCTCACGGCCAAGACGGAGGCCCTTACGGAGCCGGTTCCTCCGGATACGAGGCCGGTTCCTCCCGTCACCGACCTTCCCGTGACTGAACCGTCGGGTGCTCCCCGGCTCGCTCCCGCGCGGACCCTGACCGACATCGAGGTCCAGCGAAGACCGAACAGCATCGCCGTCATCGTGACCGGCGACGGTCAACTGTCCTACCAGATCACGCGGATCGGGGGGAATCGCCTCGTCGTGGACCTCGCCGATGTGGTCAACGGCACCAAGCGCAAGACCATGATGGTCGGGCACCCCCTGATCAAGCGCATTCGGGTCGGGTCCCAACAGCCGCCCCAGCAGAGGGTCCGCCTGGTGATGGATCTCCCCCGCCTCGTGCCCTATGCCGTCGAAACGTCGGGCCCCCAACTCCTGATCACCCTTTCCGAGGCGCCGCAACCCGCCGGCCCGCAAGGGACCCTCCGTCCCCTGAGCGGCGACCTGGATGGGCGTGACGGTGGGCCGCAGTCCGTCCCGGTGGCCCTTCCCGATCAGGTGAAGGTCCTGGAGCCGGTGACATCCCCGCTCCCGGCCAAAAGAGCCAACCAATCGCCCGAGGGAGGTCTGCCGGATCTGCAATCCCACTACACCGGGCGGCGCATCTCCCTGGACTTCCAGGAGGCGGAAATCAGTAGCGTCCTGAGACTGATCGCCGATGTCAGCGGGCTCAATATGGTCGTCGGGGAGGGGGTCAAGGCCAAGGTGACGCTCAAGCTTTTGAACGTACCCTGGGACCAGGCCCTCGAACTCATTCTGAAGCTGAATCAGCTCGGGCAGATCCGAGAGGGGAATATCATCTGGATCGATACGCTGGGGAACATCGCCAGGCAGAAGGAAGAAGTCACGAAGGCCAAGGATGCGACGATCCGGGCCGAGCCGCTGATGTCCCGCATCCTGTACCTGAACTACGCCGAGCCGGCCAAGGCGCTCGATGTGGTCAAGAGCAACCTGAGCCCACGCGGGGAAGTCAAAACCGATCTCCGAACCAATTCCTTGATTGTGAAGGATATCGAGGAAAACCTTATCAAGGTCGCCAACATCATGCGGGAGCTCGACCGGCGGACCTTCCAGGTCCAGATTGAAGCCCGCATCGTGCAGGCGAGTAAGTCCTTCGCGCGCGGCCTGGGGATCCAGTGGGGCCTCAATTCTATTTCGGTACCGGCGGGAAGAGGAGGGCTCAACGTGAACGTGGGGACCACTGGCGCCGCGTTCACCCAGACGAGCGATTTCCTCGTCAACCTCCCCGCCACGGGGACCGGGGCCTCGATTCCGACCAGCGCCATCGGACTGGCTGTCGGCAAGTTCCTGGGCACGACGGGGACCCTTGACATGCGCTTGTCCGCGGGGGAATCCCTGGGCGTGACCAAGCTCGTGTCCGCGCCCAAAGTCATCACGATGGACCATAAGCCGGCCAAGATCGAGCAGGGCAGCCAGGTGCCCTTCCAGACGGTCTCGCTGCAGGGCACGCAGACGACCTTCGTGGACGCGTCGTTGACCCTGAACGTCACGCCTCACGTGATCATTTTCGACAAGACGATCCGCCTCGAGATCAAGGCGACCAAGAATTCCATCGGGCCGTCCGTGTCCACGGCGGGTCCCACCATCGACAAGAAGGAGGCCACCACGGAAGTCCTGCTCCGGGATGGGGAGACCACGGTGCTGGGCGGGATCTTCGAGGAGACCCGCACCGATAATACGCAGGGGCTGCCCTTTTTCAATCGCATCCCGTTCCTGGGCTGGCTGTTCAAAAACGAGGCGGTCACCGTCACGCAGACCGAGCTGCTGGTCTTCGTCACCCCGACGATCATAAAGGAGTAGGAATGCACCCTCATGCTGCGTTATCTCAACGGGGGTGAATCTCATGGAAAGGGGCTCATCGCCGTCCTTGAGGGGGTTCCCGCCGGGCTCTCCCTGACCGCCGCCGACATCGATCGGGATCTCGTCCGACGCCAGAGGGGATATGGGCGCGGCGGGCGGATGCGGATCGAACAGGACCGGGTCGAGTTCCTCTCCGGCGTCCGCACGGGAGGCACCCTCGGTACGCCGATCACTCTGCTCATCCCCAACAAGGACTGGGAAAATTGGAAGGAGATCATGGCGGCCGAGCCCGGGCCGCCGATCCTTGAGAAAGTCGTGACCTGTCCCCGCCCCGGACACGCCGACCTCGTCGGCGCCATCAAATATAATCATCGGGACATCAGAAACGTGCTGGAGAAGGCCAGCGCCCGGGAGACCGCCATCCGCGTGGCGGTGGGGGGGGTCGCCAAACGGCTGCTTGAGGAGTTCGGCATGCGGGTCTACAGCTACACGGTGGAGATCGGGGGCGTGAAGGTCTCCGTCGAGGAGAAGCCGACCACCGACGAGCTGTTCCAGCGGGCGGAGGCGTCCGAGGTGCGGTGCCCCGACGAAGCCGCGTCCGCGCGGATGATCGAGCGGATCCGGGAGGCCAAGCACAAAGGGGACACTCTGGGCGGGGTCTTCGAGGTGGTGGTCACAAACCCGCCCCTCGGCCTCGGCAGCTATTCGCAGTGGGACCGGCGGCTCTCGGCGCGCCTGGCGATGGCCCTGATGAGCATCCAGGCGATGAAAGGAGTCGAGGAGGGCTTGGGGTTCGAGGCGGCGCGCCGGTTCGGATCGGAGGTTCATGACGAGATCTTCTACGACCGGGCGCAAGGGGGATTCATCCGCGGGAGCAACAACGCGGGGGGCCTGGAAGGAGGGATCACCACCGGGCAACCGATCGTCCTGCGGACCGCCATGAAACCGATCTCCACGCTGTACAATCCGAAACGGAGCGTGGATATCCGGACGAAAGAACCGGTCGAAGCCACCATCGAGCGCTCTGATATTTGCACAGTTCCGGCCGCCGGGGTGGTGGGGGAGGCTGTGGTGGCGTACGAGCTGGCCGCGGCCATGGTGGAGAAATTCGGGGGAGACAACCTGGAGGAGATGCGTCGGAACTTCGACGCCTATCAGGCCTACGTCAAGCAGTTCTGACCGTGTACCCGGCCGTTTCGAGCCTGTCGCGCTCTGGCCGGCCTATCCTATACCGATGAGCACGCCGTCCACATCCAGTTCGCACGCTCTCCCCCCCGTCAATCCATGACCCGGTCCCTCAGCGCATCGCATCCGGACCCCACGGGACCCTCGGGTGCCAAGAGGGTCGCCGACGTGGACCGCGTCCCCGTCCCCCTGGGGGAGAGGAGCTATGACATCCTGATCCAGGACGGCCTCCTCGACCGCGTCGGGGAGCATCTCGTCCCCTTCGGCCTGGGGCCTGCGGTGGTGGTGGTCACCAACCCCGTGGTCCAGCGCTTGTACGGCGCGCGCCTGCTCCGCAGCTTGAAGGCCGCGGGCTTTCAGCCGTCGGTGATCATCGCTCCCGACGGCGAGCGGGCCAAGTCCCTGAAATGGATGGCCGCGATCCTTGAAGCCCTCCTCAGGCGGCGCTACGAACGCACCACGTGGCTGCTCGCCCTCGGCGGAGGGGTCATCGGCGACCTGGCCGGTTTCGCCGCCTCGGTGTACCTGAGGGGCGTCCCCTTCGTGCAGGTGCCGACGACCCTGGTCGCGCAGGTGGATTCGAGCATCGGCGGGAAGACCGGCATCAATCACCCCCTCGGCAAGAACCTCATCGGGTCCTTCTACCAGCCCAAGCTGGTCCTCATCGATCCCCGGGTCCTTGGGACGCTGGCCCCGCGGGAATACCGCGCGGGACTCGCGGAGGTGATCAAATACGGGGTGATCCAGGACCCCGGGCTGTTTGAATTTCTGGAGGGCGACATCGAGCGGGTGTTGGGTCTGGAGCCGGCGGCCGTCCACCGGATCATCCGGACCTCGTGCGCGATCAAGGCGGAGGTCGTCTCCGAGGACGAACGGGAAGGAGACCGGCGGCGTATCCTGAATTTCGGGCATACCCTGGGGCACGCGTTGGAGACCCTGACCCGCTACCGGCGCTATAGGCACGGGGAGGCCGTGGCGATCGGCATGGTCGCGGCAGCTCGTCTGGCCGGCCGGCTGGGACTGGCCGACGCGCGGGTGGCCGCGCGGATCCGGGACTTGATTCGGAGGACCGGACTGCCGACGGACCTGCCGGCCTGTCCGGCGTCGGACCTGCTTCGCGCCATGCGGCAGGACAAGAAGGTCAGGAACCGGCAGATCCACTTTGTCCTGCCCACGCAGATCGGCAACGTGGTGGTCGTCCCTATTCCCGATCCCGATCTTCGCGCGTTCCTGGCAACCCGGCGTCCTGGTACCTGACCATGGGGCCGTGCTATAGTCTCACGCGCATGGGAGTTCCAACCTAATGACATCGCCGGATGGAAAGTCGGAGGGCGCCCTTCAGCGGGCCCTTCGGGAGAAGACCCGCGAGGCCGAGATCCTGCATCGGATCTGTGAGACGGTCAGCGGGAAGCTGGACCTCGATGTCGTCCTGCGCGACATCGTCGATCTCGCCATCCAGGTCACGAAGGCCGATTCCTGCTTGATCTACCTGCTCAACTCCCGTCGGGACGAGCTGGTGCTTCGGGCCTCGAAGAACCCTCACCCGAAATTGATCGGGCGGATCCGCCTGGAGCTGGGGGAGGGGATCACCGGGTGGGTGGCGCAGCAGGGGCGGCCGGTGGCCATCGCCAGCACTGCCAGCGACGATCCCCGCTTCAAGGTCTTCCATAATCTTCCGGAGGATCGCTACCAGGCGTTCCTCTCCGTGCCCATCATCGCCGAGCATGAGGTCATTGGGGTGATCAACGTCCAGCACAAGCAGGCGCACCGCCACCGCCCCCACGAAGTGGCCCTCATGACCACCATGGGGCGCCAGGTGGGCGGCGCGATCGAGACCGCCCGCCTGCACGCCGAGATCACCACGAAGGCCCGGCAGGTCGAGACCCTGTCCCAGGTGAGCGCCACCATCACCTCGGGGCGGTTGCTGGAGGAGATCCTGCATCTCCTGGTGACCATGACGGCGGAGATGATGGGGTCGGCCATCTGCTCGATCATGCTGCTGGACCCGGAGCGGGAGGAGCTTCGGATCGCGGCCACCCAGAGCCTCAGCGAGGTCTACCGGAGTAAGCCGAATCTCAAGCTGGGCCAGAGCATCAGCGGCCGGGCGCTGAAGGAGCGGCGGCCCATCGCCGTGCTGGACGTGACGAAGGATCCGGGCTACACGTACCCGGATCTCGCCCGTAAGGAGGGGCTGTGTTCCCTGCTCTCCGTGCCGATGCTGGTCAAGGACAAGCCGATCGGCGTCATCAACTCCTACACCGCCCATGAGCATTCCTTCACCGCCGAGGAACGCAAGGTCCTCCAGGCGGTGGCCAACCAGGCGGCGATTGCGATCGAAAACACCAGCCTCATGGAGAAGTCCTTCGAGATGCAGGAAGCCCTGGAGGTCCGCAAGACTGTGGAGCGGGCCAAGGGTCTTCTGATGCGGAGCAAGCACATCTCCGAAGAGGTAGCCTTCCGGCTGATGCAGCGGCAGAGCATGGATACCCGGCGGTCCATGCGCGACATCGCCGAGGCCCTCCTGCTGGCCGGGGAACTCGACCGCCGGGCTGCTGGAAAATAGGCTTGACATCGCAAAAACGCCCATGTTATAAGGGTCCTTCAACGGTACGATGACGTGCTGTTGAGGGACGACGGCGTCTTTCCCTGAGAGAGCCCGCCAACCCGGCGAATCCGGCACCACCGGAGGAGCAGTAGGGATGGGTGGTTCATTCTAAGGAAAGGCGCCGTTGGTGTTTCCGGACGATGCCGTCCTCACGCCTGCGGTCCTTCGGGGCGCCGGCCTGAGGACGTTTTAGTTTAGGGGGACGGCCTGATGCGAATGGTGCGAATCGCCCTGGCCCAGATCAATACGACCGTCGGCGACCTCGACGGCAATGCGGCGCTCGTGCTGCGCGGGGTGGAGGCGGCGCGCCAGGCGCGCGCGGATCTGGTGGCGTTTCCGGAATTGACCTTGACCGGGTACCCGCCGGAGGACCTCCTGTTGCGTTCCCAGTTCATCACCGACAATCTTCGGACCCTGGACCGGATCGTGCGGGAGGTCCGGGGGATTGCGGTCATCCTGGGGTTCGTGGACCGCAAGGACGACATCTACAATGCGGCGGCCTTTATCTGCGATGGGCGGATCGCGGCGACGCAGCACAAGATCTATCTCCCGAATTACGGCGTCTTCGACGAGAACCGCTACTTCCAGGCCGGCTCCCGGTCCTCCACGGTCGTCCTCAACGGGATCACCATCGGCATCAATATCTGTGAGGACATCTGGTATCCGGAAGGCCCCTCATTGACGCAGGCCCTGGTGGGGGAGGCCGAGGTCATCATCAATATCAGCGCCTCTCCGTATCATCGCGGCAAGCTTCGGTTCCGGGAGGAAATGCTGGCGACCCGCGCCATGGACAATCTCGTGACGGTGGCCTACGTCAATCTGGTGGGGGGCCAGGATGAGCTGGTCTTCGACGGAAACAGCCTCGTGGTGGACCAGGCCGGGCGGACGGTGGCCCGGGGGCGGGCGTTCGAGGAGGACCTCGTGATCGCCGACGTGGATGTGGACGCCGTCATCCGGGCTCGCCTGCATGACACGCGCCGGAGGCGGGAGCGCCGCAGCCTGGAGCGGCAGGGCATGTCCGTCGACCGGGTCGTGGTGTCATCCCGATACCGGCACCGACGTCGCCGGCCGATCCACGAGGGGGTGCCGACCATGCCGCCGCCTCTTGAGGAGGTGTACCGGGCCTTGGTGCTGGGGATCGGGGATTACGCCCGCAAGAACGGGTTCAAGAAGGTGGTGCTGGGATTGAGCGGCGGGATCGACTCGGCCCTGACGGCGGTCCTTGCGGTGGACACGCTGGGCGCGCGTAACGTCGTGGGGGTGTTCATGCCGTCCCCCTATACCTCGGACGACAGCCGTGAGGATGCGCGCGCCCTCGCCCGCGATCTCGGCATCCGGTTTCTGACCCTGCCCATCACCCCGGTCTTCCAGGCCTACCGGGCCGCCCTGGCGCCCGCCTTCAAGCGGCGCCGCCCGGACACCACCGAGGAGAATCTACAGGCCCGGATCCGCGGGAATCTTTTGATGGCGCTCTCCAACAAGTTCGGCTGGCTCGTCCTGACCACCGGCAACAAGAGCGAGATGAGCGTGGGCTACGCCACGCTCTACGGCGACATGGCCGGCGGGTTCGCGGCGATCAAGGACGTCCCCAAAACCCTGGTCTACGAACTGGCCCGGTGGCGGAACGGGCACGGGCCGGACCCGGTCATCCCCAAGCGCATGTTCGTCCGCCCCCCGACGGCGGAACTGCGCCCGAACCAGACGGACCAGGATTCCCTGCCCCCCTACGACCTCCTCGATCCCATCATCAAGGGGTACGTGGAGGAGGACCAGGGGTTGGCGGATCTATTGTCCGCGGGATTCGACCGGCGGACGGTTGAGCGCGTCCTGACCCTGGTCGATCGCAGCGAATACAAGCGGCGGCAGTCGCCGCCGGGGGTGAAGATCACCCCTCGGGCACTGGGCAAGGATCGGCGGATGCCGATCACGAACCGGTACCGGGGATGGTGAATGGATCGCGATAGTAAGGAGTGCGCAGCTCAACGGCGAGCTGGTGGCTTCGTGAGAGCGCGGAGCGTGACGACGACGTCCTCGGCAAACACAGGGAGGGGCCACCGGCCTCACCGGACATCAGACGACGGAGGAACATGACCATGAAGATCATCAAACACGGGGCGCTGGCGATCATGCTGGGATCGGGATTGTTATTGGGCGGCATCTCCGAGACCCACGCCACGCCCTCCACGACGTATTGGACTCCCGCCACGTCGGACGTCCAGCCCTTCAATATCTGGCACATCGGGGTGGACAATTACTTCCGGCTGTATCAAACCCAAAATGAAATTGACCAGGGCCAGGTGACATCGTTTCCGACCGACGTAGGTTTGACCGTGGGAGTCCTCCCCTTTGAAAAGGTGAACCTGGAAGTGGGCATTGACGGACTGTTCCCTGGCTCCCGTGCGCACCCCACGCTTCGTTCGTTCGGCCATTCGCTGCTGTTTAACGCGAAACTCGGGACACCTGAGGGCGCGTTTTTCGGAGAGTGGTTCCCGGCCCTCAATGTGGGCATCTTCGACGTCGGCACCAAGTCACAGGTCACCGACATGAACATCGTGGATTTCCTGGTCGGCAAAACTCTGGGTCCCTTCGGGAGGATCCATGCAGGATACTATTACGGAAACCCGGGATCGGCGCTCATGCGGGAGAACGGATGTCTGAAGGGCAATCCGAACCCTCAGGTCACGTGCGCCGCGGGGCAGAGCGGCTCCCGCCAAAACGACGGTGGGATGGTCGGCTATGACTATGGATTTTGGAAGCTCAAGGACAAGGAAGGCAACGAGTACAACAAGTGGGTCTTCGCGGCCGACTACGCCAGCGGGAAGAACTTCATCGGCGGCGGAGGGTTCGGGATGTATCACTACTTCACGAAGGACATCAGTCTCCTGACCGGGCCCGTGTGGTTCAACGACCACGTCATCAACGGCCAGTGGAAATGGACCGTACAACTGGACATCAACTTTTGAATACCGGAGGAAGGAGACCGACCATGAAAGTCATGCGGCGATCGGTATTGATGAGGGTGGCGGTCTTGTTCCTGGCCGCCATGTATTGGATTGCCGGAGGGATCGCGATGGCCCAGCAGGCGACCGAGGCCCCTCCGGCGGCCGGCGCGCCAGCGCCGGGCGCGCCTCCCGCGGTTCCTGGGGCGGCTCCGGCGCCTCCGCCCAAGATTGATACAGGCGACACGGCGTGGGTCCTTGTCTCAACCGCGCTGGTGCTGGCCATGACCGCGCCGGGGCTGGCCCTGTTCTACGGGGGGATGGTCAGGGAGAAGAATGCGCTGGCGACCATCATGCAGAGCTTCATCATCCTCTGCGTGATCAGCGTCCAGTGGGTGCTATGGGGCTACAGCCTGGCCTTCGGCCCGGACCATGGGCATCTCATTGGGGGACTGGAGTGGTTCGGCCTCACGGACGTGAAAATGGATGCCGCGAGTGACTACGCCCCAACCATACCCCATCAAGCCTACATGATCTTTCAAATGATGTTCGCGGTGATCACGCCGGCGCTCATCACAGGCGCCTTTGCAGAACGGATGAAGTTCAGCAGTTTCTTGGTGTTCATCCTCTTGTGGGCGACATTCATTTACGATCCGTTGGCCCACTGGGTGTGGGGTCAAGGGGGATGGCTCGGCACCTCCAAGGACATGGTTGGCGCGTTGGATTTCGCCGGCGGGACGGTCGTGCACATCAGTTCCGGAGTCTCAGGGTTGGCATGCGCCTTCGTCCTGGGGCGCCGCGTGGGATACGGCAAGGAGAGCATGGCCCCGCACAATCTGCCGATGACGGTCTTAGGGGCCAGCATGCTGTGGTTTGGGTGGTTCGGGTTCAACGCCGGCTCCGCGGTGTCGGCAGGGGCCCTGGCGACCAGCGCCTTTGTGGTCACGAACACGGCCACAGCCGCCGCCGCGCTGGCCTGGATGGTGGCGGAGTGGCTGTACCGCGGAAAACCGACAGTGTTGGGAGCGGCCAGCGGGGCCGTGGCCGGGTTGGTGGCGATCACACCGGCCTCCGGGTTTGTCGGCCCGATGCCGTCAATCATCATCGGCATCGGCGCCGGTGTCTTCTGCTACGCGGCCGTCTTGCTCAAGTCGAAGCTCGGGTATGACGATTCCTTGGATGCGTTCGGCATTCATGGTATCGGCGGGACCTGGGGAGCCCTTGCTACCGGGCTGTTCGCTTCAATAGCCATTAATCCCGGTGGCGCCAACGGCCTATTTTTTGGCAATCCGGGCCAGCTGGGCAAACAAGCGATCGCGGTCGGGGTCTCCTGGGTCTTTGCATTCGTGGGGACCATCGTGCTGTTGAAGATCGTGGACTGGACGATGGGGTTGCGTGTGAGCACCGAGGATGAACGGAACGGTCTGGATCTCAGCCAGCACGAAGAGCGGGCCTATTCGAAAGGGTAAAGTGGGTCTGGGCCACTTGCTAGGGCGCGGTTGTCTGGAAGAGGCGCTTCGGCTATGATGACTCACTGGAGGTGGTCGGTTCCCGGCGTGGGCGCGCAAGCCCTCATCGTGGGCGCATCTTCGTAAAGGGCAGAGTCAAGCCGAGACCTCTCCCACGGAAGCACTGGACCGGAGGGGCTTAGAGGAGAAGGGAGCAATCACTCATGAAGAAAATCGAGGCGATTATCAAGCCGTTCAAACTGGAAGAGGTCAAGGATGCCTTGACCGAACTTGGGGTCTATGGCATGACGGTCTCGGAGGTCCGCGGATTCGGGCGTCAGAAGGGGCACAAGGAAGCCTATCGAGGCACTGAGTATACGATCGAATTCGTGCCCAAGACCAAGATCGAGGTGGTGGTCGCCGACGCCCTTGCGGACAAAGTGGTGGAGACGATCATGAAGACCGCCAAAACCGGCAGCATCGGCGACGGGAAGATCTTCGTGTATGACCTGAAGGACGTGGTCCGGATCCGCACCGGGGAGACCGGGGACCGCGCCCTGTAATTCCTGATGTCGGAAGCGCTCATCAACAGGGTCGAACGGACCCCGTGGACTCGGGAGAGCCTGCATGCGCGCCGCGTGGCGATCGCGGCCGCGCACGCTCAGGGCGCGACGGGGGGGGAGGTCGTGACCGCGCTGACCGCCCTCGCGGATGAGATTCTCCTGGACCTCTATCAGGAGGAGAGCGCCGGGACCTCGGGGTCGTCCGGGCTCGCCCTGGTGGCCCTGGGCGGGTACGGACGGCGCGAATTGGCTCCCTATTCCGACATCGACCTCATGTTCCTGTATGCCGCCTCGCAAGAACAGCGGGCGAGATCCGTGTCCACCGCGATCCTCCACGCGCTCTGGGACCTCGGGTTTCAGGTTGGCCACAGCCTGCGGACGATCGGGGACTGCCTGGCGATGGGGCAGGCGGACCTGACGGTTCGAACGGCCCTGATGGAAGCACGCTGGCTCGCGGGCGATGCGGCGCTCTTCGACGAGTTCACGGGGACCTACCGTAAGCAGGTGATCGGGAAGGGGGTGTCCGAGTATGTGGCGAAGAAGATCGAGGAGCGCCGGCAGGAGTACGGCCGCTTCGGATCCACCAACTTCCTGCTGG
This sequence comes from Nitrospiria bacterium, assembly GCA_041490525.1. Lineage (GTDB taxonomy): Bacteria > Nitrospirota > Nitrospiria > Nitrospirales > NS-4 > JBGPTH01. The sequence goes on from JBGPTH010000023.1 coordinate 33,846, forward strand.
AGCCGAACCTCAAAAAGAGCCGGGGAGGACTCCGGGACCTCCACCTGCTGAAATGGACGGCCCTGGCGCGGTCCGGCACCTCCTCCTTCGAGGACCTCGCGGCCGGCGGCTTGTTGTCGGGGGGAGATGCGGCGGCGCTGGGGGAGGCTCAAAACTTTCTCTGGCGGGTCCGGAACGAACTGCATTTTCACGCAAGGCGGGCGCAGGACATCCTGACCTTCGACGAGCAAATTCGCATCGCGGGCCAGTGGGGCTTCAAGGACCACGAGCACCTCCTTTCGGTCGAGCAGTTCATGCAGCAGTACTACCGCCATTCCACCTGTGTCTCCGACGTCACGGGGCAGTTCGTGGCGCGGAGCCTGAAGCGCTCGCTCTGGCAGCGGGTGACCGCCTGGCTGCCGGCGCGGACCCTCGAGCGCTATTACGCCGTGACGCGGGACGAGATTACGGTACCTTTGGCTCTCCGAGAGGAGGCCTTGTCGGACGGGGTCCGAATTCTGAGATTGTTCCAGCTCGCCCAGATGTACGGGTTCGCCCTCGCCCACGAACTGGTCCAGGAGCTGCCGGAGCGGGCGCGCGCGCTTCCCGACGCCGCCTTCACGAGCGAGGAGGCCAGCCGGTGCTTTTTGGCGATCCTGGGCGGGCCGGGCCGGGTCGCCGAGACCCTCGCCGCGATGCATCGCGTGCGGTTGCTGGAGCGGCTGATCCCCGCGTTCGGCCCGGTCCGCGGCCTGATGCAGTTCAATGCCTATCACAAGTACACGGTGGACCATCACAGTCTCCTGGCCGTCGGGCAGGCCGAGGAGATCGGGACGGGAACAAGCCTGATCGCGCAGGTGTACGGCGAACTCAAGCGAAAGGACCTGCTCCACCTGGCGCTTCTGCTCCACGACATCGGCAAAGGGCAGGCGGAGGACCACAGCCTCGTCGGTGAACGGATCGCCGGCGACGTGGCGGGGCGCCTCCGTCTGGACGACCACGGGGCGCGCCTTTTGTTATTTCTGGTGCGATATCACCTCCTGATGGCGAACACGGCCTTTCGGCGCGATTCCTCCGACGAGAAGGTGGTGTTGAGATTTGCACGGCAGGTCGGCACCCCTGAGGCGTTGAAAATGCTGTTCGTCCTCACGGCGGCGGACATCTCCGCGGTAGGACCCGGCGTGCTGACGCGCTGGAAGGAGACCCTCTTGGGTGAGCTGTTCCTCAAGACGCTCGATGAATTGACCGGAGAGGAAGGCAGCGAAACCACGGACGCCAATCGCCTCCGGATGGAGGAGATCCGCCGGGCCGTCATCCAGCGGGTGGGCGGGCGGCTTCCGACTGACTGGCTCCACCGGCAGCTTGATGCGTGGCCGGCCCATTATCTGTTGACCATGCCGGTGGAGCGGCTGGCCGCGCACCTCGAGTGGGTCGCGAGGCTCGCTGGTTCCTCCGCGCTCGTCGATGCCCAGTTCGATCCGGCCATGGGAACCACCGAGTACACAGTGTACACGCGGGATTCGCTCACCCCGGGCATCTTCTCCAAGATCGCCGGGGTCCTGGCGGGCAAGGGAGTGCATATCCTGGACGCGCTGATCGCCACCCTGCCCGATGGGGTCGTGGTGGACGTCTTTCGCGTGCAGGACCCTGACTGCCCCGAGGGCCCGCTCCCCCGCCGAGTCCAGGACGTGAGCGAGACCATTGTGGCGGTGCTGGAGGGTCGCTGCACGGTGGAGGACCTGTTGCGGAACGCGACCCGGTTCGGAGACGGGCGGCAAGGGGTTCCCCTGCGGGAGCCGACGGTCGTCCAGGTGGACAACGACACCTCCGACCGGTACACGATCATCGACGTCTTCGCCGATGACCGGCAGGGTCTGCTGTACGTGATCACCAGGGCCATCTTTGATCTGGGCCTCTCGGTGCACGCGGCCCGGATCTCCACCAAGCTGGACCAGGTCGTGGACGTCTTCTACGTGACCGACCGGTCCGGCGCCAAGATTGATGATCCGCAGCGGTGCGAGACGCCCAGAGAGTTGATTGCCGCCCGCATCGAGGAATATTTGGGAGAAGGGCTGACCACGCGTCCGGTCATCCGCCGGGCCAACGTGCAGCGGGGCTGATTAGAGTTTATTCTTAAAGGAGGGGTTTATGACTGCGAAGGAAGTCCTTGAGTTTGCGAAGAAAAACAAAGTCGTCATGGTGGACTTCAAATTCGTCGATTTGCCCGGCACCTGGCAGCACTTCACGTTTCCGATCGAAGAGTTGACGGATACGGTCTTCACCGAGGGCTCCGGGCTCGATGGCTCTTCGATTCGGGGCTGGCAGGCGATCAACAACAGCGACATGATGGCCGTTCCGGATCCTGATACGGCCGTCCTAGACCCCTTCACGACGGTTCCCACCCTGAGCTTGATCTGCAACGTGGTGGACCCCATCACGCGCGAAACGTACAGCCGCGATCCCCGTTACGTGGCCCAGAAGGCCGAGAAGTATCTGAAATCCACCAAGATCGGCGATGTCTCCTATTGGGGTCCGGAAGCCGAGTTCTTCATCTTTGACTCCGCGCGCTTCGATCAGACGAGCAATAGTGGGTATTACTTTATTGATTCGGATGAAGGGATCTGGAACTCTGGCCGGGAAATAAACTTCGACCAAACGGGGGCCAATCTGGGTCATAAGCCCCGTCACAAGGAGGGCTACTATCCCGTCGCCCCGGTGGATACGCAGATGGACATTCGAAGCGAGATGTGTATCGAGATGCAGAAAATGGGGATCATGGTCGAGAAGCAGCATCATGAGGTGGCCACGGCCGGCCAGGCGGAAATCGACCTCCGGTACGACTCGCTCGTGAAAATGGCGGACAAGATGATGATGTATAAATACATCGTCAAAAACGTTGCGCGCCGTCACGGCAAGACGGCGACCTTCATGCCCAAGCCCCTTTTCGGCGACAACGGGTCCGGGATGCACACCCACCAGAGCATCTGGAAGGAAGGGAAGCCACTCTTTGCGGGCAAGGAATACGCGGGGATTTCCCAACTGTGCCTCTGGTACATCGGCGGGATCCTCAAGCACGCGCCGGCGCTCGCCGCCATCACCAATCCGACCACGAACTCCTACAAGCGGCTGACTCCGGGCTTCGAGGCTCCCGTGAACCTGGCCTATTCCAGCCGCAATCGCAGTGCCGGCATCCGCATTCCGATGTACACTCCGAATCCCAAAGCCAAACGCATCGAGGTCCGGTTCCCTGATCCCGCCACCAATCCCTACTACTCCTTCGCCGCCATGCTCATGGCCGGCCTGGACGGGATCGAGAACAAGATTGACCCGGGTCGCCCGGAAGACAAGGATATGTATGATCTTGAACCCCACGAAGCGGCTAAGATCAAGCAAATGCCTGCTAGCCTCGAGGAGTCGCTCCGCAATCTCGAAAAGGACCACGGGTTCCTCCTGAAAGGCAACGTCTTCACGCAAGACGTGATCGAGACGTGGCTCAGCTACAAGAGGGAGAAAGAAGTCGATACCGTGCGCATCCGGCCGCATCCCTATGAGTTCTTCCTGTACTACGACGTGTAATTGCTTGGGAGAATTGCGCAGCGTCCGGGAGTGAGATAACGACAGAGTCTGTGGCGGTCGTCAGGGGTGCAGGGTCGCGCCGCTGCAAGACCGGTGGGGTCGGTGCCGACCCCGATGCCGTATAAGAGAACTGGCAAAGGCGCCAGCATGGTGAATGCTGGCGCCTTTTTTTATGTCCGTGGGAAGAGGGAGGCATCGATGAATGAAGGAACGAACAGACACGAGAGATCATCCGAGGAGCGCCTGGCGGAGGCGGTCGAAACCGCCGTGCTCCACGGCATCTTCGAAGGGCGAGGGACGACCCGGCGGGATTTCTTCAAGCTGGTCGGCAGTGCCACGGCGCTTGCGATCATCGGGAATGTGTTCCCCCTGTCCCAGGCAAAGACGTGGGCGCTGGACGCCGCGGGGAAACCCGAAAAGACCGATCTCAAGGTCGGGTTCATCCCGATCACCTGCGCGACCCCGTTGATCATGGCTGAACCACTGGGCTTCTATAAAAAGCACGGCCTCAACGTCGAAGTCCTCAAAGCCTCGGGGTGGGCGATGATCAGGGATCTTGCCCTGAACAAGCAGACCGACGCGACGCACATGCTGACCCCGATGCCCCTAGCCATCTCGATGGGGGTCGGCTCCCAATCGGCCCCTTTCCTGATGCCGGCAATCGAGAACATCAATGGGCAGGCCATCACGCTTCATCTCAAGCACAAGGGGGTGAAAACGGCCAAGGAGATGACGGGCTTCAAGTTTGCGGTCCCGTTCGACTACTCGATGCACAACTTTCTGTTGCGCTATTTCCTGGCGGAAGGGGGCGTGGACCCGGACAAGGATGTGCAGATCCGTGTCCTGCCGCCCCCTGAAATGGTGGCAAACTTGAGAGCCAACAACCTGGACGGGTATCTCGGGCCCGACCCCTTCAATCAACGGGCGGTGTACGAGGGTTTTGGGTTCATCTATATGCTCTCCAAGGACATTTGGGATGGGCACCCGTGCTGTGCCTTTTCCTGTTCGAAGGAGTTCGCGACGGCCGCCCCGAACAGCTTCAAGGCGCTCCTGAAAGCCATCATTGACTCAACCGCGCACGCCGCCGACAAAACCAATCGCAAGGCCATCGCGAAGGCCATCGCGCCCAAGAACTATCTCAACCAGCCGGAGGAGGTGCTGGAGCAGATTTTGACCGGCGAATTTCCGGACGGGCTGGGCAATATCAGAAAGGTCCCTGACCGGATCGATTTCGACCCCTTCCCCTGGCATTCCATGGCGATCTGGATCCTGACCCAGATGAAGCGGTGGGGATACGTGAAAGGGGAGGTGAATTACAAACAGATCGCGGAGGAGGTGTATCTCACGTCGAGTTGCCGGGAAGTTATGCAGGCCATGGGGCAGAAGGCGCCGAAGGAAAATATGAAGAAGCATAAATTTGCGGACGGCAAGGTGTTCGACCCGGAGCAGCCGGAAGAGTACATTAAGAGCTTTGCGATCCGGCGCACCTGACCGGAAGGGAGGGACTCATGAACGGATCATTATTATTACCGGTCGCGAATGAAACGGTCCGGGTCACCGTGCTGTCGTCGTTGCTGCTCCTCGGCGGCTTGACCGTCTGGCAACTGGCGTCGACGCCGTCTGTCGGAGGGCGCACGCAGGGTTTGCCGGGACCGGGGGCGGTCGGCAAGGTGACCGTGGAGATGCTGTCCGAGCCCTTCTACGACAGAGGACCGAACGATAAGGGCATCGGTCTGCAAGTGCTGTCCAGCCTGGGCCGGGTGGCCATCGGCTACGGGGCGGCTTCCGTGGTCGCCATCTTCGCGGGCGTGGTCTTGGGGCTCAACCCCATTCTGCTCAAGGCGGTCAATCCCTATATCCAGATCCTCAAGCCGATTTCGCCCCTGGCCTGGATGCCCCTCTTTCTCTATACGATCAAGGACTCGACCGGGGCGATGATCCTGGTGATTTTTATGTCCACGCTCTGGCCGACGCTGGCCAACACCGCCTTCGGGGTCAGCTCGATCAGGCGGGACTACCTAAACGTGGCGGCACTGCTCCAGTTGTCCTGGTGGGGACGGTTTTTCAAGGTGGTCCTGCCGGCGGCGGCGCCGACGATCGTGGCCGGGCTGCGCATCTCCATCGGCAGCGCCTGGATCGCCGTGGTGGCCGCGGAGATGCTGGTCGGGGGAACCGGGATCGGGTATTTCGTGTGGAATGAATGGAACAACCTGTCGCTGACCCGCGTCATCTTCGCCATCCTGGTGATCGGGTGCGTCGGGCTGGTCCTGGACCTGGGCTTCAATCGGCTGGCGAAAGCCATTGCCTACACCGAATAGGGGACTCCATGGGCGCGTTTCTTGAAATCTCGAACGTCACCAAGTATTTTCCGGATCCGACCGGCGTGGGGATGCAGTGCATCTTCAAGGACGTGTTCTTCCAGATTGAGCAAGGGACCTTCGTGACGGTCGTGGGGCATTCGGGCTGCGGCAAGAGCACGCTGCTGAACATCATCGCCGGACTGGAACGCCCGTCGTCTGGCGGCATCATCCTGGACGGCAAAGAAATCGACGCGCCGGGGCTCGACCGAATGGTCGTGTTTCAGAACTTCGCACTGATGCCGTGGATGTCGGTGTATGAAAACGTCAGGGTTGCGGTGAAGGCGGCGCATCCCCACTGGAACGCGGCCGACGTGCATCAGTGCGTCGCCAAGTATGTCGAGATGGTGGGGCTGACCGGCTCGGAGTCCAAGCGGCCCGCCATGCTGTCCGGCGGTATGCGGCAGCGGGTCGGGTTGGCCCGTGCCTTTTCGGTCGAGCCCAAAGTCCTGCTGCTCGACGAGCCGTTCGCGCAGATCGACGCCCTGACCCGGGGGGTGATTCAGGAGGAGCTGGTCAGCATCTGGATGCGGACCAGGAATACGGTCTTCATGGTGACGCATGACGTGGATGAGGCGATCTTGCTGTCGGACAAAATCTTATTGATGACGAGAGGGCCTGAGGCCGAAATCGCCGAGGTGGTGGATATCACGATACCCAGGCCGCGGAAGCGCACCACGGTCATCGAGCACCC
>JBGPTH010000024.1:0-39315 GCA_041490525.1 Nitrospiria bacterium
AGAACTCATCCTCCTGTTCTCCGAGGACGAGCCGCGCAAAGCCATCGCGCGCCTAGCGGATCTTGATCTGCTCAAGTTCATCCATCCGAGCCTCAAGTGGTCGCCCAGGCTGGCGGCGCTCCTCAAATCCGTCGAGGATGCCCAGGGCTGGTACAAGATCGCTTCGTTGAACTGGCCCCATCCCCCTCCCACTAAGATGGACCCCTGGCTGGTCTATTTCATGGCGCTCATGGATGTCGTCCCGACGAAGGCCGTCGAGGAGACCCTGACGCGGCTCCGGTTTCCGGAGCGAGAGGCGGAAAAAATCAGAGCCGGCCGCTTCACCTCAAACGCCATTCTCCGGCGGCTGGCAAAACGACCACCACCCCAGCCGGCCGAAACCTACCGGGCACTGGCTGGCCTGACCGACGAGACACTTCTGCTCCTCATGGCCAAAACCAAATCGGAGGCCGTCAAGCGGCAGATCTCCGCCCACTTGACCGCCTACCGGCACGTGAAGCCGGCGCTGACGGGCACCGATCTCAAGGCCCTGGGCCTCAAGCCCGGGCCGCTCTATAGAAAGATCCTGGACCGTCTGCGCGACGCCCGCCTGAACGGCGAAGTGACAACCGAATCCGACGAGCGCGAACTGGTGAAGAAGCTCGCAAAGCTGTAATCATGCTCATTCCCTGGAAACTGCTCTTCAGTCTGTTCGTTCCCAGCATCCCGGAAATTATCTCCACCGTCAGAACCTTGAAGAAAGAACACCAGCGGGAGAAGACCGACCTCGATGATGCGGCCATGCGCCTGTTCGATCTGGAGCAGCGCATCGAATCCCAGTTGCAGCTCATCGAGCAGTTGACGATTCAGGTGGTGAAGCTGGAAAAGGCGTTCATGCTGATGCTGTGGGCCTCGATCTTCGCCGTGGTGCTGGCGCTGATCGCGCTGGGGCTCATGTTTTTGAAGTAACACTACCCCTCTAGAAATTCGAAAGTGCGATATACTAAATTGACATGTGGCCCAATATTGTGAAGACCAAGCTTGCCTTGTGCGTGCTTCTGGTCAGTGCGGTCCTTCCGCCCGGGGACGGAGCCGCTCAGGTGATCCGGTCCGGCCCGGCGAACTGCAAAGCGGTGGCCTTGACCTTCGACATGTGTCCGGTTCGGGAAGGCACGGGGTATGACGGGCCCCTGATTCAGATGCTGGTCGAGCGACGCCTCCCCGCCACCTTCTTTTTGTCGGGCCGGTGGATCGCGACCCACGAAGCCGAGGTCAGGGCGCTCCTGGCCGTGCCCTTCTTTGAGATCGGCACGCACGGACAGGTCCACGCCCACCTCCCGGCGCTGGACGCAGACCGTCAGCGAGCCGAGATCAGGAGGCCGGTCCAGTTGCTCCAGGAACGCTTCGGCCACCGCGGGTCACTGTTTCGACCACCGTTCGGAGAGTACGATGATACCACCGTGGAGATCGCACGAGAGCTGGGCCTGCGGTTTATTCTTTGGAACGTCGTCTCGGGGGATCCGGATCCCCGTCTCTCTCAGCCCCAGATGCTCGAGGACCTTCGCGCGAGGGTCCGCAACGGGAGCATCATCGTCTTCCACGCCAATGGCAAGGGCCCGCACACCCGCGCGGTGGTGGAGGACCTGTCTCAAGAATTGATTGTAAAAAAGGGCCTTCAGCCGGTGACCGTCACCGAGTTGCTGGACCAATGCCCCGACATAACTGCCCATGGCCCCAACGAACGCATCCATTAGGCCGTATAAGCCGGACGATTTTGACTCGGTGGTCCGCTTCCTGGGTGAGCTAGACCCCTGGAGAAAACTGGGTTACACCCCCTCCGACTGGAAGCGCCTATTCGCCATGACGTTGGAAGGACGGGAGGCGTTCGTCATCGAAGCCGACGGGACCGTCGCCGGCGTGGGAGTCCTGCGCCAACGGTTCCTGTTCGGCGACTATCTGGAGCTCCTGGCCGTGGCCGCTTCCGCCCAAGGCCGAGGACATGGAGGAGCGCTCCTGGGCTACCTGGAGGAGGTGGTGTTCCGGCGAAGCAAGAACCTCTTCGTGTGCGTCTCCGACTTCAATCACCAGGGCCGGCGATTTTACGACCGCCACGGGTACAAGGAGATCGGACCGATCCTGCATCTCCTGGTCCCCGGGTCCGCCGAAATCCTCATGCGGAAGACGAGCGGCCCGGCCAAGACTCTCTGACTTCTCCTGCGGAATGCCCTGGGCCGTGGGTCCACGCAGACCCGGACATCGGCGCCCGGCCGGCCTTACGCGCTTGTCCCCATGCGGGTTTCGTCCACGAACTGTTCCGTGGACTCATCGATGGCTCGTCCCTGGCGCCCTGGCGCGTGGTGGATGTAAAGGATTTGCGGCTTGACCGTTTCCTGAGCAGGAGGCGGCAGTTTCATCTCGTATTTGACCGGCCGTTCATGGTCGGCAAGCTGTAACTTCGGATTGAACACGCTGTTGAACTTCCAGAGCATTTTGACGAAGTTTGTCTGCCCTCGCAGCAAAAGCCTTGCGGCAAGTCTAGCCGAACCTTTGAACGCCCCCCAACCGAGGCACTTCTTGTTTACGATTTGCTGGGTCTTAACGAGCTCCTCATAAAACTCGTGCAGGGGCAGGGTCGTGGGAAGCACCGCATGTTGAATGTCGTAGAGTCGGTAGTCGCGAGTCTGGACCTTGCGCGATTCCGTGTGCCAGGTCTCCGTTCCCGGATAAGGAGTGTTGACGCTGATGTTGACGATCTCCGGGATCTCCAGGCACCACTGGCGGACGACCTCGAATCGTTTCCTGTCCCAGTCGGGGTCCGCAATCAGGTTGATGGCGACGCTAACCCCCAGCGATCGGGCGAATTCGAGCGCTTCGAAATTCTTGCCGAGGCTGATCCGCTTGCGGTGCTTGATCAGGCCTTCTTCATCAATGGCCTCCAGGCCGATGAACACGTACTCAAGACCGATGGTCTTCCAGAATTGGAAAACCTCCTTGTTGCGGAGCAGCACATCGCCCCGGGTTTCCAGGTAATATTTCTTCTTGATGCCTTTCCGCGCGATGGCTTCGCCGATCTCGAAGCCATGCTTGGACTGGATGAACGCCACATCGTCCACGATGAAAATGCCCGGCTCTTTGATGCTCGCCACATCCTCAACCGCCTTGTCAGGGCTGACCACGCGGTAACTGCGGCCGTAAAACGTCCAGGCGCTGCAGAAGGAGCAATCCCAGGGGCAGCCGCGTGTGAACTCGATCGAGGCGCAGGGGTCCAGGCTCCCGATGAAGTACTTGCGCCGGTGGCGCAGAAGGTCGCGGGCCGGCCGGAGATCGTCCAGACTCTTCACAAAGGAAGGTGGGGGGCCTTCGCCGCGGAGGGTCACGGCACCCGGCACCTTCAGAATCGCCTGCCGATCGTGTTCAATAGCCAGAAGGAGCTCCCCCACGGCGGCTTCGCCTTCGCCCTTGAGGATGCAGTCGATGGCCCCCGCCCCGTGCTCGAGAAATTCCTGGGCGATGAAAGACGCGCTGTGCCCCCCGACGACGATGAAACTCGTCCGAAGCTTTTCTTTGGTCCGCTTGGCGAGGTCGATGATCTCCGGCACATTGGCGAGATAATTGCACGAGAAGGCGACGACGTCGGGTTTCCAGTCGTCCACGATCCTGAAATATGCTTTATGGGATTCTACCTGAAGATCGAGCAAGCGGACCTCATGACCGGCCTGCCGGACCACCTGCGTCACCAGCTCGAGTCCAAGAGGCTCCAACCGCAGATAGATCTTTGTGAACATGAGCGGACTAGGATGCACGGCAAGGAATTTCATCTGCGTCACTCCTCTCTCACGCGAAGACTGGGTGAGGTCCAGTTGCTGGCCACAGAGTGGCGACTATACCGCAATCCGGGCCCGAGTTGTCCAGTAAAATGTCGCACCTCCCATCCAATCCTTCCAGCCCCTCGGCTCGTCCATTGTGCATTTGACTTGTGAAATTGATGGCCATTACTTAAGCTTAAGGGGTCAACATGCCGAAAAGAATGTGATCACTATGAGTGACATGCCCGTACCCAACCCAGCCCCGGAACCCGAATGGGTGACGTGGCCCGACGACAAACTCCTCAACCTGAGGCTGTGCGATCTGCCCCTTCGGATTGAGGGCAGCCATCTGGCGGGCCAGATCCAGCAACTCAACGAGGAGCTGAAGACCCACAGTCTCCTCTTCCGGCCGCACTTCTGGCTCTCGGACGACTGGTTCACCCCCGACGGCATCCCCGGGATCGCCATCCCCTTCTACATGGCCCACCCACGCCTGGCGCGGCTGGAACTCAATCAAATGCTCGAGGTCGAAGGCGGGACCCCGGAGTGGTGCATGCGCATCCTCCGCCACGAAACCGGGCACGCCATCGAGAATGCGTACCTGCTCCGGCGGCGCCGTCGCCGGCAGCGGATGTTCGGCAAGTCGTCCGAACCCTATCCCGACTACTACACACCGAAACCCTACAGCAAGAGCTACGTCCTGCACCTCGACATGTGGTACGCGCAAAGCCACCCGGATGAGGATTTCGCCGAGACCTTCGCCGTCTGGCTGAATCCCGGCTCCCTGTGGCGGGAGCGCTATGCGGACTGGGCCGCGCTCAACAAACTCGAGTACATGGACGCCCTCATGCACGAGATCGCCGGCACCCCCCCGCCGGTCACCGCCAAACGAAAGGTCGATCCCCTCCCGCGGCTGAGGAAGACCCTCCGGGAGCACTACCGGGTGAAACGGGAGCGCTACGGCCACAAGCACCCGCACTTCTACGACCGGGACCTCAGGCGGCTGTTCTCCAACGCCCCCCAGTTCGCGACCAACATGACTGCGGCGCGCTTTCTGAGCCGCCTCCGCAAGGAAGTCCGCCGGAAGGTGGCGGCCTGGACGGGCGAGTACCAGTACACCATCGACCAGGTTCTGGGGAACATGATCGGGCGCTGCCGGGAGCTCAACCTGCGGCTGGCTGTGCCGGAGGACCAGGCAAGGTTGGACTTCACGGTGCTCCTCACGGTGCAGACGATGAACTACCTCCAGAGCGGTCGCCACCGGGTCGCCCTATGAAGAAGCTCCGCGTGATGGCCTTGATGTCCGAGAACCTGATCCCGCCGGAGGATCCCGGCGGCGCCGACCTGAAGGCGGCGGAGTGGAAAACGGAGTACGACGTCGTCACCGCGCTGCGCGAGATGGGGCATGAGGTGCAGGCCCTGGGCGTGGCCAACGACCTGGGGGTGATCCGGAAGGCCCTCGATGACTGGAAGCCGCACATCACGTTCAATCTCCTTGAGGACTTCGACGGCGTCTCCGTGTACGATCAAAACGTCGTGTCCTACCTGGAACTCCTCCGAATCCCCTACACCGGCTGCAATCCGCGCGGCCTGATGCTGGCCCGCGACAAGGGCCTGTCCAAGCAGATCCTGTCCTTTCACCGCATCCCCTTTCCCGAGTTCGCCGTCTTTCCCATCGGACGCAAGGTCAAGCGACCGAAGCGTCTGACCTTCCCGCTGATCGTGAAATCGGTTTCGGAGGAAGCCTCGAATGGCATTTCCCAGGCCTCGATCGTCGAGGACGACGACCGGCTCCGGGAGCGGGTGGCCTTCATTCACAAGAGCGTGGGGACCGGCGCCATCGTCGAGCGGTACATCGAAGGCCGCGAGCTGTACGTGGGCGTCATGGGCAACAGCCAGCTCAAAGTGTTTCCGGTGTGGGAGCTGGATTTGACCAAGATGCCCGAGGAGGCCCGGCGCATCGCCACCGAGCGGGTCAAGTGGAGCCGCAAGTATCAGGCCAAGTACGGCATCACCTCCGGGGAGGCCAAGGGTCTTCCCGATGGCATGCCCGCGATCATCCAGCACATCGCGAAGCGGGTCTACCGGGTCCTCGGTCTCAGCGGCTACGCCCGCATGGATCTCCGTCTGGACGCGACCGGGAAGGTGTACGTGCTGGAGGCGAACCCCAACCCCCAGATCGCGCGCGGCGAGGATTTCGCCGACTCGGCGGAACGAGCCGGCCTGCCCTACCAGCCGCTCCTGCAGCGCATCCTCAACCTCGGTCTGAGCTGGCGGCCCGACCGGCTGGGATAGGCGCGGGCGAAAATTTCGGACATTGCCGGCTAGCCGGCACGGCGTAACGTCAACGTCCTCAAGGACCCCTTCCCCCCTGCCGAGATGTATGGTATTAAAGAAACAAGCCCCGTGAATCCCCACAAGTTACCCTGGTACAGAAGAGCGCAGTTCAGCATCGCCCACACGCTCTGTATTCCCCTTCATCGTCTTTTCACTCGATTCCCCCGGTTCGAGTACGGCCTGGCCTCGGCCACCGTCACCCGCATCCAATGCGAGCATGCGCCGATGGGCGGGAAGCGAGCCGTGCACCTCAGCGACCTGCATCTGGACCGGTTCCTCCCCCGTCACGACGAGATCCTCGCCACTATCGCAGGCCTGAAGCCGGACTGGATCTTTGTCACCGGCGACATGCTGACCTTGCCGGAGGGGCTTCCCCATCTCTTCCGATTCCTGTCGAGCCTTCGCAGCCTGGCCCCCGTCTATCTGACGCTAGGCAACCACGACCATCATTGCGGCGTTCCGTTGGACCGTTTTGCGGAGCTGGCGGATCGACACCAGCTTCATCTCCTGATCAACCAGGTCACCGTCGTCCCGCTGGACTCTGGAGAGCTCGGCATCGTCGGCCTGGACGACCCCTCTTTGCACCGCGCGGACCTCGGCTGTATTCCGCTCCGAACCCCGGGCCGGTTTACCATTCTGCTCGCGCATGCCCCCGTCGTGCTCGACCTCCTCGAGTCCACGCACGCGGTTGACATGGTCCTGTGCGGGCACAGCCACGGAGGCCAATGGCGGCCTCCCGGGATCACGCCTTTCTGGCTGCCTTACGGCTGCGCCGGTCGGGCCGACGGCCATCACGCTCATAACGGCCACCGTCTGTACGTGAATCGGGGGCTGGGATGGTCGCTCCTGCCGGTGCGATGGAGTTGTCCCCCGGAGATCGTGCTGATCGAATGGGTGGACGGCGGCCGGCCTGCCTGACCCTCGCCTCTACCGAGGGCCTGATTTCCAATGATGCGGATGCGGGAAGTCTCGTTATGGCGCGGGAGGGCCGGAAGAGTCGGAAGGGGCGCCATCGGCCGGGGCGCCTTCAATGATGATCACCCCTCCGCCCGAGTCCGGTTCCGGCTGCGGTCGAACCTGGTTCTCGATCAAGGGCGGGCACTGCTCAGGATTGCGCCGGCACCGCTGATCGGTTTCAAACTGTTGCGTCTGCCGCTCCAGAGTCCGGATCGCCTGATCCATCTTGAGCGTCTCGACGATCAGCTCGGAGGCCGTCGGCACCCGGTCCAGGCCGGTCAGGACCAAGAGGCCCTCCCCGGGAATACGAGGGGCCTGGCCTCCCGCTTCCAAGAGACCCCAGACGACCACCATGCCGACCGTCCCCAGCATGGGCAGACCATACCCCAAGCCGCACACAAAAATCCACCACGGACACCAGGAACGACGGGCAACGCGGGAAATGGAGCTTGATCCGTTCCCTTCGCCTTATCAGTCCCGGTCCTCCCGCCGATATGGGACGTGAGTCGCCGGCTAACCCCAAACCCCAACACCGCGCCGGCCTCACTCGGAGGAGAGGCATGAAGCAAGGTCTCGATTATTACGCCCTGCTGCAAGCGGCGATCGCAGAAGCCAAGCAAGGGCTGGCGGAGGGCGGCATTCCCATCGGGGCCGCCCTCTTCACCAGGCAAGGCACCCTGCTCGGAGGCGGTCACAACCGCCGCGTCCAGCAGGGAGACCCTTCGGCGCACGCCGAGACCGACGCGTTCCGGAGGGCCGGGCGACAGCGCAGCTACCGCGACACGATCCTGGTCACCACGCTCGCCCCCTGCTGGTATTGCAGCGGCCTCGTGCGCCAGTTCAAGATCGGGACGGTGGTGGTCGGCGAGTCGGTCAACTTTCCCGGCGGCCTCGCCTGGCTGCTGGAACACGGGGTGGAAGTGATCGACCTCAACTCCCCCGTCTGCACCTCTCTACTGGCCGACTACATCACGGCCCATCCCGAGGTGTGGAGCGAGAACATCGGGGAGGGATGATTTCAAGGGTTGCGTAGAGTACTTCGAGGATATATCATCTGATCCTAGCGGCGGAACCTAGGATCCATTTCATGACTCCTGTCCGCACCATCCTTCCGGTCGTCTTACTGGCCCCTCTGTTTCTCTTCAATGGCCCTGCGATTGCCGATACCGAGGTGTGGATCTGCACAAGTGTGGATGGGACGGAGGTCTTCACCAATAGGATGAAGCTGACCGGCTGCAAGGAATACACGCCTCAATCCGAGCTGGGCTACGTGAAGAGAACCGTAGAGCAGAAGGAAGAACGCAAACCCTCCGAGCCTCAGGTTCAGCTGGCATTGCCCCCGATTAATATCACGATCAACGTCCAAAGTGCCCCCCCGCCTCCGCGGCTGGAGATGAGGGCTCCTGTCGGCGAGATACCCTTTCAGGTGATCCGCATGCTCTCGGTGGGAATGTCGGAAGCAGAAGTCCTCAGCCGTGCGGGTCTTCCCCAATTCACCCTCATAGGATCCCAATCGTTCGGGGTTCCCTTTCCCACGTGGCCCATCTTCGGCGCGAATCGTTTCGTCTATTCGAGCGGCGACTGGATCGTGGAGGTCACTTTTGGAGGTGGCCGCGTCATTTCTATCAATGAGTTCAGACCAAGGCCATAAAGTTCAGCTTTAAGTTAACTTCATTCATGATCGCCTAGCCCTCAACGGGGAGACTGACATGAGGACGCTATTCGAGAATTCCCTCTTCGAGGAGTTCATGGGACAGGCCCTGGAGAAGTTCGAGCAGCACCTGAGCGACGAACAGATCAAAAAGGGGCCGATGGAGCAGCGCATGCGAGGCGCGCGGGAGTTTGCGGTGTTCCTGCTCGGCCGGCCCCACCGCAAAGGGGAACGCACGAAGGGACGGATTTAAACGTCCCTCAGTCCGGCAGGGGCCGCCCCCGCGTCTCCGGCGCGAAGGGCAGAACCGCCAGACCCACCAGATAGACCAGTGCGATCGCGCTCGCCGCGCGCCCGAAACTGCCCAGAGAGGTCACCAGGATTCCCGTCAGGAAAGGCCCCGTGGAGGCGAGCACGCGCCCGGCGTTGAAGCAGAAGCCGGCGCCGGTCGCGCGGATGCGCGTGGGGTAGAGTTCCGGAAGGTAGATGGGAAAGCCGCTGAAGATGCCGTTGTTGAAAAAGCCCAGCAACGGCAGCAGGAGGAGGACGTCCCCGTAGGCGTGGGGGGTCAAGAAGGTGATCGGCACCATCGCGAGACTGCCCGTGCACATCAGCGCGAAGATGGGCCGGCGCCCGAAGCGGTCGGCCAGCGGCCCGAAGCTGAGATAGCCGATCAGGGCCCCGACGTTGAGCATCATGGTCGCATAGACGACGTAGCTTTTTAACTCGGGCCCCTGCACGCCCTGCATGTCCGGCAGGGCCCGGATGAGGGTCGGCGTCCAATTGGTCGCCCCCCAGAGCCCGAACACCGCCACGAAGGCCAGCACGGACCCCACCACCGTGGACCGGCGCAGCTCGCCATGGAAGAGCTCCGGAATCTTCACGCGGTGGACCGCCCCGGCCTGGAGCTCCACCGCATGCGCCTTCACCCACCGCTCCGGCTCCTTCACCCACAGCCGGACCAACAGCGCCACAATGGCCGGCGCGACCCCCACGACAAAGAGCACCCGCCAACTGTATCCCCGCAGTAGCAGATAGAAGGCGGCGGCGAGGAAGAAGCCCGCCGCCCAGGCGGACTGCAGAACGCCGGCCGCCTTGGCGCGCTTTTCTTCGGGCCAGACCTCCGCCACCAGCGATGCGCCGGCCGCCCATTCTCCCCCGACGCCCAGCGCCGTCAGGAACCGGTAAATCGCCAGGTGCCACCAGTCCTGCGACAGCGCCGCCAGCCCCGTGAACACGGCGTAGATCAGAATCGTTATGATCAAGGTCTTGGTCCGCCCCACATAGTCGGCCACCACCCCGAACAGCACGCCCCCGACTGCCCAGCCGATCAGAAAAATTGAGAAGATGATCCCGCCGTACCAGCCGATGTCCCCGTCGGCTACCGGCGCGCCTCCCGAGGCGGCCTGGAGCAGGTCGTGCAAGGCCGGATGGAGGACGAGCGCATAGATCATGGCATCCATGGCATCGAAGACCCACCCGAGCCAGGCGACAAGGAGGACCAACCACTGATAGGGAGTGACGCCCTTGCGCCAGGCCTGGGGGCTCACGAAGCGGTCCTGGAAAGGGATTTCTGCCAGCGATCGATGAGCACGCCCTCGCGAAGGCCGTAGTCGCTGACCAAGCACTCGGCAACGCCGAACCGCTCCATGCTCTCGGAGAGGATCAAGGTGCCGGCGAGAATAAGGTCCTCCCGGCCGGGCTCCAGACCGGGCAGTGCCCGCCGCTCGGCATGGGTCTTGGAAATCAGCTCCGTGAGGATCCGCAGGACGCTGGCACGGGCGAGACGATAGTTGTGGATGCGCAGCGGGGCATAGACTTCGAGGCGCTGCTCCATGGCCGCGAGGGTCGTGACGGTCCCGGCCGTCCCGACGAGACGGTACCCCGCCAGAGACCCCAGCTTCCCCTCGACGGCGTGAAGATGCTTCCGGATACGCACCCGCGCCGCGGCCACTTCGTCCCTCGTGACGGGATCGGTCCGGAGGCACTCTTCGGTCAGCCGGACGACCCCTTCGTTGATCGAGATGATCTCGGGCGGCACCGGCGGCAAGACCTTGATGAACTCCGTGCTGCCGCCTCCGATGTCCAAAGCGACGAATCGGTCCACGCCGGGAGGCAGCCCGGACCGAATGCCCAACAGCGCGCGCCGCGCCTCCTCTTCTCCGGCGAGGACCTCCACCTCCAGCCCGGTCACCCGCTTGATTTCGGCTAGAAATTCGTCGCGGTTGACGGCGTCCCGAACCGCGCTGGTGGCGACCGCGACCACCTCGTCCGCGCCGGCGCGCGCGATCACCGGCATCCACTCGACAATCGTGTCGAGGGCGCGGGCCATCGGCGCCGGCTGCAGCCGCCGGCTCGGGTGGAGGCTCTCCCCCAGACGCACGATGCGCCGCTCGGCGGCCAGCTCATGAAGGGTCCCGTCAGCCTCGATCCGCGCGATCAGCAGACGGAGGGTCAGCGTCCCGATGTCGATGCCCGCATAAACCGGCATCACGCGCCCGCCCTCATTCCTTCACCTGATCCATTTCGAAACGGATGCGGGTTTCTTCCTGCTTGAGCTGTTCGACCTCCTTGAAGAGCCGCGTCAGCTCCTTGTCCTCCATCACGCTACCCGCGCCCCGTTCGATCAATTGAAAGGCGCGCTCGCCGGCCGCGCGGAAGAGCTCCCTGATCTGGTCCTCGACCTTGTATAGCCTGAACTTCAGCTTCAGGAGCTCGACTTCCTCCAGGGACCGGTTCACGGCCTCGGCGGACCCGCGACGCATCAGGGCCCAGCCGGTTCGCAGATCGTTTTTGATGCGGCGGAATTGCGGAATCATGGGCGCCTCACGAAATGGAAGCCAGGTCCAGTTTCTGTCCCCACCGTCTGAGCAGGGCCGCCCGGAGTTCTCCATGGTCAGCGCGGGCGAGTGCGGGGTCCCGTTGGAGCACCAGCGCCGCCTCCTCTCTGGCCTCTTCCAGAATCTTCGCATCCCGTATCAGGTTGGCCACCCGGAGATCGGCCGGCCCCCATTGCCGGGTCCCGAAGAACTCGCCCGGCCCTCGGATGCGCATGTCCTCCTCGGCGATGACGAAGCCGTCGTGGCTCTTGACCAGCGCCTCCAGGCGCTGCCGCCCTTCCTCCGAAAGGCGGCTCGGGCTCATCAGGAAGCAATAGGACTGATGGGGGCCGCGGCCCACACGGCCCCGAAGCTGGTGGAGTTGGGCGAGGCCGAACCGGTCGGCGTGCTCTACCAGCATCACGGTGGCGTTGGCGACGTCAATGCCCACCTCGATGACCGACGTGGCCACCAAGACCTGGATGTCGCCTCCTTTGAAGGCCGCCATCACGCGCTCCTTCTCGCCGGTCTTCATGCGGCCATGGATCAGCCCGACGGTCCGCCGGGGGAACACCTCGCGCTGCAGCCGCGCGGCGCCTGTGATCGCGGCCTGCAGGTCCACCTTCTCCGAGTCCTCCACCAGAGGATACACGGTATAGGCCTGTCGCCCGAGGGCGAGCTCCTCCTCCACCAGGCGGTAGGCCAGCGCCCTATGGCCCTCGGTGAACAAGAGGGTCCGGATCGGCGTCCGGCCCGGCGGCATCGCATCGATGACAGACAGGTCCAGATCGCCGTAGACCGTCAGCGCCAGGGTCCGCGGGATGGGCGTCGCGGTCATGACCAGGACATCCGGCGTATAGCCCTTCTCCTTGAGTGTCGCCCGCTGGAGGACTCCGAACTTGTGCTGTTCGTCGATGACGGCCAACCCGAGCTGCCGGAACCGGACCCCCTGCTGAATCAGCGCGTGGGTGCCGACCACAATCTTGGCCCCCCCGTCGGCGATGGCCGCCAGCGTCTCCGCGCGTTTCTTCCCGCCCCGCCCGCCGACGAGAAGGATGACCGACACCGCAAGTGATTCAAGGTAGTGTTGCAGGGTCAGGTAATGCTGCTCAGCCAGGATCTCGGTGGGAGCCATGAGGGCCGCCTGATACCCGGAGCCCACCGCAGCCAGCATCGCCAGCAGCGCCACGACCGTCTTGCCGCAGCCCACATCCCCCTGGATCAACCGATTCATAGGATGAGGTCCCGCGAGGTCTCGGTGGATCTGTTCCAGGACGCGGGCCTGCGCCGCCGTGAGACGGAACGGCAGGACGTTCAACAGGCGCTGCGGCAAGGGGGATTCAAGGTCGTACTTCAGGATGCGCGATTCCTTCGTGACCTCTTCGCGTTTCTGGCCGAGCGCCAGTTCGAGGAGAAGAAAATCCTCGAAAGCCAGCCGCCGATGCGCCGGCGTTCGACCGCTGTTGAGTTCCTCCAGATTGGCGATTGGGGCCGGAAAGTGCGCTCCCCGGATCGCCTCGCCGAACGTGACGAGACGCCGGCGGCGGCGGATCTCCGCGGGCAAGGGGTCCACCGCGCCGTCGGCGTATTGATCCACAAGGACCTTCATGACGGCGCGCATCCGGTCGCTGACCATCAACCGCTGCTTGGTTTCCCGGCCGTGATAGATCGGCACGATGCGGCCCATATGAGTGAGGTCGAGGATTTCCCTCTCCCCGCCGGGGAGAGGGCTAGGGTGAGGGGCATCGAGGATCTCGAAGACCGGGTTCTCCATCTGCAGCTGCGTCCACTTCCCGTTCCGCGGCTTGACCAGCCCGTAGAGCATCAGGCGCTGGCCGGTCTGGAAGGTCTCCGCCAGATACGCCTGGTTGAACCAGATGAGGTGCAGGTCTCCGGTCCGGTCCGAGACCGTCACCTCGACCAGCTTCTTGCGTTGGTGAGCGGTCACCTTGAGGGCGGCCGCCTGGACCTCGGCCGCCACGACGGCGGACTGACCGGGGACGAGACTTCCGATGGATCGCACCTGGGTCCGGTCCTCATAGCGCCACGGGAGCGACCAGACGGCGTCCTCCACGGTGCGAATCCCCGCACGGGCCAGCACCTCAGCCTTCTTGGGCCCGACGCCGCGCACGTACTGGATCGGATATTCCCACAGGCGGTAGACCGGCACCGAAGGCCCGGGCCGGGGCTCCACAGTTCCGTGAAGGCGATTCAGCAGCGCACGGGCTTCGGCGATTCGCTGAAGGCGAAGGACGGGGTCGAGTTTTTCGTAGTCGGAGAAGAGCTGTAAGAGATGGAGCAGGTCCGCCTCGACGGCGGGGGCATGCACCGCCTGTCCCAGCGCGCCCGTCACCTGCTTGGAGACGAAACCGCCGAGGTCCTTGATCGCCATCACGCCGGCCGGCCCGCTGCGGGCGGCAAACTCCAGCGGGCGGGCGATCACCTGAATGATCTCCTGGAGACGGTCCATCAGGGCCGAATTTTACACCAAGCTTAGTCAAGAAACACCTGCTAGGTGGAGCGCTTGTCAAGAAAAACCAGGGTGTGGTAGCATGCAGCCTACGCTCACACAATGAGAAGGGAGATCTGCCGTGGCCATGGTCTGTGACATCTGCGGGAAGAAACACGGGGTCGGCAACAACGTCAGCCACGCCAAAAACCGCACCAAACGACTCTTTCGTCCCAACCTTCAGACGATTCGCGCACTCATCAACGGAGCATCCCGCCGCATCCGGGTCTGCACCCGGTGCATCCGCAGCGGCAAAGTCAAGAAGGCCGTCTAGCGCCTGGCTTGCCCGGCTTACGGCGTCGCCTGTGCCGGCGTGTGGAGGAACGCGGGGAAGCGGGTCTTCTCGTCGGTGATCGCCGCCTCGATCTGTTCCCGGGTCAGGCCCGTGACGCCAGTCAGGTTGGCCCCTTCTAGGTGGGCGCCGCTGAGGATCGCACCCTCTACTTGAGCCTTCGAAAGGTTCGCTCCCTCCAGGTGGGCTTTGGAAAGAAAGGCCTCCTTTAGAACGGCGCCTGAGAGGTCGGCCCCTTTCAGGTGGGCTTCCCGGAGGACGGCCCCGTCCAAACGCGCGTCGCTGAGGGCGGCCTCCTCCAGGTGGGCATCGCTGAGGATGGCCCCTTTGAGATTCCCGCTCCGGAGGTTCGCACGGCGAAGATTAACCTCGCGCAGATCCAGCCGCTGGTCTTCTCCCTTCTTATAGCTCCGCGCGCGCCGTCCGAGAACGGTCAGCACCGCTTGAATGTCCGGGGCCAGTTTCGGCGCCGGCTGAGTCTCCTTCGCCAGGCGGCCGTCTTTCCCGGGCGCCCGCTCGCGCACGTAGGCCGTGAGGACCTCCATCACGCCCCAATGGTGACTGTCCGATTCGTGAGCGATCCGCTCGAGGGCGTAGATTCCCCCCAACCGGAGCTCAAGTTCCTTCTCCCCTAGCTGATCGATGGCCCGGGTCAATCGGTCCGTGGTGTAACTCTCGAGGGCCAGCCGGTGGGTCTGCACGTTGAGATAGAGGACGGCGATGAGGGCCGCTCCACCCAGGATAAGGACGAGGGTCTTCCGAGCCTCGTTTTCAAGTCCAAGGCGGGCTTGTAGGTCTTCGACCTGACGGACCTGCCACTTCGGCACCCGCCATAAAATCAGGCCGGCAAGCACCACACCGAGACTCAGCAGCAGGATGGGGAGAGTCGGAATCAAAATCTTCCCTGAGAGCGAGGTGCGGCAGTGATTGGTTCAAGAACGGCCGGCACAGCACGGCCATCTGTAGCTGAGGATTTCAGAAGCAGATACCTAAGGCGGTCAAGGTCGTGAAGATGATGCCCCGTCCGCGTTCACGATCTGGTAGCCCTTCTTTACCATGCAGGGCTTGACGGCCATCGGGACCAGCACATACTGACCGTGAGAAGAGGAGATGACCTGCTGTTCACAGTCCCTGTAATCCTGCGTGAGATCGACCTCGGACTTCCCGTTCTGGAAGTACGCCACGTTCAGGCCGCAACCGGCGAAGATCAGACAGAGGACGCTCAGGGAGAGGAACTGCGTTGTCCGGGAGAGCAGGTTCATGGAAACCGCCTCCTTTCGTCCTTAAATCTCTTATCCATTTATCGGAGGGGTCGGGGCAGAACTTTAGCGGGAGGGAAGGAAAGGTCGACAGAAGTGCTTGAAAAAGTTGGAGCGGGAGACGGGATTTGAACCCGCGACCGACGGCTTGGGAAGCCGCTGCGCTACCACTGCGCTACTCCCGCCCCACAGGTAGGGTGATTATCATTCAGTCTGCATGACAAGTCAATAATGGAGCCGATCAGCGTCCGGATTCGAACCGCACGACGGCGAACCGCTTCTTGCCGACCTTGAGCCGGTATTCCCGCCCCGGCTCGGCGGGGATGGTCCGGTCGCCGTTCGTCACCTTCTCTCCATCCAGTTCCACCCCGCCCTGAGCGATCAAACGGCGGGCCTCGGCCTTGCTCGGCGCAAGGCCGGCTCCCACCAGCATTGCGACGAGGGTGTTGGACTGCGGAGCGAGCACCTTCCGCTCGGCTGACTCCACCGGAAATTCCCGCTCGCTGAAGCGCTGCAGAAAGTCCCCGCGCGCCTGGGCGCCGGCGGCCTCACCATGGTAGCGGGTCACGAGCTCCTGGGCCAGCGCCAGCTTGGCCTCCATCGGATGCTGCCGGCGGACCACCGCCAGATCGGCGGTGGTAAGGAGCTCGTAATACCGAGCCATGAGCGTGTCCGAGACGGACATGATCTTTCCGAACATCTCCCCCGGCGGGTCCTCCAGGGCGATGTAATTGCCCAGGCTCTTGCTCATCTTGCGCACGCCGTCGGTCCCCTCCAGCAGCGGCATGGTCACCACCACTTGGGGCGCCTGACCATAGGCGCGCTGCAGGTCGCGCCCGACCAGCAGATTGAACTTCTGATCGGTGCCGCCCAGCTCCACGTCCGCTTCGAGCGCCACGGAGTCGTACCCCTGGACCAGGGGATAGAGGAACTCATGGATGCTGATCGGCTTCTGATCGTGATAGCGCTTGTGGAAATCTTCGCGTTCCAGCATCCGGGCCACGCTGTAATGCGCGCTCAGGTGAATGAGCTGCTCGGCCGTCATGGCGTTCATCCAGCGGCTGTTGAAATCCAGCGTGGTACGGGCCGGGTCGAGAATCTTGAAGATCTGGCGCTCGTAGGTCTTGGCGTTCTCCCGCACCTCCTCTTTCGTGAGGGACTTCCGGGTCTCCGAGACGCCGGTCGGATCCCCGATCATGCCGGTGAAATCGCCGATCAGGAAGATCACCTCGTGGCCGAGGTCCTGGAAGTGCTTCAGCTTGTGAATGAGGACGGTGTGCCCGAGGTGCAGGTCCGGGGCGGTGGGGTCGAAGCCGGCCTTGACGCGCAGCGGGCTCCGATTCTTGATCGAGGCCGCCAGCTTCTCTTCGAGCTCGTTCCTCTGGATGATCTCGACGGTCCCGCGGGCCAGAAGCTCCAGTTGGCGCTCGACCTCAGTCATGGGCCGCCGCCGTCTTGATCAGGGGGCGGAGCCGCTCCATCCGTTTCTTCCCGATCCCCTTCACCCCGCGCAGATCCTCCACACTGCGAAAGCCGCCATGGCTCTTCCGGTATTCCACAATGCGGTGCGCCAGCTTTTCCCCAATCCCCGGCAGAGTCATGATATCCTCGATCCGCGCGGTATTGAGGTCCAGCGGGAACCTCGCCTGCCGGCTCAGAAGGGGCGCCGCCTTGACGGGACCCGCTCGCAAGGAGACGGCCCGCCCCTCGCCGTGCGCGGGCCGGGCAGCCGTTTCCCTTTGAGGACCAGGCTGAGGGGCCGCCACACTATTCGCAACGCGCTCCGCCGCTCCGTCCTGCACGGCCGCAACCAGCGACCGGTCCGTCTCAGCGCCCGGCCCTTGCTGGAGGGCCCAATATACGATCCCCACCGCAACGGCCAGCATCACGAGCTTGATCGCGAGGGACTGTATAACTGTCACGCCGGCACCATGATGGCTTAGCCGGCGCGCCGGCGCGCAAGGTGGATCGCCATCCCTTCCACGTCCTCGGCGGCCTCCATCAGGCCTTCGGGCATTGTGGGGTGCGCGTGGACCGTGGCGGCAATGGCCTCCGCGGTGGCGCCCATGTGCATGGCCACCGCCGCCTCATGAATGAGGTCCGCGGCGTGCGCTCCGACCAGGTGGACTCCCACGATCCTCCCCGTCTTGGCCTCGGTGACGATCTTCATCAGGCCCGTCGTCTCGCCCGAGGCGTGGGCCTTGCCGAGCCCGATCGGCCTGAACCGCCCCACCTTGATTTCCATCCCCCGCTGTTTGGCCTCCTGCTCGGTCAGCCCCACGCGCCCGATCTCCGGGAAGGTGAAGATGCCGGCCGGGATCACGTCGTACTGCATGACCGTCGGGAACCCGAGGATGTTGCGCACCGCGACCTTTCCCTGCGCGGATGCCACGTGGGCCAGCATCGCTTTCCCCACCACATCCCCGATCGCATAGAGGCCGGGGATATTGGTTTCCATCCGCTCGTTGACGAGGATCTCCCCCCGACGCCCGAGGGCCACCCCCGCGGAGTCCAACCCCAAGCCCGCGGTGTTGAACCTCCGTCCCACCGACACGAGGACCTTGGCGGTGGTGACGGCGGCTCCGGTCGCCAGGGTGGTCGTGACGCTCTCCAGCCCCACCGTGACCTTGTCCACCTTCGTTCCGGCCAGGACCGTGACGCCCTGCTTCTTCAATTCGGCGGCGAGCAGAGCCGACACCTCCTCGTCCTCCCCGGGCAGGATGCGGGGCAGCATCTCGACGATCGTCACCTTCGTCCCGAGGGCGCTGAACAGGGAGGCAAATTCGCAGCCCTCCACCCCGCCGCCCACAATCAACAGGCTCTCGGGGATCGCCGTCAGGTCGAGGGCCTCCCGGCTGCTGATCACCCGGGTCCCGTCCAGCGGCAGATTCGGGAGCGCGGGCGCCGTCGTGCCGGTTCCCAGGATGACCGCGCCGGCCTGGATGGCGGCCTCGGTTCCATCCCGCCGCGCGACGTGGACCGTCCGGGTCCCTACCAGAACACCCCGCCCATCGATCACCTCCACGTTCCAGGTCTTCAGCAGGGTCAGAACCCCCTTGACCAGGCCGGCGACGATTTTGTTCTTGCGCTCGACCATGCGGGCCAGGTCATAGGAGACCGGGCCCGGGATGTTGATCCCGAACTCGCCCGCTTTTTTGATTTTCTGGCCCAGTTCCGCGCAGGCCAGCAGGGCCTTGCTCGGAATGCAGCCCCAGTTCAGGCACAGCCCGCCTACGACGGCCTCCTCGACGAGGGTCACGCGGGCGCCCAATTGCGCCGCCCGGATCGCCGCCACATAGCCGCCCGTTCCGGCTCCGATGATGACGATGTGTTTGGGATCGGCCATGCTCACGTCTTCCCAGGACAGGGTGTGGGGGGAGGCTATTTGGCTTCGGCCTTGAGGAAGGCGGCGTAGGCCTTCGCGTCCATCAGACCGTTCACCTCAGAAGGGTCCGCCAGGTCAATGACGGCCACCCACCCCTCGCCATAGGGGTCCTTGTTGGCCAGCTCAGGCTGTCCGTTAAGCGCCTCATTCACCTTAGACACCGTTCCGCTGACCGGCGTATAAATGGAGGAGGTGGCTTTTGTGGACTCGACCTCGCCGATCTCCTGGCCCGCCTTCACTGTGGCGCCCACGTGAGGTAACTGAAAGAAGACGATGTCCCCCAGCGCCTCCTGGGCGTGATCGCTGATGCCCAGGACCGCCCGCTTGCCCTCCACCCGCACCCACTCATGCTCCTGATGATAGCGCAAATTTTCCGGTATCATGAATATCCCCTAAATGGTTAGCAGAGTAACTGCGCCGGATGCTAAATTACCGACCCCGGTTTGTCAAGCCGGACGGTTGGGAGTTCTCCCTGTAAATCACGCCGGAACCGGCCTTGAGCGAGACGGATCGCACCTGGTTGGTTTCGGCCGGGTCCGCCACCAGCAGCAACTGTCCCGCGCGCACGCTGTCGGCTAACTGGGTCATCCGCGTCTCCAGCGAGGCAGAGAAGGGCAGCGCGATGTAATCGATACGATAGCGCCGGAGGTCGAGGAGATCCTCCGCATACCAGGCGAGAGCCGCGCGCGGACTCGTCACCGCTTCAGGATGCACCTCGAGGGCCACTTTCAGGCCGGGGTGCGTCCTCCGGACCGCCCGCATGACCCCCTCCACCACTTTGAGCTGCTCCCGTTGCTTCCATCCGATCCAGCGCCAGAACTCGGGAGCGAAGTCCAGGGACCGGTCCCGAGCCTGCGCGAGCTGGAGGCGGCCCGGATCGATCGGCTGGCCGACGTCGCGTTCGAACGATCGCCGGGCATGGGAACTGAACCCGTCGCCCGGCCCGGAGGCCGGATTGGCGAGCAGCAGCACCCCGTCCACCCCGGAGGCCGCCAGGTCCGAGAAGAAGCCGACCAGGTATTCCGGGACCGCCGGGTGCATGAGGTCCAACGTCTCCGCGCAAACCAGTTCGGCGGTCGAAGCGTTGTACCTCCAATCAGACCACCCCAAGGCAGGGTCGATCCAATCCATTCCGCGCACCGACACCGCCGCCCATACCTGGAGGCTCTGGCCATGCGCCCGCTTGACCAACGCGGCCAGACGGTCCTGGACGACGGGGGCCCAGTCGGTTTTGAAATAGACGCCGGCCTCCGATCGCTCCCCTGGGGGTGAGGCGCCTTTGGCGGAGCCCCCTTCCGCGAGTGACGGGGGCGACGTGCGGTTTCGGGCCACCCTCACCACCAGGGTGTTGGCCCCCGATTGACGAATCCGGGACAGATTCTGGTCGTCCAGCGTCTCGATCGCATCCAGCCGCGCGAAGGTTCCGATGATTTGGGACGACACGGACGGCCGCAAGGGGGGGAGCCGGCGCTCCAGGTCCGGGATTTTAGTCCGGGCCACCTGAGCCTGGGACGATTGGGGATAGTCCCCGGTCAGGCGGCGATACTCGGTGAGGGCCAAGGCCGTGTCCCCGTTGGCCTCCAGCGCTTTCGCCAGAAGCAGCGTGGCTTCCGGCTGCTCCGGAGCGCGGGGGTATCCTTCCTGGACCCGACGGAACAGATTAATCGCCCGCTCGTAGCGTCCCTGGGCATAGGCCTGCCGGCCCGATTCGAGGATGCCCGTGATCACCTCCCGGGAGGGCATTATCACCTTCGCCGGCGTGGAGGGGCTCCGCGCCCCTCCTGAGGCGCACGCCGCCAGCGTGCCCAGGAATATGACCGCGAGGAGATGCCACAAGAGACGGCCGGGCTTCGACAGGCTCAACTCGGTATGTACTCGGCGGGAGGGGGTCATGCTTTCACCCCACGCGAGGACTGCCTGCCACGTCCCTGGATGCCGGCTCGTCAGGGCAGGAGAGCGAAGCGTCGTCAGCGTGGCGGCAAGTCCAGAGCGCTGAAGAAATAGGCGAGCTCGAACTTGGCGGTCTCGGGGGAATCGGACCCGTGCACGGCATTGTGCTCGATGTGCGTGCCGTAGACCTTGCGGATCGTGCCGTCGGCGGCCTTGGCCGGGTCGGTGGCGCCCATCAGGTCGCGCAGTTTCTTGATGGCGTTCTCGCCCTCCAGAGCCAGGACCACAACCGGCCCCGAGGACATGAAGGTGCACAGGCTGTCGAAGAACGGCCGCTGCTTGTGGACGTAATAGAACCCCTCGGCCTGGGCCTTGGTCAACCGGACCAGTTTCATCCCCACCGGGATCAGGCCGGCCTGCTCATAGCGCTGGATGATGGGGCCGATGAGAAACCGGCGGACGGCATCGGGTTTGATGATGGCCAGCGTGCGCTCACTCATAGGCCGGTATGATACCGGAAACGGGGGGCGAAAGGAAAGATCAGAGTGCGCGCATCCGGGACGCCAGCTCAGCCGGCTTGAAAATGCCCTTTTCGGTGATGATGCCGGTGATCAGCCGGGCGGGCGTCACGTCGAAGGCCGGATTGATGGCGGAGACGCCCTCCGGCGCGATAGCAGTCTCGCCCCGGACATGGGTGACTTCCCGGGGATTGCGCTGTTCGATGGGGATCAGGTCGCCCGAGGGCATCGCGAGATCGATCGTCGAACTGGGCGCGGCAACATAGAAGGGAATGCCGTGCGCAGCGGCCAGTACCGCCACGCTGTAGGTGCCGATCTTGTTGGCGACGTCCCCGTTGGCGGCGATGCGGTCCGCGCCCACCACGCAGACGTGGATCTTTCCCTGGCCCATCAGGGCGCCGGCCATGCTATCGGTGATGAGCGTGACGGGAATGCCGTCCTGCATCAGCTCCCAGACCGTGAGGCGCGCCCCCTGAAGGACCGGTCGGGTCTCCCCGGCCACCACCTGGATTTTCTTCCCCGCCTCCCAGGCCGCCCGCACGACGCCCAACGCGGTCCCGTAGCCGCCGGTGGCGAGCGCTCCCGCGTTGCAGTGGGTGAGGATCGTCTGCCCGTCGGCGACCACATCCTTACCGTGGCGGCCGATGGCGCGGTTCATGGCGATGTCCTCCTCGAGGATGGCCTGCGCTTCGGCGATCAACTGCTGCTTGATGAGGGCGATCGGCTCGTCGCGCAGCGATTCCAGCCGGCGCTTCATCCGATCAATGGCCCAGAAGAGATTGACCGCCGTCGGACGGGTGCCCGCCAGATGATCGGCGATTTCCCGCACGCGCTTGCTGAAGGCGTCATAGTCGGTGGCGGAGACGGCTTGCGCGCCGAGGGCCACCCCCATGGCGGCCGTGATCCCGATGGCCGGCGCCCCCCGCACCCAGAGTTCCTTGATGGCGATGCCGACGGTCTCGTAGTCGCGGCAGTCCACGAATGCGACCTTGTCCGGCAGCAGGCTCTGGTCCAGGATCCGAACGACGCCGTCTTTCCATTCCACCGTCGGAACCATTCAACCCTCCTGGCTCATTTCACCCACTTGACGAACGCCACCGTCGCCTCCGCCATGATGGGAAACAGGCGCGGGGGGATCAGGCCCGTATAGGTCACGGTGAAGGAGCGGGTATCCAACGGCTTGAGTCCGTCCAGACACCCGACCTGGCGCACGTCCAGGAAGATCAGCGTCACGTCGCGGAACCGCACGTCGATGCAGACCTGCTCGGCGGTCCAGTCGGAGTCGCCGTTTTCCAGTTGCATGGTGGCCTGGAACATCGCGATGCCGAGGAGACTGTTGAAGTTGGGAACGGCCTTGACGTCGCGGATCAGGATTGCCGCGTCGGAGGGCGGATCAATCCGCCGGCCGCGCCCGGGCGTGGGGACCTGCACGGGCTCGCTCGACGGAGGGGTTTTCTCTTCCGGCGCCACCGCCCCCGGAGACGGCGGGGGAACTTCCGGCGCGCGCAGAAGGGGCGGCAGTTCCTCCATCTTCCGGCATTGCTCGCTGATCGCCCGGTCGGAAAAGACCACCGACCCATTGGGCATGACACACCGAAACATCTCGGTCTGGGCTAGCGGCGCATCTACGCGCCAGGCCCAGACCACGAGGAAAAGAAAATAGATCACTCCCCGAGTCTTCTTACACATGAGGGTCACGCCGACTTGCGCGCGGTCTTCCGTGCGCCTCTCTTTTGATAGCGATTGACCGCGCGGTTGTGCTCCTCCAGGGTGACCGAGAACTGATGGGTCCCGTCGTTCTTCGAGACGAAGAAGAGATAGCGGGCCTGGGCCGGATTCAACGCCGCGATGATCGACTTCTGGCCGGGGTTCGCGATGGGACCCGGCGGCAACCCCGCGTTCATGTAGGTGTTGAACGGGGTCCGGGTGGTCAAGTGCGCGCGCGTCAGGTTCCCATTGAAATTGGGGATGCCGTAGATGACGGTAGGATCGCTCTGCAACGGCACGCCGCTCTTCAGGCGATTATGAAACACCGCCGAGACCAGCGACCGCTCGTCGTCCTGACTCGTTTCCTTTTCGATGATGGAGGCCAAGGTCAACACCTGGCGCTCGGTCATCTTGAGGGCCGTTGCGCGGGCCTGTAACTCCGGCGTGTAGACCTGCCGGAACCGGGCAGCCATGGTTTTTAAAATGTCCTCCCCTTTGGCCCGTCGCGGAAAAAAATAGGTGTCGGGGAAGAGATACCCTTCCAGGGTCGGGGCATCGATGCCGAGGGTTTTGACGAACTCGCGGTCCGACACCAGTTTGGAGAGGCCCGCCGACTCGACGACGCGGGCCTCGCTCAGCAACTTGCCGATCTGGGCCGCCGTGAGGCCTTCGGGGATCAGGATGCTGTACTGGATGACCTTGCCCTTGATGAGCGCGTCGAGAATGTCGATCGGGCGCATCGCGGTATGCAGGTCGTACTCGCCTGGTTTGACCTTCCGCTCCGCATCCTGCACCTTTCCCAGGAGCCGGAACCAGAAGGGGCTGACGATCAGGCCCTCCTTGGCCAACAGCGAGGCGACCTGCTTGAACGATGTCCCCTCGGATATTTCCACGACATGGTGGACTTCGGTCGTCTGGGCCGGCATGTCCAAGGAGCGGTGGCCATAGGCCGCCACCGTGCCGATCAGCACGAGCGCTCCCGCGAACGCCAGTAGTTGCTTCACCCCCCGCCTCAGCCAGCGGGAGAGGGCCCTGCAGACGCCCCTCCCGTACCCGCCCGCTCGACCTCTGCAAAGACCCGGGCCAGCGCCGCGTCCAGCCGGTCGGTGCCCTTACCGCCGGCCTGGGCCATCTCGGCCCGCCCCCCACCCGTCCCGCCGATCTCCGCCGCCAGCGGCTTGATGAGCTCACCGGCCGGAAAGCGCGCCGCCAGATCTTTCGTCACCGCCACGAGCAGCGACGCCTTGTCGTCCTTCACCGAGCCCAAGGCAATGACACCGGACTTGAGCTTGTCGCGCACCGAATCGGCCAGGGCCCGAAGGTCGTTCACCTCCACCCCGTCCAGGCGCTGGGTGTACACCGTCACCCCCGCGATGACACGGGTCTGGCCGGCGGTCCCGGCGGCCTGCCCGGTGGCGAGACGGGCCTTCAGCTTCTCCAATTCCTGCTCCTTCTCCTTGAGCGCGGCCATGACCTTGCGAGCCTTCGTCAGGACGTCGGTGGGATTGGTCTTGAGGACATCGGCCAACTCGCGGAATTCCGTGTCCCGCTGCTTGAGAAGCTCATACGCGCCCTCCCCCGACTGCGCCTCGATCCGCCGGACCCCGGCCGCGACCCCCGTCTCGGAAACCAGTTTGAAGAGCCCGATCTCGCCCGTGTGCCTGCAGTGCGTGCCGCCGCAGAGCTCCTTGCTGAAGGTATTGATCTCCACTACGCGCACCGTCTCCCCATACTTGTCGCCGAAGAACGCCAGGGCGCCGGTCTGGATCGCCTCGGCGACGCCCATGACCTTCGTCGCGACCGGAGCATCGGTCCGGATCCGCTCGTTCACGAGGGCTTCCACCTCCTCGAGCTGGCCGGGCCGGACCGGGGCGAAATGGGCGAAGTCGAACCGCAGGCGGGCCGGAGCCACCAGCGACCCGTATTGCTTGACATGAGGCCCGAGCACGTCGCGAAGTGCCGCGTGCAAGAGGTGCGTGGCCGTGTGGTTGCGCGCCGCCCCGAGGCGGAGGCGAGGGTCCACCCGCGCCTGCATCCGATCGCCCTCACGGACGCGGCCGCGTGCCACGACGCCCTGGTGCAGGAACAGATTCGGCGAGGGCTTGATCGTCTGCCGCACCTCGATGACGCCCTCCGGGCCGGCCAGCGTTCCCTGGTCGCCCACCTGGCCTCCCCCCTCCGCATAGAACGGCGTCCGGTCCAGGACCACTTCCACCTCGTCTCCCTCAACAGCCTCCTTGACCCGCGCCTCCCGCTTGACGAGCGCCAGCACCGTCCCCTCCGTATCGAGTTCGGAGTAGCCCAGGAACTGGGTCGGCGCCACGAGACGGCTCACCTCGGTGTGGATCGCCTTCGCCTTGACCGCCTCGAAGCCGGTTGTCTTCCGGGCCCGCTCCCGTTGCTCCTCCAGGGCCGCCTGAAAGCCCGCCTCATCCAGCGTCAGGCCCCGATCCCGGGCTGAATCCGCCGCCAGGTCGAGGGGGAACCCGTAGGTGTCGTACAATTTAAAGAGGGCCTCCCCGGGGATGACCTTCTGGTTCGCCCGCGTCACCCCGGCGATGATCTCATCGAGCAGGTGAAGCCCCTTGTCCAGCGTATCAATGAACCGTTCCTCCTCTGCCTTCGTGACGTGGCCGATCGTGCCGCGGGAACGCTCCAGCTCAGGATACGCCCCCTTCATCACCCCGATCACGGATTCGATGAGCCGGAACAGGACCGGCCCGTCGAGCCCGAGGCCGAGCTGCCGGCCGTAGCGCCCCGCGCGCCGGAGGATCCGTCGTAAGACATAGCCCCGGCCTTCGTTCGAGGGCAGGATTCCGTCCGCGATCAGGAACGCGATGGCGCGCAGGTGATCGGCGATGACCCGCATCGCGCGATCGTCGTCCGCCGACGCCCCGCTGCCCCGGCCAGCCTGGTCCCCGATCGCCCGAATGATCGGCTGGAAGAGGTCCGTTTCGTAGTTGCTGGTCTTCCCCTGGACGACGGCCGCCAGGCGCTCCAGCCCCATCCCGGTATCGATGCTCGGCTTCGGCAGCGGGGTGAGCGTACCGGATTCATTGCGGTGATACTGCATGAAGACCAGGTTCCAGATTTCCATGACCCGGTCGCCGGCGCCGTTGGGCACGGCATCGCCGGGGACGGCCGGCCCCTGGTCAAAATGGACCTCGGAGCAGGGCCCGCAGGGACCGGTCTCCGCCATCTGCCAGAAGTTGTCCTTCTCGTCGAAGCGCATGATGCGGGACACGGGGACTCCGATCTTCTCCCAGAGCTCGAAGGCCTCGTCGTCCTCGCGGAAGACCGTCACCCACAGCCGCTCTTTGGGCAGGTTGACCACCCGGGTGAGGTACTCCCACCCGAAGCGGATCGCGTCTTCCTTGAAGTAATCGCCGAAGGAGAAATTGCCGAGCATCTCGAAGAACGTGTGGTGCCGGCCGGTATAGCCGACATTCTCGAGGTCATTGTGCTTGCCGCCTGCCCGGATGCACTTCTGGCAC
The DNA here is from genome assembly GCA_041490525.1 of Nitrospiria bacterium. Classification (GTDB taxonomy): domain Bacteria; phylum Nitrospirota; class Nitrospiria; order Nitrospirales; family NS-4; genus JBGPTH01. Next base: position 26,604 of record JBGPTH010000024.1, read on the forward strand.
GACACCGCCCGGCGATAGGGGCGAGGCTCCTCGCCGAGGAACACGCGCTTGAACTGGACCATGCCGGCGTTGGTGAAGAGAAGGGTGGGGTCGGCCTGGGGAATCAGCGACGAACTCGGAACGACGGCGTGTCCGTGTCCACGGAAGTACTCCAAAAAGCCCTGTCGCAGTTCGTTCGCCGTCGCCATCGGTCACCGATCGGGGTTCGCATGAAAAACCTTGTCCGCCACCAAGGTCTCGATCACGTCGTCGGAAAATCCGCGCCGCTTCAGCAGGGCCGCCCGCCGGCGACCCTCACGCCCCGGGTCCGTCGAGCGCGGGGGCAAGGCCCGGAGCAGGCGCTCCGCGATCGCCTGTTCCGTCGCGCCCTTGTACGCATCGCGCACCGTCCCGTGGATCGCGTCGGCGGGAAACCCGCGAGCCGTGAGCTCGGCGATCAGGGCCTCAGTGCCCATCGGATGGCGGGCCAACCGGGCCTGCGCCACACGAACGGCCGCCTTCTTATCGTCGACGTAGCCGAGCCGCCGCAGAGTGCGGAAGGCCGAGCGGACCGCCTTCTCCGAATGTCCGCGCCCGATCAGGTACCGCTCGATCTGGCTCGCGCTCCGCTCACCCCGCGCCAGATATCGGACCGCGTCCGTAATCGGGTCCGGCTCAGGAAACGCCCTTGCCCGTCGGCGCGCGCTTGTCATCCTGACGCTTCTCTACGGCGGCTCGGGCAGGCCCGTCGCCTTTGGAGGCCATGCCGGCGGCTTCGCGGATCTTCACCTCGATCGTCCGCGCCACGGCGGGATGGGTCTTGAGGTATTCCCGCGCCGCCTCGCGCCCCTGGCCGATGCGCTCCCCGTCATAGGCGAACCAGGCGCCGCTCTTGTCGATGATCCCGCGCTCCACGCCGAGATCGATCAATTCGCCGACCTTGGAGATGCCCTCGGCGAACAGGACATCGAATTCGGCCTGTTTGAAGGGGGGCGCCATCTTGTTCTTGACCACCTTCACGCGGACCCGGCTTCCCAGCACGTCCTGTCCGTCCTTGATGGACTCGATGCGCCGGATGTCGAGCCGGACCGACGCGTAAAATTTGAGCGCGTTCCCGCCGGTGGTCGTCTCCGGGTTCCCGAACATCACCCCGATCTTCATCCGGATCTGGTTGATGAACACCACGGAGGTCTGCGAGCGGGAGATCGAGGAGGTCAGCTTCCGGAGCGCCTGGGACATCAACCGGGCCTGGAGACCCATGTGGGCATCGCCCATCTCCCCTTCCAGCTCCGCGCGGGGAACGAGCGCCGCCACCGAATCAATCACGATGATGTCCAGGGCCCCGCTTCGGACCAGGGTCTCGGTGATTTCCAGCGCCTGCTCGCCAGTGTCCGGCTGAGACACCAGAAGGTCCGCCGTGATCACGCCCAGTTTTTCGGCATACGCGAGGTCCAGCGCGTGCTCCGCGTCGATGAACGCCGCCGCGCCGCCGGTTTTCTGGGCCTCGGCGATGGTGTGGAGGGTCAGCGTGGTCTTCCCCGAAGATTCGGGGCCGTAGATCTCGATGACGCGGCCGCGCGGGATCCCCCCGATGCCAAGGGCCAGGTCCAGCCCCAGGGACCCGGTCGGAATGGTCGGCACGTCGGTCGGAATCTCCGCCGTGCCCAACCTCATGATGGATCCCTTGCCGAACTGCTTTTCAATCTGCGCAATCGCCAGTTCCATGGCCCGTTTCTTCTCGTCCCGCTCGGCCATCGCCTTCTCCTTAATTTAAAGGTCCGCTCTTAAACCGCGTGATTATACCCCACCGCCGAGGGGAACTTCCACCAGCGTCGTGTAGACCGCCCCGCTCGGACGGAGCTCGCTCTTGATGAGGGCCAGAGCGCGGGCCCGAAAGCTGCCAACGACCCGATCCCGGCCGCCGGCGAGGACCTGCTCCAGCGGCTCAGCCGCCCCCCGGTCGCGCACCCGCGCCAACGTCAAGTGAGGCGTGAACGCGCGGTCCTCCCTTGGAAACCCCAGGCCCGCGACCCCCTCCTCCACCGCCGCCTGCAGGCCCTTGAGCGCATCCATGGCGCCGGGCTCGCCGTGCAGCCCCAGCCAGAGCACGCGCGGCGCGCGCGGAGGAGTGGGGAACGCGCCCAGCCCGCGGGCCTCCAGCGCAAACGGTTCGGCCGCGGGGGCGGCCCGCCGAACCACCGCGCCCACAGCCTCGATCTGGGTTTCCGGGATCTCCCCCAAGAACTTGAGTGTCAAGTGGATGCCCTCCGGCCGGACCCATCCGATCTTGCCGATCCTGCCGCTCTTGCCCTGTCGCGCGACCTGCCGCTCCAGGTCCGCCTGCACACCTTCTATTTGACGCTTCAAGTCGTCAGAAAGTTTAATGGCAATGAAAGCCCGGACCATATTTTCAGAAATCCGATGTAGGGGCGTATGGCCGTACGCCCTCGCCCAGGGGGACTGGCTCCATTTCCGAATGGTGCCTGTACCCGTCTTCTATCGATGTAGGGGCACCGCATGCCGCGCCCATCCCCCTTCTTTCAGTTCAGACGTTCAGGGTGAAATAGGTAGCCTGTCACCTTTTTCTGCTCCCGGGGTCATAAGGTCGCTTGGGAGATTGTGATCTTGGAAGGTCGGCCCGGCTTGTTCGTGATCTGCTCAAAATGTTCCTGTATCCCGACTTCTTTGAACATGCGCTGGTTGACGGCTTCTTCTTTCAGACGCATCACAAGCAACCGCATCGCATGATCCGTGGCGGAGGTAATCGGCGCCTTGCCGTTTTCCCAGCGGGAAATGGAAATCCTGGTTTTGATTCCCAACGCAGACGCCAGCCTTTTAGCCGTCAGCCCTACCCACTGCCTGAGAAAACGAAATTCCGGCCCTGTGAGCAGCGCGTGCTTCCTTAAGAGACGGTCGGCAATGGCGTCATGGAGCGGCTGAATGGCGTGAATCTGAATCAGTTTCCCCCCGCACTCACACTTGTGCACGCCAACGTCCCGCAAGTAGACGTTATCCAGCCCCGATTCCCGGTAATGATAGAGCCTTACCGTCGAACGACGCATCTTCTTTCCGCACTGAGGGCACGTCATCGCTTCGTTTTTCCTCGGGCTCTCCCGATAACCTTACGCAGTTCGGCTTCTGAGTGCTGTTTCGGTCTAGGTAACAAAATGTTACCTCCGAGAGGTCAAGACTGTCAATGGCATCATGCATGTTAGACACCGGATGCAGGGGATTCGTTGAATGGGAGGGAGAGGATTTGTAGGGGCGTATGGCGATACGCCCTCCCCCAATCCGGGGACCGTTCTTCGTAGGGGCGCCGCATGCCGCGCCCGTCCCCCTTCTTTCAGCAGGGTGAAACAGTGCCCCAAACAAAGTAGCATGGCCCCTTTTACTTCCTCAAGTAACTTTTCCCGGCGAGGCCGTGTCAAAGTGTTTGGCCACGCAAAGTACGGCCTTGACGGTTATACCTATTTAGATATAAAATGCCACAGTTGAAAAGACGTTCTGCTCCATGTCGGCGGTGAAGCCTCTTTATTGGGTTGGGAGCAGTAAGAAGGACATCGCGTCGATGCCAGAGGAAGTTCAGGACATTTTCGGTTACGCGTTGTACCTGGCGCAGATTGGGAAAAAGCATGAAGACGCCAAACCGTTGAAGGGGTTTGGGTCAGCCGGCGTGCTGGAGGTCGTTGAGGACTGGCACGGAGACACGTATCGCGCCGTCTATACGGTTCGTTTTACCGCAGCCGTGTTTGTGTTGCATGTGTTTCAAAAGAAATCCAGGAAGGGGATCGAAACCCCGAAGCATGAGATCGCTTTGATTCGTCAACGCTTGAAAGCCGCAGAGTCAGCGGCAAAGGAGTGCGCGCCATGAGTAAACGCAAATCCGTTCATGCGATCAAGGTCCGAGCAGGCGGCGGAAACGTCTATGCTGATATCGGCGTGCCGGATGCGGAGGCCATGCTCATCAAGGCCCAGCTCATGACCAAGATTGCCGAACTCATCAAGCGCAAGGGCCTGACCCAAACGCAAGCGGGGCATCTGCTGGGGTTGCCTCAGCCGAAAGTGTCCGCGCTCATGAGAGGAAACTTCCGTGGGGTCTCGGAGCGTCGCTTGCTGGACTGCCTCACTCGACTTGGAAGCGACGTACAAGTTGTCGTGAAAGCCGCGCCGCGCCATCGTGGGAGCGGCAAGCTTTCAGTGGTCTTTGCCTAATCGCACCCAATTCCCGTGGGGGCGCCGCATGCTGCGCCCGTCCCGTCTTCAATCCGATGTAGGGGCGTATGGCGATACGCCCTCCCCTCAGGGCGAACCGTGCCCCAAACAAAGTAGCCTGGCCCATTTTTCTTCAACAAACAAAGTAGCGGGGCACACTTTTCTTCCTAATTCACCGTGAAATGCATTGCTCCAATACCTCTTTGCTTTCGCCGACGACTAGCCGATCAGAAAGCTGAACCATCTTCCAATTGTGGCTTGTGACCATATTCCTGCTCCACACCGCCCCGCGGGTAACTGGAAGCAAGCCGTCTCCACGTATTGGATCAGGGAGAATCTTCAAACGAGAAATGCTTGGGGTTTTCCTATATTCTGGATGCCGCATGATCAATAAATGACGGGAATCCAGGGGAAATAATACGATGGTTCCTGCGAGTGCGATACCAGCCTCTGCGGGAGGAGGACAAGCTGCGTTGTAGAGGGATAGCGGACTGTCGGTCGTTACGAAGGTTGACCCTTTCTCTGCCTCGATTACTTCCCATTCCATGCGGGCAAACCAAGGATGGAGTTGTCCAACCATCATCCGCATGTAATCAAAGCGCGCTGATTTTTTCATCGTAAGCTGAAATTTCCCTGCTTGAATGTCGGCAATGATATCAGGTGGAGCGAGACGCAAGATTGTATCGCGCATAAGAGCCTTTGCCCTCTCCGCTTGCCTCGGAACCCTAACTCGTTGGAATTCCAAGTACACCAAAAACGTCGCAATGTCTTGCTCAGGCAGTTCCGACGGTGTGAGGATGAGACGATCAATCGCGTTCTTTGCGGTGCGCTCCAACCACTCGCCGAGGCGCTCCTCCAAAACGTTTTGATCGACACCCGCCGGTGCCCATTCCTGGCGGTAATAGTAGCGCACATGCATGACTTCTTTTGGTCGTTGTCTTCGCCATTGGTCAGAAGTTCGATCATAAACATGAAGAAACCCTGATGAGTCGGTAAATCGCTTCAAGTATGACTCAGGTACAACATGATGCCCCTTGGGGTTGTTTGCTCTGCGTTTCGTCTGCGGCATAACGACTGGTACCAGATTGCTCAGGGCAAAATAAAAGCGTTGAAATACTGCTCTGCACGAGCCTGGTCGAGCTTACGCAAGGTCTGATAGATCTCCCGCACCTTATCGCGCTTACCTTGGGAATAATAGACGCGCCCCAGGCTAGTCCAGGCGATAGCCTTCTCCGGCTGGATGCGCAACGCCTCCTGGTAGGCCTGAATAGCCTGGTCGTATTGCTTGAGGGATTCGTAGGCACTGCCCAGAAGATACCAATCAGCAAAGTTCTCCGGCTCGATACGTAGCGCCGCCCGGTAGGCTTGAATCGCCTGATCGTATTGTTTGAGGGATTGGTAGGCACTGCCTAGACCATGCCAAGCAGCAAAATACTCCGGCTGGATGCGCAGCGCCTCCCGATAGGCCTGAATCGCCTGATTGTATTGTTCGAGAAAGTAGTACGTACCGCCCAGGCTAGTCCAGACTCTAAAATCCTCCGGCTTGATGCGCAGCGCCGCCCGATCGGCTTGAATCGCGTCGTCATATTGCTTGAGGTGGAAGTAGGCCTTGCCCAGGATCCACCATGCTTCGGCGTTCTCCGGCTCACTTTTGACCCATTGCTGCGAAAGTTTCAACAGCTCCAGCCAGTCCTCTTTCTGCTCAAGCGCTATGAGACTGTTAAGCCAATCCAGCCGGCCTTTTTTCGCCGTCTCCGCAGCCCGCCTCTGAGCCATAAACTCCTGGACGCGCGTCCGCGTTGGCAGTTCGCCTATCCAGTCCACAGGCAGGGCGAAGTTGAGGTTCTGGCCTTCGATAAACTGAAACGTGGTGATGCCGACCAGCCGTCCCTGGTCGTCGAACAGCCCGCCGCCGCTGGAGCCGGGAGATATCGCAGCGGAGGTCTGAATGTATTGTGAGCCTTCATACGGGCGCAGGCTGGAGATAAGTCCTTCGCTCAAGGTCAGCTCCAGGCCTTTCGGTGCGCCGATGGCATAGACACGCTGGCCGACTTTGAGCTTGCTGGCTGTGCCCAAGGTGACAGGCGGGGCTTGCAAATCCGGTACGCTCAACTGGCACAGGTCGCGGTCGGGATCGGCGTATTGCAGCGTGGCCTTGAAAGTTTTTCCCAATTGCCGCACTTTCAGGCTCTCGCCTTTTTGCGCCACATGGCAGTTGGTAATCACCTGGCCCGCGCCAATCACCGCGCCGCTGCCCTGCCCAATGGACTTGCTCTTAGCGTCGAAGATGTCCACCACCACCACGGAAGGCGACACCTGCACGAAAATCTGTTCAGGGGTGTTGGCACGGGCGGCAAGCGGCGAAAGTACAGCCAGCACGAAAGCCGCAGTCATTGCAGGGCGCAAATACTGGAACGTCATGGCGTCTCCTTCAAAATTAGCTGCTGTGCCGGTTATTGAGAGCCAATGTATCGACCATCCGGAAGTAACAGACAGCTTTGACCTGGATAGTAGTTGCCATCTGGGCACAACACCATGGAACCGGTATCAGGGATATACCTCCCATCTGGCGCAAGTTTCGATCCGCCCCCATAGTCCGGAATGTACTTGCCGTCTGGCGCTAAATCACATCGTGGTGCAGTTGTGTATGAGCCGTCAGGGCATAGTTTGCATGCGCCGTCAGCATGATATTTGCCGTCCGGGCAAAGAGTGGCTGCAATAACTGGTGCTGAAAAAGTCACCAGTAATGCCGCAAGCAATAGCGTGTGCTTCATGGTATCCCCTCCTCTGCCTAACGCCTGAGATAAACGGCCCCCGGCCACGCAGCAGCTGGGCGTATGGTTGAATGATTAGTTGGGCGCGTCACTGGCCAGCGAGCCGAATGGTCAATCTGCGAGGATTCGACGGTTCGCGCTTGTCGATCGGGATTTCCTGAATTTCTACGAGAGCGCTGCTCCTCAGCTTGTAGAAGAGGCGGACAAGGACATTCTCGCCTAGGACAATTGTCTTTTCTATGATTGTGTCAAAGTCGGGGAGCATTGGCCGAAGAACTTCGCCAGTGAGGCCCCAGGTTGGATCGACGAGCTCCGGTACCTCATCACTTGATGTAATATCAAAGTTGGCCGTATTAAGTCGGCCTCCAGGCGCATCCGAGGGATGGTCGACCGCGTTGCGCATCTCTACGATTCGCTTGACGTATGGCTCCCAGCTTCTTACCAACGCGGAAAAGTCATCTGACGCGCCGAACTTGGTCTCGGTCCAGGCCGCAAACTTCTGATATTTGTGGCCGAACCCTACGCCATAGAACGGCTTAACGAGATTTCCAGTCTCGGCGATGGCGAGCTTTGCTGACTGAAGGAATGTCTCCGACTTCGACTGCAGGTCGACGACCCCGGGTAGCGAAACTGCTCCGCCGCCTGCCTGTAGCTTGAAGCCTTGTGACTCAACCTCCGCACGGCCAGTAGAAACCTCCCCGGCAAGCTGGTCGCGAATCTCCACGCACTTGACCAAATGCCGCTGGAGCTCAAACAGTACGGCAATGGCAGCTTCCTTCTCAGGCTCCGGTCGATCAAAAAACTGCAAAAGTTCGCGACCCTGCAAGGCAGTTCTCGCCACAGCAGGCGTCGACGTTCCGTAGTTAGAGAACTTTTGCAAGCGGAACATGGGTCAATTCGCCAAGCGCCCAATGTGAGCGCTCTGGGGCGCGCCGTTCTTGCGCGCGTCCCTCTCGACTATGAGGTTGGTGCCCAATCATCTGCTATGCGCCTGACGCTGAAACCATTGGCTTCAAGAATGGCTTCAAAGCTCATGACGTGGTTAGCCCCGCAAATGAAGAGAACAGGCCAATGTTTTATAGTTCGTAAACGCTCAAGCCAATAACGCTCGCGCTTGGCGTATTCGTCGCGAATTCGGCGAGCAATTTCATCGTAGGAGATACGGCCAGAGAATGCCTGAATCTTAACGTCGTTTTCCTGCAACAGGCCCAAGCGATTGCGCTCTCTGCGATCCGGGTCACAGAAAAGATGCGTTAGCGATAACTCGTTTGCGACCCGTTGCGGAGTCGACTCATTGCGACCCACCTCCGCTAAGGCTTCTGCATTCATTTCCTCGGCCACCGTTCGGATGTCGTATTGACGACACGCCTCCGAAAGAAAGTGCTGAAAGTCTTGCGCACTTTGCAGTGGGCACCGTTCCTCCGCCGTCTGGTATATGTGGCTGGTGCCAACGAGAACTACTGTACAGCCTGTCATGTGCGCTAACGTTTTCCACGCTCAGTATTCATCCACGTGCTCGTGGACGATGATCTTGAGCATGGTCTGGTAGCCGATCCCGCGTTTCTCAGCCTTGCTCCTTAGCTTTTCAATGACGGCCGGATCGAGAAAAATAGAGGTCGGCATCTGCCGGGTCTTGGGGCGCACGACGACCGCAGCCTTGCTCCGGGCAATGTCATGGCCCAAGTCTCTGGTTTCGAATTCCTTCAGTTGCGTGTCTTTATTCTTTCGACTGGGTGCTTGCTTCATAAAACCTCCGCTCGCCCTCTCGCATCGGCCTGCACGAAATGGGGCGTAGACAAGCATAGCTATATCATAGCTCGCTTTCAAGAGCAGACGGACTGGATCAACCCCGCCCCTACGAATTCCGCTTCCTAAGGTCCAGGGGTTCGTTGGGGGAGTGCTTCGACAAGTTCAGCACGAACGGTGATTGGGATTTATCTCCGGGCGACCACGCAGGGTCGTCCCTACCACCGAATTAATGCCGTGCCCCTTTTTGTCCCTTTTCCATACACGCCGTGTCTTATTGACAAAGACGGCAGCCCAACCTATTCTCGCATGGCGGAGGCGGTATGGATCAGGAACTCGTTCAGTACCTTGAGGGTCGATTCGAACGGCAGGAGCAACGGTTCGATGCCCGCTTCGAAGAAGTGAATGCGCGCCTGGATGAACGGATCGAGGAGGTCAAGCGCCACACCGGCGTGCTGGTCGAAGGCCTCCGCCACGAGGTGCAGCTTGTGGCCGAAGGCTTTGCCGTCTTCATCGATGTTCGGTATGCCCAGGATCAGGCGAACATCGACCGCCATTTCGACGAAACCAACGCCCTTATCCGCAGCTCCTACGACCATCTCCAGCAGCAACACGACCACGTCCGCCAGCGCGTCGAGAACCTCGAACGGAAGTCACCGAATTAGGGAGAAGAATACCGGTGCTGGGCGCGGCCAGGAAACAGGAGAGAGGAAGCGCTATTCTATGGGCTTCCCGGATAAATACCGTCGCAACATGTCGAGGGCGGCCTGGGAGGCTCGGCGCCGAATCCCCTCCCGGTCCCCGCTGAACTGATGCGACCGGCAGACTGCGCGCCGCTTGTCGGCCAAGGCGAGAAACACCAGCCCCACCGGTTTTTCCTTGGTCCCTCCGCTCGGTCCCGCAATACCGGTGACGGCCAATCCCAGGTCGGTGCCGCTCCGCGCCCGCGCCCCTTCGGCCATGGCCATCGCGACTTCGCCGCTCACGGCCCCCTTGGCGCGAAGGAGGGCGTCCGGGACATTCAAGACATCCACCTTGGCCCGGTTGGTGTACAGGACGAACCCGCAGTCAAAGTACGCCGAGCTGCCTGGAACTGACGTCAGCCGCTGGCTGATCAAGCCTCCCGTGCACGACTCGGCGACGGCGACGGTCAGGCCCTTGGACCTCAGCTTCATCGCCACCACCCCGTCCATGGACTGGCTTCCCGCGGCATAGAGATGATCTCCGACCCGGTCCCTGACCGCCCGCTCCATGCGTTTCAGCACCGCCTCGGCGGACTCGGCATGCCGGGCCCGAACGGTCAGCAGGACATCGACCCCCAAATCCCCGGCCTGAAGTCCGATCTCGACGCTCGGCGGGGTCGCGTCCAGGTCTTTCAGGCGCGCATCCACCTCGGATTCCATCAGGCCGAAGGTCCGGAGCCGGCGATGGAGCACGGCCCCCCGGGCCGCCTCTCCCGCTAACGGCTCGAGCAACGAAAGAATCCCTTCCGGAACCATGCGCGTGATCTCGGAGGGAACGCCGGGCAGGCACAGCAGGGCGCGCTCATTGCGGGTGATAAAAAAGCCGGGTGCGGTTCCCACCGGATTGGGAATCACCTGGGCGCGCATGGGAACCAGCGCCTGGGTGGCCTGCTCCGCGGTCACGGAGCGGTGCCGGGTCGTCAGCCGCTCCGTGATCGCTTGGAGGGTTTCGTCGTGAAGGACCAGGCGCCGGCCGGTGACCCGCGCCACGGCCTTGCGGGTCACGTCATCGCGGGTCGGGCCCAGGCCGCCGGTCGTGACGACGAGGTGGGCCCGACCGAGCGCCACGCGCAAGGCCCCCTCGATGTCCTTTGGCTGATCACCGACGACCGTCTTATACCTGACCTCGATGCCGATCTTCAGCAGTTCGTCGGCGAGGTACAACGAGTTGGTCTCGGCCACGCCGGCCAGGAGCAGCTCGGACCCGATCGCGATGATCTCCGCGCACCCCATGGCCAGCCATCCGCTCCGGTCCCCTTACTCAGGGAAATGTTCGCGCCCGTAGGCCTGGACCCGTTCATTGAACGCCTGGCCGAGAAGGTAGGCGATGGTTCCGCTCAGGCTTTGGTACATCGGAGGGCCGATGGGGTTGTTGAGACAGGGGACCTGCGCCCTCCCAGGCTCTTCCTGCAGAGCCAGGACCGTCCGTCCCTCCTGCTCGTAGATACAGAGGGGATACTGTACGCAATCGGTCTGTTTGAACGCTTGCCAATCCATCCCCTGCTCCAGCGCATAGGAATGGACGGCGCAGGCCTGCACGGTGACCGAGCGGCCGCTCTCCGGCGCCGTCCAGATCGCGGGATAGAGAAAGACACAGCCGTCGTCCACAACCCACGTGCAGCGCAACTCCTCAGCCGACTTGAAGAACCGGATCATGGCCAGGGACTCCTGCGGGCGCATGTCGGTGTCCTGACGGGCGGGATCGCCCACGAAGGTCCCCTCCTCCCGGCGAAGAAACTCACGCTTCGCGTTCGGTAGATACTTGACGATCCCCTCCAGGTGGGGCTTGATGCGGTCGATCTCGGAAGGGGTGATGACGCATCCTCGATGGCAGCAGGCCGAATGGCAGTCCTGGATGACCACGTCGCAGAGAAAGGGCGTGGTGAAGATCCGCCGGTCCACCAGAACACCATCTATGTCGATGACGTTCTCGGGAATGTGTCCCATTCGTGCGGGTTTTAACATATACCCCCAGGGGTGTCAACCACTCCACCCACTAAAATCCCTTAGGGACACAATTTGCTTGTATCGAAATCGGCAATGTGGTATCTTTCGGCCTTTCCTGTCGTTTTCCTTGCCACTAATGGGATTTTCATATCGATGAATGTTCAGACGAAGATGGTGATGCGATCCCTGCTGGCAATCCTGGCGCTGGGCTCCTCCGCCGGATGCGCCTATCGAGTGTCTCTGCCGCCAGAGGACCACGGGTTCATCGGATACGAGTACAGCAACCGGAGCATGGTCATCGCGGCCGAACCTTTTCTGTCGCCAGCCCTGAATCAGTCCGTGTTCAAGGTGGACCTCCCGGCGGGGGGGATTCTCCCGATCCGGCTCGCAATCACCAATCTCGGCCCCAACGTCCTGGCCCCGTCGGGGCTTCCCCAACTTCGGGACGCTTCCGAATCGGTCTGGCCCCTCATCCCGGCCCGCGAAGTGGCGAAGCAGGTCCGCCAGTCCGCTGTCATGAACGGCCTGATGGCCCGGGCGCCCTTTCTCGGTCTCCTGGCCGCGCCCCTCGGACTCATCCTCACTCCCCTCGTCGGCGGGGCGGCCGACTTCGTGGCCTCGCACAATACGACCACCGCCAACGATGACATGACCGACGACCTCGTCGAGCTCGGATACCGGCCACTGACCATCGCGCCGGGCGCCACGTATCACGCGTTCGTCTTCTTCCGGGTCCCCCCTCCCGCCCGGACGGTCACCGACATCCCCCTTCTGACCCTGACCCTCTCCATCGAAGATGTGACCGTACGGCGGACCCTCCAAGGTACGATCACCATCCGCGCGCCCATCCTCTACACACGCGGGACGATCTGGGACCGGCCGTCCATGAGGTCCTTGCGTCAGGCCAAATCTTCCCCTTCGGCTAAAGCCGGGGTGGTGTTGGCCGGGCTTCAGGCGCCGCCCGCTTCCATTGATGCCGAGACCCGCTACCGGCAAGCGGTGGAGGCAGCGGAGATCGGCCAGTGGGATGCGGCGTTGGATGCCCTCGGTCAGACCGTCCAGGCGAACGGCGCCCATCAGGGGGCGCTCGTCGGGCGCGGGGTCCTCCGCGCGCGACAGGGCCACATCAAAGATGCCGCCGCCGACCTGACGCAGGCCATCGACCTTGGCCTTCGCTCGGCGGACACCCATACGTACCGCGGCGTCCTGTGGGCCCGCCAAGGGGAAGCGGCCCTGGCGGTCCAAGACTGGACCACGGCCTCGCTCCTGAGTCCCAACTTTCCCCTTCCGCGCTATAACCGCGGCATGCTG
>JBGPTH010000025.1:0-38364 GCA_041490525.1 Nitrospiria bacterium
AAAGCTCGAGGAGCTGCGGACAACGTTTGGGGAGGAGGAGAAGCGCTACAACGCGGAGAAGAAAGACATCGAGAAGGAGGCCAAGCGGCTGGAGCAGGTACGGGACCTGAACCATTCCAAGGACCCGTACTTCGACTACGCGGAAGTGCTCCTTCAAATCGCCATCGTGTTGGCGTCCATCTCCATTCTGTCCGGCGTCCGCTCGGTCTTCCTGTTCGCCGTGGTCCTGGCGTGCCTGGGCGTCCTTCTCACTCTGGACGGCTACACCCTGGCGGTGCACATCCCACTTCTGGGAGGCAGCCACTAGGCCTCCCTCCGGCGGGGTCCATTCTTGACAACCCCCGAGAAGCGTGCTATCGCAGTCCACCTGGAACAACGATTCATTCTACCCGGCTGATTCTAAAAGGGAGGACCACCATGCTCAGTCCAGAAGATAAGGAAATGCAAGCTCTCTCGGAGGTTGCCGACTATATGGCCCGGAGCGTCAAGTCAGTCCCTCCTGAAACCACCATTCAGGAGGCGGGCCAAGTGATGGCGAAGTTCAATATCGGGTCCCTGCTCGTGGTCAAGGAAGGCGAATACGCCGGGATCATCACGGAGACGGACCTGGCCCGCAAGGGGATGGCCAAAGGGATCAATCCGGAAAAGACGACGGTGCAAGCGCTGATGAGCAGCCCCATTCTCTCCATCGAGAGCCATAAGACCGTAGAAGAGGCGCATGCCCTCATGAAGGCCAAAGGAATTCGCCACCTGGGCGTGACGGAAGCGGGCAAGATCGTGGGGCTCGTATCGCTCAGCGACCTGATCCGCTACTACACGTCCTATTTTCAGATGAGCGAATGACCGTACCGCCGGTGCGGTCTCGCCGGATCCCTGCCGAGTATGTGCGCGTGCTTCTGACTCTGGTCCTCTGCCTCTTCGTCGCCACGCCGGTCCCCGCGCAAGAGACCGAGATTGTCCCCGGCGACAATCTGGTGGTCGAGGGCATTCCGACGATACCGGCTTCGCTGGCCGAGGCGGTGGGGCGCTATACGGAGTTCCGCCGCGCGGCGTTTTTGAGCTGGCACCCCACCAAGCGCGCCATGCTCATTGGCACGCGCTTCGGCGAGACGCCGCAGATTCATCAGGTATCGGCCCTCGGCGGCGCCCGCCGGCAGCTCACCTTCTTCGCGGATGCGGTCTCCGGGGCCGTGTATCCGCCGAAGACGGGGGACTGGTTCGTCCTCAGCAAGGACAGCGGAGGCAACGAGTCCTATCAGTTCTATCGCTATGACCTTGATACCGGCGCCGTCACGCTCCTCACCGACGGGAAGTCCCGGAACAGCTATGCCGTCTGGTCGAACGGCGGCGATCGGATGGCCTACAGCTCGACCCGGCGAAACGGCAAGGACGTGGACTTGTACGTCATCACCCCGGCCGACCCCACAAGCGACCGGGTGCTCACCCGGCTGGAGGGCAGCGGGTGGCGGGCCCTGGACTGGTCGCCGGATGACCGCTCGCTCCTGGTCCTCGAGTTCGTCTCGGTCAACGAAAGCTCTCTCTGGCTGTTCGATGCGGCCACCGGCGAGAAAACCTTGCTCACCCCCAAGGGGGGCGGGGAACCGGTCTCCTACGGCGGCGGCCGGTTCGGCCGGGACGGGAAGGGCCTGTACGTCACGACGGACCGCGAGGCGGAATTCCACCGGCTCGCGTCTATCGACCTATCGACCAAGCGGCCGACCTACCTTACCGACGCCATTCCGTGGGGGGTCGAGGACTTTGATCTCTCGCGGAACGGGAAGTGGCTGGCCTTCGTGACCAACGAGGACGGGGTCAGCGTCCTGCGCGTGCTGGAGACGGCGACGGGACAGGAACGGGCAGCGCCGAAGTTTCCCATCGGCGTCATCACAGGCCTCCAGTGGCATGCCAATGGGACCGATCTCGGGTTTACCGTCGAGTCCGTTCGCTCGCCGGCCGACGCATACTCCTTCAACGTCGCCACCGGAACGATGGAGCGGTGGACGCACAGCGAGACGGGCGGCCTGCCCACCGACCAATGGCCCGAGCCGGAACTCGTCCGCTGGAAGAGCTTCGACGGACGCACGCTGTCCGGGTTCCTCTATCTGCCGCCCAAACGATTCGGCGGCAAGCACCCGGTCGCCCTCAACGTGCACGGCGGGCCCGAAGGCCAGGCCCGCCCGCATTTCCTGGCGCGGCACAACTACTGGCTGAACGAGCTGGGGATCGCCCTGCTCTACCCGAACATCCGCGGCTCCACCGGGTACGGCAAGACGTTTTTGAAACTGGACAACGGGGCGCGGCGTGAGGATGCCTACAAGGACATCGGGACGCTGCTCGACTGGATCCGGACGAGGCCGGAGCTGGACGCCGACCGCGTGATGGTGTGGGGCGCGAGCTACGGCGGGCACGTGACGCTCGCCGTCGGCACCCTCTACGGCGAGCGGGTCCGCTGTCTGCTGGACATCGTCGGCATCTCGAATCTGGTGACCTTCCTGGAAAATACCGAACCCTACCGGCGGGACCTGCGCCGCGCGGAGTACGGCGACGAGCGCGATCCGGAGATGCGCGCGTTCCTGGAGCGGATCGCGCCCGTGAACAACGCGGGCAAATTGAAGAAGCCGCTCTTCGTGGTCCAGGGCAGGAACGATCCGCGCGTGCCGCTGAGCGAGGCGGAGCAAATGGTCGCCATCGCCAGAAAGAACGGCACGCCGGTCTGGTACCTCATGGCGAAGGATGAGGGACACGGCTTTGCCAAGAAGAAGAACGCGGACTTCCTGTTCTACGCCACGAGCCTCTTCATCCACACGTATCTATTGAAGTAAGGCCCCGGGGGCGCCGCCTCATGTTGAACGGTTCGCCGGCCGATACGTGTAGGGCCGGCCATGGCGTCCGAATCCCCCGACATCCGCGCGTCCCTCAAGGTCATCCTGGCGGGGCGCTCCCTGCCCATCATTCGCCAGACCGCGGCCCAGGTCATTACGCTCCTCTCGAATCCCAACAGCAGCGTCGCGACGATCGCCAAGACGATCCTGCATGACCAGGCCTTCACGGCCCGGGCCCTGAACGTCGCCAACAGCGCCTATTATCGCCGGAAGAGCGAGAAAATCACGAACGTCTCCCAGGCCATCGCCATGATGGGCTTCAACACCCTGCGGGACATCGGGGTGGCGGCCGAGTTCGCCGAGCTCGTGCAGAAGCGGCTTCCGAACTCCGTGAACCTCCGCCGCCTCCTGGCCAAGGCCTTCGTAGCCGGCCACCAGGCCACGACCCTGGGCCAGGCGATTCGCCTGCCCGATGCAGAAGGTCTGTTCACCAGCGCCCTCCTGGAATCCGTGGGGGAGTTTGCCCTGGCGGCCTATCTGCCGAAGGCCTTCACACAGGTGAACGACACCATCACGGCCACCAGCCTGCCCTACGAGGAAGCGCATCTCCAGGCTACCGGGCTGACGCCGCACGAGGTAACCGAGATCGTCGTCAACACGATGGCCCTTCCGGAGGGGCTGGTCCTGCCTCCCCCGGCCTGGGACAGCCAATCTCAATGGACCCCGGCGGACCGGCGCCAGGCGCTGGTGCACCTCACCAACTCGCTCGCCACCAACCTCTTCGGCCAGGAATCGCCCGAGATCGTGAGCCAGTTCAACACCCTCATGGACCGAACCGTCACGGCCACGGGACTCCCCATCGAGCGGGTCGAAACCCTGCTGTCGGAAGCCTTCCACAAGGCGTCGGAGTTCGGGAGAAACGTGGAACTCGAACCCGAGTGTTTCAGCCTGGACGGGACCACCTCGCCCCTCAGCCGGCGGCACGGGTTCATCGGCATGTGCATCGAACTGGCCGACCGCAAGACCGGCACCGAGAACGTGGCGGGGCCGCTGTTCTGAGAACCGGTCGGACTCAAGTTGCCTTTCCTTCCTGCCGATAAGATAAATACAACGATTGTATAGACTTATGGCTGAATCCTCCGACCTCCGCGTCTCCCTCACCACCCTTTTGGCGGGGCGCCCCCTGCCCATCATTCGCCAGGCCGCGGCCTGGGTCCTCACCCTGCTGTCGGATTCCAACACCAAAATCGAAACCCTCGCGGATTCGATCCTCCACGACGAGGCCTTCACGGCGCGGATCCTGCACGTCGCCAATAGCGCGTACTATCGCCGGCAGAAAGAACCAGTGGCGACCGTCACGCAAGCCATCGCCATGACAGGCTTCAACACCCTGCGGGACATTGTCATCGCGGCCGAGTTCGTGGATTTGGCGCAGAAACGACTCCCCACGTCCGTAAACCTGCGCCGCTTGCTGGCGAAAGCCTTCGTCGCCGGCCACCTGGCCACGGCTTTGGGCCAAGCCGTTGTTCTTCGGCCCCAGGCGGAAGCCCTGTTCACCTGCGCGCTCCTGGAAAGCCTGGGCGAATTCGCTCTGGCGGCCTATCTGCCGAAGGTCTATACGAAGATCGGGGACACCATGCAGGCCACCGGCCTGCCTTTCGAGGAGGCGCACCTCCAGGCCACCGGCATGACATCGCATGAGGTCACGGAGATCATCTTCAAGGCCCTGGACCTTCCGGAGGGTCTCCTTCTGCCTGCCCCCGTCTGGGACACCCATGGAACCGCACCCGATCGGCGACAGGCCATCGTGCATCTCACCAACGCCTGCGCCACCAATCTCTTCGGCCCTGATTCTCCGCAGATCGTCAGCCAGTTCAACGTGCTCATCAGCCGACTCGTCAAGACCACCGGATTCCGGCTCGACACGGTCGAAGCGCTCTTGTCGCAAGCGTACTTGAAGGCGCTGGAGTTCGGAGGCCACGTGGACCTCGGTGCCGATTGTTTTGCCCTCCACGGGACCGACAAGCATCCCAACGCGCGTCACGGATTCATCACGATGTGCCGTGAACTCGTCGAGCGGCAAGCCGGCAAAGAGATGGTGGACAGGCCGCTTCTCTAATGGCTGAACCCTCTGAACTGCGCAAATCCCTCGCGACCATTCTGGCGGGGCGTCCCCTGCCCATCATTCGCCAGGCCGCGGCACGGGTCCTCACCCTGGTCTCGAATTCCAACAGCACGGTAGAAGAGATCGCGAATACGATCTTGCACGACCAGGCCTTCACGGCGCGGATACTGAAAGTCGCCAACAGCGCCTACTATCGCCGGCAGAAGGAAAAGGTGGCGACCGTCACGCAGGCCATCGCCATGACGGGCTTCAACACCCTGCGGGACATCGCCATCGCGGCGGAGTTCGCCGAGCTGGTGCAGAAACGACTCCCCACGGCCGTGAACCTCCACCGCTTGCTGGCGAAGGCCTTCGTCGCGGGCCACCAGGCCAATGCCCTGGGCCAAGCCATCCGCCGGCCTGAGGCGGAAGCCCTGTTCACCAGCGCGCTCCTGGAAAGCCTGGGCGAGTTCGTCATGGCCGCCTATCTGCCGAAGATCTGCACGAAGGTCATGGACGCCATGCAGATCACCGGCCTGCCCTACGAGGAGGCGCACCTCCAGGCAACCGGCATGACGCCGCACGAGGTCACCCAAAACGTCGTCAACACGCTCGAGCTTCCGGAGGGCCTCCTGCTGCCTCCCCCTGTCTGGGATACTCCAGGGGCCGTCCCCGATCGCCGACAAGCCATCGTGCATCTTTCCAACGCCTGCGCCACCAATCTCTACAGCCCCGAATCCCCGCAGATCGTCACCCAGTTCGAAACCATCATGAAACGGATCGCCCAGGCCACGGATTTTTCGCCAGACATGATCGAGGCGCTCCTCTCGCAAGCCTTCCTGAAAGCGGTGGAGTTCGGGAGCCACGTGGACCTCAATTACGAGAGTTTTGCCCTCGACGGGACGACGTCCCCCCTCACCATGCGGCACGGTTTTATCGGCCTGTGCCTGGGACTCGCCGAAGGCAATGCGGACAAGGAGCCCGTTGAACGGCCCCTGCTGTGATCTCCCAGGGACGGGGCGGGGAGGGGGCTGAACGGGGGTTCACCCCGGGCCTCAAGTTCAAGGACCGAAGAACCGACAAGAAAGGGCAGGCCATGAAAGCTGAAACCGACGATTTCCGCGCATCCCTTATGTCGGCGCTGGCGAAGCGCCCGCTTCCCATCATCCGCCCGGCCGCGGCCCAGGTCCTCACCATGCTCTCCAATCCCAACAGCAATGTGGAGGCCATTGCGAACACGATTCTGCACGACCAGGCCTTCACCACGCGGGTCCTGCACGTCGCCAACAGCGCCTACTACCGGAGGAAGCCCGAAAAGATCACGACCGTCACGCAAGCCGTCCTCATGACGGGTTTCAATACACTGCGGGACATCACCCTCGCGGCCGAGTTTACCGAGCTGGTACAGAAACGTCTTCCCGGGGCCGTGAACCTGCGCCGCCTGCTGGCAAAAGCGTTCGTCGCCGGGCATCAGGCCCATACCCTGGGGGACGCCATGGGTCTGCCCGAGACGGAAGCCCTGTTCACCACCGCCCTGCTGGAAAGCGTGGGCGAATTCGCCCTGGCCGTGTATCTGCCGAAGGTCTTCGTCAAAATCGCCGACACCATCCGGGTCTTCGGCGCGCCGTACGTGGAGGCTCATCTCAAGGTCACCGGGATGACCCCGCATGAGGTCACCGAGATCGTCTTCAAGGCGCTCGACCTTCCGGAGGACCTCCTCCTGCCTCCACCCGACCAGGACTCGCAGCTCCAATGGACCTCGACCTACCAGCGACAGGCCCTCGTGCACCTCGCGAACATCTGCGCCACCAATTTCTTCAGTTCCGAATCCCCGCAGATCGTCGCCGAGTTCAAGGAGATCATGGGCCGGTTCGCCGAGGTCACGGGGCTGCCCCAAACCGAGCTCGAATCGCTGCTGTCGGAGGCCTTCAACACGGCGGTGGGCTACGGAAGCCACGTGGAACTCGATCCCGCCTGCTTCGGCCTTGACGGGAATACCTCTCCGCTCAGCATGCGGCACACCTTCATCGGCCTGTGCCTGGAACTCGTGGAGAAGAGCGCCGGCGGGGAAATCGGAGACGATCAGTTTTCCTGACCCTTCCTCGTCCCGCCGGTCACCGCGACAATCGCCGTCCTCACGATTCCCACCATCTGATTCAGTTCTACCAGGGTCGTGCTGAGCGGCGGCATCAGGACGATGACGTTGCCGAGGGGACGAAGGAGGAGGCCCAAACGGCGGGCCTCCTCCGCCACCCGCGCCCCGACCCGATCGGCCGGCGGGTAGGGCTCCTTGGACGTGCGGTCCCGCACGAGCTCGATCCCCACGATCATCCCCAGATGACGGATCTCCCCGACGTGCGGATGCGCCCGGAGCGGCTTCAGCAGGCGCGACAGCGCCGCGATCTTCGGGTGGAGACGCGCCAGCGTCCGCTCCTTCCGAAAGATTTCCAGATTCGCCAGCGCGACCGCGCAGGCCAGCGGGTTGCCGGTATAGCTGTGGCCGTGGAAGAAGGTCTTGAAGTCCTCATACCGGCCGAGGAACGCCCGGTAAATCCGTTCAGTCGTCAGGGTAGCGGCCAGCGGCAGGTACCCGGCCGTCATCCCCTTGCTGATCGCCATCAGGTCCGGCCTCACCCTTTCGTGTTCGCAGGCAAACATCCGGCCCGTCCGCCCGAAGCCGGTCGCCACTTCGTCGGCGATCAGCAGCACCCGGTACCGGGTGCAGAGCTTCCGCAGCCGGGTCAGATAGCCCGGGGGCATGGTGATCATCCCGCCAGCCGCCAGCAGCATCGGCTCCACGATGAGGGCCGCGATTTCCGCATGGTGCCGCTGGAGGACCTGCGTGACTGAATCCGTGCAGGCAAGCCGGCACGTTGGAAATGTCAGGTTGAGCGGGCAGCGATAACAGTACGGCGCATGAGCCTCGAACGTGGGGAAGAGGAGGGGGTGGAACCGCGCATGAAAGAGCGGAATGCCGCCCACGCTGACGGCGCCGAGCGTGTCACCGTGATAAGCCTGCCCCAGATGGAGAAACGTGGTCTTCTTCTTGAAAGGGCCGCCCCGGAGCTGCCAGTATTGGAAGGCCATCTTCAGGGCCACTTCGACGGCGGTCGAGCCGTTGTCGGAATAGAACACCCGCGTGAGCCCGGGCGGCGCCACGGCCACGAGCCGTTGGGCCAGCTCGATCGCGGGGACATTGGACAGCCCCAGCAGGGTGGAGTGGGCGATCCGTGTGAGCTGCGCGGTGAGCGCGCGGTCCAGGGGCGGCTTGCGGTGCCCGTGGAGGTTGACCCAGATCGAGGACACTCCATCAAGATAGCGCTGTCCCTCGGTGTCCTCGAGATAGACACCCCGGCCGCGCTCGATGATCACAGGAGGCCTGGTGACCCAGTCCTGCTGCTGGGTAAACGGGTGCCAGAGGTGTCGGTGGTCCAGCGTGTGGAGGCGTCTGGTGCGCCCGGTCGGTTTCATGGTCGGATGGGCATTATAGGCGCCGGTCTCTGCTTTGACAATGTGACGGAAACCAATTATACTCTGCGGAGTTACACCTGAAGGAGCCTGCTTGCAGACACACACCCGGAACTTTTCCATCATCGCGCACATCGATCACGGGAAATCGACTCTTGCTGACAGGTTGCTGGAATACACCGGCGCCATCACCCCTCGGGAGTCCCGGGAGCAGATCCTGGACACCATGGACCTTGAGCGGGAGCGGGGGATCACGATCAAGGCCCATACGGTCACCGTGCGGTACAAGGCCGAGGACGGCACCGAATATCTCTTGAACCTGATCGACACGCCCGGGCACGTGGACTTCACCTATGAGGTCTCGCGCAGCCTGGCCGCGTGCGAGGGGGCGTTGCTCCTCGTGGACGCCTCCCAGGGGGTTGAGGCCCAGACCATTGCGAACGCGAACCTGGCGGCCGAGAATCACCTGACGATCATTCCGGTCATCAACAAGGTGGACCTGGCCAGCGCCGACGTGGAGGGCACCAAGCGGCAGATCGAGGACGTGCTCGGCCTGGACACGCACGAGGCCATTCTGACGAGCGCCAAGGCCGGCCTCGGCACCAAGGAAGTCCTCGAAGCGATCATCCATCGGATTCCTCCGCCTCTGGGGAATCCGGACGGGCCGCTCAAGGCCCTGGTCTTCGACTCCTGGTTCGACAACTATCAAGGGGTCACCGTGCTCACCCGCGTCGGGGACGGGGCGATCCGGCCGGGCATGAAGGTCCGCATGATGGGTTCGGACAAGGTCTTCGAAATCCAGGAGGTCGGCATCTTCACGCCGAAGCGGGTGAAGCAGGATCAGCTTGGAACAGGCGAAGTGGGCTACGTGGTGGCGGCCATCAAACGGGTCGGGGACACCCGCATCGGCGACACGATCACCGAAGCGGACCGGCCGGCCGCCTCGCCGTACCCCGGCTACAAGGAAGCCAAGCCCATGGTCTTCTGCGGCTTGTATTCGACAGATACTGAACGGTTCGAAGACCTCCGGGACGCGCTCGAAAAGCTGCGTCTCAACGACTCCAGCTTCGTGTACGAGCCGGAGACCTCGCTGGCCCTGGGGTTCGGCTTTCGCTGCGGGTTCCTGGGCCTGCTTCATATGGAGATCATCCAGGAACGGCTGGAGCGGGAGTTCGAGCTGAACCTGATCAGCACGACCCCGACGGTCGTCTATCGCATCACGACGACCCAGGGGGAGGTTTTGCTGATTGATAATCCGACCAAGCTGCCGGAGCCGAACTTCATCGAGAAGTTCGAAGAACCGTATATCAAGGCGACGATCATCACCCCGGAGGCCTACGTCGGCAACCTCCTGGCCCTTTGCCAGGAGCGGCGCGGGACGCAACAGGGGCTGACCTACGTGAACCCCACGCGGGTCATGCTGGCCTACGAGATGCCCTTGAGCGAAATCGTCCTGGATTTTTACGACCGGCTCAAATCCAAGACCCAGGGCTACGCGTCGCTCGACTATGAGATCATCGGGTACCGGCCGGGGGACCTGGTCAGGGTGGACATCCTATTGAACGGGGAGAGCGTGGATGCGCTGTCGTTCATCGTCCATCGGGACAAGGCGGCGGTCCGCGGCCGGCAGGTCGCGGAAAAAATGAAAGAGTTCATTCCCAAGCAGATGTTCGAGGTGACCATCCAGGCGGCCATCGGCAACAAGATCATTGCGCGCGAGACCGTCGGCGCACTGAAGAAGAACGTAACCGCGAAATGCTACGGTGGCGACATCACGCGGAAAAGGAAGCTATGGGAGAAGCAGAAGGAAGGCAAGAAAAGAATGAAGCTGGTCGGCCGGGTGGAGGTGCCGCAGGAGGCCTTCCTGGCTCTGCTGAAGGTGACGGACTAGCCGTCTCCCCGGCGGCGGTCACCCCGGAGACCGCCGCGCCCGCGGCCGCCCGCAGCAAGTCGGTCTGGCGGGAGTATCTCGAGGCAATCCTCATCGCGATCCTGCTCGCGCTGTTCATCCGGACGTTCGTCGTGCAGGCCTTCAAGATCCCCTCCGGCTCCATGATCCCGACGCTCCATATCGGCGATCACATCCTGGTCAGCAAGATGTCCTACGGGTTCCAGTGGCCCAGGGACTGCCGGGTGGGGGAATGGTTCCGGCTCGGCCCGATCCCCGTTCCCATGCTCACCTGCTACTCCTCGCAAATCGTCTTCTCGCTGGGCATGCCCCAACGGGGGGACATCATCGTCTTCCGGTTCCCCGAGGACGAGGACAAGGACTTCATCAAGCGGGTGATCGGCCTGCCCGGCGACACGGTGGAGATCCGGAACAAAGGGGTGGCGATCAACGGCGCGCCCCTGGAGGAGCCCTACACGCAGCACGTGGACCCGAACATCCTGGCGCACCAGATCCAGCCCCGGGACAATCTCGGCGCGATCACGGTTCCTCCGGATTCCTACTTCGTGATGGGGGACAATCGCGACCAGAGCATGGACAGCCGGTTCTGGGGCTATGTCAAGTTTTCCAAGATCAAGGGGAAGGCGTTCCTGATCTATTGGTCGTGGGACGGGCGCGGGGATATGACCAACTGGGTGCACTGGGGCCGCATCGGGAAGGTCATTCGATGAAGGGACTCCCATGAAAGCCGGAGTGCTGCGGGCCATCCTCAAGAAGTTCCGGAACGCCAAGGTCCTGGTGATCGGCGATCTGATCCTCGACCAGTACGTCTGGGGCGGCGTCAGCCGGATCTCCCCGGAAGCCCCCGTGCCCGTCGTGACGGTCAGCTCCGAGACCCTGCAGCTCGGCGGGGCGGCCAACGTGTCGAACAACATCCGCGCCCTGGGCGGGCGGGTGGACCTGTGCGGGGTGATCGGCGGGGACGAGGCCGGCCGGCAATTCCTGGCGGTCCTGGAGAGACAGGACCTGGGCCGCGACGGTATCCTGACCGACCGCGACCGTCCCACGACGAAGAAGACCCGCATCGTCGCCCACAGCCAGCAACTGGTGCGGTTCGACGTCGAGCGGTGCGCGGGGATCAGCGGGGTCCTGGAGGCGCGGCTTATCCGGTATGTGGCGGCGTGCATCCGTTCGGCGAAGGCGCTCGTCGTGTCGGATTACGCCAAAGGCGTCGTGACGCCCCGCCTGATGGCCGACCTGACGGCGCTGGCCCACCGGTACGGGATCCCGGTGATCGTCGATCCGAAGGTCGCGCACATCGGGCGCTACAAGGGCGCAACGGTCCTTACGCCGAATCATCTGGAGGCGGTCCAGGCGGCCGGGCTCCACGGGGACGACGAGGCAACCCTGATCGAGGCGGGGCGGCAACTTTACCAGCGGCTCGGCTGTCAGGCCGTCCTTATCACCCGAGGCGAGCACGGCATGAGCCTCGTGGAGGCCGGCGGCCGGGTCACCCATATCCCCACCGTCGCCCGTCAGGTCTTTGATGTGACCGGCGCCGGGGACACCGTGGTGGCGACCCTCGCGCTGGCGCTGGCCGCCGGCGCGTCGATGGCGCAGGCCGCCCGGATCGCCAATCACGCGGCCGGCATCGTCGTGGGCATGGTGGGTACGGGGACCGTCACGGCCGCCCAACTCGACGAGGCCCTGGCGCATGGGTGACCAGACCTCCCGGACAGGTCCGCGGGCCACGGTCGCCGTGGTCATTCCAGCCCGTTACCAGTCCTCCCGGTTCCCCGGAAAGCCGCTGGCCCTCCTGGGGGACAAACCGATGATCCAGCACGTCTATGAGCGCGTGCGGGCCGCGCGCGGGGTGACCCGGGTCGTCGTGGCCACGGACGACGAGCGCATCCGGGACGTCGCGGCGAGGTTCGGCGCCGAAGCCCTCATGACCGAGCGCGGGCTCCGGACCGGGTCCGACCGCGTCGCGGCGGTCGCACGCATGGTCCCCGCGGATGTCTACGTCAATTTCCAGGGGGATGAGATTCCACTCACCCCCCTCATGCTGGAAGACCTGATCCGGCCCTTCCTTGCTTCCGAGGCGGAGGTGGGGACTCTGAAGCGGGCCCTCACCGACGAGCGGGACCTGCTCGATCCGAACGTCGTCAAGGTGGTCACGGACGGGCACGGGGACGCGCTGTATTTTTCGCGCAGTGCCATTCCCTACCGGCGGGACCGGATCTCCAGCGGGGACACGTCCCTGAAACCCCCGCTGCACTGGAAGCACCTCGGCATCTATGCGTATACTCCATCGGCGCTGGCGCGATTCGCCGCGTTGCCCACCGGGACGCTCGAAGCCGGCGAGCAGTTGGAGCAGTTGCGCCTGTTGGAGGCGGGAGTGCGGATTCGGGTCTGGGAAACCACGCACGCCTCGCTCCGGATCGACACGCCCGCCGATCTGGAGCGAGCCGAGCACACTCTACTAAGAGGAGAACCGGCATGGCAAAATTCATCTTCGTGACCGGTGGGGTCGTCTCGTCGCTGGGGAAGGGCCTGGCCTCGGCCTCGATCGGAAATCTGCTGGAGAGCCGGGGCGCCCGCATCACCTTCCTGAAGCTGGACCCGTACATCAACGTGGATCCGGGAACCATGAACCCGTACCAGCACGGGGAGGTCTTCGTGACGGAGGACGGGGCCGAGACGGACCTCGACCTCGGCCACTACGAACGGTTCACCTCGGTGACCGTCGGCCAGCGCAACAACTTTACGACCGGGCGCATCTACTACAACGTCATCATGAAGGAGCGCCGGGGCGACTACCTGGGCGGGACCATCCAGGTGGTGCCTCACATCACCGATGAGATCAAGCACAACATCCGCGCCCTGGCCGAGGGGACCGACATCGTCATCACCGAGATCGGGGGCACCGTCGGCGACATCGAGAGCCTGCCGTTCCTGGAAGCCATCCGCCAGATGCCCTACGACGTCGGCCGCGAGAACGTCCTGTACGTCCACGTCACCCTCGTGCCGTACCTCGGCGCGGCCGGGGAGCTGAAGACGAAGCCCACGCAGCACAGCGTGAACAAGCTGCGCGAGATCGGCATCCAGCCCAACATCCTGCTCTGCCGGACCGACCGGTACCTGCCGCCGGAATTGAAAGAAAAAATCGCCCTGTTCTGCAACCTCCAGAAGGAGGAGGTCGTGACCGCCAAGGACGTGGAGACGATCTATGAGGTCCCGCTGGTGTTTCACAAGGAAGGGCTCGACCGGCTGATCGCGGAGCGGCTTCACCTCGAGCTGGAGGAGCCCGACCTGCGCGAATGGGACAGCCTCGTGCAGCGGATCATGCACCCGGAGCACGAGGTCACCCTGGCGCTCGTGGGCAAGTACATCGCGCTCAAGGAATCCTACAAGAGCCTCACCGAGGCCCTGGTGCATGGAGGGATCAACAACGGGACCAAGCCGCTCATTCGCTGGGTGGAGTCCGAGGACATCGAGAGCCGCGGGGCCGACCGCGTCCTGGCCGACGTGGACGGGATCATCGTGCCCGGCGGCTTCGGCAACCGCGGGATCGAAGGCAAGGTCCAGGCGATCCGCTACGCGCGGGAGCGGCGCGTGCCGTTCCTGGGCCTCTGCCTCGGCATGCAGTGCGCGGTCATCGAGTTCGCCCGAAACGTGGCCGGCCTTGCCGACGCCCACAGCTCGGAGTTCGCGCCGGAGGGGCCGACCTCCGTCATCGACCTCATGCGAGACCAGCGGGCGGTCGAGCAGAAGGGCGGCACGATGCGCCTGGGGGCCTACCCCTGCGTGATCGAGAAGGGTTCTCGCGCGCATGAGGCGTACGGCTGCACGGAAATCCAGGAACGCCACCGGCACCGGTATGAGTTCAACAACGCCTTCCGGGAGACGCTCCTCAAACACGGCCTGGTCTTGAGCGGCCTTTCGCCGGACGGCCGGCTCGTGGAGATCGTGGAGCTCCAGCATCACCCCTGGTTTCTGGCCACCCAGTTCCATCCGGAGTTCAACTCGCGCCCGCGCCGGCCCCATCCCTTGTTCCAGGGCTTCATCGCCGCAGCGCTTCGCCACAAGGTCGGAGGCTGAGCCCCATGCAGACCGTCGAGATTGCGGGGCTCAAGGTCGGGGAGGGGCTCCCGCACCTCGTGATCGCCGGGCCCTGCGTCATCGAGGACGCCGGGATGGTCCGGGAAATCGCCGTAGAACTGAAGCGAATCACGGGAGACCTCAAGCTTCCCTTTATCTTCAAATCCTCCTACGATAAAGCCAACCGGAGCTCCGGCCGATCGTTTCGGGGACCGGGGCTGAAGGAGGGCCTTGCGGTGCTGGCCCGGGTGCGGGAGGAGGTCGGCGTGCCGATCCTCTCGGATGTCCACACGGCGGAGGAGGCGGCCATCGCCGGCGGGGTCCTGGACGTCCTTCAGATACCGGCCTTCCTCTGCCGCCAGACCGACCTGCTCGAAGCCGCGGCGCGCACGGGCCGGGCGGTGAACGTCAAGAAGGGGCAGTTCCTCGCTCCCTGGGACATGGCGAACGTCGTGCAGAAGCTCGAGGCGGCGGGCAACCGGCGCCTGCTCCTGACCGAGCGCGGGGCCTCCTTCGGGTACAACAATCTCGTCACGGACTTTCGCGCCCTGCCCATCATGCGGCGGCTGGGCTACCCGGTCATCTTCGACGCGACGCACAGCGTGCAACTGCCGGGCGGGGCGGGCGCGCGTTCCTCCGGCCAGCGGGAGTTCGTCGCGCCGTTGGCGCGCGCCGCGGTGGCCGCGGGATGCGAAGGGCTCTTCATGGAGGTCCATCCGGACCCGGACCGCGCCTTGTCGGATGGGCCCAATATGGTGCCGCTCGCCGAGGTCCGCGGCCTGCTGGAGCAGATCGTGCGGGTGGCCGCGGCGATCGGACATGTTCCCGCCTGACGGAGGCGGCCATCGCGATCTCAGAACGCTATAACCTGTCGGCTCAGAGCGCCACGGGAGGGGTCTCGCGGCTCTCCCGCGTCCTGGCGCATGTCCCCAATGCGCTCACGGTCAGCCGGATTCTCTTGATCCCCGTCTTCGTCGTATTCTTCCTGGAGCCGACGCCTGAACGGTCGCTCTATGCGGCCGCCGTCTTCGGGCTCGCGGCCCTCACCGACGCCGTGGACGGCTATCTCGCCCGCCGCTGGGGACACGTGACGCGCCTGGGCAAGATCCTGGACCCGATCGCCGACAAGCTCCTGGTCCTGACCGCACTCTTTCTCCTGGTCGACTTTGATCTGGTCGAGGCTTGGGTGGCGATCGTGCTGGCCGGGCGCGAGTTTTTCGTCACCGGCTTGCGGAACGTCGCAGCTCGTGAGGGGGTGGATCTGGAATCCGAGGCGACCGGCAAATGGAAGATGGCGGCGCAGGTCGTGGCTATTCTCCTGCTCATCCTGGAAGGAGCAGCGCCTCTGACCTTCAATTTCTATCTCTGGGGCACCGTCATCCTCATGCTGTCCATGGTGCTCTCCCTAGTCTCGGCCGCCCAATACTGCCGGCAATTCGTGATCCAGGTAGTCCCGCGGTGGGGGACGAGCGGAGGCCCCTCCTCATGACCCTGGAACAGGCAGCAGTCGTCGTGGCCTCCTATCTCCTCGGGGCGATTCCGGTGGGGATCCTCGCAGCCCGGATGCTGGCGGGCGTGGACCCGCGGAAGGCGGGCAGCGGGAATATCGGCTTCACCAACGTGCTTCGGGTGGGGGGAAAACTCGCCGGCCTGGTCACCCTGCTCGGCGATCTGGGGAAAGGCGCGCTGGCCGTTCTGGGGGCGCGCGCGATACTCGGACCATCGGCGGGAGATTGGGCCCTGGCGGCCGGCGCGGCCGTCGTGGTGGGCCACATCTTCCCCGTGTTCTTGAGGTTCAAAGGAGGCAAAGGCGTGGCCACCGGGTTCGGAGTGTTCCTTGCGATCGATCCCGCGATTGGGGCCGGCCTGGTGCTCATCTGGGTGGTCAGCCTGGCCGTCTGGAGGATTTCCTCGTTGGCGGCCTTGATCACCTTCGTAGCGTTGCCCGTGATCGTTTGGGTGACCCACCCACGTGTGGCCATGATGGCGTTGGCCCTGGTCGTCAGCGGCCTGATTGCGTACCGGCATCTCGGCAACATCCGAAGGCTCTTGGCAGGGAACGAGCCGAAATTTGGGATGCGGTGACCTCAACTGCATTTCTGGCTTAGAAATTGTAATTAGGCTCGCAAAGAGATTATGTTAACGAAATTAGGCAGGGAACATGCGCTGGATAGGGGTGAGGGCGGCGTTTGTGGACTCACTTTGATAGCAAGACAAGTTAACATAATCCTACTTATCCGACGTTTGGTATGAAGCCGCTCAAATCCATCCAGCGGACGCTTTCCATCAGTTACGATGGACTTCGGGAAGCCATCCTGGCCATCTCAGAACGGGTCGCATCGCGGGTTCAGATCGGCAAGCTCCAACTCCAGGCTCTCGACTCCGAAGCGCGATTGCGGAGCGCCTATGAGGCCCTGGGGGCCTGTCTCTACACGGCCCGGATGCTTCCCTCACAGGAGGTGTTTTCCCCGGACCAGGCCCTCCCCATCTCCGAGCGTGTTCGATCCGAACTGAAGGTCCTGCAGCAGATCCGGGACCAATTGGCCTCGCGGGCCGACGAAACCCTCACGGTCCCGCTGATCCGTCTGCAAGAAGACCTCAAGGAGAGCGGCGGCATGGTCGAGCGGGCCACGGTCAGCCCATTGTCCCAGGCCGACGGCAAGCGCCTGGGCGATCTGGCCCTGCCTGAGGGGGTGCGCATCGTCGCCATCCGGCGGGGCGAGTCCTTGATTTTTCCCTCAGCCGATTCGGTGCTCAAGGCGGGGGATGAGGTGACGGTCGTCGGGAACCGATCGGTCGTCCCCAGGACGCTGCAATCGCTCCGGACCTAGCTGCGAGCTTCGCCCGCGGCAGGTCGAATTTGCGATCTGGCGGAATCCCCTGTAAAATAATAGCAGTGTCAAACCCTGAGGGAGCGTGTGTATGAACAGCCATCGTCGAATCAGCGTGGCGGTACTCGGCGGCAGTCTCCTGTCGGCTTTCCTCCTGGTCGCACCCTTCCCTGGCCCGGCGCAGAGCGAAGAGCTCAGGGGCCTCCGCCTGGTTGAGGAAATCCAAAACGTCTTTATCAGCCTGGCGGATCGGGTCAAGCCGGCGGTGGTCAATATCGCTCCCTTGACCGCCCCGAGTCAGTCCGCGGAACGCGCCCCTCGGGAACGCGGGCCCAACTCCCCGGGAACGGGCTCCGGCGTCATCATCGACAAGGAGGGGTACATCGTCACCAACAACCATGTGGTGGGCGATGCCAAAGAAGTCGAGGTTCGGCTCTCGGACCGGAGCAAGTTTGTCGCCCAGGTGATCGGCCGGGACCCTGATACGGACCTGGCCATCCTGAAGGTCACTGCCGACCACGACCTCCCGACCGTTCCGTTTGGGGATTCGTCGAAGGTCCGGGTCGGCCAGTGGGTCCTCGCCGTCGGCAACCCCTTTGCGCTGGACCGGACCGTCACCCTGGGAGTGGTCAGCGGGCTGGAGCGCGACGCCGTGCGGCTCTCCCGCTATGAGGCCTTCATTCAAACCGATGCCTCGATCAACCCCGGCAACAGCGGCGGCCCCCTGTTCAACATCCAAGGTGAGGTGATCGGGATCAACACCGCGATCATCAACTTTGCCCAGGGCATCGGGTTCGCCATTCCCTCCAACATGGTGCAGCAGGTGGCCGGACAGCTTCGCGCCCGGGGCAAGGTCGTCCGGGGATGGCTCGGCGTGGGCATTCAGGAAGTCACGGTCGAGCTGGCCGCCAAGTTCGGGATCAAGGAAACCGACGGCGTGTTGGTCAACGACGTGTTCGAAAACGAGCCCGCGGCACGGGCCGGCCTGAAACCCGGCGACATCATCGGCAAGGTGAACGGGGTCCGCGTGGAGTCCCCTGCCGGATTGTCCCGTGCGGTGGCGGGCCTGGTCCCCGGGACGAAGGTCGAGCTCGAAATCATCCGCAATGGGGAGCCTCGCCAGCTGTCGGTGGACCTGGGCGAGCGAAAGGAAGAGGCCATCACGGCCGCGATCCCCGCCCCTACCCCACAGCCGGAATTGAAACTGGGGCTCAACGTGCAGGACCTGACGCCGGAGCTCGTCGAAAAGTTCAAGCTGAAGGATCAGAAAGGCGTGCTGATCAGCAAGATCGAGCCCGGCAGCACGGCGCAGGAGCAAGGGTTGCGGGAAGGCGACCTGATCAAGGAGGTCAACCGCCAGACCGTGACGAACGCCGAGGAATTCAAAGCGGCCGTCGCCCAGATCAAAACGGGCGACTCGGTCCTGCTGCGCGTGGCGAGAGAGAACCGGGCCTTCTATTCGGTCTTGAATCCCAAGAGCAAGTGAGCCGCCCGCGGGCTCACGCGCTTGCCAGGGCGGCCTTGGCCGCCTTGTGCTCCTCAATGACCTTGGCGGCCTGGTCCCGGGGGACCTCCTCCAAGGTCAGGAAGTCCATCGAATAGGTCGCCCGCCCCCCGGTCAGCGCGTTCAACACCGGCGCGTACTTGAGCATGTCCGCCAACGGGACCGCGGCCTTGATGACCGTCCCGTGCCCGCGCGGGACCGTGTCCTGGATCCGCCCCCGACGGCTGTTGAGATCCCCGATCACCGCACCCATGAATTCATCCGGGGTGCTGACCTCCACCGTCATGATCGGCTCCAAGAGGATCGGCGCCGCCTGCTCCATCGCCTTCCTGAACCCCATCGAGGCGGCGATCTTGAACGCCATTTCGGAAGAGTCCACGTCGTGGTAGGAGCCGTCATAGACGGTCACCCGGATGTCCACCACGTGGAATCCAGCCAGGATGCCCTCGTGCATGGCCTCGATCACGCCCTTCTCGACGGCCGGGATGAAGTTCCTTGGAATGGCCCCGCCCACGACCTCGTTGACGAACTCGAAGCCGGCCCCCCGCTTGAGCGGCTCGATCTTGAGCCAGGCATCGCCGTATTGGCCGTGCCCCCCCGTCTGCTTCTTGTACTTCCCCTGGGCGCTGGCGGTCCGCCGGATGGTCTCCTTATAGGGCACCTTCGGGGTGTGCACGTTGACCTCGACCCCATACTTGCGCTTCAGTTTCTCGAAGGTGATGTCCACGTGGAGCTGCCCCATGCCGCTGAGGATCATCTCATGGGTCTCGGGGTTGCGGACAAACTCGAGCGAGGGGTCTTCCTCGACCAGCTTGTGCAGACCCAGGCTGACCTTCTCCACCTCCCCCTTCGTCTTGGGGTCCAGGGCGAAGGACATGAGCGGGCGCGCCAGGGGCGGTTTGGGTAGCAGAAGCTGCGCGTGCTCCCCGCTGAGGGTGTCCCCTGTCTGCGTGTCCTTGAGCTTGGCGATGGCTACGATGTCTCCGGCCTGGGCCTTCTCCACCGGGAGGTATTTCTTCCCGACGGCGTGGAACAACCGCCCGCCCTTTTCCCTGACCCCGCGGGTCGCATTCAGAAACCCGGCATCGGGGGCCAGCGCTCCGGAATAGACCCGCGCGTAGCTCATGCGCCCCATGAAGGGATCGATGATCGTCTTGAAGACGTAGGCCGCAAAAGGCCCGGTGCTCACGGGTTGGAGCACGACGGGCGTCTTCCCGTCCGCCGCGGTGGCCTGCACGGGCCGCGCGGCCGCCCGGTCCACGGGCGAGGGCAGGAGCTGAGCGATCGCCTGGAGCAGTTCCAGGGTGCCGACGTTCTTGAGCCCCGAGCCGCACAGAACGGGA
The DNA here is from genome assembly GCA_041490525.1 of Nitrospiria bacterium. Lineage (GTDB taxonomy): Bacteria > Nitrospirota > Nitrospiria > Nitrospirales > NS-4 > JBGPTH01. Next base: position 20,062 of record JBGPTH010000025.1, read on the forward strand.
AAGAGCCCGCCGCCCGACAGCCCGATTTTCAGCCCCCGGAGGATCTCCTCCGCGGTGAGCGAGCCCTCGGCCAGATACTTTTCGAGGAGTTGATCGTCCAACTCCGCCGCGCCCTCCATCAACTTGCGCCGGCCCTCTTCCACGGCCCCTTTCAGATCGGGCGGCACCTCGATCTTCTGCCGCTTGCCGCTCCCGTCGCGCGGATACCGGTACGCGTCCCCTGAAATCAGGTCCACCACGCCCTCCAGCGCGGCGTCCTGCCCGATGGGAAGGCTGAGGGGGACGGTCTTGATCTCCAGCGACTTTTCGATCGCCTCGACGACCGGCCCGAACGCGGTCCGCTCCTTATCCAGCCCGGTCACGAAGATGAGGCCCGGGAGCGACACCGATCTGGCGTAGTCCCAGGTCTTTTCCATCTCCGTCTTGACCCCGGTCCCGGCGTGCACCACCCACACCGCCGAATCCGCGATCGAGGCGGTCTGTTTGGCGTCCGCGTGGAAACTCGGGGCGCCGGGGGTGTCCAGCAGGGTCAGGCCGTTCTCGTTCCAGGCGATCTGGCAGAGGCTGGTCTGGATGGAGATCTTGCGGTGGTGCTCCTCCGGCTCGTAATCCATGGCGGACGTGCCCGCCACAACGGAGCCCATCTGGGGGATCGCGCCGCTTGCGCACAGCAGGGCTTCGATCAGGGTGGTTTTTCCCGCTCCCCCGTAGGAGAGGAGCGCGACATTGCGGATGGACTCAGGCTTGGTGTCCTTCATAAAGCAGGCCTCCAAACCGAGCGGACGCCCCGGAACTCAGGCTACGGGACGAATGGCCCGGCCATTATTCACCACGGCGGCTATGATGGAGCCCATTCTAGGAGGGAGCGAAAACGGTGTCAACTGGGGGGAACAAACGAAGGGGACTGGCTCCATTTCCGAATGGTGCCTTGTATCTTAGTTCTGTGTTCGAGCATGATATGTCCTTAGGCAACCCAGGCGTGATAGACCGATGGTGCCGAGGTCCGCAGAGACCGTGGGACAGCGAGGATCGTCACGCCTATATTCTGAACAAGCCCGAACAGTTGCGTGGGCCATTGAGCCCGTATTGCAAGGCTGGGACACAGAATAGGGAAGCCTGGGCGTATCTTCAGTTGGTGACTGCCCGGATGTCTCAAGGCATGCGGAGGTACCTCTGCGTGCTTGACATTCAAGACAGTTGCTGTCCCCAGTTTTGGTCCCTGAGCGCTCGCCCTACTTGGTGGGAAGAGGGCCAGGGTGAGGTGTTCCTGAAAATGGGTCTGGCCCCTGTGGTGGCTGCCCCCATTTTTCCCTTTCATTTCATGGCAACGATGTTATCGCGTCGAGCCTTAAAAGCGTCAACCTGTTTGGTTAGCTCCGAACCTAAAAATTCTCCTGCCGCTTGCAGCAAGGTAAACATTATGTGGCACCCATAATTGAGAGCCAAGTAAGCCCAATAAGCTCCCCCGAAAGGACCGGCATTAAAGTCTTCGCCTGGAACCGGCATGTATCCTGTTAAATCCACTATGTGCGATGGATCGCAAGCTAAGCGGTATATCCTTTGATAGTAGGCATCCGCATTGGTCTCTTCTGCTATTTTTGATAAATTCTTCTTTTGGAAAGCTTCCCACTCTTGTTCGATACCGTTGGTTAATTGTTGAACGTTGTCACCATATCTCTCGCTAAAATCCTTGCTGTCCGGCTCAGTTTGTTTAGTGAAATACTTTCGCCTCTCCTCGGAGCCTCTTGCCCACACTAGTCTTGCATTGGTATCTCCTACATCCTTCCTCACCCACAGCAGATAAAGAAAGCTCTCGACCTGGGACTTCAAATGATGTTGGGCTTCCGCCTTCCCAGCTCTTGCGTCAGAAACTAGGCACTCGAATGCCCGAAATGATTTTAAGCCAAAACCCAAAAGGACTCGGTTGCGCGTTGAAAGAGGAGGCTTGCCTTTTAAACTTGCGGATATGTCAACTAGCAGTTTCTGTGATAGTGAGATGATATCTTCCGCAAGTTGCAGGAAGAGCCCCAACTTCTTTTCTAGAAGGAGTCGGTGGTACTCAGCCTCTTCTATGCGATCCATATTTATCAGAAGAATAAGGGGCCAGGCACCGTTTCTCAGTGAATCTTTTCGAGGCCGGCCGCAGGAGTGCACGTCGGATACGATGTTTAAAAATGGTGCCGCCTCCCCTCTCCGCCCAATTATTTTCCTTCAGTTCTCTTGACCTTAATGCTTCCTAATAACGCTATAACCTGCTCTTGGGTGGAAAGAGGGGGTGGAACAAAGTTCACGTTTGTATCCCATTCCCCATCCGAGAACACAGGATAGAGTTGTCCACTAGGTTTGTGATGGAAAAAGGCCTTTCTCACATGTGTCCAATATTTTTTGCCTGTTCCAAGTCCCTTATATGTCGTTAACGCTTCAAAGTAATAATAGTCTGCGGCCGGAGAGAGATCCCTGAATCCTGGCTCCACTTCCTCAGCGCCAGGAGCTATATATGATACAGAGCCCCGCCCGCCCAAATGTTCATCGAACCACTTCTCTCCACTCAAATTGTACTTGTCCATATCAGTGGTTATATAGTAACTGGTTGAAACCTTTTGAGCGGGAGTTTTACCACCGTTCTTTAAAAGAATATTATTTCCATAAAATATGCTTTCACCTGCCTTAAATCGAATGGGGTCTTTTAGATTAACCGAAACATATGCACGATTTTCCAGATCGGCCGAGCTCTTATTGGTCTGCACAACCCAAGCTGTTGTAATGATACTTATAACCAGCGCTAGAAAGGCGAAAACTGCGGTAAGGTGTTGGGGGTGTCTTTTGAACCACCAGGGGATGTTCCACCGCCACCGTCGCATCCAACAACTGCAAATACGTTCTGCTTTAAGCCAATCGCCAAGGGGATCATTCTCAAGCCCGGTTTCCTTGGATTCAATATAGATGGCGTATGCAAGCTTGCGGATTGTGTCTTGAGTGCTTCTTGTGTCTCCGCTCATATATTAAGCCTTTACTGAGATAACAGGGCCAGGCTACTTTCTATGCGGGGATGTGTCAACTTTCTGAGCGAGTGGCGCAGATCAGACAAACCGGTGTCAGGCACATTTTCCGGCGGCCTGAAAGTGAGCCAGACACCTCGCAGGACCGCGCTATTTCGACTTTTTCATCGACCCGATGAAGCCCGGCCCGGTAAGCGATCCGTCGTCTTGAATCGTGAAATCCATTTTGTTTTCCTTGCAGTCGAGAAACAGTGTGTCCTTATTCACCTTGTATGTGCACGGCCCGGTATCGCCCAAGAGAGTCAAAGTGGCTTTGTCATCGGACTTGAGGTCGAGGGTGACCGTGCCACCGGTATTTGTATACGTGCCTTCCATCTGCGGGCCGCAGCTTCCGATGACAGGGATGACCGCCAGCAAGGCGGCAATCAGTACGATTCTGGGAGTGATCAGGTTCTTCATGCAATCCTCCATTGATCTTGCGGGTGGCGCCGAACGGAGGCGGCCAGCGCACGGCAGTTCTTCAATTCATGGTGAGCACGACGCGGAAGCGCGCGTTGCCGCTCAACATGCGCTCGTAGCCGGCCGCGGCTTGTGTCAGCGGGAAGGTCTCGACCATGGGGCGAATTCCGGTCAGCGCGCAAAAGTTGAGCGTATCTTCCGAGTCTCGGGCGGTCCCTGACGGCCAGCCTTGAATCGCGCGGCGGTTCCCGATTAGTTGAATGGGTGAGACAGTGATTGGATCTGGAGACGCGCCCACCACCAGCAATTTGCCGCCGACCCCGAGCCCGTCGATGAGGTCCGACATGGCCTTGCTGTTCGGAGCGGTGGCGAGAATCACCGCAGCGCCGCCCAGCTTGGTCAGTTCCTCCGCGACATTGACGGCAGCCACATCGAGGTAGCGCTCCGCGCCCAGCTTCAGCGCCAAGGCTTCCTTGTCTTTGCCCTTGCCTATGGCGACCGTGCGATACCCCATCTTGCTCGCGAACTGGACTCCCAAATGGCCGAGTCCGCCGAGGCCCTGCACCGCAACCAGATCGCCGGCTCTCGCCCCGCTGTGGCGGAGACTATTAAACGTCGTAATGCCCGCACACAGAATGGGCGCCGCCTCTACCGGGGATAAAGCGTCCGGAATGAGTGCCAGGGAACCGCTGCTCGCAATCATGTATTGCGCATAGCCGCCGTCATCATTGAATCCCGTGATTCTGAGATTCCGGCAACCGATGAAGTCGCCACGCCGACAGGGGTCACAGTGACCGCAGTGCCAGCCATGCCAGCCGACGCCGACCCGCTGGCCTTTCTTCCAGGGCACGACGCCCGCCCCGACCTCGTCGATCACGCCGGCCACCTCATGGCCGGTGACGCGCGGGTATTGCAACCCGGGCCAATGTCCTTCCTTCACAAACACGTCGCTATGACAGACACCACAGGCCTGCACTTTGATGCGGACTTGATTCGGTCCCGGCGCCGGCACCTCCCGTGTGACCACTTCGAATGGGGCGCCCGCACGACTAATTTGCACCGCAGTCATCTGTGCCATCGGCGGGCCCCCTTGGATTGGACCTGAAATGAGGACAGGCTACTTTCAGGGGCTCATGCCCCAGCTCACGATTCGACCTGTGCTTAAACTCGCTTCAAAAGGTACGCTGAAGCTCGCGACATTGAAGTTCACGACATCAATCACGTGCAAGTCATACGTTTCATACTGGCTGGGGTGCCCGTTCAGAGCCTCGAGCCAGTATCGGGGATTCCAGGAGACGTGAACCGTACAGGTCAAGACGGCAACCGCATGGGAATCCGGCGACCATTGAATCCCGGAAATTTGCGGGCCCAACACGTGTTGGTAGATGATCGTCTTCTCCCCTTTCCCCCGCAGAATGAACTCGTCAGGGGGAGAGCCGCTTAAGAGCGCCACGGCTTCCCCCTGACACCCCGCGACCAACCTTTGATCGGGCGACACGCTTGTCGGATTTGAATGGCAACTCTCAATTGCCCCCGTGGACGATCTCGTTTCCCTCGGTTCGGTTTTCGTGGATCCAGTGAAGCGAGTCACGGTCCCCTGGTGAGGGAGCACGAGAAACATGTCATGGGCCCGGCGAGGCCCGGCGATGTCTACAATAATTTTCCCGGCGATGTCGTTTAGTTTAGTGGGCTTCTGTTCTAATTCGCAGCCGCTGCCCACCATTGAGAAGACCGATAACACTACCATCAGACAGACACGCTGACGGTGTTTCGCGGTCGTCGCAACTTGCGGGGTTATTTTGCGGATCATTGACACCGGTTTTCCCAACTGAGGTTCCTCCGGCTTTTTTATTGGCTGATCGGTAGAAGCACAATGGAGTTCGGGTTGAACCCCTGATTTTTCAGCGTGTCCACGCTTGCGATCGGTTCTCCTTTGACGAGATCAATAACCGTAATGGAGCCATCGCTCAGCCCGGGCAGGTTGAGAAGACTGTTTTGGACGAAGAGATATGTCTCGTCTTGAGAGAGAACGAGATGATGAGCGCCCGCCGCGGCAGGAATGGCCTTTAAGAACTTGGGATGTTGCGGATCACTATTGTCATAAACGTTCACATGACCGGGCTTTCCCGTCGTGACATAGAGACGATCGCCTTTCCGGTTATATAACATCTCCAGCGCAACGCCCTGCCCTCTCGGATTGTAGTCGTCGACCTGCTGAAAACTAAATGCCTTGGTTTGGGGGTCCCAGACGGCGCTCCACAGCGTGCCCTCCAACATGTTGGTGATATGCACGACGGGAGGATCCGCGTGAGGGACAAACATCACTTCGACCGGGGCGGCTTTCGAAGGCGACGGCTTCAAAGAGACCTTGTGCGTGGAGAGAACTTTCCCGCTGGAGGCTTCCAGGACGGTGATCGTCTCCCCAGCCTCAGCAAGGTTGCCCGGCATCACCGTGCTGGTGATCAGGATTCTATCAATGCCGCCGTGGATCGCAATGCCATGCGGGTGACTGATGAAGGGAGTGCCCGGCAGAGGGGCCGCGATCGTTTTGAGAGGTTTATCTGCGACCGCATCGCCCATGATCACGTTACTCGACCCCATGCAGGTCATATACCAGGTTCGGTTGTCCTCTGAGAACACCACATCCTCCGACACCTTGCAGTCCTGAACTTCCACCGCCTTCATTCGATAAGGAAACCGTCGGAGATCGAGGACGTGCAAGAGGCTTTTCCCGAGCGCCGTGACGTAGGCTTTGCTCATATCCCGGTTGTAATAGATGTGGTGGGCTATCAAGTCGGGGGGGAGAGGGATGTCCATGAGCATCTTGGCAAAGGTGGGAGAGGCCGGATCGACGTCGATGACCGCCAGTCCTTCCTTGCGCACCATCTGCTCCGGCTTGGTCTCATAGTTCAGCATGGCGAGAATTTCCGCCTGGACGACGGGGGCGGATATGAGCACCACGGCTGCAATAAGAATTGGAAAACTCAGGCGCTTCATGGCAGTCCTCCTTATCTCCTGTGTGAACCTGAAACAGAGAAGGGTTACCGGCATGTCACCGGTGCCCCCTGCCCGTCCAAGTCCAACGCGATTGTCAGTTCCCGGTGACTTTCAAAGTAGCGGCGACATGCTTCGGATGCAACTGGCAGTAGACGCGGTGCTCCGAGACCGTTTTGTCGATATTCTCAAGCGGCACCGTGATGGTCTTTTCCTCGCCCGGCTTGATCACTTCACTGACTTTCATGCTATCGATGGAGAACCCATGGTCTGCGGCCAGCGTATTCTTCACCGTCAACGTCAGAGGGGTCGTACGGCCCTTAAGATCAACGGTGCCGCCGCCTTCCCACACTTTTGCGCCGTCCTTCTCCACCGCCGTAAAGCTGGCATCCGCCCCGCCCATACTGCTGGGCATATACGCGCAGCTAACCGCGGCAAGACTCAGGATGACCACGACGGATAGTCTTGCCCAGTTGGACCTGCTTCGCTTCATCGCTCACCTCCATGGTTGGTTATTATACGTGTCGACCGGCCCCAGGCGTTGTGCCCGGGTCCCTGGCAGCTTGGGAGAGCACAGTCTACGGGAAATGGCATTAGGGAGGCAAGCCCGGTTATAGAGACCGTCCTTGACATCCGGGTGCGCGAGGGTGTAGCCAGTAGCGGTTTCATATCATCAACCGAATTAAAGGGAGGGCGATATGCGGTCCAGGCTGAATCCTATGAATACGCCGGCTTCTCTGCTCATGGGTCTTGCTGCCCTAATCGCCTGCGTAGCCCAAGTGGCGTGTGGGCAGTCGCAGACGCCCAGTGTTGGGGCGCCGGGGCCCAGTGTCGGGCCGCAGGCGCCCAGTATCGAGGGAACCTACACGCTGGTGTCGCGGGACCTGCCGAACGGCACGAAGCAGGTCCCCCCGGATATCCTGGGCCTGCTGACATACACCAAGGAATACCGGAACTTCAACGTGTACTGGAAAGATGCCGGCGGCAAGTCGATTTCCATCTCGGCCATGACCACGTACACGCTCACCGAGAAGGAGTACACCGAAAAGAGCCTCTACTATCTGGTGAACGACGAGATCGGCGGTAAGGGGGTGAGCTACGACCTGTCAAGGCCGATGGGCACGGGGCCGGTGTCGATCAAGGAGAGGCGTATTGAGATCCAGCTTCCTCTTCACGGTGAGCCATCCGTCGTCTTTGAAGACGACAAGCTCACCGCCACCAGGAAGGATGCCTTCGTGGACCACTGGGAAAGGGTGAAGTAGGGCTGCGCGAAAGAGCAGGTTGCCGATCGCTCAGCAACCTGCCCGGTTTCAGCCGACGCATCTTATCAGCTCAATCCAGCGGGGAAAGGGAGACTTTCAGAAAGCCGGTCGTCTTGCTACGCCACGATATTGATCGTGCTCTGATTCGAACTTGACCCGCTCACAACGCCACTCCCTTTTGTTGACTGCTGCAGGAGGGTGTTGAGAAGCGTACTGATGTCTGGCACTCCATTGGTACCGGTGCTACCGCCGGCCGCTGCCTGTTGCAGAAGAGCACTGAACAGCGTGCTGGCGTCTGTCACTCCATTGGTACCAGTGGTTCCAGTGCTACTGGTGGTCCCGGCGGCACTGCCGGTCCCCTTGTCTGGATCAGCGCCAGAGGCATGATGGTGATGATGGCCGCCCCTATGCGCCGCAAAGGTGCTCTGCAAGGTGTTAAAGGCCTGTTGGGCCCCTTGCAGATCCCCTGATTGCAGTGCCTGCCCCAGACTGTTGAAGGCATCTTGAATGGTGCTGTTGCCGCCATTCGTGGTCTGGGTGGCGTTCGTGCGGGCGTTCCTCGCACTCTGTATCGTCGCGAACGCCTGTTGGGCGCCTTGCAGATCTCCAGACTGAAGCGCCTGGGCAAGGTCCTTAAACGCACTGCGCACATTCGCCCCCGATGTCTGCTGGAGACTGCTGGAAGCGATGTTCTGAAGGTAGCTATTCGAGGAAATAGCACTAACGTCCATAGTTCCTCCTCTCGTTGCGATCAGAGCTCCGGCCTTTCTTCCTCGTCATCCCTGTTCCCCGGCACGTCAGTCTGTCCTTTGACAAGCAATTTGAGAGCCATTTCATCTCTCACCCCTGCCCGTTGATTTCCTTCACCTGCAGACAACCCACGTCGTGCATTTTCTATCCCCTCCGGCAACTACTACCCGGCAGAAATCACTTCACAGCGATGAGTGAGTTTCTACTCTTGATGTCGGCTGGCCCACAGCCAATCTCAAGTCAGAGAACGAATTTAAAAAAGGTGTCAGGCACCGTTTTCAACAGAAAAGGTGTCAGACACTTTTTTGTACCTTTTCCCGCTTCGAAGTGTCTAATTCACTGATGGCTCGCCCTCCCCGTGGACAGAGCAGCCGCTACGCCTACCATGTCCTCAACCGTGGCAATGGCGGCGCCCCCGTTTTCCACAAAGATGAGGACTATCGCGCCTTCCTCGACCTGCTCGCCGACGCAAAAACCAAGTTCTCAGTGAACGTCTTTGGCTTCTGTCTCATGCCCAATCACTTTCACATTGTGCTTCAGCCGCGCGCTGACGAAGGCCTCAGCCTCTTCTTGCAGTGGTGGCAAACCAGTTATTCACGCCACTATCACCAACACTACCGCAGCCACGGCCACCTTTGGGAAGGCCGCTTCAAAAGCTTCCCGATCCAGCGAGACGGACATCTTCTCACCGTGCTCCGGTATATCCTGCGCAATCCCGTCCGTGCCGGCTTGGTCCCCCGGACCGACCAGTGGCCGTGGTCCAGCCTGCAGCATCGTACCCTCCTCGATCCATGGCCCGTGGAGACGCCGCCCGATTTGGCGCATTGGGCTGAAGCACCCCTGAGCGACCAGGAACTGGCCGGCCTCCGGAGCTGTGTGAACCGTCAAGCCCCTTTCGGCACAGCCGACTGGCAAGAAGTTACCGCCAAGACCCTTGGGCTCGCCTCCACATTACGTCCCCACGGCCGCCCACGAAAACAGTCGCCAGGCAGTTCCGACTGACCCCTTTTTCTTCAGTCCGGGTTACAATAAGAACGATGAAACAACACCACACCGGCATCATGCTGATCGCGGGCTTCAAGGTCGTGAAAAGCATGCTGCTCCTGCTGGTTGGTCTGGGCCTCCTCAGGCTCATGCATGCCGACATCGCCACCTTGTTCTCCCAACTCCTGGAAACCCTCCATCTGAATGCGGACTCACACCTTCTCCACGCCCTTGTCCTGAAGGTGGACGCACTGCAACCCCATAGTGTCCTGACGATGAGTGTCGTAAGTCTGGCCTACGCGGGCCTGCTGTTAACCGAAGGGGTGGGGTTGTGGTTCGAACGGTCCTGGGCCGCGTATCTGACTGTGATCTCGATGAGCCTCTTTCTTCCGTTCGAGCTCTATGAAGTCATTCGGCGGGTCACGGCGCTGCGGATCGGAGTGCTCCTTCTGAATCTGGCCATTGTCTTCTACCTCATTAGACAGTTGAAACACCACACCTTGCGTTCCCGGCACCACGGGGCGTAAAAGGATGAGGTGGCACTATCCATAAAGGAGGTCACGATGCGGGCATTGATGGTTTCCATAGTCCTGATCATGGTGACGGGTCTCACGGGGTGCAGTTACCTGTTTTACCCGCGGGCCGGTGAATACCTCGAGCGGGCGAAAGGCCCCACCGGGGTCGACACCATCCTCAATCTCACGACCATGCTCGAAGCGAGCGCGAAGGCCGCCCGCAGCCCGGAGAACTATCAAGCGGCGATGGATGACCTGCACAATCAGGTCCATGCCTTGAATGACGCCTTCTGCCAGGTGACCAAGCCGCAGGCGGAGACCCCGGCCTATGCCAAGGCCGTCACGATCAACAAGGAGATTTGGACGATCTTCAAACGCCTGTGGTGGAACCGCAACGACCAGGCCCTGCGGGAAGTGCATCTCGATCTGTTCGCCAAGCGCCTCGGAGAGCTGCGCGAGACACTCCAATCCTTAAAGGGGTAGCCTCACCGCGTCATTCGCTCTCTTTCCTATTTGGCTGGATAGCTCTCAATCGGAACCATCAAGTGGGCGTACGGCGTGTTGGCCCACATGATCCAGGGTCCCCCGTTTTTGGAATTGGTGGGCACGCCTTCGAGAAGCTTCGGGTTCGGCAGAATAATCATGACGTGCGCCCCGAGACCTTCCACCCAGTCATCCCCCGGCTTTGGTTTCGTGGCGAACGGATCGGTATTACTGACAGGGGCGTCGCCTTGCAACATGTAGGCGATGCCCATCTCCGTGTAGGTCGGGTTCTTTTTATTCTTCATCGCATCCAGAAAGTTGAGCCATGGCCCATTGACGCACCAGGGATCCTTGCCTTGGGTATCGGGATTGTCCGGCAAACACGTCCAGCCGTTTGTCCCTTTGCGGATCACCTTCATATTCCAGTCCTTGATCGTCGCGTTTTTAGACACGGAAGACGGGCCTGCGCTCTCCGCGCTCTTGATTTGTGCTTCATCGGCCAATGCGGTCAAAGGAACCAGCAAGCCGATGGTAAGTGCTAAAAGAGTTTTGAATCGCATGGAAACCTCCTTCATTTGAGTGAACGTGGGCTATTCCTTGCCCAAAGCGCCGTCAGTTTGGCCTTCCTCCGCATGCCCTGTCAAGGAAATATCTGATTCTTTTTACGCAGTCTGGGGCGTGGCCCGTCCACTTGCCGCTTTTCATGCTACTCAAGCGGGATGCGACTCTTGTTACGGGCGAGCCACATGTCAAAGGTTTGTAGCGAAGGGTTGAGGCCACGCGCGATATCGGGGTTGCGGGCCCCGCAGAAGACCTCCTGGAAGTCGCGCTTGAACTGGAACATGTTGCCGAGATCCTCGGCGCCCGGGAACCCGAAGGTACGATACACCTCAGGCGGCACGTCGTTATAGCGCACCTCTTGGCCCAGCGCCTTGGTCAGCGCGGCCGCCATCTGCGCCCCGGTCAAGTGCTCGCCGGCCACGCCCACCGTCTTGCCGATGAACTCCGGGCCTTTCTTGAAGATGCCGTAGGCGCACTTGCCGATGTCCTCGGCGGCAATGCCTGGGAGTTTCTTTCCGCCCATCGGAAAAGTGATCGCAAGCTTGCCGTCCGGGCCTTTCTTCGGGCCCATGCCAAAGTGAATCAAGTTGTCCCAGTATAAGGAGGTGAGCACAAACGTGGTGGGCACGCCAAGATCCCTAAAGACCTGGTCGGCCGCCCCCTTTGCGTCGAAGTGCGGGACTTTATACTTCCCCATGAGCGTCGGCATGCGCGTGTCGCTGAGAGGCACCCACCGACGTGTATCTTCGAGCGTCGACCAAAGCACATGCTGAAGGCCGGCCTGCTTTGCCGCCTCCGCCATCGCCTTGGCCTGAGCAAACTCCTTCTCAGGTGAGAAGTGTTCCCAGAAGTTGGTCACGCAGAACGCGCCGTACGCCCCACTGAACGCCCGCTTCAGACTTTCCACATCGTCGAGATCCGCCACGACGACCTCAGCGCCCAGCTTGGACAGTTCCTTGGCTTTATCAGAGTTCACGTTTCTGGTTACCGCGCGGGCGGCGAACCCGCCGCTCTTGTCGCTCAGGATCGCCCGGACCAGGCCGCCGCCCTGGAGGCCCGTCGCCCCAATGACTGCAAGAACTTTCTTATCAGGCATAGCTTTACTCCTACTTCAGTTGTTGGAGAATGCAGACCAGGCTACTTGGTGGCGAGGATGGTGTCAACCAGGCGAGCAGCCCCAGGGTCTTGCGAGGCGCTCACTCCTTCGCCGGTTCTCGCCGCCAGAGATAGGTCGCCAATCGCAGGCGGTCGCGTGTGAGGGTTCGATTCAGCAGACGGTCGTGAGCGGGAGAGTCGGTTGCCGCCTCGAGCTCATGGCGCTGGCAGATCTGGATCGTGTACCACAGCGCCGCCGACGTCTTGACCAACATCATCCCATACTCGAATGCGAGCGTCCGCTCCGGATCGAGTTTGAGACAAGACATCTGGCGGACCTCCGCGAGCGACATCGGACAGGCCGCCCACCGCTCGCCGAGCCACGACGCGAACAGAGCTGCATCCTCGCCACGCTCGGCGAATCCTTGCCGGAACCGAGGCCCATCGCGAAGCGCCGAGTGAAAAATCTCCCGCCAGTCACGATCCGCTAAATCCCGGTCGATCCGCCCACCAATCTCCGCGCTGATGGGTCCGCTCACGTTATGCCCCTGAACAATCTGGCCCTGGGCGTACAGATCAGGATACTGGTCGCTTATTCGGTCAGGAAACGCCGTCGTTCCGCTCATGGGGGTCAATTGCAGCGCCATGTAGTCCCTAAAATGCACGAGCGCATACCGGGACAACAGATGTTCGAGGCTTTCACGGGAACAGAGATGAAAGGGATAGTAGAACGCCTGTCGAAGAACCAAAGGATGCATATAAACCAACGGTAGAGTATGGTACCACTCAGGACGAATCATCTACCGCTCCCGCGTATCAGCCGCGGCTGCGCGCCTTTCTCAGGAGGATAACATGTTCGGTCCGATTACACTCCCGTTCGGGGCCAAAATGCTGTTCAACACCGTCAAGCTCAAGCCCGGCGTCAGCTTCGAGGACGTGGAACTGGCCGTCGGGGAATTATGCAGCGTCGTCAAGGAAACGTACGGCGGTGACAAAGGGGGATTCCTCGCGGGGCAGGTGTTCAAGTTTTCCGGCTTCGTCTCAAGCGAGGGATCCCTCAGCGCATCCGGAACCACGGACGATCATTATGCCATCATCACCTATTGGCGCTCGTTCGAGGATCACGAAAAATCTCATGCCGATGAGGTCTTCACCAACACGTTCGCCGCCTTGGCCGCCATGTGCACCGACACCAAGGAGCTGGGGTACGACATGCTGTGGCAGGGCGCCCCGAGGGAAAAATAAGCGCCGCCGGCGTGAACGGTCCTATGGCGTCGCGCCCTTGACCGTGTCGGCGGTCTTGTCCGCGGCCTTCTCCAGCGTGCCCTCCACCTGATACGCCTTGTCCAGCGGCGTCTTGATGCTGTCCACGATCGCCTGCCCCGCCGCGTCCGTCGCCGGATTGCCTGTGGCCGAAGGCGCTTTCGGCACCCCATTCTTCGGCACCTCCTGCTGACAGCCGATGACCCCCACCAGCACTGCCGCCCCCACCATCGTCGCTAGCCAGTATCTCCGCCTCTTCATCGCAATCCCCTCCGAAAAAGTAACCTGAGCTGGCCCCTTTTCTTATCCTCCAGTAATCAGGCTCGAACGCCTTGCTGTGCTAAATTGTGGCGTTGGGCGTCCGCCCGCTGGACGGTTCGCTGCAGCTTTGCCAACGACGCCAGATGGAGGAGAACTGACACTGGCACGAGGTAGGTTGGAACCAAGACCAGCGGAAATGCGCTGATGAGTTCGTTGGGCAGGTCGAAGGCGAAAAGCTGAAATGGCGACGGCGACGTGGTAATGCCGGTTGCGACCGCGACGATCAGGTCGACAATGCCGAAGATGTTCCACGCCGAGACTAGGTCCCTATTCTCGCGCGGTCCCCGCGCATAAGCGATCGCAACGACAGGCGCGAGAACACCTACCAACACGTCGCCGAGGCCGGCGGGCCAAGCGAACAGGCCTGGCAGCTTACCCGCCCCATAGAGGATCAGAAAGACGATTCCGAGCGCGCGATAGAACTGGACCCCTATTAACCACTGCTGAGGCACAGCATCGAGCACGCGCGCCACGGTCGACGACCGGAAGATCAGCCAGCCGCCGATGAGGATCGGCACGAGAATCCCGTATTGAATAGTGGGAATGCGATCCGCGACGCCTCGATAGACCCCTAGCCATCCGAGCGCAATTGCTGCTCCGAACCAGCCGATGAGAACGACGGCTGCTATTCCGGCCGCGCGGCGTCGGTCGTGACTCGACCAACCGGCCATGATCAACGCACGGCGTATGCCAAGCAGGATCGCGGCGACGATGGCCACGCTGCCGGCGAGCACATAGTAAGGAAGATAGACTGGAACGGTCATGATGGCACCTCCTTTAAAACCCTCGCGAGATTCACTCTGACCGGTCGCGCCCGCCGGGAATGATCGGACTTGATCCACCGTTTCGCCAGCGTTGTCGCACCTCAGCCAGGAATTGCTTCCGGTTCTTTTGCATTTTCCGGATGAGCGCTGGAGGGGCACCCGTATCTTCATATCGTGTCGCCCAGAGGACCAATTCCGTAAGAACCGGCGCCAGGTCGATCCCCTTCTTCGTCAAACGATAATTCACCTTTCGCCGATCCGTCGGATCCGGCTGGAGGCTAATGATCCCACAGGCCTCCAGCTTCTGCAGGCGATCGGCCAGTATGTTCGTCGCAATCCCTTCGTCCGACCCCAGGAATTCCTTATAGGTCCGGAATCCCCGGATCATCAGGTCGCGGATGATCAGCAGCGACCAGCGATCCCCCAATATTTCCAGGGACACGTTCAGCGGACAAGCTGACCGACGGGTTGGCTTGGACTTGGCGGGCATATCCCAGGGTAGCAAATATCACTTGCATTTAGCAAGTTATTTGTGTAATATGCCTGCATAATCTCTGACCCTGTTTATCCCATTGAGATTCTGCCCACAAGGAGGTGCACTATGCCGGACAGACATCGGGCTTCCGCGAAGCCCACGACGACCACGCTCCCATCGGCCACCGGTCCAGTCGCCCTGCTCGTCGGCACCCGTAAAGGCGCATTCATCGTGCGAGGCGATCGGTCCCGCCGAACCTGGAAACTGTCGGCGCCGATGTTCCTGGGCCACATCGCGCATCATCTCGTGCTGGACCCGCGCGATGGACGCACGCTGTTGATGGCTGCCAGCACCGGCCATCTGGGACCGACCGTCTTTCGATCCACCGACTTCGGCAAAACCTGGAAAGAGGCACAGACCCCACCGGCCTTTCCAAAAGTGCCTGAAGGGCAGAAAGGCCTTGTCGTGGACCATGTCTTCTGGCTGGCCCCAGGACACGCCGGCGAGCCGAACGTTTGGTATGCCGGCACGTCGCCTCAGGGGCTGTTTCGGTCGGAGGACGGAGGCGTGACGTGGGAAAGCGTGAAAGGGTTCAACGAACATCCCCTGCGCCAAGAGTGGACCGGCGGCGAGCAGGACGGCACGCCGGACGGCCCGAAGATGCATTCCATCCTCATCGATCCGCGCAATGCGAAGCACCTGTACATCGGCATGTCCTCAGGCGGGGTCTTCGAGAGCACCGACAGGGGCGCAACCTGGGTACCGCTGAACAAAGGCTGTCTCGCACTCTTCCGGCCGGATCCCTACCCGGAGTACGGCCACGATCCGCATTGCGTCCGCCTGCACCCGTTGAAGCCGGACCGTCTGTATCAGCAGAACCACTGCGGCATCTATCGCATGGAGCGCGCCGAAGGCAAGTGGGTCCGCATCGGGGACAACATGCCCAAGCAGATCGGCGATATCGGGTTCCCCATCGTCCTGCATCCCCGCGATCCGGACACGGTCTGGGTGTTCCCGATGGACGGCACGGAAGTGTGGCCGCGTGTGAGTCCCGAGGGCAAGCCGGCCGCGTATGTCACGCACAATGCGGGAAAGAGTTGGACGCGCCAGGACAAGGGCTTCCCGAAGAGCCAGGCCTGGTGGACCGTCAAACGCCAGGCGATGACCGCCGACGCGCACAAACCGGTCGGACTGTACTTCGGAACCACCGCCGGCGAGATATGGGGCAGCCGGACCGAGGGGCAGCAATGGGGCTGTCTGGTCAGACACGTGCCCGAAATATACTCGCTTGAGGCCGTCGAGTTGTCGCGATGAAAGTCCTGATCCCCAGTGCGCTTCGCTCCTACACTGGGCAGAACAATGAAGTCGAGGCGGACGGCGCGACCCTTGCTGACGTCCTGTCGGACCTTGACCGCCGCTATTCCGGTATTCGCTTTCGCATCATCACGGAACAAGACACGATCAGGCCGCACATCAGGATTTTCATCAACGAGGACCAGGCGAGCAACTTGACCGCCCCGCTTCGACCGGGCGATCAGATCCATATCATCTGCGCCCTCAGTGGAGGGTAAAGGAGGAAACCATGACACCGCAAACGAAATCATGTCCGAAGGGCTTTCATACCGTGACGCCGGCGCTCACCGTGCGGGATCCCGGCAAGGCCATTGACTTCTACAAGCAGGCGTTCGGGGCCGAAGAGCGGATGCGGTTTCACGGCCCCGACGGGAAGAGCATCATGCACGCGGAAATCATGATCGGAGACTCGATCATTTTCCTCGGCGGCGAGCATCCTGAGATGGGATGCACCGGACCGCAAACCCTCGGTGGGACGCCGGTCGGCCTCTTTTTCTACGTTGACGATGCGGACCAGGTGTTCAACCGCGCGGTCTCAGCCGGCGCGAAATCGGAAAGCCCGGTCTCGGATATGTTCTGGGGAGACCGCTGCGGGACACTGACCGACCCGTTCGGCCACAAGTGGACGGTCGCAACCCATAAGGAAGATCTCACGATGGAAGAAATCGGGAAGCGTGCGAAGGGCTTCTTTGCGCAAATGGCCGGACAAGCCCGCTAGCCGTCTTTTGGCTGGAACCGCTTAAAGGGACACAACGGGGAGGCCGTCAGGTTCTAAACCCGGCGGGCTCCCCGCCTCAGAATAAGCAGCCTGTCCACTTTTCTCTTCTCGATCCCTATACATGGCACACCTCCACAGTAAAGTTGTAGGTATCTGAAATGATCTGACCTCGATGATACGGTGCGCGACGGTCTGTTCATCCTCATGGCCCGTCTTTCGCATCGTCACACATGTGCATCCTCCTTGTCTGATTGGTTCATACCCATCCCCTACTTCTTGGCACAACGAAGGTCTGCCTTCTGAAGCTCTGCGAATTTCTGATCATCGAACGGGAGAGGAGCACAACCGTGCCCCTTTTCACAGACGAAGTCAAACCTCGCCGCTGGCTGATGACAGCTTAGACACGGCGCCCCTAGCGAGAGATTGACGACCTTGTCTCCCCGATCTCGGATCTTGGTGCCAGCCTCGGAGACCTCCAAAGCGAAAAACTCCCAACCATTCGATTTGGGAAACTTCTCACGCGGATGCTTCACCATGGCTTCAAAAGGAACAAGCTGCAGGATGGTGCCCACCGGATACTCCCTGTCCGGTATGCTGTCTCGGAAGATACGTATTGCCTCTTTTAATTTCTCCGGATCAGAGTGCTTGATGCGCGTGTTTCTGACTTTTGGCCAGTCAAGGATGCACCCAAAGGTTTGCTCAGAAACGGCGATATCCTCAGCCGACACGCTGGACGCCATACAGAAGCCAAGTCCAACCACAAGGACGCTCCGTTTGAACACACAAACGGAGCGTCGGCATAAGAGCGCGATGAGATGACGCATGTGGTTTACTCCTTCCTTGGTTATAACCCTCCGACGCGGGAGGGCATGTGGGATTATTTTCAAGATGTCGGGCCGTTCCGAGACTCTTGTGTTAGTCCCCATCGCCGTTGTCTTGTTACTCATCTTCGTACCCTCAGGAAAGTTCCTCTTCGTCGGCTGGATCAGGGCCGCACTTCCAAGATGACTTCCAGTTCGACCGGCGAACCGAGTGGAAGGCTTGCGACACCAAAGACAAGGCGCGACGAGATGGTCTCTTTGCCGAAGACATCTCGAAGCAACTCCGACGCCGCATCGGCGACCTTCGGGTGCTCAGTGAACTCAGGCGTCGCGGCGACGTACACGCCGAGCCTCACGACGTGGCTCACGCGGTTCAAAGAACCTAACTGCTTCTTCGTGAGCGCAAGCACATTGAGTGCGGCCGTGTACGCCGCTTCCCGGCCCGCCTTCACGTCAAGGTCTTTACCCACGACGCCAACTACCGTA
>JBGPTH010000026.1:0-38153 GCA_041490525.1 Nitrospiria bacterium
ATGTTCAGCCCGACCATGAAGGGTTGGATGCCGATGGGGCCGTATTGACTCGGGATCGGATTCGTCTGCGCTTGCTTGGAGACGAACCACTGGTCGTAGTGCTTGATGGCGTGGTTCACCAACTCGTCCAGGCGGGCGCGATGCGGAGCCCCCACTGCTTCGTCATCGAGATGATTTTTAATTGCATAGGATATCTCGCGAGCCAGGTCATACGTCGATCCGTAGTCCGAATTGAAGTACCCCCCGGTGAGCGTGCTATCAGATGCAAAGCCTGATGTCGCTAGGATATGCACCGTTTGCTTAGACAAAGGGTCACCCGTTCGCTGGAAGTGCATGCGGAGGCCGGGACTGAAGTTATTCCACCCCGCCGCCCCGTTAGGTGTCACCTGCGTTGTGTAGTACTGAACCGCAGCAAGCCGCGCGCAGAATTTCCAGGAAGGATCTCCGGTGTAATCGTTCATCTGGTAGAACACCCGAGCGGCATCATAGTAGGTGTCTCCGTAGCCCCCATCCCATCCCGGTTCCGAAAAGTAATGGCATTGCCTCGTGCCAAAAGTGAGCATGTCGGATTGCCAGGTTGCCAATTCTGGGATGGGAACGTCTCCAGGAGCCGCTTTCGCCCACTGAGGATGAATGATAAAGATGCAAGTGAGCAACAGAAAGATGATTGAAGTCTTGTATAACCCGCGGGGCATTAGACTGCCTGTCTTTATTGGTATTCCCAAGATAATTAGTCGATGGGATGTTACGTTACCCTGACCAGTAAATGATTTCATAATCTGCATCGGCTTGCTCCTAAAGGATAGAATTTGCCTTCTAGCTAAGGATTCTCACAGTTCCTCTGACGGACAATAGGCAGGCAAGGCAGGCATAGGAAGTAGAAGCGTAGCGAACCATATTTCACACAGAAGGAAAGCAAGGGACATGCCATGAAATGTTTGCGCATCTCTACTGTAATAACGGGGGGGAAATTTTAATCCCGACCTTCAATAGGAAGGCACGCGAGAAGAACCTGCTGGAATAAAAGTATAAACCGCCCCAGAGAGTCAATCTCTTGACGCAACGAGTCAAAAGGTCAAGCAGGGAATCTACGTATCAAATCATATATTTGGGCCATCTCATTAAATGGGAGCTTATTATGCGATTGGCCATACAAGCCGACTTCCTGGTCATCTCCAGTGTATCGTCGCTCCAGGCCGAGATCCGGCGAGCAGAGAGCATGCAGAATACCAAGATGGCGTGAGGCCATGATCGGAATTGCACTCAGGAATGGGATAACATCCTTATGAAGATTTAGGAAACCCCCAATAGCAACTCATATGACTTATTCGCTTAATGGGCAGATTGTATTAAAGTTAGGAATATCGCGAATTGGTGAATGATCCTCGGGGGAGTGTAGGGTTCTTTGAAGTTGGAGAGCATGTGTGATGGATAAAGCGGATGTTCTTATCGGGACCGTCAGGGCCGAGGGGCGACCAAGTGTTAGCGCGGCAGTTGTCTCATCGGTGGTTCTGGCCGGGTTGCTGGTCGCTCTCTACCACGAAATTCTCTTTCGCCTCGGGGTCCAGTGGTGGACGGACCCGGATTATTCTCATGGATTCCTAGTCCCGTTCCTGTCCGCCTACTTTGTATGGGAGCGTCGTGGGAAGTTAATGGCCCTACCCGCCGTCCCCAGCTTCTGGGGTATCGGTCTCCTTGGGTTTGGTTTACTGATGCTTTTCATTGGGACCGTGGGCGCGGAACTGTACACGCAACGAACCTCGCTGATTGTCGTCCTCGCCGGATTGGTTCTCTTGGTACTAGGACGCGAGTTCTTGCGGGTCCTCGCGTTTCCGATTGCTTTCCTGCTTTTCATGGTCCCATTGCCGGCGATTGTGGTGAACTTGGTGGCCTTCCCGCTGCAGATGTTTGCGGCGAAGACCGCGGCGTTCTGCCTGTACAATTTCGGAATCCCGGTGCTCCGGGAGGGAAACCTCATCCTGCTGTCCGGCACGACACTGGAGGTGGCCGAGGCCTGCAGCGGCATCCGCTCCTTGCAAGCGCTCCTGGCGCTGGGCACCGTCTATGCCTATTTTGCCCTATCAGGCATGTGGAGAAGGTGGGTCCTGGTGCTGTTGTCGATCCCAATTGCGATCGCGGCCAACGCGTTCCGCGTGACGGGCACGGGCCTCCTGGCGCATTACTGGGGCGCCGAAGCCGCGGAGGGGTTCTATCATACCTTCTCAGGCTTGTTCATCTTCGTGGTGGCTTTAGGGCTGTTGCTGGGGGCCGGCGCCGTACTCTCGAGAATCGGTCAAGGGCGGGGAGCGCGCGGGGGAACCGAGGAGGGGGCGGCATGAGGCGTTGGCCCATCGTTGTTGCGGTGGTCATGCTGGTGAGTGCCTGGGGATCGCTGCAGGCGATTCCTCACGGCGAGCCAATGCTCCCCAAGAAGCCCTTCGCCGAATTCCCCCTCACCCTGGGCGAGCAGTGGCAGGGCAAAGAGCTTGGCCTTGAGCAGAATATTCTAGATGTTCTAAAACTCAGCGATTACATGATGCGAGTGTATGTCCCGCTGAAAAGAATAGAGGGAATGGGGAACGCTGAACGAGAAACGATGAATGAGAGAAGGGGAGAAGGAGTCAAGGAAGGGGTGCCGGTCTGGCTGTATGTTGGCTATTATCAGAGCCAGCGGACGGGGTCCACCTACCACTCGCCCAAGAACTGCCTGCCGGGCGCGGGCTGGCAGTTCGTGGAGGCGGAGGAGGCGATGGTGCCGGTTCCGGGAACCGCGCCCATCACCATCAATCACGTCGTGATCCAGAAGGGCCTGGACAAGCAGGTGATCCTCTATTGGTATCAGGACCGCGGGCGCGTCATCGCCAGCGAGTATTGGGCGAAAGCCTACATGATCTGGGATGCGATGACGAAGAACCGGACCGATGGCGCGCTGGTCCGCATCTCGGTGCCTGTGACTACCACGACCGAGGAGGCGTCCCAACGGGGCCTTGCGTTTCTGCGGGATTTCTGGCCGTTGTTCTCTGGCTTTCTCCCTTCGGGAGAAAAGGTGACGTGAATGGCTATGGCTGGTGCAGTCATCGGACAGGCCTATCGGCCGTTAAAAGGAACCTAATGGTCAAAAAAGGCACCTAAGTCGAGCGCGAATCGCTTGCAGGAGAGGCCTCCTTCCCGTAAACTGCGGCCGACGGGGAGGAGGCCTCTTCGTTTGTTATTGAAGTCTTCAAGAAGACCCGCACGCTCTCTGTGGACGCGTGCCTTTTTCCTGTTCGGCGCGCGAGATACATGATCCAACGAATTCTCCCCTTTGCGGCCTACCTGGCCTTCCTGGCTCTGGGTGAGGGGATTGCCTGGCTATCCCGGACCGTTCCGGTCTTGGCTCACTGGAGCGTGATGGCTGACCTCTGGCTCTATCCGGTGAAGACGGCCGTGGTGCTGGGCATACTTGCCTATTACTGGCGGGACTTCACGGAACTGAAGGGCAAGGCCTTCGCCGATGGAAAGGAGGTCATCCTTGCTCTTGCTATCGGCCTCCTCGTCTATGTTGCCTGGGTACGAATGGACTGGCCCTGGGCCATGCAGGGGAATCCAGAGGGGTACGACCCATTTAAGGCCGGCGCGGGGGTTGGGGGCCTCCTTGCAGGGGTGAGGATATTCGGGGCTGCAGTGGTGGTCCCTATCATGGAAGAGATCTTCTGGCGTTCCTTCCTTATTCGGTACCTAATCTCGCCCCGGTTCGAGACCATCAGATTGGGGACCTTTACCCCATTTTCGTTCTTCGGCACTCTCGTGTTTTTCGGCTTGGAGCACCACCTCTGGCTGGCCGGCATGATGGCGGGTGGGGCCTATACCTTTTTGCTCTATCGCACGGGCCGCCTCTGGCCATGCATTGTGGCCCATGCCACGACCAACCTGGCTTTGGGATGCCACGTTCTCATCACGGGCGAATGGAAGTGGTGGTAGATCTTGAACGGGTCATAACGCGTTAAGCGTTTTCCTGGCCTCCTCGGCGCCTGGAAAGGTCTCGCTGAGCTTGAGGGAGGCCGCAAGGGTCTTCTTAGCGCCGGCCGCGTCCCCGTTCTTCACTTGCGCCATGCCGTAGTGATACTGGACGATCGGATTGTTGGGGAGCTTCTCGACCGCTTCTTTGAGCAGTGAAGCGGCCTTGAGGTATGCAGTCTTTTTATAATAAATCCAGCCGAGCGTGTCCGCAATATTGGGGTCTTCAGGCCGTTGCTCCCGCGCGGTTTGGGCGTAGGATAGGGCGACGTCAATGTTGCCGCCCTGGTCGCTCAGAATCCAGGCCAGGTTGTTGGCGGCCGGCGCGAACTTGGGATCGAGCTTGAGCGCCGCTTCGTATCGTGCCTTTGCTTTATCGTAATCCTTTCGCTGTTCGTGGATCATCCCGAGGATCACCTGGGCCGATATGAGCTTGGGGTCTTTCGACAACGCGGCTTCATACTCCTGGACCGCTTGGTCCAACCTCCCCGTGAGTCGATACAGCTCCGCCAGGTTCATATAGGACACCGGGAGCGCGATGTTGACCTCGATCGCTTTTTTGAAGGCCGCTTCGGCCTTCCCGGGGTCCTTGGCCTGCATCCAGAGCCGGCCCAGCAAATTGTGGATGAGAGGATCGTCGGGAGACGCATCTAGCTGGCGCATGACCCGTTCTCGGGCCTCGGCCGGCCTGTTTTGTGCGAGCCTGATCTCCGCAATTTGGGACAGCGCCTCTGTGAAATGCGGGTTAGCGGTAAGCGCTTCTTCAAAATGAGACAGCGCGCGCGGAAGGTCCTTCTCCGCGCGGGCGATGAGCCCGAGCCGGTGATGGCCGAGCGGCTCCATTGGGAGCGACTTGGTGAAGGCCTCGAAGATCTGCTTTCCCTTGGCCAGGTCGCCCTTACGGAGATA
This sequence comes from Nitrospiria bacterium, assembly GCA_041490525.1. Lineage (GTDB taxonomy): Bacteria > Nitrospirota > Nitrospiria > Nitrospirales > NS-4 > JBGPTH01. Next base: position 4,906 of record JBGPTH010000026.1, read on the forward strand.
GGCGTCGCCCAAAATGGAGACCGCCCGCGCATTCCGGGGGTCGAGTCGGAGGGCCGCCTGCGCTTCCTCGATGGCCAGGTCGGCCGAGCCTCCGGCCAGGTGAATGAAGGCCAGTGCGGTCCGGGCTTCGGCCAAGGTCGGGGCTAATTTGATCGCCTCTGTAAGCTCACGTCGGGCTTGAGCCGCGTCGTTCTTTGCGACAAAGGCGAGACCGAGGAAGTGGTGGGCGGATGCAGACTGTGGCTCCTCTTTAATGACACCCTGAAGCAGCTCGATTGCCTCATCAGGCTTTCCCCGAGCGAGCCGCAACCGGGCATCGAAGAAACGGCCGGTTAAGTCCTTTTTGTTCTTTTGGAGGATGGTGTTCACGATTTTCTCAGCCTCGTCCAGCCTGCCGGTGTCGAGGTAATGGTCGAGAAGCTTTTCGCGAGCCGAAACAGAGCGCGGATTGAGTTCGACCGCGCGCTGGTAGCTGGCCAGGGCTTTGTCGAGGCGGCCCGCTCCCTTGTAAAAGTCGCCTAATAGGATATGCGGCTTCTCGTCTTTCGGCCTGAGCGAGGCCAGCTTCTGGAGAGCCGCCTCCGCCTCGTCCGCCTTGCGAGTGAGCTGATAGAATCCGGCCAATTTTAGATATAGCCCTTCGTTGTCGGGGGCGATCTCCAGGGCCTCTTTGTAAGCGGCTTCGGCTTGGTCAACTTTGCCGGTGAGGAGGCGGAAATCCCCCATGGCCAGGCGCGCGTCTAGGGACCGTGGGTCGGCTGTCAGGGCTTGCCCCAGTGTGGCCTCCGCGGAGGCCGGGTCCTTCATCTGGAAATAGGCCTGGGCGAGGACGAGATAGGTCTGGATGTGCTTGGGGTCCAATCCGAGCGTTTTCTTCAGATCGGCGATCCCCTTTTGGAATTCCTTCTCCGCGATCCAGCTCCGGCCTCGCAGGATCAGTCCCTCGATGTCCTGCGGGGACGAGGCGAGGACCGCCTCGGCGCGCTCGCGCGCCTTGGCCGGCTCCTTGCCGATCAAATACAGGTTCCCCAGCTTGAGCTGGGCGTCCCGGTTGGCGGGATTGATCTCAATAGTCTTCTGCAGCTCGCCGTACGCGGTTTGCAGATCGGACGTCCCTCCGAGCTTCAGGTAGGCCTGCGCGAGGCGATAGTGGGCGTCGGCGTCCCGGGGATCTATCTGAACGACGTTCCTGAGCTCGATGATGGCTTCCGGGTACTGGCCTTTCTCCAAATAACTGAGCCCGCGCTCGCGGTGCTTGGCCTTTTTGGCTTCGGGCGAGAACTGCGAGCAGCCCCCGAAGACGAGAAGGAGCGTCACGGTGACGATGACCGCGGTGATTTCGTGGCGAGAGTGCATGGTCTGAACCTCCTGGGAAAGCATAGTCTAAGACGTGATTTTTTACCACCTTCTCCCCCCAGAGTGGGATCGGGACGATTTGAAAACCAGGTCAAGAATGTGCCAAAGCGTATCATCCTCACCGGCTTGGCGATCGTGTGCGGGCTCGGTTTCGGCGCGGCCTTCGCCAAGGATGAGTTGAGCCCGTCGTTCCGCCGGCCGGAAGAGGCCGAGACGCTCTGAGGGAGGCCTATTACGCCCAGGTGGGAGGAGCACTCCGCACGGGCGCGCGGTCGATCTTCGGTCGGCTCGGGCAGAACAGGATTCCCTATTGTTCCTATTCTTACCATTGCGGGCCCGACCGCAAAACCCTACAGTCGTTCAGGCGAGAGCTCGAGGCGAGGGCCGCATCGTTCTTCTTCGTCTATTTAAGCGAGCTTGACGGCTTCCTGCATCGGCAAGTCCAGGATGCCGGCCGGGTGGACGCGACCGGTATGAGAAGGGATGGGTGGCGATGAAGAAAGCGTTGATCACCGGCGTTGCGGGACAGGACGGCAGCTACCTGGCCGAGTACCTGCTCAGTCTGGGGTACCAGGTCTTTGGGTTGGTGCGGCGGGAATCGGGCGACCTGCCCCGACTGCGGGCGATCCGGGGCCGCATCGAGGTGCTGTACGGGGACATGCGGGATGAAGCGTCTCTCAATGCGGCCTTTCAACAGGCCTCGCCGGACGAAGTGTACAACCTGGCCGGTCAAGCCTTTGTGCCCGCCAGTTGGGAGGTTCCGGCCGAGACCTTCGAGGTGAACGTGGGCGGCCTGGCGCGCCTGCTGAAAATCATCGAAAAGCACAAGCCGTTCACGCGCATCTTTCAGGCCTCGAGCTCAGGGATGTTCGGCAATGCGGACGGGTTATGCAACGAGGACACCCCGCTCAATCCGACCTCCCCCTACGGCACGTCCAAGATGTTTGCGCATCGGCTCATCGAGGTGTACCGGGCGCGCGGCCTGTACGCCGTCAGCGGCATCCTGTTCAGCCATGAGTCGCCCCGCCGCACTCCGCAAATGGTGACGCGGAAAATCACGCTCGCCGCGGCCGCCTGGGCGAGCGGGGATAAGACTAAGCTGAGATTGGGCAATCTGCAGGCCCGACGAGACTGGGGCTTCGCCGGGGAATACGTAAAGGTGATGCATGCCATGCTGCAGCAGCAGACGCCGAAAGATTACGTGATCGGGACCGGCGAGTCGCACAGCGTGGCCGAGTTCGTCGCCGAGGCCTTCGCGGTGGTCCAGGGAGGCCGGGGCGAGGCCCGGTTGGACGCCCTTGCGGACTTCGTGGAGGTGGACCCCCGTCTGGTTCGCCACGGCGAAGCCATCGCGAGTCTTCGGGCCGACGCCGGGCGGGCCCGCAGGCAGTTGGGCTGGCGTCCGGAGGTCGATTTCCCCGGCCTGGTGAAGATGATGGTCGAGGCCGATCTGGCGGCCGCCATGTCCTCCACCAACGCTACGTGAGGGAGGCGGAAGAGCGCGATGGTTAGGGAAGGGAGACCTGTCCCAGTGCTGCACTTCTCGAACTCGCCTACGCGTGGGGGGGCAGAGGAGCACATCCTGACCCTCATGCGCGGCCTGGATCGGGCGTTGTTCCGCCTCACGCTGGTGTGCGCGGAGGAGGTGGCCGAGCAGCTTCACCCGGACATGCCGGAGGATGTCGAGGTGATCCCGCTCCGCCTGAGCCATGCCACGCACCTCGCCAGCGCATTCGCCCTGGCCCGGACTCTGTGGACGCGCCGGGTGAACATTCTCCACTCGCATCTCTTCTCCAGCAGCCTCTTTGCCTCCCCCATCGGGCGGCTGTGCCGGGTGCCGGTAATCCTGGAGACCCCTCATTGCCGCGAAAACTGGCGCCGGGGGTGGAAAGCCTCCTTCACGGTGGATCAGGCTGCGGGCCGCTTTGTGGACTATTACATCGCGGTGTCCGAGGCCAACGCCCGCTACCTGATCGGCGAGAAAGGCCTTCCGGCTCGGAAGGTGGTGGTCATTCCCAACGGCTGCGACCTGGCGCGGTTCGACCCGATGCAAGCGGCCCCCGTCGGGCTGAAACAAAGCCTGGGCTTCGAGGAACACGATCCGGTTCTGCTCGTCGTGGGCCGGCTGGAACCCCAGAAGGGTCACGGTGTGCTGATCGAGGCGCTGCGGGCTGTTCATTGTGAATTCCCGCGCGCGCGCGTGGTCTGCCTGGGTGAGGGAAGCCTGCGAGGTGAGCTTGAACGGCGCGTCGGCATTCGGGGGCTGAGGGAGTCCGTGCGTTTCGTGGGCCACCAATCCAATGTGGCGGACTGGCTGGCGATGGCGGACCTGACCGTGTTGCCGTCCTACTGCGAGGGCTTGCCGCTGGCCGCGATCGAGTCCCTGGCTATGGCCCGTCCCGTCGTGGCCACAGCGGTGGACGGGACCCCGGAGGTCGTCGTGGACCGGGAAACCGGGCTCACGGTTCCGCCCGGCCATGCCGGCTCCTTGGCGACGGCCATCTGCCGGATGCTGCGCGACCCTGGCCTGCGAAAACGTTTGGGTGTGGCCGGACGGCAGTGGGTCGAGGAACGCTTCAGCCAGGAGCGCCAGATACAGGAGACCCAGGAGTTTTACGTGGGCGCGCTGGAGGAGTGCCGGCGTCTCGCTGAGAGTCCGTGGCAGACCGCCCCTGAGGCGGGCCGATCCTCGCTCGGCGGGGCGGCGATAGGAGACGCGAGGACATGCGTACCCAAACTGCGCGCCTGAGTGCGGGGCAGAGCGCCCGCTCCCGGGTGGCGTCGGCGGGCGAGCCGAGCCGGTCGGAGGTACTGAGGAGCGTGATCTGCAACGAAACCGTGCGCCTGTGCCTGGAGCACTCCGGCGACGGCCTCCGGGCCCTGGTGCTCACCGGCAGCCTGGCCCGCAATGAGGCCACGTTTGAAGGCGGGGAAGGACGGTGGACTTTTTGGGGAGACGCGGAATTCCTCCTGGTCTGTGACTCAACCGGGTCGCTTCCGCCCGCCGCCCGTCTCGCCGAGCTTCGGACCCGGATCGAAGAGGCGCTCGTCCGGTGCGGCATCGCGTGTCGGATCGCGCTGAGCGCCGTGCGCTCCCCGTATTTGAGCAACCTACTGCCGCATCTGTTCGCCTACGAATTGCGGGCGTGCGGCCGGGTCGTTTGGGGAGACCCGCACATTCTTTCGCTGATCCCCGCCTTCTCCCCCCGCGATCTATCTTTGGAAGACGCCTGGCGCCTGCTCTGCAACCGGATGGTGGAACACCTTGAGGTCATGGAAGAGCTGGCCGATGCGTCGGCCCCCCAGTCCGGCCGCGTTCATTACCGGACGGTTAAGCTCTACCTGGACATGGCGACGTCGTTCCTGATTTTTGCGGGGGCGTACGCGCCGACGTACCGGGAGCGGGCCGAGAACCTGGATGTACTAGCCAGGAGCGGGGCCTTGCCGGCTGCGGACGGTCCGTTTCCTTTGAAGAAATTTTCGGAGCGAGTGACGGCCTGTACCCAGGTCAAGCTCCTCGGTCCGGACAAGGGCGGTCTCTCCGGAATCGCGGAGGGCCGAGAGGGTGGAATGGAGCTCTGGGAAGAAGCGGTCTCCTATGCGCGTGCGCTCTGGCGATGGGAACTGGCCTGTCTGACAGGTGATCGGGGACGACTGTCGGACTGCACCCTGTTGAGGATGTGGATGCGTGTGCAACCGATTCCCCATCGCCTGCGGGGCTGGCTCTACGTGCTGCGCCGAGGGGGCTGGCATCGGAGCTGGCGGGAGTGGCCGCGTTGGGCGTGGCATGGATGGGCCGCCTCGCCCCGGTATTGGGTGTACGCTGCTGCGGGCGAACTGTTGTTCCGGATGCCGGAGGTAGTCGGGGAGGAGAAACGGAAGGTTCGCTGGGACCGCAATTGGGAAAGACTACATCGGCTCCTTCCCGTCCGGCGTGGAAGGACGCCCGAGACGGGACTGACGAACTGGCGGGAGCTTGCCGCCGACATCGTCTGGAACTATCACGAATTTTTGGAGGGTACTCGATCATGACTAGCTTGGGGGAAACCACCTGGACGGGACGGACTACAGCGGGAGCGGAGTTGGGCTGGCGGATGGATGCGGCGCAGCGGCCGTCTTTCCGCTTGTCGGACATCTGGAAGGCACCGCTCCACGATCTGCCGATCCGCGACGAAATCCTCTACCAGTTCCTGCCGTTCTCGCCCCGGATGAGACTGCTGGAGATAGGTCCGGGCAGCGGCTTTACGGCCTTCCGCCTGGCCCGGCAGGTCAAGCACCTGACCCTGGTGGAGAAGGCTGCCTCGAACCTTGTGCAATTGAAAAAGGCTTTGCAGGGGGTCGGGAACGTGAAGGCCGTCTGCGCGGATGTCTGCAAGCCGGGATTGGCCGCTGCGGTGGGCACGCAGTTCGACGCCGTGTACGCGCTGGAGGTGTTTGGGTCCCTGCCGGATCCCGGCGCATGCCTCAAAAACCTGGCCTCGGTCTTACCGCGAGGTGGGCGCTTACTGCTCCAGTTCCGGAATTATCCGCTACCGAAAAACCCGGGGGCGACCTACTTCCGCAAGCGGGAAGACCTCGACCGCCTGCTGGAGGAGGCCGGGTTTGAACGCTGGGCCGTCTATGCTTTGACCGTGAACCCATATGCCGGCTTTCTCTATCGGGCCATTCACGAAAGCCCGCTGGGCCTCTTTCGGCGCCTCCGAGGTCAGGGCAGACAGGACCGGCCATTAGTCTATGACCACACCCGTGCGTTTCAGAACAGAGGGCGATTGGAGCCCTTCAAGGCGTTCCTGCATGGCGCCTGGACGGGGCTGTTCGGTGTGATGCGTCTGGGCGGGGAGTGTTTTGACCGCTCCCTCCTGGGTGCCAAGATTTTCAACTACAACCTGCTGGTCCTGGCGCGGCGCTAAGGGACCGACACTGCATCTTCTGGAAAATGAGGCATGCCGGTGACGGAGATCTTTCGCGAACTGATTCGTTCCCGGCATCTGCTCTTCACGCTGACCTGGAGAGACCTCAGGCTCCGATACAAGCAGACGGTCATGGGAATTCTGTTGGCCCTATTAATGCCCATGCTGATCGTGGCCTCTGGACTCCTCGTCAAAAAAGCCTTCTCCATCGTGTCGGGCCAGACACTGAACGTGCTGGATGTGGCCTCGGTGTCCGTGAAGGCGCTGCCCTGGGCCTTTTTCGTGGCCTCCGTACGGTTCGCCTCCAACAGCCTTCTGGCCAACAGTAATCTGGCAACCAAGATTTACATGCCGCGGGAGGTGTTTCCTCTTTCCGCGGTGCTGGCCAACCTCTCCGATTTCGCGATTGCGTCGGGCGTGCTCGTCGTGGCCCTGGCCTTTATGGGGATCGGAGCCAGCGTCCATCTCGTGTGGTTACCCGTGCTGTTGACCCTGCTGGTGCTCCTGACGACGGGAATCAGCATGCTGGTGGCCTGCGCGAATTTGTACTTTCGGGACGTGAGACACATCGTCGAGGTGGTCCTGATCTTCGGCATTTTCTTCACGCCCGTGTTCTACGAAGCGACTACTTTTGGGGAATGGGCGCCGGTTCTCCTCCTCAACCCGATCAGTCCGCTGCTGGAGGGGCTCAACGACGTGGTGGTCCTACACCATGCGCCCGATCTTCTCTGGTTGGGCTACGCGGCGTGCTGGGCCATCGGCGGTTTCCTGATCGCGTTGAAAATCTTCGATGCCGCCGAGCCGAAGTTCGCCGAAAACATCTGATCGCCGTTCGCTGCGACGCTATGAATCCTACCGCCTGGTATACTACGATTGGCTGACCCCGACGAAAGAATGAGGTGATGCTGTGACCCGGCCGCGCTATTGGCTCATGAAGTCGGAGCCCACTTCGTTCAGTTTCGAAGATCTGGTCCGGTCGAAAAATTCCACCAACCATTGGGACGGCGTGCGGAACTACCAGGCCCGGAATTACATGCGGGAGATGCGGCTCGGAGACCAAGTCCTGTTCTACCACAGCACCTGTGAACAGCCGGCGGTGGTCGGCACCGCAGAGGTGGTGCGCGAGGCCTACCCGGACCATACACAATTCGATCCCCGCGATGTCCACTACGACCCCAAGGCGACCCGCGAGAAGCCGATCTGGGACATGGTGGACCTTCGAGCGCGTCGCGCCTTGCGCGCGCCCATGCCTCTGGAGGTCCTGCGCAAGACCCCCGGCCTCAAGCACATGGTCCTGCTCCGGCGCGGGAGCCGGCTGTCCGTTCAGCCGGTGAGCCCCCGTGAATGGGACCTCATCGTGAGGCTGGGTGCAGGCAAATGAATTACGGCTCGTGGTTCCGGATGGAGAGGATGAGGTCGGCCAGCGTCTTGAGGCTCGTCCGCTCGCCGTCCTCGAGGGCCAGCGCGATATGGCTCTCATCGCTGTGGGAGAGGCGCAGGCTGAGGAATGGCTCGGATTTTTTCGTCTCGGTGTTCTCCCAGAACCCGTCGATGACCTGAAACTTTTCGATCTCCTCGACCGCGACCGCGTCGTACCGGAAGTATTCCTCCCCGACCACGCAGTCAAAGAGCGTGTGGCCGGCCGTCACGATTAATATATTAAAGGCGCCCTGATCCTCATAGCCGTTGGGGATGTGCTTGTTCACGTGAAAGGCTTTGATGACGCGGTTCATGACGGCGCCCCGGACCTGCTCGACGACGTAGTCCATCTGGATGTCTTTATAGGCGTTCAGCACCTCTTTCAGCCTGGCGATCAATTGGTCTTCCATTGGCCCTCCGCGTTTTGCTGGCTTTCGTCCTGTCGGTCCGGACCGAAAATAGGTTTCACTGTAACAGGGACGCGCCCGCGAAGGCAAGTCAGAGGGAAGGACAGGCGGGTTTACAAGCGGGGATGTGATTTTTTAGAATAACGGGTAGGGATCAGCAAGCCGGATGTGGAGGAATCGACCATGACCGATCGGCGAAGAGGGCGGTGGATGGGGACGGTGGGGTTCGGCGCGTGCGCGCTGTTGCTCGTGGCGGCGACGGGTGGCGCGATTGAGGTCAACCTCGATGCGGCGGCCGTGAAGAAGGCGCTCGACGAGGGCAAGCAGATAAAGGAAGTGAAGACCGTCCCGACCCGCTTCGGGGCCGACCTCTCGAAGGACCTCTGCGGTGGGGGCGGGGAAATTCGCACCAAGATAGTGAGCCTCAACAGGCTTGGCGCAGTCATGGCTGCTAATCCTGAAAAAGCTGAGGAAGATAAGGCTGAGATCGACAAGTCGATTCAGAAGATCGTCGAATCCAAACATCTGAAGATTGCCTTCGACTTTTGCGGCGACACGGCCGACTTCGCCGAGGAGGCGCAGGCCACGCTGGAGCAGGACGGCAAGCTGATCAAAGGGGAGATGGCGAAGCCGGACAAGGCGAGGAAGAATCCCGAGGGGCCGGCCTACCGGGGCAAGATCGCGGCCTCGTTCGCCTACGACGCCTTCGATCCCAAGAAGGTGACCAAAATTTCGCTCTATCCCAAAATGGGTGACGCCCTGACATGGGAGGTGGATTTCTCCAAGATCAAGTAGGCGACGACTCCACCAGGCGCAACGTGTACAGGTGATAGTAGAGCCCCCGCCTCTCGAGCAGGGTGTCGTGGGTCCCTTCCTCCACGATCCGCCCCTTGTCCAAAACAAGAATCCGGTCCGCCTTCTGGATCGTGCTCAGGCGGTGCGCGATCACGAACGTCGTCCGTCCCTTCATGAGGCGGTCCAGGGCCTCCTGGACCAAGGATTCGGACTCCGTGTCCAGGGAGGAGGTCGCCTCGTCGAGGATGAGGATCCGCGGGTCCTTGAGCACCGCGCGCGCGATGGCGATCCGCTGGCGCTGTCCCCCCGACAGATTGACGCCTTTTTCGCCGACCAGCGTCTCGTAGCCGTCCGGGAACGCCGTGATGAACTCGTGCGCGTTGGCCGCGCGTGCGGCGGCCACGATCTCTTCCTCTCCGGCGGAGATCCGGCCGTAGCAGATGTTATCCCGGATCGTGCCCCCGAACAGATGGGTCTCCTGGGGGACGAGGGCGATCTGCCGGTAGAGGCTTTCGATGGTCACCGTCCTGAGGTCGTAGCCGTCGATGGTGACGGACCCCGCCAGCGGGTCATAGAAGCGGTGCAGCAAGTGGATCAGGGTCGTCTTGCCGGCGCCGCTGGGGCCGACCAGGGCCACCAGTTCCCCCGGGTGGACGGTGAAGGAGAGGTCGGTCAGGACCGGCGTGCGGGGATCGTAGGCGAAGCTGATGCCCTGCATGGCCACCCGGCCCTGGACGAGCGGCAGCGGGACGGCCTCGGGAAGGTCGGCGATGTCAGGCTGGGTGTCCAGGATCTCGAAGACTCGCGCGAGGGCCCCTTGGGCCTCCTTGATGTGGGTGAAGAGGCGCGCGAAGGTTCCGAATGGGCCGATCAGGAGCCCGGCATAGAGCACGAAGGCGCTCAGGTCTCCCGGGCTCATCGCGCCGCGGATGACCTGGGTCCCGCCGTACCACAGCACGACGGCCGCGGCTGCGAAGGTGGTGAAGGTGATGGTCGGGACGAACACCGCCATCAGCCGGGCGCGTCTGAGGACGATCTCCAGGGTGCGCCGGACCTGCGCTCCGAATCGAGCGCCTTCGTAGTCCTCCCGGAGAAAGGATTTTACGACCCGGATGCCCGAGACCACTTCCTCCAGGATGGTGGAGGCCTGGGCCGTCTCGTCCTGGATGGTCGTGGACAGCGCCTTGAGTCGGCGGCCGAAGAATCGTCCCACCAGCACGATGGCGGGGAGCAGGACCAGGATCAATAGACACAGCCGCCAGTTCATGACCAGCAGAAGGGCGATCCCGCCCACCAGGGTCACCACCTGCTTGGCCACGTCGATTGGGACCTCGGTCATCACGTTCTGCAGCACGCCCACATCGTTTATGAGGCGCGACATCAATTCGCCGGTGCGGCGGCGGGCGAAGAAGCCCAGGGAGAGGGTCTGCATGTGCCGGAAGAGCCGCGTCCGGAAGTCCGCCATGACGTGCTGGCCGACCGAGGCGGTCAGGTAGCTGTGTCCCATCGCCAGCAGGCCCTGCACGAGGAACAGGGCGCCGAGCTCGGCGACGGTGACGGTCAGGGCGGCTGGATCACGCTGGACCAGCACCGTGTCCACCAACCGGCGGACGACCCAGAGCATGGCGAGGTTGCTCGCGGCGACCGCCATGACGAGCAGCGCGGCGGCGGCCATCTTGCCCCGGTACGGTCGGAGGAATGGGGAGAACCGGGACCACGCTGACACGGGGGACCTCGAAGGAAGGTGGGAGGGGGACGGGGCCGTCCCCGGGATTCTATTCGACGAGGGTGATGGACTCGATCATGTTTTTATTCAGTGACATGAACGACGCTTTTTCATCCGTTTTTTCTATCACCACGTTGGTGAGGTTGATGAAGGTCCGTTCCTCGTCGTTGAAGACATCGGAGACCCGGTTGCGCATGGCGGGGACGAGAACATCGCCCGAGTAGGTTCCGTTGACCGTCCGGACTTTGATGCGGACTTTCTTGGTTTCTGCCATGATCATGTCCTCCTCGAAGGGGTGGAGCGACTAGGCTCTCCGGCGTGCGAACTTCATGCGCTTGCGGAGCTTGCGGTGCTTGTGCTTCCGCATTTTCTTCCGACGCTTCTTGACGACGCTCGACATGGACGGGCTCCTCTGTCTTCCAGTAATCTACCTAATTTCGTGGCGGAAAGCAAGCGTGCTCTCCGTGCGGGGCCTCGGAAAGCGGGCTGAGGGTAATCAAACCGCGGGGCGTTGTCAAGCTCGGCGCGTCAGGTCGCGGAGGCGCGCCGCCTCGAGGCCGAGCGGCGCCAGGATCGGTTCCAGGATTCGATCTCCTGCCGTACAAGCTGCGTGAACGTGATGAGCGTCCGGCCCATGGGTCATCCTCGGCCTCATGCGAGGGGATAGCGTTCGCGCACCCAGGCCCGCGCCGCCTCCGGTGTCCGGAGCGCGCCTTCGAGCTGCGCGTCCTCGACGGCGGACAGTATCTCCTTGTACTGCGGGCCGGGGGGATAGCCCAGGGCTTTGAGGTCCTCGCCGGTCAGCAGGCGGGGCGGGCGGATCTGCTCCGGCGGCAGCGCGTCATGCTGGTCCCGGCAGAACGCCCAGATGTCCAGCGAGCCGTGGCTGCTGAGGCAGTCGAGGCGGTACAGTTCCAACAACTCCGGAAAATGAGGCTGGCGCAGCCACCGCACCAGCGTGCTCCGCCGCATCGCCCGGGCGTTCAGGAACGTCAGGTGGTCCCGCACCAACGCCGCCACACGCTCGGTCTGGGCGCCGGACCAGCGGTAGCGCGCGGCGATGGCCTCCACCAGATCGACGCCCACCTCGCAGTGCCGGTCGAAGCGGATGCGGTCGGCGACTCTGAACGTCAACGGTTTTCCTACGTCATGAAGTAGAGCGGCCAGCGCTAGCTCCGGCGAAGGCCCGGGAACCTGGCGCATGTGTTCGAGCATCAGGAGCGTGTGCGTCCAGACGTCACCCTCAGGGTGGAACTCAGGCGGCTGGGCCACGCCCTCCATCGCGGCGACTTCCGGCAGCAGCGTATGGAGCAGGCCGGTGCCGTGCAGGAGCCGGAATGCCGGCGCGGGCCGCGGGCTGAGGAGGATCGCGAGCAGCTCCTGGTGGATCCGCTCCGGGCTGGCCAGGGTCGCGTCGGAGGCCAGCGCGCGGATGGCGGCCTCGGTTGCGGGCTCGATCGTGAAGCCAAGCTGCGCGGCGAAGCGGACCGCGCGGACCAGGCGCAAGGGGTCCTCATTGAACCGTCGGCGAGGATCGCCGACGGCGCGGATGAGCTTCCGGTCGAGGTCGGCCCGGCCCTCCACGAAGTCGAAGAGCCGGTCGGTCTCGGGATCGGCCGCCAGCGCGTTGATCGTGAAGTCGCGGTGGGCGACGTCGGCGCGGATCAGCTCGGCGGGATCGGCCGGAGCGGCGAGGGCCGTCCGCTCGCGTCCGCGGAAGGTCGAGACCTCGACGTGATGGGAGTCCGCGACGACCAGGACGGTCCCGAACGCGGCGCCGACCGGGACGGTGTGGGGAAAGAGCGAGTGCATCTGCTGCGGGGTCGCGTCCGTGACGATGTCGTAGTCCCGCGGCTCCGCGCCCAGCAGGCGGTCGCGCACGCACCCGCCCACCCAGTAGGCGAGGTGGCCGGCCTGCCGGAGGCGGGTCATAATCTGGACGGCCTCGTCGCGCAGCGTGCTCATGACGGCGAGCCCTCCATGGTCAGGGCAGACGGGGTCGGCGGACGACGCCCATCACCTAGCCCAGAATCCGGACCGGCGGGCCGTCCTTGGTGAGCGGGATGGGACGGGAGATGGTAAACACATGTTCACCGCGTGGGATAACTGAGTCGAGCGAGCCCTGTCAAGGCCTCTCGTGCGCGCGCCGTCCCCGTCACGCCGGGGCCGTTTCCTTGTGTTTCGACAGGGCGGCGCCTATAATTTCTCCATGCTTGTGCGGATGCTGAACCGATGCCGGCGCGTCGCGGTCTGGGCGGGGATCGTCGGGCTGGTGGGCCTGGCCGGGCTGGCCTGCTCCAAGCCCAGCAACATCAACCCGGCCGATGCGGCCCGCGTCCGGAAAATCGATGCGACGGTGGAGCGGATCAGGCAGGCCTATACGAACAAGGACTTCGCCGCGTTTCGCGAGATGCTGATGCCGCTGGAGCGCCTTCGCCAGGTGGAGGCCGCGGTCGAGCGCGACTTTGCCGTCTATGATCGGATCGGTCTGGACCTGACGATCGACCGGGTCATGATGGACGGGCCCGACATTGCCGTCTATTTCCACTGGCAGGGCCAATGGCAGCGCAAGGCCGACGAGCAGCCGTTTCGGGAACGGGGGCACGCCATCCTGCGTTTGGCGGGGGAGCAGACCCTGGCCGTGAGCGCCGTGGACGGAGACGCGCCCTTTGGAATCGCCGGCCGGCGGGTTCCGGGAGAGAGGCCGCGGGGGCAGTAGGGAGAGCGCAGCATGTCGGGACACCGATCGCGAACCGTGTGCAAGGCGACGCCGCCCGTTGATTTTCTCGTCATCGGGAGCGGCGTGGCCGGCCTGCGTGCCGCCATCGGATTGAGCAAGGCCGGCCGCGTCCTGATCCTCACCAAAGGGGGCCCCGCCGAGGGGAGTTCGATCTACGCCCAGGGCGGCATTGCCGTGGCCCCGGAGGAAAACGACATTGCGGTGCATCGCGAGGATACGCTGCGGGCCGGCAAGGGGCTGTGCCGTGAGGAGGCCGTGCAGATTCTCGTCGAGGAGGGGCCGGCCCGGATTCAGGAATTGATCGCCTGGGGCGCCCGGTTCGACAAAGCCGGAGCAGGCTATGCGTTTGCGCGGGAGGCGGCGCACAGCCGGGATCGGATCCTGCGCGCCGGGGGCGATGCGACCGGCACCGAGATGGTGCGGGCGCTGCTCAAGCGCGCGCGGTCCCTGCGGCGGATCGGCTGGCAGGATCACCACTTCACCATCGACCTTCTCGTGAATCCGGAGGGCCGCTGCATCGGAGCCCTCGTCCTCGACGAATCGTCCGGGGCCCTGACACCGGTCACGGCGCGGACGGTGGTGCTGGCCACGGGCGGCGCGGGCCAGATCTACGCGAGGACCACCAATCCCCCCAGCGCCACCGGCGACGGAATCGCGATGGCGTATCGCGCCGGGGCGGTCGTTGAAGACATGGAGTTCGTCCAGTTCCACCCCACGGCCTTGTACCTTCCGGGGATGCCCCAGTTCCTCCTCACGGAGGCCATGCGGGGCGAAGGGGGCATCCTCCGGAACGTCCGGGGCGAGGCTTTCATGGGGCGGTATCATGCGCTGGCCGAGCTGGCCCCCCGCGATATCGTCTCGCGCGCGATCTGGAACGAGATGGTGGCGACGCGGGCGCGGCATGTCTATCTCGACGTCACCCACCTCGACGCGCGGTTCATCCGCGAGCGGTTCCCGACGATCTACGCGACCTGCCTGCGGTATGACGTGGACATCACCGAAGAGCTGATCCCGGTCTGCCCCAGCGCGCATTTCATGATGGGCGGGGCGTGGACGGACACGGAGGGGGCCACCAGCGTGCCCGGCCTCTTTGCGGCGGGGGAGGTCGCCTGCTCGGGAGTCCATGGCGCCAACCGGCTGGCCAGCAATTCTCTCCTGGAAGGGCTGGTGTTCGGGGCACGGGTGGTCGAGGCCGCTGCCGGCTACGCCGGTCGGCTGGGTCGGTCGCAGGAGGTCCCTCCGGAAATGTCTTCGGCAGACAGCCGGCCGACGCGGGAGCGAAGCGGGCATCCCGACTGGGACAAACTGCTCAACTCCCTCCGGCGCTTGATGTGGGAGAAGGTCGGGATCATCCGGAGTCGCGAGGGGCTGCTGGCGGCGATGGCCCGGCTGGGGGAATGGGACGAGCAGATCAGAGGGCGGTGCCGGACTCGCCGCGAGTGGGAGATCCGGAACATGATCACCGTCGGCCACCTGGTGGCCACCGCCGCGCTCCAGCGGAGCCACAGCCTGGGGGCGCATTTCCGGTCGGATGAGACGAACGACCGGCCGATCGGATGGGACCGGCACATCCGGCTCGGGGGGACCACCGCGCGGCCGGTCCAAGCGGCCGGGGCGGGCAGCCTTATTCCGGGCTGAGGTAGTTGATGAAGCGGCGGGTCACGATCGGTGCGGGTTCCGGGGCCGGGGCGGTCGCCCGAAGGGAGCTGCTCCCCGTGCCTTCCCGCGAGAAGTCCTGATAGAAGCGGAGGACTCTCCGGACGTATTGCCGCGTCTCGGTAATCGGCGGAACGCCGCTCTCGCGCAGCACGCGGGTTTCGCCGGCGTTGTACGCGGCCAGGGCCAAGCGCACATCCCCCTGAAAGCGGTCCAGCAGGTAGCGCAGGTGCCGCACCCCTCCGGAGATGTTCTGTTCGGGGTCGTACGGGTTCCAGACGTTCAGGGAGTTCGCGGTCTCCGGCATGAGCTGCATCAGGCCCATGGCCCCTTTGGGGGAGACCGCATTGGTATCGAACGCGGATTCGGCTTTAATCACGGCCCGGACGAGGGCCGGGTTCACCTGGTGGCGGCGGGCGGTCTGCGCGATGGTCT
This sequence comes from Nitrospiria bacterium, assembly GCA_041490525.1. Lineage (GTDB taxonomy): Bacteria > Nitrospirota > Nitrospiria > Nitrospirales > NS-4 > JBGPTH01. The sequence continues at coordinate 20,350 of JBGPTH010000026.1, forward strand.
GGTGCAGGGACGGGTCGGGGACGGTCGGCCGGAGGCGAACCGCGGGACGGTCCTCCCGGAGCACCCGGTAGCGGGGGTCCGTCGGGACGTTGGTGAAGTGGATCGTCCCGTTCTTATCCACGAACTGATAGATGGTGTCGCCCAAGGCGTCCCGGCCGGGAACAGCCAACAGGAGGAAAACCGCCAGCAAGCCGATTTTCACGTACGAGTGTTTCATCTGTGCCATGTTTTCCATGATAGCAGTGCCCTGTAGGGGCGTCAACGGCATTGTTTTCCATGTTTCTTATCGGCAGACCCTGTTCGTTTCTTGAGTTTGCTCCGATTTGCTTGCCTTGGGAAGGGGACTGTGCTAGCGTAATCACCAATGTGGCTGGAACTGTTCGTCGTTGCTGGCCTCATCCTCCTGAACGGCTTCTTCGCCTGCGCCGAGCTGGCCATCGTCAACTCGCGGCGGAGCCGGATCGCCCAACTCGCCGAGGAAGGAGACCTCCGCGCGCGCCTCATCCAGGGCTTTCAGGAAAATTCTGAACGATTCCTAGCCACGACTCAGATCGGAATCACGGTCGCAGGCGCGACGGCCGCCGCCATGGGCGGCGTCGTCGCCATCGACCATCTCAAGCCCATCGTTGAGGCGATCCCCGTTGCGTTCGTGCATGCCGTGGCCGAGCCGATCGCGGTCGGGACGGTCGTCCTCATCATTTCGTACTTCTCGCTCATCTTCGGCGAGCTCGTGCCCAAAATACTGGCCATTAAGAATCCGGAGCGCCTCGCGCTGTTCATGGCGCGCCCGCTGGAGTGGTTCGCGCGGGTTGCGGCCTGGGGCATCAAGCCGCTGGCCTTGTCGAGCCGAAGCATTCTGCGTGCGCTGGGCAAGGCGGCTCCGGACCAAAAGGTTTTCATCTCCGCGGAGGAGATCAACCTGCTCATCAGGGAGGGGCAGGAGAAAGGGGTCTTCGACAAGGCCGAGCAGGAGTTGATCCGGAGCGTCTTCGAATTCACCGACACGTCGGTGAAGGAGGTGATGATTCCGCGCCCCAAGATGTGCGCCATTGAAATCGACATGCCGATCCCCGATCTGCTGCGGTACTGCGACGAAAACAAGTTCTCCCGGTATCCGGTGTACCGGAAGGAGCTCAACGACCTGCGGGGGATCCTGTACCAGAAAGATCTCTTGAGCCGGGTCGCCTCCGGCAAGGCCTTCAGTCTGACCGAGCTGCTCCACCCGGTGTATTACGTGCCCGAGTCCATGAAGGTCAGCCTGCTACTCAAGGAGATGCAGCGCCGCCGGATCCACATGGCCATCGTGGTCAACGAGTACGGAAGCCTCGAGGGGCTCGTCACGCTGGAGGACCTGATCGAGGAGATCGTGGGCGAGATCCAGGACGAGTACGACATCGAAGAGAAGGCCGTCGAGCGCCTGAGGGACGGCGCCTACATCATCGACGCCTCCATGTCGGTGCGGGACCTTGCCGAGCAGTACGGCCTTCCGATCCCGGCGGCGCCGGATTACGAGACGCTCAGCGGGTTCATCATCCATCAGATCCAGGGCCTACCCCGGGGCGGGGAGGTCATCTACCACGGCGGCTACAAGTTCACGGTCGTGGATCTGGGAGAACGCCGGGTGGCGAAGGTCAAGGTGGAACGCGTCGAGGACCGCTCACCCGCCGTCAAGGAATCGGTCAAGCCCGGCCCGAAATGAGGAATGGAGCTGGCGGGTAACGGCCCCCGGCGCGCCGGAGCCGATCGGCCGATCATCGACTCGCGTCACCGGCAGTACTTCCTGAGTCGTATTGGTGAGAAAACATTCGTCGGCGGCGAAGAGATCCCCGACGGTCAGCCGTCCCTCCTCCGTCGGGATTCCCACGTCGCGCGCCAGCCTTAGGATGATGCCGCGAGTGATCCCATCTAGGATTCCGCACTCGACGGCGGGTGTGCGCAGACGCTCCCCCTGGACCACAAACACGTTGCTGATGGTTCCCTCCGTCAGGTCGCCCTGGTGATTCAGGAGCAGGGCCTCATGCGCCCCGGCCGCTGTGGCTTCCATCTTCGCCAGAATGCTGTTCAGAAAATTCAGCGATTTGACTTGAGGCGGCAGAGCCTCGGGCAGGTTGCGCCGGGTCTTGGCGATCATGATCGAGACCCCCTGGCTGTACAACGAGTCGGGGTAGGGTTGGAAGGGTCTGGCAATGATCACCAGCGTGGGATGCTTGCAGAGGGCCGGATCGAGACCGACCTCTCCCGCGCCGCGCGACACAGTGATGCGGAGATAGGCCTCCCGCAATTGATTGCGCTCCAGGGATTCCCGCACGAGGTCCGCCAACCGCTCCCTCCCGACCGGCAAGGTCAAGTGGATGCGGGAGGCCGAGCGTTCGAGTCGCACGAGGTGCTCTCCCACCATGAAGGCCCGGCCTCGATAGGCGCGCAGCGTCTCGAAGACGCCGTCGCCGTAGAGGAAGCCGTGATCGAAGACCGACACGACGGCCTCCTTCTCAGGGACAAACCGGTCGTGGAGATAGATCCACATCGTCAGGATTCCCGCAGGGCCTTCAGGAGGGCCTCGGCCTTGAAGAGCGTTTCCTGATATTCCCTGGCGGGGTCGGAGTCCGCGACGATGCCGGCCCCCACGTGGAGCGAGGCCCGCCCGTCCGCGATCACCAGCGTCCGGATGATGATGTTGAGGTCGAGGTCGCCGTTCGGGCTGAAATAGCCGAGGCTGCCGGTGTAAGGCCCCCGGCGGACCGGCTCCAGCTCGTCGATGATTGCCATGCAACGGACCTTGGGGACGCCGGTGACGGTCCCGCCGGGAAAGACGGCCCGGACCAGATCCAGGGCATCGCGCCCCGGCGCGAGCGTGCCGCGAATGTTGGACACGATGTGGCTCACGTGCGAGTACCGTTCCACGACCATGAACTCGTCAACCCGGACGCTTCCGTAGGCGCACACGCGGCCCAGGTCGTTCCGTTCCAGATCCACCAGCATGAGGTGCTCGGCGCGCTCCTTCCCGTTCATCAGGAGGTCTTCGGACAGGCGGCGGTCCTCCTCCGGGGTCAGGCCCCGCGGGCGTGTGCCGGCGATCGGCCGCGTTTCTACCTCGGTCCCCGTGAGACGTACCAGCCGTTCCGGCGAGCAGCCGACCAGCGTCACATCCGGAAGCTCGAGCAAGGCGGCGAACGGCGACGGGTTGATGGAACGCAGATGCTGATAGATGGATCGGGGCGACCGTCCGCCGAGGTCCACCATGAACCGATGCGACAGATTGGCCTGATAGATGTCCCCCGCGGCGATGTACTCGAGGCAGCGCCGGACCCGTGTGGTGTAATCCTGTTCATCCTGACCCGGGGCGATGCGAAGGTATGTCTGAGGGGCTGGAGGTCGGTCCGTAGGCGGCGGCCCGCTCAGTCGAGCGTCCAGCCGTTCGAGTCGCGAGACCCCTTCCTTATATAAGGCTTCTCGGGGTTCCTTGAGAAACCGCTCGCCGAAGGGACAGTAGATGAGCCACAGCTTTTTCTCCTGGTGGTCCGCGACGGCGGCCGTGTCGAAGAAGGCCAGTTCCAGGTCGGGGAGGCCGTGGTCATCTGGCGCTTGACGGGGGAGCCGCTCAAACCAGCGAGCCACATCATACCCGAGGTATCCCACGGCGCCGCCGTAGAAAGGGGGAAACCCGGGAGGGCGAGGCACCGTCATCCGGCGGAAGAGGTCTTGCAGGGCGAGGAGGGGGCTGCCGGTGCGCGTAATCCGATCGGCGTTTCGTCCGACCCAATCAAGCTGTGAACCGGTGGCGCGGAAAATCCAAGACGGATCGGCGGCCAAGAGCGAGTATCGCTGGCCTCCCTCCGCGCCGCGGCCGCTCTCGAGCAGCACGGGACACCGATCGGTTCCCGTCAGCCGCTCATAGAGGTCGAACGTCGAGCAGGCCGGGAGCGGGAGGACCGTCGCCAGCGGGATCGGACACGGCGCCGTGAGGAAAGATTCTCGAGAGGTTCGAAACATGGGGTCATCCTCGCGCGGGTTGCAATTGCGTTGAATCTCCCGCATCCTACCCCAGGTCCTCGGGGCACGGCAAGGTAGGTATGGCCCTTGTCCTCTGCTTGACTTAATCGGGCGATTCTGTTTAGATGGCGCGCGATTTTCGGCCGGTTCGGTTGAACCCGGAGCGCGACGCCGCAGACGCTGGGCACTATGACAGACGAGCCCGATGCGTTTCGGAAAGGCCTGTCGTTCGCCGCGCGGATCGGCGTCGAATTGCTCGCCGCGCTGATTGTGGGCGGCGGATTGGGCTATGTGGCCGATACGTATTTCGGCACGACTCCTGTGTTGATCAGCATCGGTCTCTTCCTCGGGATGTCAGCGGGCCTCTTGAACGTCTATCGGACCGTGTCGCGTCTCTGACCATGGAAAGCAACCCGCTTCATCCGTTTGAACTGCACCCGTACGGGGCGCTCTCCTTGTTCGGGATCGATATCTCCCTGAACAAGGCGGTCGTCATGATGTGGGTCGTGATCGCCCTGGCGTCCTGGCTCCTGTATCGGGCCGGCCGCGAGCGGCGGCTCATCCAGACGAGACTGCAGAGCCTGGCCGAACTGCTGGTCGAGTTCATCAAGGGCATGATCCTGGACACGATGGGGGAGAAGGGCCTGCGTTTTTTCCCCTTCATCGCCACCCTGTTCCTGTTCATCCTGTTCTGCAATCTCCTGGGGCTGATTCCCGGCTCGTACACGGTGACCAGCCAGATCGTCGTGACCGGGGCCTTTGCGCTGTTCGTCTACGGGATGAGCCTCGTGGTGGGATTTGCCCTCCACGGTTTCAGGTTTCTCGGCATTCTGGTGCCCGGCGGGACGCCCGTGTTGCTGCTTCCCCTCATGGTCCCCATCGAAATCGTCAGCCAGTTGGCGCGGCCGCTCTCACTGGCGGTCCGGCTTTTCGCCAACATGACGGCGGGGCACACGATCCTGGCCGTCCTGTTCGGGATGGCCCTCTCGCTGCCTCTCTGGATCGGATGGGCGCCCTTCGCCTTCACCGTCGCCATCAACGGCTTGGAGGTGATGATCGCCGTCATCCAGGCCTACATCTTTACGATATTGACCTGCGTGTACCTCGGGGATGCCATCAACCTGCACGGGCATGCCGAAGGCGCGCACTAACGACCGGGTGTGCTGACGAAAGGAGACGGTTGAATGGATGCTGCATCGGCTGCTCTTATTGGGATGGGGTTGGCCGCCGCCGGGTTCGCTGGCGCCGGCGTGGGAATCGGCTATATCTTCGGCAAGATGATCGAGGCGGTGGCCCGCCAACCGGAGGCGGAGGGCCGGGTCGGCAAGTACATGTGGATCGGGTTCGCGCTGGTCGAGGCGATTGCGCTGTACGGGATCGTGATCGCCTTCATCATCATGGGCCTTCGCGGAAAGTAGGCGGACCATGCCGCAGTTCGATCCACATTTTTTCTCGTCGCTGATCTTCTGGGAGATCGTCTCGTTCGCGGTCCTCTTGTTCATCCTGGCGAAGTACGCCTTTCCGCCGATCCTCGAAACGCTTGATGCGCGGGAGCGGAAGATCCGCGAGAGCATCGAAGCGGCGGAGCGGCAGCGCGCGGAAGCGGAGCGGCGGATGGCCGAGTATGAGGCCAAGATGAAGGCCGCCCACAAGGAGGCGGAAGCGGTGATCGAGCAGGCCAAGGCTCGGGCGCAGCACCTGATGGAGGAGAACGAGCGCCGGCTGTCGGCCGAGGGGGAGCGGCTCAAGACCGCCGCCGCCCGCGAGATCGACCAGGAGCGGCGGAAGGCGGTCGACGAGGTACGCCGCTACGGGGCGGACCTCGCGCTGCGCGTGGCCGAAAAAATCCTGGAGCGGAGCATGACGGACGCCGACCTCAAGCGGCTGGCCGAGGAGTCCCTGGCCGCCATCGCGAAGGACTACGAGAAGGGGTAGCTACCCTTTCTTCTCCCAGATCTCACGCAACAGCCCGGCCCACTCATCCCGGGTCACCGCCGGCATGGTGGTGATCTGGATGTGCCCGATGGAGGCGTTTTTGACGGCCGCCTTCATGGCCGTCTTGTTGTTCGGAAACTCCAGGATTGCCACCACATCATATTCCCCGAGGCAATAGTAGGCGTTGAGGAGCTTGCCGCCCAATTCCTCGACGTTGCGTTTGACCATGTCGGACCGTTTGATCCCCTGGTCCTTCATCGACACGATCCCGTCCCGCGTGAACTTCACCAGACTGACATAGACCGGCATAGTCTCCTCCTTTCAAGGCTCGGCGAACGATACGAAGCCGTTTAAGGTAAAGGCCATTTTAATCCCGAACCTAAGGCAACACAAGGGGTTCACCCATTGGTTGCTTTCTGGCCGAAGATATGTTATATATATTACGTAGGTTACCTTCCGGTCGGCATCCGAAGGGACCGCGAGTCCTGAAAGCTGTTGAGATCCTCGCAACGGTCCTTAACCTAGTTCCATTTGTCTAACCTCGGAGACCTTCGTTATGACTTCCACCACGATACCGATTGAGCCCCTTGCCAGGCCGCGTAGTTATGGGGCCATTGTCCTTTTCTCCATCGTAACCCTTGGTGCCCTCATCGGGATCCCCGCCTATGCCTACTTCTATGACTACACGTGGGTGGATTGGACCATGTTTAGCCTCCTGTATGTGATCACCGGCTTGGGCATCACGGTCGGCTACCATCGGCTGAGCGCTCACCGGAGCTTCGACTGCCCGAATTGGGTCAAAGGGTGCTTGTTGATCGCCGGCGGATGGGCGTTGGAAAACTCGGCGCTGAAATGGGCGGCGGACCATATCCGTCACCACGCCCAGTGCGACCAGGAGAAGGACCCCTATAATGCCATGCGGGGGTTTTGGTACAGTCATTGCGGGTGGATTTTTTTCAAGGACCCTCATGCCGATGAGAAATACGTCTCTCGCTTGCGGCAGGACCCGGTTGTGCTGTGGCAGCACCGGTATTATGTGCCCATCGTTCTCTCCGGGCTAGCCCTGCCTTTTGTGGTGGGTTACCTCTATACCCACAGCCTGATCGGCGGCCTCGGTTGTTTTCTGCTGGCGGGCCTAGGGCGCACCTTCTTCGTGCTCAATTCCACCTTCTGCATCAACTCCATCTGCCACCTCTGGGGGAGGCAGCCCCATTCTACGGAGGACTCGAGCCGGGACAGCTGGGTCGTGTCTCTCGTGACCCTCGGTGAGGGGTACCACAATTATCACCATGCCCATCAGCGGGACTACCGGAATGGCCCCCGGTGGTATAACTTCGACCCATCTAAATGGATGATCTTTGGGATGTCTAAGGTCGGCGCGGCTTGGGACCTCAGTCGGGTGCAGCCTGAGCGGACGCGGTTTGTGGCCTAGCTCAATGGTATGCCTCGCCATCTCTCGTTGCAGACCCGAAGGAGAATCATCGTGATGAGGCTGTCGACTCCAGCGCCCTGGCATCTGGAGATCTATCTCAATGAGCATGATGAGAAATTCCCCCCCAATATTATTGGGGTCCGCGACAACTACCCGGTGGCCGTCTGTGGCGGGCTGGATGAAGCGACGGACCTGGCCAATGGCCGTCTGATGACGGCGGCACCGGAGTTGTTGGACGCGTGCGAGGCGGTGCTGGCGGCCTTGATGGAGGAGCCCCGAGGAAGCGTGATGAGCGAGGCCAATAAGAATGCGCTCAACCTCTGCCGCGCCGCCCGCGATAAGGCTTATAAGGCTTAATCTTCCGTTTCTGTCCCCTCGTTTTCTTCTAATCCCGGGTTTAAAAATTTACCTGGCCTACCTCAGGGTAGGAATGTTCGTGCTGCCGGGGCGGTAGCCGGCGGGGTCCAGCGTCACGGTGGCGAAGCCCAAGGCGGTGAGCTTGCGGGTGATCTGGTCTCGTCTCGTCGGTTCGAAGAGGCGCGGCAGCTCGTCCTGGCCCACCTCGACTCGCGCGTGACCATTGTGGTCCCGCACCCGCACCTGGCGAAAGCCCTCTTCGATCACCACCGCCTCGGCCCGCTCGACGCGCTGAAGCCGCTCCACCGTGATCATTTCGCCGCGGGGTATGCGGGACGACAGGCACGCGGCCGCCGGCTTGTCCCAGTTCGATAAACCCAACGCGCGCGCCGCCAGGCGGATCGCCGCCTTATCCATCCCCGCCTCGACCAGGGGACTCCGCACGCCGTACTCGCGGGCCGCCCGGAGGCCGGGGCGATCGTCCCCGAGGTCGTCCAGATGCGTCCCGTTGACCACATAGGAAAACCCCATCCGCGCGGCCATCGGAGCCAGCGCTCCGTAGAGGTCGATCTTGCAGCGGTAGCACCGCATGGCGGTGTTGCGGGCGAACTCGGGATCGCGGAGCTGATCCGTCTCGTGGAGCACGTGGCGGGCGCCGATCTCGTGGCAGAGGCGCCGGGCGAGGTCCAGGTCGAGGGCGGGCAGCGTGGGCGAGACCGCCGTGACCGCCACGGCCCGGTCCCCGAGCTCCGCGTGCGCGATCTTGAGGACCAGCGTGCTGTCGATCCCTCCGGAGAAGGCGACGAGGACCGACTTCATCTCGCTCAGGATCGCGGAAAGCCGGCCGAGCGCGTCGAGTCTATAATCGGCGTTGCGTGTCAGGCCGGCCTCACTTCGTGCCAAGGACGGCCTCCGAATCGATCTGGGCCTCGGCCTGCTTGGCCACCACCACGATGGCGTAGGCCTCCGGGTGAAGATACTTCTGAGCCACCCGCAGGACGTCGTCCTTGGTCACCGCCTTGATGGAGTTCAGGTAGTCCTGGAAGTAGCTCAGGCCCAGGCTATGCAATTCCATGACCGTCAGGATCGCGGCGAGCTTGCCGGTGGTGTCCAGTCGCAACGGAAAGCTCCCCACGAGATACGACTTGGCGTCGGCGAGTTCCTGATCGCTCACCGGTTCCGTGCGGATGCGCTTCATCTCCGCTAGGACGCCGGCGATGGCCTGGTTCGCCGCCTTGTTCCTGGTTTGCAACCGGACCGTAAAGGGGCCGGGCATGACGTTCGCCTCGAAGCCGCTGTCCACGTCGTAGGCCAGACCCTGCTCGTCCCGGATCCGATTCACGAGCCTCGACGAGAACCCGCCGCCACCGAAAATGTAATTCATGACCGAGACGGCATAGAAATCGGGGTTCTTCCGGTCGATGCCCACGTGCCCCAGGAGAATATTGGCCTGCGTGAGTTCCTTGTCGATCAGCTTGAGCACGGGGCGGTCCAGAGGGACGGGGGCCGAAAAGTTCGGGAGGGCGTTGCCTTTACCCGTCCATTTGGCGAAGTGCTTGTTGACCAGGTCCAGCGCCTCGAATTCCCGGAGATCCCCCACGATGGCCATGATCGTCCGGCTCGGATGGTAGTAGGTCTGGTAGAACCGGACGACGTCCTTTCGCGAGATTCTGCCCAAGGTCTCCTCGGTGCCGTTGGCAGGGCGGTGGTACGGGTGGCCCCGGAAGACGATCTCATCGAAGGCCTTATCGGCGACGATGCCGGGTTCGTCCTTCTCCGCCTGGAGCCCGCCGAGGACTTGGCTGCGGACGCGGGCGAATTCCTGCTCGGCGAAAGCCGGGTTCATGAGGATGTCGGCGAGCAGCGTGACGCCCAGGTCGGCGTCTTTCCTCAAGACCCGAAGCCTCGCGGAGGAAAAATCCTCGCTCGCCTGGGCGGAGAGCTCCCCCCCGATGAACTCAATTGCCTGCGCGATTTGAGTCGCGCTGCGGGTCTTCGTGCCCTCATCGAGGAGGTTGGCCGCCAGCGAGGCCAGCCCAGCCTTGTCGTCCGGATCGTAGACGGCCCCGGCCTTGACGAGCACGTTGACGGTGACGATCGGGAGCGAGGGCTGGTCGAGAATGAGCAGCGTCATGCCGTTCTGAGTGACGACGCGGATCGGTTTGATCTCGACCGCCTGGGCCGCCACGGGTGCCAGGGTCCACAGCAGGGCCACGGCTGCCAGGAGCCGGACGACCGGCTGCGGCGTGACAGGGTTCATCGTGTGCCTCCCGCGGTCCGGGCCGGTCGGGGGCCGGGTGCGATCGGGACGAGGATGCCGACCGTCCGGGTGTCGTCGGTGAAATACGTGCGGGCGGCGCGGTGTACGTCCTCCTTGGTTACTCCTCGGAGCTTCTCCACGTAGTCGGCGACGTACCGCCACCCGGCGCCCACCGTCTCCGCGGTCCCCAGAAGCATCGCCTGCCTGAACACGGAGTCCTGCTCGAACACGTACTTGGCCTCCACCTGGTTCCTGGCTTTCTCGACCTCCTTGTCCGTTGGGCCCTCTTTCTTCAGCCGCTCGATTTCTCCCATCACGGCCTTTTCGACCTCCTCGATCTTCGAACCGGGTTTGACCACGGCGTAGAAGGTGAAGAGTTCCGGGTCCGCCGAGAGCTCGCTGTAGCTGGCGCCCACGGCCAGGGCCAGCTTTTTCCGGTACACGAGGGCGTCATACAGGCGCGCGCTCTTGCCTGCGGAGAGGATGTTCTCCAGGACGGCCAGGGCGAAGACGTCGTGGTTCTTGAAATTCGGCACCTTATACCCGAAATAGAGGAAGGGCAGCTGAGCCTCCCGCTTCACGGTGATGCGCCGTTCCCCCTTCTGCTCCGGATCCATGACGTGCGGGGGAGGGGGCGGGGACCCCTTGGGGATGCCCTCGAAATATTTTCTGGCCAGGGAGAGGGCGGCCTCGGCCTTCACGTCGCCGACGATCACCAGGGTGGCGTTGTTCGGCGCATAATACCGGTCGTGGTGCTGCTTCAGGTCCTCCCGGGTCATGGCGTTGAGGTCGTTGAACCAGCCGATGATGGGCCAGTGATACGGATGTTCGATGAAGGCTTGCGCGAACATCTGCTCCACCAGGTACGCCTGAGGATTGTCCTCGGTCCGGAGCCGGCGTTCTTCTTTCACCACCTCGCGCTCCAATTGAAATTCCTTGTCGTCGAGGAGCAGGCCCTGGAGCCGGTCGGCTTCCATCTCCAGCGCGAGCTCCAGCTTGTCGGCGGCCAGATTCTCGAAATAGGCGGTATAGTCCTGGCTGGTGAAGGCATTGTCGTTGCCGCCGTTCTTCTTGATGATCTTGGAGAACTCCCCTTTGCCGAACTTCTTGGTGCCCTTGAACATCATGTGCTCCAGCATGTGGGACAAGCCCGCCCGCCCCATTACCTCGTTGCGGGAGCCCACCTTGTACCAGATCTGGACGGTGACGACGGGGGCCTTAGGCACTTCCAGGATGAGGACCCGGAGATCGTTGGCCAGCGTGAATTCCTGGACCCTTGACTCGCCGGCGAGCACGCACGGGGGAACCGGGACCGATATCAGGAGGGCCGGGAGAAGCAGGAGGTACACGATTCGCCGAAGAGGGGTCACCGCCGGGCGCCTTCCTTAGATAGAGGGACTTGTGGCCGGCGAACCACCCGAGCCGAGGGCCGCCCCGACGCCGGGCGGCTTGGAGTGATGAGGGGGACTGACCGAGGACGCTCTCCGTCTTGAGGGAAGACGCCGAGTTGCCCACAGGCGCCGAGGATGTCCCGACCTTTGCTCTTGCGGATGAAGACGTCGAGGCCGTGGCGGATCAGGAGGGCCTGAAAGCGCAAGACGCGCTCGTCCGGCGGCCGGCGGAACGGGCTCCCTGGAACCTCGTTGAAAGGGATGAGGTTGATCTTGCACCGGATTCCGCGGACCAGGTAGGCCAGGCGGATCGCGTCCTGTTCGGTGTCGTTTTCTCCGGCGAGGAGCACGTACTCGAAGGTGAGCCGCTGGCGCGGCTTCAACGGAAAGGTCCGGCACGCCTTCATCAGCGTGTCCAGGGGATAGGCCTTGTTGACCGCCGGCATGAGGCGATCCCGCTGGTCGTTCGTCGTCGCGCTCAAGGACATGGCGAGATTGACGCCCATCTCCGCCACCCGCCTCATGCGGCCAGCCAGACCGGCGGTCGAAAGGGTGATCCGCCGGGGAGAAAATCCCAGGCCCCAGGTCTGGTCGGTGAGCCGGCGCACGGCTTCCTCGACGGCATCAAGATTGGCCAGAGGCTCGCCCATCCCCATCATCACGAGGTTTGTGAGGCGCCGGTCGGCCGGCAGCACGCGCTGGATTTCCAACACCTGACCGACGATCTCGTGGGGTTTCAAATTGCGCTGGAGCCCCATCCGGCCCGTGAGGCAGAAGGAACAATCCAGCGTGCAGCCGACTTGGGTGGACAGGCACAGGGTCATGCGACCATTCGAACGGGAGGGGGGGCCACCGTCGGGGATAAGGACCGTTTCGATGGCTTTGCCGTCGTCCAGGTGAAACAGAAATTTTTGCGTGCCATCCTCGGCCGTCAGCACCGACGCGGGGATCAGGACTCCGATAAAGGCCCGTTCCCCCAGACGCGCCCGGTCCGCCTTGGACAGGTCGGTCATGGCCTCCAAGGCCGTCACCCGATGCTGGTAGAGCCACCGCAGCAATTGATGGGCGCGGTATCGCGGCCACCCCAGGTCGCGGGTGAGCGCGGCCATCTCGTCGGCGCCGAGCGTCATGAGGTCGGTGAAGGCAGCCATCGCCGATAGAGCCTAACACAGCGTCCGAGAGGCGGCAAGCCTCGGACGGGAGCATCCCCCGGATGATTCTTTCCCTGTGGTATAATCCCGCCGATGGCTTTCCGATCTGAGACGGTTTGCTCTTCCGGAATCAGATCACGATCGCGGATCATCGGAATCACCCGCCGCGTTCTTGCCGCCGCGCTCTTCATGCTCGGTCTGAGTGTGGGGTCGCCGAAGCCGTTGCTCGGAGACGACCCGCCGCCGACCGCTCAGTGCACTGCTCCATCGGATTGTCTCGGGGAAGCCGTCCGGGCGGTCGCCCAGGGAAACCACGAGGCCGCAGCCCGCGTGCTGCTGGACCTCATCCGGCAATTCCCGGAGACACCGTGGGAAGGACGCGCCTCTCTGTTGTTGGGGAAACTCTACCAGGACCGAGACGATCCGCGCGCCGTGCAGTATCTGCTGAACGTGCCCCGGCACCTTCCCCTCCTCGGCGACTACGCGCACTATCAGCTTGGCGAGGCGCTCTTCAAGTCCAATGCGATGAATGGCGCCGCCACCGCCTTCGATCTCCTGGTCGTCCGGTACCCCGACAGCCTGGTTCGTCCCAGGGCCCTACAGCGGTCCGTTGAGGCGTGGTTCCAGGGTGAGGACTGCCGGCGCGCTCGAGAGCGGGTGGGCCGGTTTCTCGAGGAATTTGCCGGCCACCCATTGGCTCCCGCCGTTCTCCTGCGGCAGGGAGATTGTCAGCAGAAGGGCGGGGAAACGCCTGGCGCCATCAACACGTATCGGCGTGTGTGGACCCAGTACGCCGGCACGCCTCAGGCCTCGGAAGCCGCCGTGCGCCTGCAGCAATTGCGGGATGGGGGCGTGGCTCTTCCCGAGCTCACTCCCAAGGATTGGTGGCTGCGCGCGAAGACCCTGTTCGATGCGGGACAGTACGCCCCGGCCGCGGCGGGCTTCGAGGAGGTGTTGAAATTCTCCCAGGGCGCGCCGAACCGCGATCAGGCCAGACTGAAGCTGGGCATCGCGCGAGTGCGGCTTAAGCAGTATGAGGAGGCGAGACGGGCCTTCGCGGACCTGGTCCGAAGCCGGGCGGGGTCTGACTCCCAGGAGGCGATGGTCTGGCTGGCCCGGGTGCTCCTCCGGCAAGGCCAGGACGATCAGCTGCTGGCGCTGGCCCGCGAGGTCGAGGCCGGCGCCCTCTCGGGCGATCTCAAGACGCGGTTCCTGCTGCTCGTGGCGGCCTTGCACGCGGACCGCGGGCGAATGGACAAGGCCGTCGCCACGTATCGAAAGGCCGGGGAAGAGGCCGGCCAGGAGGGACTCGCCGCCGAGGCCTTCTGGCAGGCCGGGTGGCTCCTCTATAAAGGAGGTCAATACCAGGAGGCGATTCGCTCCTTCGACCAGGCGGTCCGCGGGCAAGCAGGCGGGCCTCACACCTGGGCCGCGTATTATTGGAAGGCCCGGAGTCTGGACAAGGCGGGAGAGCCGGAGAAATCCGTGGGGGTGCTCCAGGCTTTATGCGGAGAGGCCCCCCGCTCGTTTTATTGCCTGAGCGCACGCGTGCGTGCTGGAGGGGTGCGGGAGGGCGTGACCAACAACGGAGCGACGGGAAGCCAGGCGGTCTCGGTTCCCGATCCTCGCGAGGACACGGTCAACGGGGACGTCCATTACCAGCGCGCACAAGAGCTCCGCCTAGTGGGCTGGCTGAAGGAAGCGGGGGAGGAACTGGCGTCGCTCACGAGTCGAGCGGGGCGGGACCGGGGAGGGATTTTGTGGCTGGCCCGCCTGCTGGAGGGCGCGGGGGACTCCCATCGTGCCTTGACGTTGGTGCAGCAATTCTTTCCCGACGTCCTTGAACGCGGAAGCACCGAGGTCCCACAGACCTTCTGGGAGCTGGCCTACCCGAAGGGGTACTTGCCACGGATCCAGGAGCTCTCGAGGACCCAAGCGGTGGACCCCCATCTCGTCGCGGCGGTCATTCGCGAGGAGAGCACGTATAATCCCGCCGCCGTGTCGCAGGCCGGGGCAATCGGGTTGATGCAGGTCATGCCCCAGACCGGACAGCGCATCGCCACCCGGCTGGGCGCCGAGGGGTTCACCCGGGAGAGGCTCTTCGACCCTGACTTCAACATTCGCCTGGGGACCTGGTACCTGGGTCAACTGGCGGAGCAGTTCGACCATAACCTGATCCACATGGTCGCGGCGTACAACGCCGGCCCCGAGGTGGTGGCCAAATGGATCCAGCAATTTGGCCAAGGAGAGCCGGACGAATTCATCGAATCGATCCCGTATACAGAGACCAGATTCTACGTGAAGAAAGTACTTCGAACCTACCGTGAATATAAGCGAATTTACGGGGTAGAATGCCGTGCTCGGTTTCTTGACAAGGCGTGTTGAAGGGGTTATAGTCCGCCGCGGAATCGAAGGGCACCCACAGAATGTCTTCCGATCGGCTGGCGAACCTCGAGGCCAAGGTCAAGGGGCTGATCGCGCACACCCACGAACTGAAACGGCAGAACGCTCATATGGAGGACCGTCTCCGTCGCTGGGAGCGGGAGCGTGAGTGGCTTCGAGGCCGGTTGCTGAAAGCGCTGGGGGAGTTGAACTCGATCGTTCCTGAAAGAGACCGGGAGTCGGGTGGCTCCTGAGCCTGGGAGGAGTTGGTGAGCAAGGCCTTCGAGGTTGAGATCTACGGCCAACGGTACACCATCCGGGGTGAGGGGGAGGAAGCCTACGTCAAGGATCTGGCCCGCCAGGTCGACGCGCAAATGCGAATGCTGGCCGCGAAGATGAAGCTGGCCTCGCCCACCAAGCTGGCCGTCCTGACTGCGTTGAATCTGGCCCACGAGTGCTCCATGATCGGCAAACAGCAGCAGGAGAGCCAGGAGGAGATGGACCGCCGCGCGGGCGGGCTGATCGAGTCCATTGAAGAGACCCTCGGCGGAAAACGGTAGGCGGATTTTTTGCCTTGAACGGCCTGTCGCCGTTTGCTACACTGATAAAACTTGGGAGGGGAAGTCGCCCCTCGGTGAACGACCCCAGACCGAAGAAGTCTGGGTTCAGGTCAGGACCTAGCGAAACCGGGAACAGGGATTCAACCGACTGATTGACGAAGCGGACATTATTACGGATCACGACCACGAGAAGCTGAGGAACAGGGAAGGAATCTGATGGGGAACGGCGGAGGATATGGTGAGCAGCGATAACGGGCCTCTGTTCGACCCCATCACACACGGGAAGCTGATTCAATGATGGCGCCTTTCCGCGGTCTGAAGCCACCCCCTGCCTCCAGCGATGGGCTCGTGCGAGATTCCGGTCCGTCTTCGGTCACGCCCTCGTAATCACCGGTCCGCCCTCCGTTCACCGACGCGTTTCATCTCCCACACCGACAATCTCAATGCGAGAGCCGGCGGTTGCGCCCCAGGGGCAAGGCCGCCGCCCCGAGGTTGAAAGGGGGACACCATTACCGAACTAACCAACATACTCCTAAGCGCTATTCTGGGCATGGGTCTGGGTGCGGTCGGGCTGTGGCTGATCCAGGGCAAGGTGGTCGCCTGGCGTTTTCGGGATGCGGAAGACCGCGCCGCGCAGATCGTCCGGACGGCTGAGAAGGAGGCCGAGACCCGTGCGCGGGAGGCCCGTCTGGAGGCGAAGGACCTCCTCGTGCAGGCCAAGGCCGACCTGGACAAGGAGGCTCAGGCCCAACGGGCCGAGTTCCTCGCGTTGGAGAAGCGGCTGCTCCAGAAGGAAGAATCTCTCGATCGCAAGGTCGCCACCTGCGACCGGCGGGAAGCGGATATTCTGAAGAAGGAAAAAGCGGTGGATCATCAGGAAGCCGCCGTGGCTGACAAGGAGGCGCAGGTCGAGCGGTTGGCCCGTGAGCGCGCTGCGGCGCTGGAACAGGTCTCCGGGATGACGGCCGAGGAGGCCAAGGCGACTCTCCTACGCGAGATCGAAGCCGAGGCCCGGTTTGATGCCGCGAAGATGATCAAGCGTGTGCAGGACGAAGCCAAGGAAACGGCCGATCGGGAGGCGAAGGACATCATCACGCGGTCCATCCAGCGCATCACGCGCGATTACGTGTCGGAGGCCACGATCTCGGTCGTCGCGATTCCCAACGACAGCATGAAGGGACGGATCATTGGGCGGGAGGGGCGCAACATCCGGGCCCTGGAGGCCGCGACGGGGATCGATCTGGTCGTCGACGAGACCCCCGAAGCGGTTCTGATCTCCGGGTTCGATCCGCTGCGCCGGGAGATCGCGAAGATCGCGCTGGAGCGGCTGATGGCCGACGGCCGGATCCATCCGACCAGAATCGAGGAGGTCGTCGAGAAGGTCAAGACCGATCTCGATAAGATGATGATCGAGGAGGCCGAGAAGGTGCTGTTCGAGCTGGGCATCCCGGGAGTCAATCCGGAGATCGTCAAGCTGCTGGGCCGGTTGAAATTCCGGACGAGCTACGGGCAGAACAACCTTTACCACGCCCGGGAAGCGGCGTACATCTGCGGGATCATGGCCGCGGAACTGGAACTGGACGTCAAGCTGGCGCGGCGCGGCGCCCTGATGCACGATATGGGCAAGGCGCTGAGCCAGGAAGAAGAGGGGCCGCACGCGATCATCGGGGCCGACTTCGCCAAACGGTACGGGGAGCTCGACAAAGTGGTCAACGCCATCGCGGCGCACCACGAGCAGGTGGAGCCGATCTGCCCGGAGACCGTGCTCGTCGCGGCCGCCGAGGCGTTGTCGGCGGCGCGTCCGGGGGCGCGCCGGGAGACCGTGGAGGCCTACATCAAGCGCCTGGAGAAGCTGGAGAAGCTGGCGGTGGACTATAAGGGCGTGGAAAAGGCCTATGCCATTCAAGCCGGCCGCGAGATCCGGGTGATCGTGAAGCAGGAGTCCATCACCGACGCCGAATGCGCGGTCCTGTCACGGGACCTGGCCCGCAAGATCGAACGGGAACTGACCTACCCCGGGCAGATCAAGGTCACGGTGATCCGCGAGAGCCGCTACGTGGACATCGCGAAATGAAAATCCTCTTCATCGGCG
Source organism: Nitrospiria bacterium (assembly GCA_041490525.1). Lineage (GTDB taxonomy): Bacteria > Nitrospirota > Nitrospiria > Nitrospirales > NS-4 > JBGPTH01. Next base: position 37,900 of record JBGPTH010000026.1, read on the forward strand.
ACATCGTGGGCGAGCCGGGCCGTAAATCCGTGGCCCGGCAGGTGCCGAGGCTCGTCGGGCAGCGGGGGGTGGACCTTGTCATCGGGAATGCCGAAAATGCCGCCGGCGGATTTGGCATCACCCCGGACATCGCCCGGGAACTGTTCAAGGCGGGGCTCCACGTCCTCACGAGCGGCAATCACATCTGGGACAAGAAGGAGATCATCGACTATATCCGTGAGGAGCCGCGGCTGCTGCGCCCGGCCAATTATCCC
>JBGPTH010000027.1:0-35135 GCA_041490525.1 Nitrospiria bacterium
CTTGTCGTCCCGGAGGACCACGTTGAACCGGGGCCGGTGGCGCTCGATGAGGGTGTTTTCGAGGAGGAGGGCTTCCAGCTCGGACCGCGTGACGATAATCTCGACATCGGCCACGAGCCCGACCAGCAGGCGGTTTTTGGGCGTTAGGTCTGTGCCCTTTTGGAAGTAAGAGCGGACCCGGTCGGCGAGCACGTTGGCTTTGCCGATGTACAGGATCTCCCCCTGGCCGCCCTTCATGATATAGACGCCGGGCGCTTCGGGCAGGCGATCGAGCTTCGCGACCATACCCCCTCCCGTCGTAGTGGGTGTGGGAGGGGCGCTTTTAGCGGGGCCTCCTCCCACTCTATTGGTATCAGACCCCATGAAATCTAGTGTAGACTAGCGGTGAGAGGTCGGGCAAGGGAGTGAAAGAGCCGTGATCGGTCAGTCCTGGCAATTCGGGCGCGTCCTGGGCATTCCGCTCAAAATCCACGTCTCCTGGTTTCTGGTCTTTGTCCTGGTGGCGTGGTCGCTGGCCCACTATTACTTCCCGGCTGTGCTGGGAAGCCTGCCGGCCTGGGAGTATTGGGGCCTGGGGGTGGTGGCGGCGCTCCTGCTGTTTGCGTCCGTGCTGGTCCACGAGCTGGGGCACTGCGTGGTGGCGCTCCAATACCGGATCCCGATCGCCCAGATCACCCTGTTCATTTTCGGCGGCATGGCCCAGATTCGCCGCGAAGCCCCCACGCCGAAGGCGGAATTCCTGATCGCCATCGCCGGCCCGATCGTGTCGGTCCTGATCGCCCTCGGGTTCTGGGGTGTGGCGTCGATGCCCGGGGCCACCGCGCCGATGGTCGCCGTGTCGGAGCATCTCCGGAACATCAATTTGATTTTGGCGGCCTTCAACCTCGTGCCCGGCTATCCGTTGGACGGCGGGCGGGTGCTGCGGGCGGGCCTCTGGGCCTGGTCGAAGAACTACCACCGGGCCACCCGCCATGCGGCGCGGGCGGGCCAGGCCTTCGCGTTGCTGCTGATGCTCCTCGGGCTCTGGGATCTGACGTTCGGGGGCGCGATCGGCGGAATGTGGTTCCTCCTGATCGGGGTCTTCCTCTACACGGCCGCCCAGAGCGGCTATCGCCAGGCGGGGTTGCAGGAGTCTCTGAACGGACTTCGCGTCAGCGACGTCATGACCTCCGAAGTGGTGGCTCTGGGGCCGGACCTGACCGTGGACGAGGCGGTCAATCACTACTTCTTGCGGTACGGCTACGGGGGCTTTCCGGTCGTCCGGGACAGCCGTGTGGTGGGGATGCTGACGCTCAAGGAGCTCAAGCCGATCCCGCGGGACCGCTGGCCCCTCTTGACCGTCGGCCAGGTCATGGCGCCCCATGGCCCCGAGGCGGAAGTCCGTCCGGATGAGCCCCTCACCGCTGCGATGGAACGCATGTTCCACGAAGACACGAGCCCGCTCATCGTGTCAAAGGATGACAAGGTCGTCGGCCTCGTCACCCGCTCCGGCATCTCCCGCTACCTCGACCTGATGCAGCGCTAGGTCCCTTCCAGCTCGAGCACGCGCCGGTTGCCGTCCTGGTCCACCTGGACCGTCATGTGGAGGGTCGTGCCGAGCTTCAAGGCCCGGAAGAAATCCATCATGCCGGGGTCCCGGGGCACGACCTTGAACTGCATCTCATTGGGGACCGGCCGCCACCGGCTCCCGTCATGTATGTGGGTCCAGTCGATCCAGATTGCGTCCTCGTAACCGTCGAAGGAGAGGAGCCGGCCCGCGATGCGGGTCGGCTTGTCGAATTTCATTTTCTGGATGATCTGGTCGAACTCCCGGGGCTGCTCGCCGGGCGGGACGGGGAGGGTTTCCTGGGCGAGCGTGCTTTGGCCGGCGAGGATCAGGATGAGGAAGCCCGCCAGGATCCATCCCCAGTGAGTGGGTCTCATGCACTGTAGTGTACCCTGGAACTTTCGAAGAAGGGAAGATGTAGTCTTCGTCACCCTTCTTGTCGCGCGGCTGCCATCCCGGCCTCTTCATTCACGAAGCGCAGCACCGCCCACCCGACGAGGAAGAAGCCGGCCAGCGATAGGACGGCCGGCCGCTGGTCCCCGGTCCACAGCACGATTTGGGCATACAGGAGCGGTCCGAGCACGGCCGCGAATTTGGCGCTCACCGAGAAGAAGCCGAAGAACTCCCCCTGGCGGCCGGCCGGCGTGAACAAGCCCAGCAACGTGCGGCTCACGGCCTGGTTGGCTCCGAGGATCGCGCCCGCAAGGAGCCCGATCGCGTAGAACTCGGCCGCCGAGCGGACTACGAAGGCCCAGGCGACGATCCCGACCCAGCATCCGAGCGTCACGCTGATAGTACGTTTGGCGCCGAGGCGGTCGGACAGGATCCCGAACCCGTACGCCCCGAGGGCGGCCGTGACTTGCATGACCAGGAAGAAGATGATGAGGTCGTTGGGTGTGAATCCCAGCACCTGGGCCGCGAAGATGCCGCTGAAAATGACCACCGTGTTGATGCCGTCGGTGTAGATGAGGAACGCGATCAGGTACAGAAAGAGCTGACGGTAGCGGCGGATCTCGCGGAAGGTCTGCCCCAGGCGGGCGAACCCGATGGTCCAGCGGCGGATCCCCGGCAAGGGAGGCTGGGGCGTGGCCCGCTCCCTGAGGTACAGGAACGTGGGCAGGCTGGCGAGGAGAAAAAAGCCCGCCGTCACGAGGAAGCTCAGCCGATAGGAGTCCAGATTCGCCGGCCCCAGGCCACCCTTCACGAACGGATAAGCCACGGCCAGGGACAGCAGCCCGCCTAGGTAGCCCACTCCCCAGCCGTACCCCGACAGCCGGCCCATGCCCTCCCGGTCGGTCAGCTCCACCAGGAAGGCGTTATAAAAGGTATAGCCCAGCTCAAACCCGACGTTGGCCAGGCCGAACAGGATGAGGCCAAGGACGATGTCGCCGGATTGAACGATGTAGAGGGCAGCGGTGCAGGCGATGCACAGCCCGGTGACGGCGGCCAGGTAGCGCTTCTTCGCCGCATGATAGTCAGCCGTCGCTCCCAGGACGGGGGAGAGCAGGGCGGCCAGGATCATCGAGGCCGCATACCCTCGGCCCCACAGAGCCTCGGCCTCGCCGGAGGGGCCGGCCCCCGCCGCAACCACCTGGACGAAATACACGCTGAATGCGACGGTGGTGATGACGGTCGTGAAGGAGGAGTTGGCGAAGTCGAAGAGACACCAGGCGAGGATCTCGCGACGTGTAACGGGAGGAGTGCCTAGGTCAGCCAATGGGCAGGGCAGCCGCTTCCTTGATGGCGTGGGCCACCTCGCGGTGCGGCTTGGTCCCGACCTGGTGAGCCGCTGCCTTGGGGTCCACCGGCGCGTAGGGAAGCAGGTACCGCTCCTTGGCCTCGAGCACGCGGAGCAGCGCGTGCTCGAACCGCAGCTCGGACACGATTCCGTCCTTGACAGCCTGATGGACGGCCTCCATGGCAGTCACCTGGCGGTCGTGGTCCTGGCAAATCAGGAGGATGTCGGCGCCCGCTTGCAGCGCGCGAACCGCCGCGTCTTCGATCCCGTAGTGGTCCAGGATGGCGTGCATCTCCAGGTCGTCCGTCAGGGTCAGGCCCTTGAAGCGCAGCTCGGTGCGGAGCAGGCCGGTCAGGATGGCGGGGGACAGCGTGGCGGGATGCTCCGAGTCCCACGCCGGATACTTGACGTGCGCGGTCATGACGGCGGCGAGCCCGTTTTGGAAACAGTGCACGAAGGGGCGGAGCTCGATGTCGCGCAGGCGCTCGATTCCATGCGAGACCGTCGGCAGCTCCTTGTGGGAGTCGGCCACGGTATCGCCGTGGCCGGGGAAGTGTTTCCCGCAAGCCATCACGCCGTTGTCCTGAAGGCCGGCGGTCACGGCCAGTCCGAAGGTCTCCACGAGCTCGGGGTCGCTGCCGAACGCCCGATCGCCGATGACCGGGTTGTTCGGATTGGTGTTCACGTCGAGGACCGGGGTGAGGTCCATGTTCACGCCGATCGCGCGCAGCTCCGCGGCCGTGACCTCCGCGAAGGCGTACGCAAGGGTCACCGCGCCGCTCTTTCCCAGGGCCCCCTGTCCCGGAAACTCCGTGAAGCCTTTGGGGAGGCGTGCCACCCGGCCTCCCTCCTGGTCGATGGACACCAGCAGGGGCATCTGAGGGATCAGCGTCTGCAGCGCGTTGGTGAGGTGCGCGGCCTGCTCGGGGTCTTCCAGGTTGCGGGTAAAGAGGATTACCCCGCCGGGGTGATAGGCCTTGAAGAGGTCGCGCAGTTCCTTCGACGGCTCGGTTCCATGGAAGCCGAGCATGAAGAGTTGGCCGACCTTCTCCCTGAGGGTCACCTGACGGCCGCCTTGCGTCGTGAGCGCCGTCCGCCGGCGCGGTCTCCGTTGGCGCGCGCGCCGGCGCGTCTCCCGGCGGCGCGATTGCAGAGGAACTGGATCAAGAGCCGGGCTCCCACGCCCGTCGCTCCTTTCGGAATGTAGGCGCGCTCCCGGTCGCTCCAGTCGGTGCTCGCGATGTCCAGGTGCGCCCAGACGGCGTCTCCCACGAACTTGCTGAGAAAGGCGGCCGCCGTGATGGTCCCGCCGGGGCGCCCGCCCGTGTTCTTCATGTCGGCGACGTCGCTCTTGATCTGGTCGTAATACTCCTCCCAGAGCGGCAGCGGCCACGCGCGCTCGCCGGCCTGCTCTCCCGCCGCTCGCAGCTCGTTGATCAGGCCCTCGTTGTTCCCCAGGACGCCGATGGCGTGGTTCCCCAAGGCCACCACACACGCGCCGGTCAGGGTCGCGATGTCCACGAGGACCTTGGGCTTGTACCGGGCGGCGTACGTCAGGCCGTCGGCCAGGATCAGGCGTCCCTCCGCGTCGGTGTTGATGACCTCGATGGTCTTTCCGGACAGGCTGGTGAGGATGTCCCCCGGCTTGGTCGCGCGGCCTCCCGGCATGTTCTCCGTGGCGGGGATGATCCCGATCACGTTCAGCGGCAATCGGAGCCGTGCCGCCGCCCCGATGGCGGCCAGCACGGCCGCGCCGCCCGTCATGTCGGCCTTCATCTGCTCCATGTTCTCGGCCGGCTTGATGGAGATCCCGCCCGAATCGAACGTGATCGTCTTGCCGACCAGGGCCACCGGGCGTTCGGCGCGGGAGGCGCCGCGGTATTCCAGGATCACGAACTTCGGCGGTTCATGGCTGCCTCGGGCCACGCCCAGGATCGCCCCCATGCCGAGGCGCTGCATCTGGCGCCGGTCCAGGACCTTGCAGCGGACGCGGGTGTCCTTGGCGATCTTCCTGGCCTCGTTGGCGATGTACGTCGGCGTGACGACGTTGGCCGGGTGGTTGCAGAGGTCCCGCACGAAGGTTGAGGCCTCGCCGACGATCCGGCCAAGACGCACCCCTTCCCGGACTTCGGCCGCCGCCCGTGCGTCGCCCACCACGACGGTCATCCGCTTGAGTGTTTTGACCTCGTCCGCCTGTTCCGTGCGATAGGGGGTGAATTGGTAGAGTCCCAGCAGCGCGCCCTCTACCATGGCGCGTGAGGCCTCGCGGGCCGTCACCCCGCGGCTCCCTCCACCATTGCCGGATCGGGGAGTCGTGGATGCCGTCCGTCCATGTACCGGCGTGGACACCGATTTGGCTCCCAGGTCCCGGATGGCCTTGGCGGCCTTGCCCATGGCCTGCCGGATCTTTTCCGCCGAGCCTTCCTTGCGCTTGCCCAGCCCAACGAGCACCGCGCGTTTCGCGCGGACTCGCTCTCCGGGGGCGATGTGGACGACCGAAACCTGCCCCAGGCGACCGGTGAATTCTCCGCTCTTCAGCAACTCGCCGAGCCGGCCCTTGAGTCTGGTATTAAATGCGGCGGTCTCGCCGGTCAGCGTCTTTTCACCCTCCCAGTGGGAAAGCAGGACGGCGTCCGAGGCTTCGTCCTCGATCCGTCCCGTTTTGACTGCGAGTTCCATTTCCTTCAACGTCCTCCGGGGCGGCCCCGTTGCGGATGGGCGGTACTCAGACTCCGCGCGTCGCCGGGTCCCAGATGTGCTTGTGCAGTTGAAGTTGAATGCGGACGGGGAGGCGGTCGGCCAACACCCATTCGGCGAGCGCCTGCGGGTCCATTTCTCCAAACACGGGGCTGAACAGGACCGTGTGCCGGTCCGCCAGGCCATGCTCGCGGAGGACCTGAACGGCCCAGTCGTAATCGGCCCTGTCCTTGATGACGAACTTGATTTCATCCGACGGCTTGAGCAGAGCCAGGTTGGCCCATTGGTTGCGGTCTGCCATCCCGCTGCCGGGGCATTTGAGATCCATGATCACGACGGCCCGTGGGTCGACCGGACCGAGGTCCATCGCCCCGCTGGTTTCAATGAGGACCGTGTGCCCGCGATCGGCCAACGCCGCGATCAAGGGATGCACCTCCGGCTGGGCCAGGGGCTCGCCGCCGGTGATCTCGACCAGGCGGCATCCGTACTGTTCGACTTCCGCCAGGACGCTCTCGAGGCTGCGCTCGGTCCCTCCGTAAAAAGCGTACGCGGTGTCGCACCAGACGCAGCGCAGCGGGCACCCCGTCAATCGGACGAAGACGCAGGGGCGGCCGGCGTGGGTTGACTCGCCTTGGATGCTGAAGAAGATTTCCGTGATGCGCATGGCGGGTCGGGGATCGTGGCCGGTCACCAATACAGAATTTTCCAGCCGCGCTTTCGGGCGACGCGGCCCATCCCGCGAATCGGGTTCACGACGCGGGGATGCCCAACCGCTTCCAGGGCCGGCAGGTCGCCGGGGCTGTCCCCGTACATATAGCTGGCGGCCAGGTCGAGATCCTGTTCGGCTGCGAGCCGCTCCAGCGCGAGGCGCTTGCCCTGGCGGTAGGGATAGGGCTCCAGCATGCGGCCGGTGTACATCTCCCCGCGCCGTTCCAGCCGGCCGGCCACGACCTCGTCCATCTTGAGGTAGCCGGAGAGCGGCTCGACGAGAAAGTCCGGGGAGCCGGTGATCAGGACGAGGCGATGCCCCAGCGCGCGATGCTCCTCGATGGACTGCCTGGCCTGCTCCGAGATCTTCGGGCAGACCCACGACCAGAAGAACGCCGTGACGGGCGCCTGGACCGCGGTGATGGGCTTCCCCGCCAGGTACGGCTTGGACCGGCGCAGCGGGTCGAACGAAAACGGCGGAATCTCCCGAAGCAGCATGGCGACGCTCGTCGCGAGGTCCCGCGGGCCCACCAGCCCCTGGCGCCAGAGCAGCCTGAAGTACGCGTGTTCGATGGCCGGACCGGGAACGATCGTGTTGTCGAGGTCAAAGAAAGCGGCGGCGCGCGGTGCCATGATTGTTCAGGATTCTACGGGTGCGCGCGCGGACTGTCAACCGCACAGATCCCTCCGCATCGGGAACGCACAAATGTGCGGTTGACACCATGGCCAGGCGTCCCTATAATTTTTCCAACGCCGAAGTGGTGGAATGGCAGACACGCACGTTTGAGGGGCGTGTGGGGAAACCCGTGCGGGTTCAAATCCCGCCTTCGGCACCAAACATTCTTCCTCGTTGTGTTGTCAACGGCTTGCGCCGGGCGACCCCCTGATTGGCTAACGTCTGGCTAACGTAGATACGGGAATAGTAATAACCTTCGACCCAGCACTGCACCATGACTTTCGAAGAAGCACAGCAGGTACGTGCCGCCTGTCTAGAGCATGCACACGAGCTCATGGCCGAGGCTCGCCGTTTGCTGGATATACACGCGCATTTAGCATATCAATTTACAACGCTAGCTCTCGAAGAGATCGGGAAGATAACCCAGGTATTCATTTCCGTTCTTCCAGTACACCCTCCCGATGGACACCCTACACTTTTGAAAACAGACGATCATGTCCAAAAGCTTCTCTGGGCGCTCTGGAGCCCATTGATAGCCAAGGACTCGATAGACCCTGCGCACCTACAATGGTGCCATGATTTCGCTGCAGAAATACACAAATTTAGACTCGAAGGTCTCTATGTAGACTTCATTGACGGCCGTGTATCTAGGCCGCGCGATGCGATCACACCTGAGCGAGCAAAGAAACTACACGCCTTGGCGGAGGCAAGGCTCAAATTAGCCGAAATGGAGAAGGTTGCAGCACTCGATGAAGAAAGGAAGTCACTGGCGGAGTGGTTCGGACAGTCCGCGTGGGATGAAGAAAAGGCAAAACTCATCTTCAGCAAGAAGTCTCTCGCGAAATATGTCGAGCTTGAGAATGCCGGCGAGTGGTTCAAATGGCTGAAAGAACAGTTCGACAAAGCTGATGAGGAGGCTCGGGAACTTGGTAAGCGCGAGCTTGAAAGGCAGGAGCCCAGCGATCCAGAACGTGGCGAGCCCAAATGGAAAGTAAAAGTCCGCTTGGAGACGGCCTCTCATTCAATCCGGCAGACAGAACTTAACTGGATATCCCAGACGGGAGGCCTCCTGAAGCTTGACCGTGGGAAAAGTAGCGCAGAACTTTTTGTCACAATAACACTGCCAAAGGCCATTTCCGTTCACGCCTTGTGGGATGTAGCCTGGATGCAAAGCCGCCGATTCGTCGCGGCGCTCAATATTGGCTCATTCGGTTTCTTTTGGTGGCACCTTCCGGCCGACGTATCTCGGTTCTATGTACAGATGGTTGACCTTGAGGCGAATGCCGAAGTGCGATTGGAGAGAATGCCGCGTCTCGCATTGGACTGGGGCGGACGAGTCCTTAACAAAGATGCTTTGTTTCATGCCATCATGGTCTACAGTCAGCTTCCACGTACGCCCGAGTTCTTGGAACATTACCTTAACGGTCTCGCGTTCATGGCGAAGAACGACATTCACCAAAGATTGGAACCTCATGCGTTGATAGCATTCTATGAAGCGTTCAGAGTTGCATTTCGGAACTATGGTGACTGGGACGGCAGCCTGGCGTTCCTCGAGGCGGCAAAGGAAATGTTCGCACGTGATTTTCCAACTTACTCCGGCTGGCAGGAAATTCTTGGGTTGGCTGACGTTCTATTGACGACGCAGAAGCCACCGAAGGAAGTGACGCTTACGCATTTGGCTGGAATGAAGATGTATTGTGACGCTTACATTATAAAGAAAATTAAACTACTTGAGGCAAAGAAACGGGACAAACCAGAAGAGGAATCGGCTTAATTGGTACGCGTGAGAATGAATGCGCAGCTAGGTCCTGCAGGCCGAAAAGGGAGGGCCCACGTCACCTGCCGCGTCTTTTTCTGTGGGTCCCTACCGTGGGCGGGGCTGAATGGGTCGTCGCCGTAAAATCACCGATCCGCTCAAGCCTGCCGTCCTCGCGCAGTTCCACGGGATGCGCCACACGTGCGCGACGCTGCTCCTGCAGGCCGGAGTGCCCGTGCACGTCGTCGCGCAGCGCCTCGGCCACAAGAAGGTCGAGACGACGATGGAAATCTACGCCCACGCGCTCCCCTCGATGCAACAGGACGCGGCGGCGAACCTCAACGCGGTCCTGCACGGATAGGCATGCCCATGCCCAGGACCTTCACGAGGGATGACGTTATTCGGTGTATGCGCAGAGCACTGGTTCAAATACAGCAACAACCAGAACCGCGTTACTATGATTTCATGCTCTCAACAATCGAAGCATTATCAGCAGAAGACCCCACTTTGTTGCAGCAGAAGACGCCAAATGATTTTTTGTGTCAAACGGCGATTACACCGTTGGGGATCGGGTTAGTCGAGGGTTACATGCAGTTGTTGGCGTTTGGCTATATCGTCCCTGCACCGCAAGGAAATGATAGCCCCAACTCACGCGGCATACGAGTCACAGAAACAGGACGGCAATGGGCTGCTGGGCGCGACGAACCAGTACCGGAAGATCAAACTGGGTTCCTGGGAGCACTGACGGCCAATGTGCCGAATCTCGACTCTGTTCTTCAGCAGTACGCCCAGGAGGCCGTCGCCGCGTATAATCGGCGACTGTTCTTCGCCTCGGCAGTGATGATCGGGGCGGCCAGCGAGAAGGCTGTCTACCTCCTCATGGATGCGATCATCAATTCAGTCGCGGATTCTAAAGAGCAGAGAACGCTGCGAACCCTTTTCGACCAGCGCAAAATTGAAAGATTGCTCGCTGCCGTATCCAAGAAGGTAGAAGACGCGAAACGGGCCAGGATGCCGTACGAGGTCCACGAAGGGGCAGACCGGCATCTCGTATCGCTTCTTGAAGCGATCCGCGTGCAGCGCAATGATGCCGTCCACCCTCAAGCAAGCAGAGTGAAACCAGAGACCGTTCGCCTGACGCTTAGCGCGTTTCCAGGGGCGTGCAAGAAGGTGTACGATCTGATCGGTTGGTTCGGAAGCAATAGAATTTAGCTAACGGTTGGCTAACAAACTTCGTAGCACGGTTAGCTATTAGGCGTACAGGACAACACGACGAGATGATGGAAGCCCTTGAGAAACGAGCCTATTCAATACCAGGTAGCACTAGACGGGACTCGTGTAGTAAAATCCCGCCTTCGGCACCAATTCCTTCCGCTGGAACGTTAATCGTTATTCGTTCTTCGTTAAACGGAAGACCCTATTCTCACCATTAACGATTCACGTTTAACGGTTAACGCGCATTCTAATGTCTGAGTGGACTCCCAAGGTCAATGCCGTCGCGGCGGGCGTGGTTGTCACGTTCGGGTTTACGATGGCGTGGAATCCGATCCCGGTCGCCTGGGCCGTCGCGGCCGGGTTCGGGTTCACCGCGCTGTTGGTCTGGCTGGGGACCACGCCGCGGCACGTGTGGGCGTGGGCCTGCCTCTTTCTCGGCCTGGAGAGCCTGACCTGGCCCGCCGTGGAACTCATCAAGCTCCGGATGAGCGGGATGGCGGAGCCCACCGAGGATCAGATGAAGGAACTGGTGGGGACGGGATTTCTCGGCATCTTCTTCGCCACCTTCTGGCTGACCTTCGCCTACGGCATCTTTCGCTGGATCAAGCGGTCGGAAACGCTGAATGAACCACCGCCCACGGGAAAGGGGTAAACTAAAATGTCTATGCAGGAGCGATTCAGAATCATCACGGCGACTTGGCCCGCTCTCGTCCTCATGCTGGTGTCGGCGTGCGCGCCACAAGTCATCCCCAAGGAACTGGAAGCGCAGGTCGATCGGAACGTCTCATTTCTTCAGGTCAAGCAAGCGCCCGTATCCTATAAGAATCGAATCATCGTACTCGGGGGTGAAGTCCTGTCAGTCAAGCGCGGCAGTGACAGCACCCGCATTGAGGTCCTGCAATTGCCTCTTGATGGTTCTCTCGAACCCGTCAGCGACCGCACTAAGTCTTTAGGTCGTTTCCTCGGTGTCCAAAAGGAATTTTTGGATCCCGCCACCCTCCCGGCCGGGACGCGTGTCACCATCGTCGGGGAGGTCACGGGCGTCACGACCTTGCGCCTCGATGAGACCGAATATTCCTACCCCACCCTTGCCGTGAAGCATGTCAAGGTTTGGGAGCCCCAATCGCCCCGCTCGGGGATGTCCATCGGAATCGGTGGGGGCGTTGGTGGAGGGGGAGGCTTTGGCGGCATTGGAGGGGGTGTTGGGTTTTGACAGAAAGGTCGGCTTATCGCTTGTTGAGGACTCTGGCCGCAAGCCTGCTGAGGCGGGTTCCGGTCCTGGTGCTCTTCACAGCAAGGTCTGCGGGTCCACATCCACATCGTAGCGGAGCCCCCCGGCATGCCCGCGTGATTCCATCTCAGCCAGCGTAGTTCTCACGGCGTGCCGCAGCGCCGCTTCATCCGTCCCCTTCACCGCAAGCTGCCGGCGGGCGCGGCCCCGGACGCGGGAGGGCGTGGCCGGGATCGGGCCCAGGACTTCGATCCCGCCTTCGGTTTTCAGCAACTCGCCCCATCGCGCGGCGGCGGCCTCGACAAGGTCCTCGCGCTTGCCGATCACCTTCAACCCGATCAACCGACCGAACGGGGGGTACCCCAACGCCTTACGGGCGGCTAACTCGCTCTCATAGAACACGGAGGGGTCCTGTAAAGCGAGGGCGCGCATGACGTGGTGCTCGGGAACGAAGGTCTGCGCGACAATCTTGGCGTCGGGGTCCTCAGGATCGGCGAGCGCCATCACCTCGCGCAACAGATGATAGGCGCGTTCGGCGGCTCGGAAATCGGGCAGGTGCAATGCGGCGTCGGGGTTGGCCAGTCCTATCAGGGAGGCGACCGGTTTGGGAGACCGGCTCACGACGATTTGGGTCCCGATGAGGATGTCGAGCTCACCGGCTTGCATAAGGGAGAGGATCGCGGCGTTGGCGCGTTCCTGGTCGGCCCCCCCTCCGTCCCGGTGACCTTCCAAGCGGGCCACCCGAGCGGTGGGAAACCGTGTTCGCACCGCCTCTTCGAGGGCCTCGGTTCCGAATCCGAAGGGGACCAGGTGAATCCCCCCGCAGGCCGGACAGGTCCCCGGGGCCACGCCCGTGCGGCCGCAGTGGGCGCACCGGAGCATTCCCGCTCGTTTATGGTACGTCCAGCCCACCGCACACGCCGGGCACCGCAAGGCCTGACCGCAATCCCGGCAGAGGAGGACCGGGGCGTAGCCCTTGCGGTTGAGGAACAAGAGCGCCTTCTTTCCCGCCCCGAGACAGGCGGCGATCGCGTCGGCCATGGGCGCCGATACGATCTCCCCGTAGGGGGTTTCGCGCAGGTCCACCACGGCGACCGGCGGCCCCTTGGCGGAGCGTGGCCCTTCCGCGAGCGCCCTCCACTGCGTCTCCGCCGCCTGGACCGACTCTAGGGAGGGATGCGCGGAGGCGAGGACCAACACGGCTCCGGCGCGCCGGGCTCGTTCGCCGGCGACGCTGCGCGCGTCGTAGCGGGGTACATTTTCTCCCTTATAGGCGGGATGGTCTTCCTGGTCGACGATGATCAGCCCCAAGCGCATCAGAGGCGCGAAGGAGGCCGAGCGGGTGCCGATGACGATCGAAGCCTCTCCGGCTTGGATGTAAGCCCAGGCCCCGCGACGGTCCGTCACGGAGAGGCCGCCATGATACGCCAGGCACTGCGTGCCCCAGCGTCCGGCGCACAGAGCATGGAAGGCCTCCGCGCGGCTGATCTCAGGAAGCAGGACTAAGGCGGTCCGACCTGTCTCCAGGACGGCTTGGATTGCTTCGAGGTAAAGGCCGGTGACCTCGTCTGTTGAGGCTGGAAGCAGCATGCTCATGTGGGTCCGGTGGGTCACGCCGTGGAGAACCCTCTTGCGAAGCGCGGCGAGGGGGGAAGGCAGGTCTTGGGAGGGAATGGGAATGCCGGAGGACACGCGGGACGCAACAGTCCCGAGCCCGGGCTTCGGGCGGCGCTTGGAAGCGTCCGGCGCGCCGGGGAAGGCCAGGCGGAGGCACTGCCCCAAGGGAGCCAGGTAGTGCTCGGCCACCCACTCCGCCAGCGAGAGGAGATCCGGAGAGACGCTCGGGGTTTCCTCCAAACGGGCAAGGACATTCCGGATCGGGATGGTCTTGCCTCCGGTCTCGGGCTGGGAGGTGACGGAGAGGACGAAGCCGGTCAGCGTGCTGCGGCCGAGGGGGACCCTGACCCGCATGCCGGGAGTCCAATCCCCCGGCATTCCGGGAGGCACCGCATAGGTGAAGACACGGTAGAGGCGGCGTGGAACAGCTACTTGAAGGTAATGCTGGAGGGCGGACAAGGTCTTTACAAGCGTTCTGCCGGCCGCGCGGTTCTGACGGAGGGCGCGCCGCGAGAATTGCGGCTACGGGACGAGCCTTAGGGCGTCGTCACCTTCAAGGCCGTGTATTTTCCCCCGCCGGTCTGGAACTCGACGGTGACCTGGTCGCCCTGGGCCAAATCTTTAAGCGACTTTCGGCTGCCGGTGAAGCCCGTTTTGGCGTCGATCACGAACGTGAACCGATTGCCGTCCTGCTTCTTCACGGTCAGCTTGTTCGCCGCGACGTCCACCTTGATGACCTCGCCGGCGAATGGCTCTCCGGCCAGCCCTCCTGGAACGATGACCAGGAAGAAGGCGAAAACCGTGGCAATCGCGGAGAGTGGATACATGGCCGCACTCCTGACGGACCAAACTCGAGCCGGACTATATCACGAACGCAGGCGGGAGGAAACAGTTACTCGCTTGGGGTCACCAGATGGGTGCGGCGGTTCTTTTCGTAGCAGGCCTCGTCTCGTTCGGTGCAGAGCGGCCGGTCCTTCCCGTAGCTGAGCACCGTGGCGGGGTTGCTGAAGCCCATGTCGGCCAGGTGACGGCGGACTTCCTCGGCGCGCTTTTCGCCCAGCAGAATGTTGTACTCCCGGCTTCCGCGCTCGTCAGCGTGACCCTCGATGATGATTCTGGCGGTGGGGTGCAGCTTGAGGAACGCGGCATTTCCGAGGAGTTCCTCCTTGGCCTTTTTGGTGAGCGTCCACTTGTCGAATTCGAAATGGATGTCGGCCAGTTCGATCTGCGGGGGCTCGGGCGTCCTGCCGGCGGTATCGATCCCCGCCTGCTCGGGCTTGACGGCCTCTTCGGGGACGGCCTTGGCCACGGAGGCGAGCTGCATGACGGTGTCTCCACGTTGCAGGGCGTCGGTGCTCTTTATCACGAAGGCGGTGGCCGTCCGCTCTTGCAGGCCGATCACCTTCAATTCCCCGAAGGTATAATCAGGAAAGCGGGTGGTCATTGATTCCCAGGCGCCCTGACGGATGACGGTGAACCGATCACCGAGCGAGACGCCGTCCCCGGCCCCCCGGTCGATATACACGACCTCCCCTTGCGCCGTTACCTGCCGAGGCACCTTAAAGGCGACGATCATGCCCCGCACCGTTCCCCCGGACGTACTCTGATCCGGCACCGCCGCTGGCGGCTTGTAGGGCATGATCGGGTCGCCCGGCGAGAGGGAGTCGAACGATTGAATCACGCGGGCCTCTGAGACCCGGTTCACAGGAGGCGTGGAAATTTCGAGCACCCCGAGCGTGGCGATGACCCGTCCTATGTACTGGCCGATGACCGGATGATAGACCTCATCGGTTTTCCGGTAGAGCGTGACGCGGTCTCCCACCTTCATTTCCGCGCCGGGCCTGAAGCGGACGTAGAGAATATCGCCGTACGCGTAGAGTTTCTTGACCTCCCGCGCGCCGATCACCGTTCCGGAGACCTGCTCCTTTGGGAGAACGTATCCCCCTTGGAACGCCTCGGCCTGAGCGCCGATCAGCAAGTCCGGCGGCTTCGGGGATTCATCCTGCGCCAGTGATAGCGCGGGGAACCCGATGAGGGAACCCGTGGCACACAGGACCGTCAGCACTCTGATCCACATCGAATGGCGGTGCGGTTGTGGTTGCATGCCTATTCTCCCAGGCAACGTGTGAAGAATAGCAGATCGTGTCGAGATGTCAAGTTAAAACCGTTGATTGACGGGGGGTTAGGGCCATGTTATGGTGTGCACCATGCGACACACCCGCCTGGCCCTCTACGCCTTGCTGTTCATTGGTTGCGCGATTCTGCTGGGAGTCTTCGTTAATGGAAGTTATTCAGGGGATTCGGGGGCGATTGCTTTTCCCCAATCAGGGTCTGTTCTGCCGGCGGAGCCCGACGAGTTCGACCGTCGCGAGGTCGAGGCGTATTACGACTGGAGGAACAATTTATTCTTTCGGGTCTTCAAGCTGTCGAGCCTGGAGGGGAAGCCGGACTTCATGACCGCCCGCCGGACCTATAAGGCCGAGGTGAACCAGTTTGGCTATGAAGTTGCCGTGACGTTGGCCTATCCGCTCTTCTATTGGGTGGATCTCGACGGGAACGGGGAATTCGAGCCCGGCAAGGGCGAGATGTGGATCGACATCGAAGAGGACGGCGTCAACGGGAACGAAAGACTGTACGACCCGATGACCCCGGGCGAAGCTCCGCGTGGTCCGGTGCCCGTGCCTCCCCTGCCCCGTGTGAAGCCCAGCGTCCAATTCTAGGTTCGATGGAGGTCTCCCCTCGATGAGCAAGCCGGACCAACGCACCCTCACCAACCAGCCCGATCCGCCCGACTACGGAAAGGCCACGCCCAAACGGATCCCCACGCAGATCCATCGCCGGACCCCCTCGGCCGAACCCCTGGCCGACCAATGGGACGTGGGATCCGGCCGCCCACCCGAGAATCTTCGAACCCTGCCAGACAAGATGGGCCGCCGCGCCAGGCCGAAGCGCCCTTAGGCGGCCCCGCTGGCGGGGGAAGTCCCTTCCCTCGCTCCGTTCGAAGAGGGCCTGCTCCGGACCGGGCGTGGGGCTTTCAGCGGATGCGATTCCCTAGGTCTATTGAGCGCTTGCATTGTATGAAATCGCGATGTTAAGCTTCCTCCCTTGGTTCTCAGGCCTCGGCGCAGTAAGCTTTCTTCCGGCCGGAGAGGTGGGCAGTGCAGGGGACCGAACACCTACTGACAAATTTGACGGATTATTTCCCGATCCTCGTGTTCATCGGCGTCGCCTTTGCCTTTGGGGTGGCGACCTTGCTCCTCAGCCACTTCGTCCAGCCGAAGCTGCCGGATCCGGAAAAGCTCAGCGCCTATGAATGCGGCAGCGAGCCGTTCTCGGACGCGCGGATGCCCTTTCCCGTCCGGTACTACATCATCGCCATGCTGTTCGTCATTTTCGACATCGAGATCATCTTCCTGTATCCGTGGGCCGTGGCCTTCGACAAGATCGGCATCATCGGAATGGTCGAGATGGTGATCTTCATCGCGCTCTTCGTCGTGGGGTACGTCTATGCCTGGAAGAAGGGCGCGCTGGAATGGGATTGACGCCATGAACCTCATCCAAGTCGGCCGGGATCACGAGAAAGACGGCGGTCTGGGGGTCCATCTGGTGACCCTGGAGAAGGTGGTCAACTGGGCGCGCAAGGGCTCGCTCTGGCCGATGACCTTCGGCCTTGCCTGTTGCGCCATCGAGATGATCGCCTCGGTGTCCGCGCGCTACGACATTGATCGGTACGGGGCCGGCGTCTTTCGGGCGTCCCCCCGGCAGTCCGATCTCATGATCGTGGCCGGGACCGTCTGCGTCCGGATGGCGCCGGTGATTCGCAAGATCTACGATCAGATGCCGGAACCGCGGTACGTGATTGCGATGGGCTCATGCGCGACCTCCGGCAACATTTACGACAGTTACAGTGTCGTCCAGGGGGTCGACCGGTTCATCCCGGTGGACATCTATGTCCCCGGATGCCCGCCCACGCCCGAGGCCCTCTTCGACGGGATCCTCAAGCTCCAGGACCAGATCATGCAGCGATCGGTGTTCTACAAGAAGCCTCCGGAAGTGGCGCAGGGATAACCGGTGCATCCCACGGCTGAGCGGATCCAGCAGGTGTTCCCGGAGGCCTTTCAACGGGCCGAGGAGTGGCGGGGCGACTTGACCATCCATGTGGCTCCCGAGCATCTCTATGAGGTGTGCCGCTTTCTGCATGATGATCCCGACCTCGACTTCGATTACATCGTCCACGTCAGCTCCGTGGATTGGCCGGACCACCCCGAGCGCTTCGAGGTCGTCTACGAGTTCTACTCGATCCGCCGGCGCGCCCGCATCCGCGTGAAGACGCGCGTGCCGGAAGAGGACTGCGTCGTGGACTCCATGACCGACATCTGGAAGGGCGCCGACTTCATGGAGCGCGAAGTCTTCGACATGATGGGCATCCGCTTCCGCAACCACCCGAACCTCGTGCGGATCCTCATGCCGGACGACTACCCGGAAGGCTATCCGTTGCGGAAGGACTTCCCCCTGCGCGGCAAAGGGTGGCGCGACACGTTTCCGTTCCTCGGAGAGAAATCCTGAGCCATGAGACCTCCACTCGACGACCAGCGCACGACGGTCTATAAGGTCGACCCGGAGCATCCCGGGAGTCCCTCGCTGCCGACCCTGCGGACCGAGGAGATGATGCTCAACATGGGCCCGCAGCATCCCAGCACGCACGGGGTGCTGAAGGTGGTCCTGGCGCTGGAGGGCGAGCGCATCGTCAAGGCGACGCCGGTCCTGGGGTTCCTGCACCGCGGCGTGGAGAAACTGGCGGAGGACGGGACCTACCACCAGTTCATCCCCCATACGGACCGCCTCGACTACATTTGCGCGATGTACAACAACTTCGCCTATTGCCGGGCCGTCGAAAAGCTCCTGGATCTCACGGTCCCCCCGCGCGCCGAGTACCTGCGCACGATCGTGGCCGAGGTGCAGCGGATCATCGGCCATCAGTTCTGGCTGGGGACGCAGGCCCTGGACATCGGGGCCATGACGGTCTTCTTTTACACCTTCCGCGACCGCGAGATCCTCCTGGATTTCTTCGACGAGCTGTGCGGGGCGCGGCTCACCACGAGCTGGTACCGGATCGGCGGGGTCGAGCGGGACTTCACGCCGGACCTCATCGACAAGCTGCGCCGGTTCATCGACTACTTCCCCCCCAAGCTGGACGAGTACATCACGTTCCTCGAGACCAACCGCATCTGGCTCTCCCGCACGAAGGGCGTGGCCGTGATTTCGGCCGAGGACGCGGTGAACTTCGGGTTGAGCGGGCCCACGCTCCGCGGGTCCGGCGTGGACTATGACCTCCGCAAGTTCGAGCCCTATGCCGCCTACGATCAGTGCGAGTGGAGCGTGCCGGTCGGCAAGAACGGCGACACGTACGACCGGTACTGGGTCCGGGTCGAGGAGATGCGGGAGAGTCTGAAGATGGTCCGGCAACTGATCGAGAAGCTCCCCGACGGCCCGATCATGGCCGACGTGCCGAGCGTCACACTGCCGCCCAAGGCCAGGGTCTTCAACGACCTGGCGAGCATGATCCAGCAGTTCAAGCTCTTCTCCGAGGGCTTCAAGGCCCCCACGGGGGAGATCTATTGCGGGACCGAAGCCGCCAAGGGCGAATTGGGGTTCTACATCGTCAGCACGGGGGAGGGGAAACCCTATCGCCTGAAGATCCGCGCCCCCTCCTTCATTCACATGGGCGCGTTCGATTATATGGCGCGCGGCTACATGATCGCCGACATCGTCACGATCTTCGGCACCTACGATATCGTCATGGGCGAATGCGACCGTTAGTGAAGACGCGCAACGTTAAACGTGAATCGTTAATCGCAAGGACAGGAGTTCCGTTTAACGGATAACGTTTAACGAAGAACCCAAGGCAATGGCACTAAAACCAGTCACCACCCCGGACGTTGAAGCCCCGAACATCGAGCTGACCATCGACGGGGCGCCCGTCACGTCGAAGGCGGGGGTGTCGCTCTACGACGTCATCTCCCAGACCGGCAAGATCGTGCCGGCGATGTGCTATCACTACACCTTCGACCCCTTTGGCTCCTGCGGGATGTGTCTCGTGATGGTGGAAGGCAAAAAGGCCCCGGTCCGGTCCTGCACGGCCAAGGCCGAGGCGGGCATGGTGGTGCGCTGCGAGGGTGAGGATCTGCACGCGGCCCGGAAGAAGGCGGTGGAGAAGCACCTCACGATCCATCCGCTCGACTGCCCGGTCTGCGACGCCGACGGGCACTGCGAGCTGCAAGACATGGCCTTCCTGCACGGCGTGACGAGCCTCGTCAACGCCAAGCCCAAGGGGCTGCCGGAGGACCGGCGCAGCCTGGTCCTCGACTTCAACATGAACCGCTGCATCCTGTGCGGCGAGTGCATCAACATCTGCAAGGACGTCCAGATGATCGACGCCCTGCAGTTCTTCAAGAAGGAGGGCACCACGCACGTCGTGGCGAAGGGGGACAATCCCCTCGTCTGCGAATTCTGCGGGGACTGCCTGGCGGTCTGCCCGGTCGGCGCCATCACCAACAAGTACTCCAAGTACGTCTACAAGCCCTGGCAGTTGAAGAAGACCACGAGCACCTGCGCCTACTGCGCCGACGGTTGCCAGGTCCACCTCGAGACCAGCGGGAAGGAGGTCCAGCGGGTGACCTCGCCCCTGTCCTGGAAGAACAAGTGGGGGGATCGCGCCGAGACCGCGAAAGGGCATGGCGGCCTGTGCGTCCGCGGGCGGTTCGGGTTCCAGTACATCGACAGCAAGGAGCGGCTGGGCCGCCCGCTGGTCCGCACCGACGAGGGGCTCGTCCCGCGGTCCTGGTTCGAGGCGCTGGGCCTGGCGGTGGAGCGGCTGGCGGTGATCAAGGCCAAGCACGGGCCCCGCGCCATCGCCGGGCTCATCACGGCGCGGTGCACCAATGAGGAGCTGTACCTGTTTCAGAAGCTGATGCGCGCGGCCATCGGGACCAATCATCTCGACAGCAGCGCCCGTTACGGCCACCAGAACTTCACGCGGGCCATGCAGCACGCGGCCGGGGTCGGCCGGATGATGAACAGCTACGAGGAGATCACCAAAGCCAAGGCCCTGCTGCTCATCGGGACCGACGTCACCGAAACCCATCCGATCACCAGCCTGCGGGTCAAGGAGGCCCTTCGGGTGTACGGCGCCACGGTGATCGTCGCGGACTCCACGCTGACCAATATCGCGAAGCTGGCCTCGCACCCGGTGCCGATTGCGGCGGGCGGGGAGGGCGCCTTCATACGGGCGCTGGTCAAGGCTGTGGTGGAGGAGGACCTGGTGGACGAGGCCGCGACGAGCGCCGCGCCGGAGGCCTTCGCCGCGCTGAAGCGGGCCGTCGCCAAATTGTCCTGGGAGGCCTTGACGGCCCAGTCCGGCGCGACCAGGGAGTCCGTGATCGAGGCCGCGCGGATCTATGCCGAGGCCCCCCGCGCGGTGATCCTGTGCGGGGAGGGCGTGACCCGCCGGGCCAACGGCTACGCCAGCATCCTGAACCTGGTGGATCTCGCGTGGGTGACCGGCAAGCTCACGAAGCCGGGCTGCGGCATCAACGCGCTTCCCGAAGAGGCCAATGAGCAGGGCGCCGTGGACATGGGCGTTGCGCCCGAGCTGTTGCCCGGCCAGGCGTCGTACGCCGATGAAGAGGCCCGCGCCCGCTTCGCCCGTGCCTGGAACGTGTCGCTGCCGGACGACGCCGGCGCCAGCCTCATGGAGATCCTGGCGCGGTGCCGCCGGGGGGAGATCAAGGCCCTGTACCTCGTCGGCGAGAATCCGTTGGCCACGTTGCCGGCCTCCACCGGAGTCCGGGAAGCGCTGGAGAAGGTCGACCTGCTCATCTGCCAGGATCCCTTCCTGACCGAGACGGGCCGGCTGGCGCACGTCGTGCTGCCGGCCTGCACGTTCGCCGAGAAGGACGGCACGTTCACCGACCTCCAGGGCAAGGTCAATCGGGTGCGCGAGGCGCTGGAGCCGTACGAGGAAGCCCGTCCGGACTGGGAGATCTTTGGGGCGATCGGGACGGCCCTCAGGTATCCGATGGAGTATGAGAATCCGCAGGCGATCCAGGCCGAGATCATGAAGCTGCTGCCGGGGTATTACAACCTGGGCGAACCGCGGCGCGTGCAGGCGAAGCCGGAGGGCTACCTCGCCGGTCCCTTCGTCCGGGAGGTCGCCGGGCGGTATGCCGAGGAGCCGCAGGCCGGGCAGGACGTGGGGCCGTTTGTTCTCCTTATCGGGCAGGTGCTCTACCATTCCGGCAAGCTCTCGACTCGGGCCTCCGGGCTCATCAAGCTTTACCCCAGCAAGGGCCGCCTGCACATGCACCCGAGCGACCGGGCGCGGCTTCAGATCGGCGATGGGGACGCGGTGCGGGTGACGTCGGCCCAGGGGACGGTCGAGCTTCGCACGGAGGCCAATGCCGACCTCGCGCCTGGCACCTGCTTCTTTCCCGAGCATTTCAACGAGCCCGCGGTCAAGGACCTGGTCGAATGTCGGGTGGACCCGACGACCGGCGTGCCCGCGTTCAAGTTCGCCCGCGTGGCGATCGCGAAGATCGGGGCGGAAAGGACTCTGGCGTGAACGCCGCGCCCCAAGAGAAGAGCTTGCTTCGGGAGGTCTGGGACGCCCTGTCGTTCGCCGAGATCCGCACGGCGATGCGCGTGGTGTTCCGGCATATGTTCGTGAAGCCCGTGACCTTCCAGTATCCCCGGGAGAAGCGGACCATCCCGGACGCGCACCGCGGGGCCCTGGGCCTGCTGCGCTACGACGACGGCGCGGAGCGGTGCGTAGGCTGCGACCTCTGCGAGGCGGCCTGCCCGTCCCGCTGCATCAAGGTCGTGAGCGCCGAAGATCCGAACAAGCCGCTGTCCCGCTACGCGACCGAGTTCTACATCGACATCACCAAGTGCGTGTTCTGCGGTTACTGCGTGGAAGCCTGTCCGGTCAACGCGCTGGCCATGACGAAGATGTACGAGTATGCCACCCACGACAAGCGCAGCCTCATCTTCGACAAGGCGAAGCTGTACGAAGTCGGCGAACAGCACATCGAGGACGCCAAACTCTACCTTTACGCCCACAACCAGGAGACCAACGACGCGGACAGCCGCGCCTACCGATATAAGTTTCCCCATACGATCACGGCTCCCAAAGATTCGTAAGCATGGTGCCTTTTTTCTTCGCGTACTTCGCCCTGGTCTGTGTCGCGGCGGGCGTGCTGACAGTGGCTTTGCGCAACCCCGTGCACTGCGGGATCGCGCTCCTGGCGCTCCTCGGGCACATGGCGGGGTTGTTCGTGCTGCTGAACGCCGAGTTCCTGGCGGCTGTTCAGATCATCATCTATGCGGGCGCGATCCTGATCCTCTACCTGTTCGTCCTCATGCTGCTCAACCTCAAGACCGAGGAACGGGTGCTCCATCGGCGGTACGCCTGGTACATCATCGGCGTGGGCGCCGTGACCGTGGAACTCCTGCTGGTGCTCCTGGCCTCCAGCTACGCGGGGGTCAAGGGGGAGGCGGCCGAGGCAGTCCAGGCGGTGGGCAACAGCACGGCGATCGGCATCCTCATGTTCAGCGATTACCTCTTGCCGTTTGAAATCGTCGGGGTCTTTCTACTCGGGGCGATCGTCGGGGCGATCGTCCTGGCCAAGACCCCGGCCCAGGCCGACCTCGAGGAGGGACGCTGATGGTCCCGGTCGAGGCCTACGTCACGGTCAGCGCGATCCTGTTCGTCACGGGACTCGTCGGGGTCCTGATCCGGCGGAACTTCATCATCGTGCTGATGGCGATCGAGATCATGCTGAACGCGGCCAACCTCAACCTGGTGGCCTTCGCCCATCATCTCGACTCGCTGGCGGGCCAGGTGGTGGCCCTGTTCGTGATCGCAATCGCGGCCGGCGAGGCCGCCGTCGGGCTGGCCATCATCATCGTGGTTTTCCGCGGCAAGCTCGCCACCAACGTGGACCAGATCAATTTGCTGAAATGGTAGAGGCCAATCGAACTGCCCGTGTTTGATCTGATCGTCATCCTGATTCCCCTGTTCCCGCTCCTGGCGGTGGTGGCCAACGGCCTCAACGTCCTGCTGGGCCATCGCTACTCCGACGAAATCGCGCATCGGCTCGGCTGGGGCTCGGTCCTGGCCTCCTTCGTCTGCGCGTTCTGGGTGGTCCAGCACACCCTCGGCGCCCCCGCCCCGCGGACGGTCGTCGTCTACCGGTGGATCTTCGGCGGCGACCTCACGGTCAACTTCGGCTTTCTGATCGACCCCCTGTCCTGCGTCATGCTGCTGGTCGTCACCGGGGTGGGGTTTCTCATCCACGTCTATTCGGTCGGGTACATGCATGGCGAGGAGGGGTTCACGCGCTTCTTCGCCTACATGAACCTGTTCATGGTCTCGATGCTGCTGCTGGTGATGGGCAACAACTACCTGGTCCTCTTCATCGGCTGGGAGGGCGTCGGCCTCTGCTCCTATCTCCTCATCGGCTACTACTACGACCGGGTCTCGGCCGCCAAGGCCGCCACGAAGGCCTTCGTCGTGAACCGGATCGGCGACGCGGGCTTTCTCCTGGCGATCTTCCTGGTGTTTGCGAACTTCGGGACGCTCGACTACACCGACGTCTTTGCGCAGGCCGCGAAGCTCACCCCCACGGCGGCGACGGCGATTGCGGTCTGTCTCTTCATCGGGGCCGTGGGGAAGTCCGCGCAGCTCCCGCTCTATACCTGGCTGCCGGACGCCATGGAGGGCCCGACGCCGGTCAGTGCCCTGATCCACGCCGCGACCATGGTGACCGCCGGCGTCTATATGGTGGTCCGCAACCATGCGATCTATGACCTGGCGCCGGCCGCCTTGCTCCTGGTCGGGGTCGTCGGGGCGGCGACCGCCCTGTTTGCGGCCACGATCGGGCTCGTCCAGACGGACATCAAGCGGGTCCTGGCCTACTCCACGGTGTCCCAGCTCGGCTTCATGTTCCTGGCCTGCGGGGTGGGGGCCTATGCGGCGGCGATCTTCCACCTGGTGACCCACGCCTTCTTCAAGGCGCTGTTGTTCCTGTCGGCCGGCTCGGTGATCCACGCGCTGGCCGGCGAGCAGGACATCCGCAAGATGGGCGGGCTGTGGAAGGCCATCCCGGTCACGCATGGGGTCTTCCTGATCGGCACCGCCGCCATCGCCGGGTTTCCGTTCCTGTCCGGGTGGTGGAGCAAGGACGAGATCCTCGGCCATGCCTTCACCCACGGGCACTATTTCCTCTGGTTCCTCGGGGCGACGGCGGCGTTCTGCACCGCCTTCTACATGTCCCGGCTGCTCTACCTGACATTCTATGGAGAGTCTCGGGTGGACCACGACGCTGCCCATCACCTCCACGAGTCACCACGAGTCATGCTGGCCCCGCTCATCCTTCTTGCCGTCCTCTCGGTGATCGGAGGCCTGATCGGGGTGATTCCCGGCGGGCTGGAGAACGGCTGGTTCCATCAGTTCCTGAGGCCGGTGGTGTCCGTATCGAAAGGGACGGCGGGCCACGAAGGCGGTCCCCTCCTGCCCTACATCTTGATGGCCGTCACCACCGTGATCGCGGTCGGGGGCTGGTTCCTGGCGCACTATTTTTACCAATTGAAACCCGACCAGCCCGACCGGTGGGCCGCCAAGCTGCGGGGCGCGTACGCCCTGCTCCTGAACAAGTACTGGGTGGACGAGGTGTACGACAAGACCGTGGTGGAGCCGGTCAAAAGGTTGGGGCGACGGTGCGACGCGGTCGATACGGGGGTCGTGGACGGGGCGGTGGTGGGGGTCCGCCGGCTGAACGAGGCAAGCGCCGCCGCCTCGACCTGGGTTGAGAAGTACGTGATCTACGGCGGCCTGAACGTGACCGGGTTTGCAAACCACCTGGCCTCAAGGGTGCTGCGGCGGCTGCAGACTGGCCTGGTCCATCACTACGCCACGATCCTGGTGGCGGGGTTCGTCCTCTTGGTCAACCTCATCGTCCTCTTCTTCTGGGTCGGAGGGGGCTCATGATCCTGAACGAAGTGGCCGCCGGCCAGCAGATCGGCTTCCCTATCCTGACGGTCCTGACCTTCCTTCCGTTTCTCGGGGCTGTCGTCATCTGGCTGTTCCAGAAGGACGAGGACCTGATCCTGAAATCCGCGTTGGCGGTGGCCGGATTGGAGTTCTTCATCTCGGCGGTTCTGTTCTGGCACTTCACGCCGAACAGCGCCCACATTCAGTTCGCCGAGCGGGCCTCCTGGATCCCGGCGATCGGCATCGGCTACCACCTGGGCGTGGACGGCATCAGCGTCCTCTTCATCCCGCTGACGGCGTTTCTCCTGGTGCTCATCATGGTCTATTCCTGGGACGCCGAGAAGACCTTGCTCAAGCCCTATCTGATGGCGCTTCTCGCGCTCGAGGGGACCATGATCGGGGTCTTTGCCTCACTCGATCTGATCCTCTTCTTCGTGTTCTGGGAGCTGATGCTGATCCCGGGCTACTTCCTGATCAAGCTCTGGGGGCCGGGGGCGGACCGTCAGTACGCCGCGCTGAAGTACGTCCTGTACACGCTGACGGGCTCGGTGCTGATGCTGGTGGGCATCGTGCTCCTCAACCTGAACTTCCATACCGCCGCCGTGGCCTCTCACACGGAGCCTCTGTACTCGTTCGACCTGGTGGACCTGCTGACGGTACCTGTGCCGCCGGAGCAGCAGGCCCTGATCTTTTTCCTCCTCTTCTTTGGCTTTGCGTTCAAGGCGCCGGTCTTCCCCTTCCACACCTGGTTGCCGACGGCCCTGGTGGAAGGGCCGATCGTGATGAGCGTGCTCCTGGCCGGGGTCAAGCTGGGCACCTACGGGTTCATCCGGTTCAGCCTCCCCCTGCTGCCTGAGGCCTCCCGGAGCTGGATGTGGGTTATGGCCGCATTGGGGTTGGCGGCGATCATCTATGGCGCGCTCATCGCCCTGGTGCAGACGGACTTCCGCCGGCTCCTGGCATTCTCCAGCATCAGCCACCTGGGGTTCGTGATGCTGGGCCTCTTCGCCTTGAACTTTCAGGGCCTGCAGGGGAGCCTGCTCCAGATGATCAACCTGGGGTTCTCGACGGCGGGGCTCTTC
The DNA here is from genome assembly GCA_041490525.1 of Nitrospiria bacterium. Taxonomy (GTDB): domain Bacteria; phylum Nitrospirota; class Nitrospiria; order Nitrospirales; family NS-4; genus JBGPTH01. The sequence goes on from JBGPTH010000027.1 coordinate 26,316, forward strand.
TTCATGGTGGGGTTCCTCTACACCCGGACCGGCTCGGCGGATCTGGCGGCCTACGGGGGGCTGGCCCACCGCGTCCCGCTGCTGGCCACCTTCGTCCTGATCCTGGGGCTGGCCTCCATCGGACTGCCCGGGACCAACGGCTTCGTCGGGGAGTTTTTGATCCTGGTCGGGGCCTTCCGGGCGCATTGGGTATTGGCCGCGGTGGGGGTGCTCGGAGTCATCCTGGGAGCGGCCTATTTTCTCTGGTACTACGAGCGCGCCTTCTTCGGGCCGGCCGCGGCGAGCGCGCTCAAGCCGCTCCAAGACCTTCAGCCCCGGGAATGGGGCATCGCGGTGGCGCTGGGCGTCATGATTTTGTGGATCGGGCTCTATCCCGCCCCGTTCCTCAACATGATCAACGGGTCGGTGCAGGCGCTGGCGGACCGGCTGGAACAGGGGTCCAGGGTGCAGGCCGTTCGGGGGAGTGAACCTGCCGCGACGGCGCAAAGGGCTGTGCGGTGACCGAGAGCTACCTGCTGAGCATCCTTCTGTTCGCGCCGTTTGTGGGGGCGGGGGTGCTGGTGTTCATCTCGAACCGCCGGCCGCTCCTGGTGCGCCAGGTCGCCGTCTTCTTCTCCGGTATCTCCTTCGTGGCCTCGTTCATTCTTCTGTTCGCCTTCGACTGGCAGAAGGGCGGCTACCAGTTCCAGCAGAAATACCTCTGGTCGGAGCAGCTCGGCATCCAGTTCTATCTCGGCGTGGACGGGATCGGGGTGCCGCTGGTGCTTGCGTCGTCCATCCTCCTCTTCACCGGCGTCTTCATCTCCTGGCACATCAAGGACCGCACCAAGGAGTTCTACGCGTTCCTGTTAATTCTCGCCGGCGCGACCATTGGCGTGTACGTCTCGCTGGACCTTTTCTTCCTGTATTTCTTCTACGAGATGTCGGTGCTCCCGATGTATCCGCTGTTGGGCGTGTGGGGCAGTCACACGAAGGGCTATCTGGAGATGACCACCCCGGAGGGGAAGGCGCTGCGCGACTCCCCCGGGTTCATCCTCAACTTCGCCCGCAACAGCAAGGAGTACGCCGCCATGAAGCTCACGCTGTTCCTCTCGGCGGGCGCGGTGGTGGCCCTCATGGGCATCCTCTTGATCTACAAGTTTTCGGGCCTCAATACGTTCGACATCCCGCTCCTGAGCGAGCAGGCGCACTTCGACGGGACGCTGGCGGTCGTCATTTGGCTGCTGGTTTTCTTCGGGTTCGCCTCCATCGCCCCGCTCTGGCCGCTGCACTCCTGGTCGCCGGTGGGCCACGCCGCGGCTCCGGCCGCCACCAGCATGCTGCACGCCGGCGTGCTGATGAAGCTCGGGCATTTCTCGATCATCCGGACGGGCTTCCAGATCCTCCCGGACACCACGCGCGACCTGATGCCCATCGCCGCGATCCTCTGCATCGGGAGCATCCTGTACGGCGGGTGGGTGGCCTATCACGCCAGGGACACGAAATACGTTATCGGCTACAGCAGCTCGAGCCACATGGGGTACGTCTTCCTGGGCATGGCCGCGCTGAACTACATCAGCCTCACGGGGGCCGTCCTGTACATGTTCGCGCACGCGCTGGCGACCGGCATGCTGTTTGCCATGGCGGGCTGGGTGTACGACCAGACCCACACGCGCGACATCCCCTCGCTCGGGGGCCTGGTCGCCAAAATGCCCTTCGTCGCGGGGTGCTTCATCGTCGCCTGCATGGCCTCCGTCGGGATGCCGGGGACGGTGAACTTCGTGGCCGAGGTGATGATCGTCCTGGGCAGCTGGGCCAAGTACCCGGTCCAGACCATCATCGCGGTGCTGGGGATCGTGCTCACGATGGCCTACCTGTTCCGGATGATGCGGGGGGTGTTCTATGGCCAGTTGAGCGAATTGGGGTACCACGCGCACGACGCTCGCACGTGGGTGGACCGCGCGCCCCTGCTGATCATGATCTTTTGCAGTGTCACCTTCGGCATCCTGCCCGGCCGGTTGATGGCCGTGATCGGGGCGGGCGTGGATCCCATCCTGGCGCGGATCATCGAGGTGGCGCCGATGGTGTTCCAGACCGGCGGAGGGCTGCTGCCGTGACCTTCGACCTGGACCTCTCGGTCGGCGATCTCCTGCTGATGCTCCCCGAACTCTGGGTGACGATCTGGATCTGCGTCGTCCTGTGCGTGGACTTCCTCATCCCGCGGCTGTCCAGCCGGACCATCGCCTCGCTGAGCATCGGGGGTATGGGGGTGGCCCTGGCGCTCCTATTGGGGTTCTACGCCGACGGAACCCAGGGCGTCCTCTTCAAAGGGATGTTCATGCTGGACCGCCTGGCCCTCTTCTTCAAGATCTTCGTGGTCGGGGCGATGCTGCTGGTCATGCTGGCCTCGGTCGACGTCGTCGGCCGGCTCCGGTTCTTCCGGAGCGAGTACTACTTCATCGTCATGATGACGGCCCTGGGCATGATGTTCATGGCGTCGGCCAACGACCTGCTCTCCGTCTTCGTGACCCTGGAGTTCAGCACGTTCGGCTTTTACATTCTCGTGGCGTACCTCCGGGACGATTTGCGCTCGAGCGAGGCGGGGCTCAAGTTTTTCATCCTGGGGGTGTTCGCCGCCGCGCTGCTGGCCTACGGGATCAGCCTGGTGTACGGGGAGACCGGCCTGCTTATTTTTCCCGACATCGCCGCGGCCGGGACGGGGATGACCCCGGGGCTGGCGGTCGGCTGGCTGCTGATCTTCGCGGCCCTGGGCTTCAAGATCGGGGCCGTGCCGCTGCACTCCTGGATCCCCGACACGTATCACGGCGCGCCGACCCCCATCACCGCCTTTCTCTCGATCGCGCCGAAGGGCGCCACGTTCGCCATCATTCTCAGGATATTCTTCTCGACGCTCCCCGAGTACAAGCCGGAGTGGGTCTGGCTGATGATCGGCACGGCGATCCTCTCCATGCTGTACGGGAACCTCGTGGCGATCGCGCAGCGGAACATCAAGCGGCTGCTGGCCTATTCCGGGATCGCCCAGATCGGGAACATTCTTATCGGGATGGCCACGGGCACGCGCATGGGCGCCGATTCGGTCCTGTTCTACCTGCTGGCGTACCTGTTCGCCAACCTGGGGGCTTTCGCGGTGGTGATCGCCTTCAATCACGCCACCAACAGCGACGAGATCGAGGACTACAACGGGCTCAACCGCCGCTCGCCCTTTCTGGCGTTCTCCATGCTGATCTTCCTGCTGTCGCTGGCGGGGGTGCCGCCGCTGGCCGGGTTCATCGGCAAGATCTACGTCTTCGCGGCCGCCATCAAAGAGGAGCTGTACGCGCTCATCGTCGTGGGGCTGATCAGCATCGTGATCTCGCTATACTACTACCTGGTCGTCGTCAAGAAGATGTACATCAACGAGCCGACCGATCCCTCCCCCATCGGGGTCTCCGGGCCCCTCAAGGCGGTCATCTACGTCGGCCTGGCCGGCACGTTGATCATAGGAATCTGGCCGATGCCGTTTATGGACTTCGCGGTGGCGGCGACCACCCTCTTCGCGAACCTGGGCGGGAGCGCCGTCGCCGGCCTGCTGCCCTGACCGTCATCCCCTTGTATGCCTTGACTCCCGCCCCCCCATGGTCTAGTATGTCTCCCGTAATGTAGTCCTTGGGGTCACAACCTTGTAAGAGGAGGAGGCCATGACGATGATCCCAGCTATGCGGGTGGTGGGTATCCTGGCGGGGCTGGCGTTCGCGGGCCAGCTCACCTTGGCCGCGGCGGCCGAGGAGCCCAAGAAGGAAGAATCCAAGAAAGAGGAAAAGGCCCAGGCAACTCCGGCCCCGAAACAGCCGGGGGGCGGCATCCAGAGCAACAAGGCCAAGGCCGCTGAGTCTCCTCGGCTTACGAAGGGCCGTTCGTGCTCTGGTGACATGCCCAAGATCAAGAAAGTCAGTCCCGATGAAGGGAAGACCGGCGCCAAGGTTACGATCACCGGCGAGAAATTCGGCGACCCTGGATGCGTGGGCATGGTCTCGTTCGGGCCGGGCAGCCCCGCCAAGTTCACCCAGGTGGACGACAAGACGATTACGGTTACGGTTCCGGAAGGCAAGAAGGGGATGGAGCTTCTGACCGTGACCGGCTTTGCGGGTGAGGACACCAAACCCTTCCTGCGGAAATAACGTGAGCGGGCCGATCCCGTTTCGCAGGCGCGCCGTTCCGGGTCTTCTGGGACGGCGCGTCGCCGTTTGTGGATCGTGGCGAGGGCATCGTATAATTTCATCATGGTGACCGGGACGAAAAAACGGCCGGAGGCCGAATACGTTCGGGACAAGAAGGGACTGAAGACCCTCGCCGAGCGGCTGCGGGACCACGACCGGCTTGCGTTGGATACCGAGTTTATCGGGGAGGACACGTTTCATCCGCGCCTGGAGATCATTCAGGTCGCCGCCGGGGATCTGACCGCCATCATCGACCACCAGGAGGTGCCGGAGCTTGATCCGCTGTTCGACCTGCTCGGGGACACGCGCATCCAGAAGATCGTGCACGCCGGACGGCAAGATCTGGAAATCTTCTCCGTCCGGTCCGGCTGCGTGCCGACGCCCGTGTTCGACACGCAGGTGGCGGCGGCGATGGTCGGGTACGGGCCGCAGATCGGGTACGGCCAGCTCGTCCAACAAATCGTCGGGGTGACCCTCGACAAATCCGAGACGTTCACGAACTGGGCCCAGCGGCCGCTCACCCCGCAGCAGATCGCCTATGCGCTGGAGGACATCCGCTACCTCTTCTCCCTGCACGACCATCTGTCCGACAGGTTGAAGACTCTGGGCCGGGTGGAATGGGCGGAGGAGGAGTTCCGGCGCTTGCAGGCCTTGACGGGCGAGGAGTCGCGCGACCCGCGGCTCCGGTACCAGCGGATCAAGGGCTGGGAGGGGTTGAGCCCCCGCGGGCGCGCGGTTCTCCGGGAGGTTACGGCCTGGCGCGAGCACGAGGCGCGGCACCGGGACCGCCCCCGCGGCCGGATCCTGCGCGACGAGGTGCTGGTGGAGATCGCCCGGCGCGCCCCTGCCTCTATGGAGGCGCTCGGGAAGCTTCGGGGAATCCAACCCTCTCAGGTGGAGAAATACGGGGAAGGTCTCGTGTCTGCCGTGCGGCAGGGCCTGGGGGTCCCGGATGAGGACCTCCCGCGGGTCGAGAAGCGCCGGCGGATCGATCCGGAGACGGCGGGGCTCGCGGACCTGCTCGGGACTGCGCTCAAAGTGCGGGCCGTCGAGGCCTCCATCTCTCCGCAGCTCCTGGCGACCGCCTCCGACCTGGAGCTCTTTGCCCTGGAGCGGGGCCGGGGCCCCGCCGAGCAGCTCCCCCTTATGCAAGGCTGGCGCCGCGCGCTCGCCGGCGAATACCTCTTGCAGGTCCTCGAAGGCAAGCTCACCGTCGGCTACGACCCGGAAACGGGCCAGGTTAGACTGTTCGAGCGGTAAAGTTATTTCGGTTTGATGACGAAGACGCCGTCGCGGAGGGTCAGGAGGACGGCGGTGACGCGGGTATCGTAGGCCACCACTCGATTCAATTCCTGAATGGCCGCGGTGGAGGGATCGGGGTTGTGGGCCTTGACCACCCGCCCGCTCCAGAGCACGTTGTCGATCAGGATCACGCCGGTCGGCGCGATGAGTTCCAGCGCGCGCCGGTAGTAGTTGACGTAATTGGCCTTGTCGGCGTCGATGAAGATCAGATCGTACGGTCCCGTCAGACCATTGAGGGTTTCAAGCGCCGAGCCGACACGGACCTCGATCTTCTTGCCGTGCGGGCTCTTCTCCCAGAACCGGCGCGCAAAGGCCGCCGACTCGGCATCGATCTCGCAGGTAACCACCGTTCCCTCGTCCGGCAGAACCTCCGCCATCGCCAGCGCGCTGTAGCCCGTGAACGTGCCGATCTCCAGGACTCGCTTGGCACCCACGGCGAGCGCCATCACTTTCAGGAACGCTCCTTCCAGCGGGCCCACAACCATCTGCGGGTAGTCCTGAGTCCTGTAGGTCTCCTCTCGAATTAATTTGCAAACATCCGACTCGGCTGCGGAATGCGCCGCAGCGTACTCATCGATCTCCGGTGGCACTATGTCAGTCAGCGGGGATCCTCTACTTCCGGCGAGCTTCTTAAAAATGGAAAGCACGGCTAGACCGGTTCGAACTCGATGGTGAAGTGGCGCAAGACCGGCGCCTGCTTAACGGCGCGGAAGCCGCGCAAGGTCTCGCGGAGCCTGTACACGTGTCCGGCCACTTCGATCACGTAGTCAATGTGGCTCTGCGTATACGCCCGCCGCGGGATGGCGATGCGCACGAGGTCCATGTCCGCGGGGATCTCCTCCCCATCCACCGTACGGCCGAACATGGCGTTGCCGATCTCGCCCGTGCGGATCCCGCCATACTCGTAGAAGGCGGAGCAGAGACTCTGAGCGGGAAACCGGTTCGGGGCGATGTGTGGGAGCAGGGCGCGCGCGTCGATGTACACGGCGTGGCCTCCGGGAGGCTGAATGAGGGGGTAGCCGATCGCCGTCAGGCGCTCAGCCAGGTATTCGACCGAGCGGAGTCGGTATTTCAGGTAGTCCTCCTCCAGGACCTCGCGAAGGCCTTGGGCGATCGCGTCCAGGTCCCGGCCGGCCAGCCCGCCGTAAGTCGGAAAGCCCTCGGTCAGGATCAGTAGATTGCGCGCCTGCGAGGCCCAGGACTCGTTGTTCATCCCCAGAAAGCCCCCGATGTTTACCAGCCCGTCCTTCTTTGCGCTCATGGTGCAGCCGTCGGAGAGGCGGAACATTTCGCGCGCAATCTCGGCAGGGGTCTTGTCCTGATAGCCGGCCTCTCGCAGCTTGATGAAGTACGCGTTCTCGGCGAACCGGCACGCGTCGAGGAACAGCGGGACGCCGTGGCGGCGGCACAGCACGCTGGTCTCGCGGATGTTCTGCATGGAGACCGGCTGCCCCCCGCCGGAATTGTTCGTGACCGTGAGCATGCACAGCGGCACCTGGCCGGGCTTCGCTTCTTTGAGGAGCGCCTCCAGGCGGGCGAGGTCCATATTTCCTTTGAACGGGTGGCGGGCCTGCGGCTGCTTGCCTTCCGGGATCACGAGGTCCACGGCCTCCGCGCCCGTGTGCTCGACATTGGCCCTCGTGGTGTCGAAATGCGTGTTGTTGGGAACGATTTGCCCTTTCCCGCAAACGGTGGAGAACAGGATGCGCTCAGCGGCACGGCCCTGGTGGGTCGGGATGATGTGCGCATAGCCGGTCAGGTCTTTGACCGCCGTTTCGAACCGATAGAAGCTGGTGGACCCCGCGTAGGCATTATCGCCACGCATCATGGCCGCCCACTGCTCGGAGGACATGGCGGCGGTCCCGCTGTCGGTCAGGAGGTCGATGAGGATGTCCTTCGCGCGGATGGCGAACATGTTGTACCGGGCTTGCCGGAGGATGGCCCACCGCTCCTCGGGCGTCGTCATGCGGATGGGCTCGACGACCTTGATCTTGAAGGGCTCAATGATGGTCTTGAACATGGGCGTGTGCGGCTTCCGTTGCCGCATCCACCTTGAAACGCCGCTCGGGGATATTCGGGGTGAGCGGGCGCCTGCGGCTTCCGTAGCTGCGAGCTCTTGGGCGAGCAGCGTTTTTATAGCCTTGTAGCACTCTCGTCACCGGCAGCGCAAGTCCCGCGGGCCCGCGTCACGACGTGGTCGTTTTTTAGCCTTGACATTTGTACCGACTGGGTCGAGGATAGATAATCTGAATTCTTACCGGGTGGAGTGAGTGAGTGGATTCACGCTACCCACCAGCGTGTCCCCAGAGAGCGTACAGTGAAACCGAACCAACAAAGGCAGAGGGAGCGTGTGCGCTATGGTCGAGATCGACTCTAAACGATGCATTCTGGTGGTCGATGACGAAGAGGCCATCCGGTCCAACCTCTCACGAGTGCTCCAGCGAGAGGGCTACCACGTGGACACGGCGGCGGGCCCGAGCGAGGCGTTGGAACGGGTGCAGGAGAATCAGTACGGCCTGATCCTCACCGACGTCCGGATGCCGGGCGGAAGCGGGCTCGATCTGGTGCCGGAGATCAAACGGGTGACCCCGCACAGCGAGGTCATCGTGATGACCGGCTATGGGAGCATCGAGATGGCCGTCCGGGCCACCCGCGACGGGGCGCTGGACTTCATCACCAAGCCGTATGAGATCGATCGCGTCCTGGTGGCCGTCAAAAATGCGCTGGAACGACGCCACCTGGTGGCGGAGAATGAGACGCTTCGCAAGGCGGTTCAGCAGCAATATCACCAGGACAGACTCGTCGGGACCAGCCACCCCATTCAAGAGGTCCGGCGCCTGATCGTCAAGGTCGCGGATACGGACAGCACCATCCTGATCCTCGGGGAGAGTGGCACGGGCAAGGAGCTCGTGGCGCGCGCTCTCCACTACCAGAATCTCACCCGGCGTGGCTCCTTCGTGCCAGTCAACTGCGGGGCGATTCCTGAAAACCTCCTGGAAAGCGAGCTGTTCGGCCATGAGAAGGGAGCGTTCACCGGGGCCATCGCCACCCGTCAAGGCCGGTTCGAGCTGGCGCACAAAGGCACGCTCTTTCTGGACGAAGTCGGCGAACTGAGCCTCTCATTGCAAGTCAAGCTCCTGCGGGTGCTCCAGGAACGGGCGTTCGAGCGCGTCGGCGGCACCAAAACAATCCACGTGGATGTCCGGGTGATCGCGGCCACGAACCGCGATCTGGAGCAGGCGGTGGAGGACCGGCAATTCCGGGAGGATCTCTATTACCGCCTGAACGTCATCCCGATCATTGTGCCCCCCCTGCGCGCCCA
>JBGPTH010000028.1:0-34829 GCA_041490525.1 Nitrospiria bacterium
CTCCAGCTCGCGGTGGAAGGTGAAATAGGTCATGTCCATCCGGGGATACCGTTCCTGTTGCAGGCGGGCAAGGCCGGGGATCAGATGGTCCCACATCGTGATGGCCATGTTCTCGAGGCCGAACGAGGCGCCGAGGGCGGTTGCGTGATTGCCGCTGCCGTAGAGCTGTTCCATGCCCTCAATGTAGGCCTTCGTCGAGGGCAACATCGGGCGGGCCATGGCCGCATGGACGTCAATCCCGACCGATCGCAGGAAGTCCCGGTAGAGCAGCTCGTGGCGGTTCTTGGCGCGGCCGTCCCCCAGTTCCGAATAGAGGACCGTCGTGAGCTCGTCGGCCACGGCTTCATCTTCGGTGTTGACCAGCTGCGCGACCAGGATCTTCGGGAAGAACCGGGCGAAGTTGTAGAACTCCCCGGCGAACCGGCGGAACTCGTCGTCGGTCAGGTCGCCGGTTTTGAAACGATCGAGGTAGGGATTGTTGATGGCTCCATGGCGGAGCACATAGGCCCGCATCTCCGAATAGAAGGACATGGTGTGCCTCCTTCTTGCTGGCCGTGTTCCTATGGTCACAATTATAGAATATCGCTATCATGGGGGCAACCTGTTTGCTATCTAATTAATTTGAAATATATCAGTTAGTTATTGATTTTCGTGCGACATAAAGAAAAATAAAATCCCATGAACAGTCGTTCAATGATACGCAATCCATATTGCGTGATAATATTTTTATGTTAAACTAAAATGTTTCTACCCGAGGCCAGGGGAGACGATGCTGGAGATCGCGCGGTACATCGAAGAATTAAAGGACCGCCTCCACCTCAAGAGCGACTACGCCCTGGCCCACAAGCTCGGCATCACGCAGCCCGAAGCCAACCACTTGCGCCGCGGCTTGAAGATCCCCAAAGAAGAACTCTGCATCAGGATGGCCAAGCTGCTGGGCAAGAACCCGGTCGAGCTGATGCTGGTCGCGCAAAAAGATCGGGCGCCGGCGGAGGCCAAGGAATACTGGACGCTGGCCAGGACCGCCGTGGACGTCATGCTGCACGTGCCGTCCCATCCCCGCTATCTCCCCCGCAAGGTCGAGGCCATCGGCAAGGAACTTCGCCAGATGGAGGCCCACTGCCTCCTGTACGAGAACGGGGCCGCGGTGACCGAGCCGGTCCGTCTGATGGAGACCACCGAGCGGACCGTGGACGCCTTGATGGAATTCTGGAACGTCTGGAAGCAGGGCGAGCCGTTGTACCCCAATTACCTCCTGGCCAACCAGGAGGCGGTGCGGCGGGGTGTGCGGATCCGCCGCTTGCTCGTCATTTCAGCCCCGCAGGCCGCGGCGAGCGCCGTCAGGGCCGACGCGGTCCAGGTCATGGAAGATCAGCGGCGCTGCGGGATCCAGATCTTTTACGCCTTCCGGGAAGAGCTCTTGAATTCCGTGACCTATCAGCGGCTGGTTCAGGCGTACAAGCGTCACGGATCGGCCGCCGAGATCAACGCGGCCATGTACGACAACGAGATCATGGTGATGGCGCGCGCCTATGGCCGTGTGCCCCTGGGCCTGACCGGGACGCCGAAGCTCATCACCCGGATCAGCCAGCTTGAAATCACCTGGAAGCCTCAGGTCATCGAGGACCTGAATCCGGCCCCGCTGTTCGACATGACGCGATACATCCGGGAGTACGCAGGCAGGAAGTCGTTCCTGGCGGACTTGGCCCGGTTCCGCCGGCAATCACCACGGGAAGGGGCGCCTCCCACGGGCAAGGAGCCTGCCTTGGCAGGCGAGGGGCGGGCGGGTGCGATAGCGCCTGGGGCTGGGCGGGTGAGATAAGGGAGGGACCACCCATGAACACCTCGATGGGGATTGATCACATCACCCTGTGCGTCAAGAATCTGGAGGCCGCCGAGTACCTGTTCACCAAGATCCTCGGCTTCGAGGTCATCTGGTCGGCGCGGGATGTGGGGAGCGATAAATCGAGCATGGACACCGTGGTGGTCCAACGCGGCACCGCGAAGGTGGCGCTCATGCAGGGGCGCGACAAGACGGTGCAGTCCCAGATCAACGAGTTCATCGAAAAGTACGGCCAGGGCGTCCAGCACGTGGCCATCGAGGTGGACGACATTGAGGCGGTCTGCCGGGAATGGGAGGCGCGCGGGGTGAAGTTCAGCGGGCCGCTCAAGGAGGGCCGGGACGGCTTCGGGCCGCTGAAGCAGCGGTTCACGTACGCCTTGTTTCCTGAGGGGGGTGTGTTCCTGGAACTGACCCAGCGGCAACACGGCGAGGAGCAGTCCAAAACCTTCGTGCGGGGGACCGTCGAGAAGCTCTATAAGGACATCGAGCGGGATCAGATCCAAGGGGTCGAGCAGACCATCATCGACTATGAGGCCCTGCCGGTGAAGCCCGCGCCAGGGAAGCGCGCGTCATGACCGCTTTGCGCCGTCCGTAGCCGCAAGGCTTTGGCCGAGCGGCGTTACAATTGTGGGGAGGTCCGCGATGTATCTGATGAAGAAAGGCAACGCTCCCAGCCAGGCCCATGTCGGGATTCCCGAGGGCCTGTATGAGGAAGAGCACGGCCGCCGGGGATTCGTCGGGCCGGCGTCGCATCTGTACCGGAGGCACCCTCCGACCGGGTGGGTGCGCATCGACGGCCCCCTCCGGCCCCGTGCGTTTACCTGCGCGGCTCTCCCCACCCCCGACCTGCGATCGGCCGACGCCGTCCCGACCGAGGTGCTCCGCAGCCCGGACGTGCGGGTCTATCTCTCGCGCCGGGCCGAAACGATGCCCCACTTCGTCCGCAACGCCGACGGAGACGAGGTGCACTTCATCCACGCCGGCCGGGGCCGGTTCGAGACGGACTACGGCGTGCTGCCCTATGAGCCTGGCGACTACGTGGTGATCCCCAAGGGGACCACCTATCGGACCGTCGTCGAGACAGGCCCGTCGCTGTTCGTGATCGCCGAGACGCCCGAGCCGGTCGGGCTGCCGGATCGGGGTCCGCTGGGCCATCACGCGCTGTTCGATCCGGGAGTCCTCGTGGCGCCGGATCCGGCGCCCATCGCCGACGAGCGGGACCCTCGCCGCGAGTGGGAAGTGCGGATCAAGCGAAACGGGGAGACCACGCGCGTCGTCTATCCCTTCAACCCCATGGACGTGGTCGGCTGGAAGGGCGATCTGTGGGTCGCCAGGCTGAACGTGCGGGACTTCCGGCCGGTCATGAGCCCGCGGTTTCATCTCCCACCCAGCGTGCACGTCACGTTCCAGGCCGGCCGGTCGGGCGGCGCGCTCATCTCCACTTTCGTGCCGAGGCCGCTGGAGAGCGATCCCCAGGCGATGCGCGTACCGTTCTACCATCGGAACATGGATTATGACGAGGTGCTCTTCTACCACCAGGGAAACTTCTTCAGCCGGGCGGGCATCGAGCCGGGCATGCTGACGTTGCACCCGCAGGGCATCCACCACGGGCCGCATCCGGAGGCGGTGGAGGCGAGCAAGACGAAAACCCACACGGACGAGGTGGCGGTGATGATCGAATCGCAGCGGCCGTTCACGGTCCTGCCGGCGTTCGAAGCGGTCGAGATGAAGGACTACGCCATGAGCTGGAGCACGCGATGAAGCTGGTCAGCTTTCGGGTTCAGACTCCGGTGGGGACCTTCGTGCGGGCGGGCGCGCTGCACGACGGAAGCGTCGTGGACCTCAATATGGCCTGCGCACGGATGCTGGCCGACGAGCACGAGGCCCAGCCCCATCGCCTGGCCAATGCCCTGGTGCCGCCCACGATGCTCGAACTCCTTGAAGGGGGCCCGACCGCCATGGCTCGGGCGCGTCAGGCGTTCGAGCATGCGGTCCGGCTGGGCGATGCGGCGCGCGGGCCTGACGAGGAAACGGTCGTCTATCCCTGCTCCGCGGCCAGGGCCGGCGACGGCGTCCGGGGTGTTCGGATTTTGGCCCCGCTTCCGAACCCGCCCTCGCTGCGCGATTTCATCGCCTTCGAGGACCACATCGCGGCCACCTCGAAGAAGCGGGGCCAGCCGATTCCGCCCGAGTGGTACAAGGCCCCGGTCTATTACAAGTGGAACCACCGCACGATCATCGGGCCGGACGAGGACCTGCCGTGGCCGCTGGAAACGGCCAAGCTCGACTACGAATTGGAGCTGGCGTGCGTCATCGGCCGCAAGGGGCGTGACATCTCGGAGCGGGACGCCCCGGCATACATCGCCGGATACACGGTCATGAACGACTTCAGCGCCCGCGACATCCAGTTCCAGGAAATGGCGTGCCGCCTCGGGCCGGCCAAGGGCAAGGACTTTGCCACGGCCATCGGGCCCTGCCTCGTCACGCCGGACGAGATCCCCGACATCAACGCGCTTACCATGATCGCCCGGGTGAACGGCGAGGTCTGGTCGGAAGGCCGCTTCGGGACCATCCACTGGTCCTTCCCGCAGATGATCGCGCACGTGTCCAGGGGGGAGTCCATCTATCCCGGGGATCTGTTCGGGTCGGGCACAGTGGGCGGCGGCTGCGGATTGGAGTTGGACCGGTATCTCAAGCCCGGGGACGTGGTGGAGCTGGAGATCCAACCCATCGGGGTGCTGAGGACCCGGGTAGTCAAGGAGGAGAAGAAGGCATGAACGGGAAGAGGGCGGACGAGCGGACCATGGCGAACCTGATCGAACACCACCGGGCCCTGTACGACGGGCCGGCGATCGATCCCAAGCTGAAGGGCATCATTCGCGATGCCCCGCACTCGAAGCTCTCGGACTGGGACATCCACCGGATTCTGCGGACCTCGCGATCGGTCTTTTTCGACACCCATGTGGAGGTGGTGTCGGGGCACCACACCACGACCTATCTCCGCTTTGCCTCCATCGCCCGATTCCCGGAGCTGATCACGCTGATCGTGCGGGACATGGCGGATTGGCTCCGCCTGACCTATAAGAAAGACCCGATCGCCGGCATCGTGGCCACCGCCTCGGAGGCGCGGCTTCTGGCGGACGGGGTCGCCGACCTGCTCCGCGACGAGACGGCGCTGCGGGTGATCCTGACCCCGTACAACCCGGAGACCGGCAAGATCGGCACCGAGGTCCCGCCCGGCGCCATCAAGCCGGGCGAGCGCTTCGTGGTCTTGAACGACGTGACCACGCGCGGGAACTGCGTGAGCAAGCTGGGCGGGGTGGTCACCGACCACGGGGGCGTCCTGGCCGGGATGATGGTCTTTGCCCGCCGCGACAGCGGACAGTTCCCGTTGATGGGCGAACTGACCGCCCAGTTCCCGTTCTACTACACCGCGGATCTGGAGATGCCCCAGTGGGAGCCGGCGGTGTGCCCGTACTGCGGCATGAAGAAGCCGCTGCTTCCGTGGAGGGACATGCCGGAGATCTAACGATAAACGATGAATGCGGAACGCGGAACGGCTAAAATGGGAAAGTTTCGAATTCATCATTTATTGTTCTGCGTTCATCATTAGGAAAGGGTCGCTGATGGATGTCTCGACGGAGATCAAACGACCCGACCTGCTGCAGCTGTATTACTTTCTGCGTCTCACCCGGACCCTGGAGGACCGGATCACGGCTCTCTACCGGCAGGGGCGGATCGTCGGGGGGGTCTATACCAGCAACGGGATGGAGGCCATCGCAGTCGGATACGCCTCCGCATTGGAGCGGGACGACATCATCGCCCCCTTCCACCGGGACATGGGGGCGTTCCTCGTCCGGGGGATCACGCCCGGCGAGGTGATCGCCCAGTACCTCGGGAAGCGCACGGGCCCCACCAAAGGCAAGGACGGCAACGTCCACATCGGCGACCTCAAGCGGGGGATCATTGGATTTGTCAGTCACCTGGCCGACAATTTGCCGGTGGCCACCGGCGCGGCCCTGGCGTTCAGGATTCGGGGCGAGTCCCGCGTGGTGGTGACCAACACGGGCGACGGCGGGACCAGCCGGGGCGACTTCCATGAAGCGATGAACTTTGCATCCGTCCGCAAGCTGCCGGTCGTGTTTTTCTGCAACAACAATCAATACGCCTACTCGACTCCACTGAAGTTGCAGATGGCAATCCGGGACGTCGCCGACCGGGCCAAGGCCTATGCGATGCCCAGCGAAATCGTGGACGGCAATGATGTGGCCGCCGTGTATCTGGCCGCGAAGCGCGCCATCCAGCGGGCCCGGGCCGGCGAAGGGCCCACCTTCATCGAATGTAAGACGATGCGAATGCACGGGCACTCGGAGCATGACTCGGCCAAGTACGTGCCCCGCGAGCTCCTGGAGGAATGGAAGAAGAAGGATCCGATCCTCAAGACGGAGCAGATGCTCACACACCTTGGGTACGCCGACGAGGTGGCCTTCCGTGAGGTGGAGGAACGGGTGAAGAAGGAAGTGGAGGCGGGGGTGGAATTCGCCGAGCGGAGCCCGCTGCCCGAAGGCCGGGAAACCTTGGAGGGCGTCTTTGCCGAGGACAATGAGGTGAATCCATGACGACGGCCACGGCCCAATCCAAGGTGCCCCACGAAGTCACGTACCTCGAGGCGATCTCGGAAGCCCTGGATGAAGAGATGGCCCGCGACGAACGGGTCTTTCTCATGGGAGAAGACATCGGCCCGTACGGCGGCGCCTTCCGGATCACCGAAGGCTTCCAGCAGAGGTACGGCGAGTGGCGGGTGCTGGACACCCCGCTGTCCGAATCCGGGTTTGTGGGGGCCGCTATCGGAGCCGCCATGATGGGGATGCGCCCCGTCGTGGAGATGCAGTTCGCCGACTTCATTTCCTGCGCCTTCGATCAGATCACCGAGGTCGCGGCGAAGAACCATTACCGGTGGGGCGCGGCCGTGCCGCTGGTGATCCGGGCTCCGTTCGGCGGAGGGGTCCACGGGGGGCCGTTCCATTCGGAGTGCCCGGAGGGCTGGTTCTTCCACTCGCCCGGGCTCAAGCTCGTCGCCCCATCTACGCCGTACGATGCCAAGGGCCTGTTGAAGGCTGCCATCCGGGACCCGAACCCGGTCATCTATTTCGAGCACAAATTCCTCTATCGCCGGGTGAAGGCGGTGCTGCCGGCGGAAGACTACATCGTCCCGATCGGCAAGGCCGAGGTCAAGCGCGCCGGCAAGGACATCTCCGTCGTCACGTACGGCGCGATGGTGCACCTGGCCCTGGAGGCCGCGGAGCTGTTGGCCAAGGAGGGCATCGATCTGGAGGTTGTGGATCTGCGCACGCTCATCCCGCTTGACAAGGAGCTGATCTTCGAGTCGGTCCGGAAGACCAGCAAGGCGATCATGCTCCACGAGGACAACAAGACAGGCGGCATCGGGGCCGAGATTGCCGCGCTGCTGGCTGAGGAGTGCTTCGATTGCCTGGACGGGCCGGTCCTCCGCATCGCGGCCCCGGACACGCCGGTCCCGTTCAGCACGCCGCTGGAGGAGTTCTTTCTCCCCAAAGTCGGCGACGTGGTCGCCGCGGCCCGGAAGTTGGCCGCTTATTAGTTTGATGTTAACCGTTAAACGTGAAACGTTAATCGTGAGGACTTCAGCTGGAAGTAGCCTGTATGGTTCACGAATAACGATTAACGAATAACGAGGACAAGGTGCCGACCGACATCATCATGCCCCAGCTCGGGGAAAGCATCGCCGAGGGGACGATCGTCAAGTGGCTGATTCCGCCCGGCGGGCGCGTCGAGAAGGACCAGTCGCTCCTGGAGGTCGAGACCGATAAGGTCGCCCTGGAGATTCCTTCTCCCGCGGCCGGCTTCCTGACCGAGATCCTCGTTCAGGAGGGCCAGACCGTGCCGGTGGGAACGCTCCTGGCGCGCCTGGAGGAGCAAATCGTTCCGAGCGGGATCGTGAACCGGGTCGGCGGGGTGGTCGTCCGTCCCATGGTTCCTCCCGGAGAAGGGGAGGACCATTACTCTCCGGCCGTCCGCCAGCTTGCCAAAGAGCACGGCGTGGAACTGGCCCAGGTAACGGGGACCGGCGCCGGCGGCCGGGTCACAAAGAAGGACGTCCTGGATGTTATCGCCAAGAGCGGGACGGTTGTCCCGGCGGAGGAGATCCTTCCTCTCACCCCGATGCGAAAGACCATCGCCGAGCGGATGGTGAAGAGCCGGCAGACGTCGGCCCATGTCGCCACCTTCTTTGAGGCGGACTTTTCCGCGATCGCCAAGTTCCACGAGGGACGCCAACTGACGTACCTTCCCTTCATCATTAATGCCGTGGCCCGAGCCATCAAGGACGTGCCTGTCCTGAACTCCTCCTGGAGCGACCAGGGGATCGTGCTCAAAAAGGACATCCACCTGGGCCTCGCCGTCGCGCTGGAGGAGGGGCTGCTGGTGCCGGTGGTGCGGCACGCGGACCGGAAGGGGCTTGCGCAGTTGGCGAAGGAAGTCGCCGACCTGGCCGAACGCGCGCGGACCAAGAAACTGAGCCCGGAAGAGGTCCAGGGCGGGACCTTCACGATCACGAACCACGGGGGCTCGGGCAGCCTCTTCAGCACGCCCATCATCAACCAGCCCCAGATCGCCATCCTGGGCGTCGGCGCGGTGCAGAAGCGGCCCGTCGTCCTCAACGACGCCATCGCGATCCGGCTGATGAGCTATCTGAGCCTCTCGTTCGACCACCGCGTCATCGACGGTGCGACCGCCGACCGGTTCATGAGCAAGGTGAAGGCCTATCTGGAGCGAAGTGATTGGGAGAAAGTCCTGTGAGTCGAAGACAACCCGCGGTCATCGTCAGCGCAGTCCGCACCCCGTTGGGAGCCTTCAACGGCATTTTTAGCCCGATTCCGGCGACGAAGCTCGGGAGCCTGGCGATCGCCGAGGCCTTGAAGCGGGCGCATCTCCCCGGGGATCGCGTGGACGAGGTCTATATGGGTTGCGTCCTGAGCGCGGGGCTCGGGCAGGCCCCGGCCCGGCAGGCGTCCATCGGCGCGGGCATCCCGCATTCCGTCGGCGCGACGATGGTCAACAAGGTGTGCGGCTCCGGCCTCAAGGCCGTGATCCTGGCGTCGCAGGCCATCGGCCTGGGCGAGGCCAGGATCGTGGTGGCGGGCGGGATGGAGAACATGACCCGCGCGCCGTACCTTCTGGAAAAAGCGCGCCAGGGGTACCGCCTGGGCCACGGAGAGCTCACGGACAGCCTGGTCAAGGACGGCCTGTGGGACGTCTACAACAATTTCCACATGGGGAGCGCCGGCGAGTTGTGCGCCGCGAAGTACAAGCTGACCCGTCAGGAGCTGGACGACTTCGCCCTGGAGAGCTACCGGCGGGCGCGAGAGGCCATTGCAACCGGCGCCTTCAAGCGCGAGATCGTCGCGGTCGAGGTCCTGCAGAAGAAAGGGGCCCCGTTGGTGGTGACGGACGACGAGGAACCCAATCGTGTGGACCTCGGCAAGCTGCGGTCCCTGAAACCGGTGTTCCAGGAGAACGGCGTGCTGACGGTGGGGAACTCGCCGTCCTGCAATGATGGCGCGGCGGCGGTCGTGGTGATGGCCGAAGATGAAGCCATGGCCCTGGGGCTCACGCCGATGGCCCGGATCGTCGGCTATGCCGGGGCTGCCCTGGCGCCGGAGTGGTTCACGATCGCGCCGGTCGAGGCCATCAAGCGGGTGCTGAAGCTGACGGGCCTGTCGGTCGCCGACATCGACCTGTTCGAAATCAATGAAGCGTTCTCGGCGGTGTCCCTGGCGGTCAACCGCGAGCTGGGATTGGATTCTGCGAAGGTGAATGTCAACGGCGGCGCTGTCGCCATGGGTCATCCGATCGGCGCCACGGGGGCGCGCATTTTGACGACCCTGCTGTATGCGTTGGACGCGAGAGGCGGCCGGCGGGGAATCGCGAGCCTCTGTATTGGCGGCGGGGAGGCGCTGGCCATGGTGGTGGAGAGGCCGTGAATCTCGTGGTGTGAGTGATGAAGATTGACGATATCAAATGTATCGGGGTCATTGGCGCGGGCCAGATGGGGCGCGGCATCAGCCAGGTGCTGGGTACGGCGGGATGGCGGGTGCTCCTGGTGGATGTGGCCGAGCCGGCCCTGCAGGAGGCGATCCGGAAAATCCGCGACGGGGTCAACCGAGCTGTTGAAAAAGGGGCGTTGCGCGCCGATCAGGCCGGCGCGGTCATGGCCCTCATTCACCCGATCGTGCAGCTTGAGAGACTGCGGGAGGCCCAGCTCGTCATTGAAGCCGTCCCCGAGGATCCTTCGCTCAAGCAGGAGCTCTTTGCGCAGATGGGTCGTCTCTGCCCGCCGCACACGATCCTGGCCAGCAATACCTCTTCCATCTCGATTACGAAGTTGGGCACGGCGGCGGGACGACCGGATCGGGTGGTCGGGATTCACTTCATGAATCCGGTCCCCGTAATGAAGCTGGTCGAGGTGGTCCGAGGCATGGAGACGTCCGAGGAGACGATGGCTCTTGCGCTGGATCTGGTCACGCGCATGGGCAAGACCCCGGTCACGTGCAAGGACACCCCGGGGTTCATCGTGAACCGGATCCTGGTCCCCATGATCAACGACGCCATCTTCCTGTTGGAGGAGGAAGTCGGGACGCCCGAGGCGATCGATCTGGCGATGACCCTGGGCGCGAACCACCCGGTCGGCCCGCTGGCCCTGGCGGACCGCATCGGGCTGGATACGGTCCTGGCCATCTGCGAGGTCCTGTACCAGAACCTGGGCGACCCCAAGTTCCGTCCCTGCCCGCTCTTGCGGAAATACGTGGAGGCCGGCCGGCTGGGGCGCAAGACCGGCCGCGGGTTCTATGTGTATGAGGAACGCTGATTAGGGAGGCGCCATGGACTTCCGATTGACCGACGAGCAGAAGGCCCTTCGCGACATGGTGCGGGACTTTGCCGCCAAGGAAATCGCTCCGTACGCCCAGGCCTTCGACGAGCAGGGGGCCATTCCGAAAATCCTGCTGGACAAGATGGCCGGGCTCGGGCTGATGGGGGTCTGCGTCCCGCCGGAGTATGGCGGGGCGGGGATGGATTACCTGGCGTACGTCATCGCGCTGGAGGAAGTCTGCGGGGCCTCGGCGAGCGTCGGTCTGGCCATGACCGTGAACAACACGCTGTTCGGCGATCCGCTGATGCGCTTCGGGTCGCATGAGCAAAAGCTCGCTTGGCTGGCGCCAGCGGCGAAGGGGGCCAAGTTGGGGTGCTATGCTCTGACCGAGCCCGGCTCGGGGTCGGATGCCATGGCGCTCGCCACCACGGCCGCGCCGGACGGGAACGGGTTCGTGCTGAACGGGACCAAGCTCTTCATCACCAACGGGGAGATCGCCTCGCAGGCCATCATCTTCGCCACCGTGGACAAGAGCAAGGGACATAAGGGGATCACCGCCTTCCTCGTTGAAAAGAACACGCCCGGATTTACCGTGGCGAAGAAGGAGCGAAAGATGGGGCTCCTCGCCTCCGACACCTGCGAGCTGGTCCTCGAAAATGTGCGCGTCCGGGCGGATCAAGTGCTGGGCAAGGTGGGGGAAGGATACAAAGTGGCCTTCTCGACGTTGGATGCCGGCCGGATCGGCATCGCCGCGCAGGCGCTGGGAATCGCGGACGCCAGCCTCGAGGCCGCCAAGGCTTACGCCAAGCGGCGGGAGCAGTTCGGCAAGCCGATCGTCGAGTTCGAGGCCATCCAGTGGATGCTCGCTGACATGGCCACCGAGCTCGAGGCGGGGCGCCTCCTGACCTACCGGGCGGCGACGCTCAAGGCCGAGGGGCGGCCGCGCTTCACCCGCGAGGCCTCGATGGCCAAGCTCTACGCCTCCGAGATGGCCAACCGCGTTGCCTCCCACGCCGTGCAGATTTACGGCGGGTCCGGCTACATGAAGGACTATCCGGTCGAGCGCTATTTTCGAGACGCCCGGGCCCTCCCGCTCTATGAGGGCACGTCGGAGATTCAGCGCCTGGTCATCGCGAGGGAATTGTATAAGGAGTCCGAGTGATGGACGAGCCCCAATTCAAATCCTTGTCCGGGCTGCCCATCGCGCGTCTCTACGCCCAGGACGATCTGAAGGACTGGAACCCGGAGACGGACCTGGGCCGGCCCGGGGAGGTGCCGTACACCCGCGGTGTCTATCCCACCATGTACCGCGGGCGGCTCTGGACGATGCGCCAGTTCGCCGGCTTCGGGACGGCGGCCGACACGAACGCCCGCTTCCAATACCTGCTGGCGCACGGCCAGACCGGCCTCAGCGTCGCCTTCGACATGCCGACGCTGATGGGCCTGGACTCGGACGACCCCCGCGCGCGAGGTGAGGTCGGCTACTGCGGCGTGGCGGTTGCCTCGCTGGAGGATATGGACCGTCTGTTCGAGGGCATCCCGCTCGACCAGGTCACCACGTCCATGACGATCAACGGCCCCGCCGCCGTCCTCTTCGCCATGTACCTGGCGGTCGCGGAGCGGCGGGGGATCCCGTTCGAGCGCCTCGGTGGGACGATCCAGAACGACATCCTCAAGGAGTACATCGCCCAGAAGGAGTGGTTGTTCCCGCCGGAGCCGCACCTCCGGCTGATCGTGGATACCATTGGATATTGCGCGCGGGCGGCGCCGAAGTGGCACCCCATCAGCATCAGCGGGTATCACATCCGTGAGGCGGGCTCGACCGCGGTGCAGGAACTGGCCTTCACGCTCTACGACGGGCTGACCTATGTTGAGACGGCGGTGAAGGCCGGCCTGGCGGTGGACGCATTCGCGCCCCAGCTCTCCTTCTTCTTCAACGTGCATAACGACTTCTTCGAGGAGATCGCGAAGTTCCGGGCGGCCCGGCGTCTGTGGGCGCACGAAATGGCGCGGCGTTTCCATCCGAACGATCCCCGCTCGCTCCAACTCCGCTGCCATGCCCAAACCGCCGGCTGCTCCCTCACCGCCCAGCAGCCGATGAACAACGTGGTGCGCACGACGCTCCAGGCGCTTGCGGCGGTCCTGGGGGGCACGCAGTCGCTGCACACCAATTCCATGGACGAAACCCTCGCGCTCCCGACCGAGGAGGCGGTGAAGCTGGCGCTTCGGACCCAGCAGATCATCGCCCACGAGAGCGAAGTCACGAACACCGTGGACCCGCTCGGCGGCTCCTACTATGTCGAGTCCCTGACGAACCGCCTGGAAGAAGGGGCGCGCGACTACTTCCGGAAGCTGGATGAGATGGGCGGGATGGTGAAGGCCATCGAGCGCGGGTTCCCGCAGCGGGAAGTTCTGGAATCCTCGGTTCGCTATCAGCGGGAGGTGGAAGGAAAGCAGCGGGTGATCGTCGGCGTCAACGAGTACGTCGAGCGGGAAGATCGCGCAGTCCCGATCCTCAAGATCGGTCCGGAGGTGGAGAAGTTCCAGGCGGACCGTCTCTCCTCGCTGCGGTCCCGGCGGGATTCCTTCAAGGTGGCCGGCACGCTGGAGGTGCTGCAGGAGGCGGCGGCAGGAGATGACAATCTGATGCCGTATTTAATTGAGGCCGTGAAGGCCGAGGCCACCCTCGGCGAGATTTGCGCCGCGCTCAAGGAAGTCTTCGGCACGTACAAGGAACCAGTGGTGCTTTAGCATGAAGCTCGGCAAGTTCGACATCGCGCCCGTGACCGACGGGAGATTCCGGCTGGATGGCGGCGCCATGTTCGGGGTGGTGCCCAAGGTTTTGTGGGAGAAATGCTGCCAGACCGACGAGAAAAACCGCATCCATCTCGGGTTGAATTGCCTGCTGATCCGGGCGAATGGGAAGAACATCCTCGTGGACACCGGCCTCGGATCCAAACAGGACGCCAAATTCCAGGAGCGGTTCGCGGTGGACCGGACGCCGCCGCTCCATGAGTCGTTGAAGGCGCAGGGTCTTGCTTCGAATGAGATCCACATGGTCATCAACACGCACCTGCACTTTGACCATGCCGGCGGCAATACGGTGCGGGACGAGGACGGGCAGTTCGTCGCGTCCTTTCCGAAGGCCAAATATTTCGTCCAGCACGGGGAATACGAGGACGCGGTGCGGGCCAACGAGCGGACCCGGGCCAGCTATCGCCGCGAGAACTTCACGCCGATCGCGCACGTGAACCAGTGGGAATTTCTGGACGGCGACACGGAACTGCTTCCGGGCCTGTCGGTCGTCGTGACCGACGGCCACACCAAATATCACCAGGCGGTGAAGATTGAATCGGAGGGGGAGGTGGCCTTCTACCTCGGCGATCTCATCCCGACCGTCTCCCACCTGCCGCTCCCGTACATCATGGGCTATGACCTGTACCCGCTCCAGACGCTGGAGACGAAGCGGTGGCTGCTGGATCGGGCGTTCGCGGAGAAGTGGCTACTGATTTTCGAGCACGATCCGAAGATTCAGATGGGGTATGTGAAGAAGGACATCGAAGGGAAGTATTACCTGGAAGAGGTGAAGGAATAGCTGCGGGTGGCGCCGCATGGGACCCGGGCGGAGCGGAGGAGCCTACAGCCGAGTCTGCGGGGCTGCGACGGCGAAAGGCTCTGAGCTGGTGACCCGTTGCAGGGAGCGGGAGACGCCGAGCGGGACCCGGGCGGAGCGGACCGACCCCGTCCGCGGCTGTAGGGAGCACGTCCGGGTGGCTCGGCGGCAGGACCCGCTCAAATGGCAACGGGTGCCCCGGTGATGCGGCGACAGGACCCGCAGGGGGTCGGGTGAAGGGATGACGACGGCAGCGAAACCGATCCGGGTGCTGATAGGGAAGGTCGGCCTGGACGGGCACGACCGCGGCGTCAAGCTGGTCGCCCGCGCGCTCCGCGATGCGGGCATGGAGGTCATCTACACCGGCCTCCACCAGACGCCGGAGCAGGTGGTGGCCACCGCGATCCAGGAGGACGTGGACGCCGTCGGCCTGAGCGTGCTCTCCGGCGCGCACAACTATCTGCTCCCCCGGGTGCTGGAGCTGCTCAAGGAGAAAGGGGCGAAGGATGTCGTCGTCTTCGGCGGCGGGATCATTCCCGACGAGGACATCCCAAAGCTGAAGGCGGCCGGCGTGCGGTCGCTGTTCCGGCCAGGCACGGCGATGAGCGAGGTCGTGGACTTCGTGAAAGGCCTCCGCGCATGAACCCCGTGTACATGATCGGCGGCGGGGTCACGAAATTCGCCAAGGCCCACCCCGACAAGGACTTCCGGCTGATGGTGAAGGAGGCCTACGACTACACCCTGCGGGACATGCCCCGGTTCTCCAAGGGCATGATCGACGGCGCGGTGGGGTCCTACTTCTCGGACCACTTCACGCGCCAACTGAAGGCGGCCAGCATGGTGCAGGACTATCTGGGGTTGTGCCCCAAGCCCTCCAAGCGAGTCGAGGGCGGGGGGGCCACCGGCGGGCTCTGTTTTCAATCCGCCTGGGAGGCCGTGGCGTCCGGCCGAATGCACTGCTGCCTGGCCTTCGGGTTCGAGACGATGTCGCGGGTCAACACGTGGAAGGGGAACGAGTTCATCGCGCTGGCCTCCGATACCAACTTCGACTTCCCGGTGGGCGGGTTCTACACCGGCTACTACGCGATGATGGTCCGGCGCCACATGCACGAGTTCGGCACCACGGTCGAGCAGATGGCGATGGTGTCGGTCAAGAACCACGCCAACGCGCTGTACAACCCCTACGCCCAGAAGGCCAGGCGGCTGACCGTCAAGCAGGTGCGCGAGTCGCCGATGGTGGCTACGCCGCTTACGATGGAGGACGTCTGCACGATGTCCGATGGGGCCGCGGTCTGCCTCCTGGCTTCCGAGGAACTTGCTGCGAAGGTCTGCGATCGCCCGGTGAAGATCACCGGCGTGGGCTCGGGCTCGGACGCGATGCGCATGGCCGACCGGCCGCATGGTAAGGTCATCCTTCTCCCTCACGAGCGGGAATCCGACTACGCGCACCTCAAATATCCCGGCGTGCATTCGTTCCGGGGCGGGCGCATGGCGGCGAAGCTGGCTTACGAGATGGCCGGCATCCGCAATCCGCTGGAGGACCTGAGCTTCGTTGAGCTGCACGACGCGTACACCTCCTCCGAGATTCAGACCTATGAAGACCTGGGCCTCTGCCGGTACGGTGAGGGCGGGCGATTCGTGGAGAGCGGCGTGCCCTTCATGCCGGGGCTCGACTATGGCATGACCTTGCCCAAGCAGGGGCGCCTGCCAGTCAATCCGTCCGG
This sequence comes from Nitrospiria bacterium, assembly GCA_041490525.1. Lineage (GTDB taxonomy): Bacteria > Nitrospirota > Nitrospiria > Nitrospirales > NS-4 > JBGPTH01. The sequence goes on from JBGPTH010000028.1 coordinate 16,089, forward strand.
GGGCCTGCTGGCCTGCGGGCATCCGGTCGGGGCCACGGGCCTGATGCAGGCCGTCTTCGCCTTCTGGCAATTGCAGGGGACCATCGGCAAGCACTTGGGGAACGACAAACTTCAAGTCAGGAACGCGAAGCGCGGCCTGATCCACAGTCACGCCGGCACGGGGACGTACATCACGGTCTCGATTCTGGAGGCGCCTTGATGGACGAAAAAGGCTCCATTGTATACGGCATAGATCCCCTCATCATCCACGACCACTATGAGATCGACTACCGTCACAGCTATGCGGAAGACTCGCCGTTCTTCGTCGGCCTGAGCAAGGGCAAGCTGCTGGGCTCGCGCTGCACGGGGTGCGGTTACTCCTACGCCACGCCTCGCTCCCATTGCATGGAGTGCGGGGCCTCCACGGCGTGGCAGGAGTTGCCGTTGACGGGCCGGGTCCACACCTTCACGACCTGCTACTATGGGGGGGAGGCCTTCCTCAAGGAGACGCCCTTCACCTTGATTCTGGTGGAGTTCGACGGGGTGGATACCTTGTTCCTGTCCCGCCTGAAGGGAGTCAAGCCCGAAGACGTGCGGATCAAGCTGCCGGTGCGCGCCCGGTTCGCCAAGACACCTTCCTTTAAAGTGACCGACGTCTGGTTCGAGCCCGCCGAGAATGAGTGAGCCCGTGGACGCCGTCGCATTAGCCGAGCGGGTGAAGGCCGGCGAGGTGCGCGCGGTCTCTCGTCTGATCACCTTGCTGGAGAACCACGAGCCGGTCGGTCTTGAGGCGATGCGGCGGCTTGAAAGGCCAACCCGGCGAGCCGAGGTGATCGGGGTCACCGGCTACCCCGGGGCCGGCAAGAGCACGCTGATCGATCAATTGGCCACGGCCTATCGGCGGCAGGGGCAGAAGGTCGGGATCGTGGCGGTGGATACGACCAGTCCCCTCACGGGAGGAGCGATCCTCGGCGACCGCATCCGGATGCAGGACCATTCGCTGGATGCCGGGGTCTTCATCCGCAGCATGGCCACCCGCGGCCATCACGGCGGGCTAGCGAGATCGACCCGCGAGGCGGTGCAGGTGCTGGAGGCGGCCGGGTACGACGTGATCCTCGTCGAGACCGTCGGCGTGGGTCAGGACGAAGTGGAAGTCGCCGGCGTGGCCGAGACGGTGGTCGTCGTTGTGGCGCCGGGGCTGGGGGACGAGGTCCAGGCGATGAAGGCGGGCCTGTTGGAGGTCGCGCACATCGTCGTCGTCAACAAAGGGGACCGCGACAGCGCGGATTCGACGGTCCGAGACTTATCGGAATGGGTTCCCAAAGTGGTCCGGACCGTTGCGATCAAAGGCGAAGGCATCCCCGACCTGATTGAAGCCATCGCCGAGCACCAGCGGATTGCGAATCTTCGGAGGAAGGGCGTATAAGCAATATAAAGGAATATATAGGAGGAAGCTATGAAACATGTCGCGTTATCAGTCGGACTCATTCTTGGATTTCTGATCGTCGTGGTCGCTTGCGATTATGGGAAACCGGGAGGGGAGGCAAAGAAAGCGGGATCCCCGGGGGATTCGGCGCTCATGTCACCCGCAAGTTCGGCCGGCCGCATGGACAATGACGAGGGCGTGGGGCATTACAAGCAGGGCCACTGGGATGTGGCCGAGGGGTTCTTCCGGAAGGCCGTTAAGGCCGACCCCAATCTCGCCGAGGCCCGATACAATTTGGGCCTGGCGCTGGACAAGATGGGGAAGCACGAAGAGGCCACTGCCGAATTCAAAAAGGCGGCCGAACTGGCCCCCACGAACCCGGCGATCAAGGACTCGGAGATCCTCAAGAAGCACACCGGCATGTAGCGTTACCGAGCCGCTTTCAGCTTTTTCACTTCTTCCGTCAGCAGCGGCACGAGTTCGAAGAGATCGCCGACGACCCCGTAGGTAGCGAGCTTGAAGATGGGGGCATTGGGGTTGGAGTTGATCGCCACGATCGTGCGGGCGGAGGACATCCCGGCCTGGTGCTGGATGGCCCCCGAGATGCCGCAGGCGATGTAGAGCAGGGGCGAGACGGTCTTCCCGGTCAGGCCCACCTGATAGGCGTGCGGCTTCCAGCCGGCGTCCACGACGGCGCGGGAGGCGCCCACGGCGGCGTCCAGCGCGGCGGCGAGTTCCTCGACCAGCTTGAAGTTCTCGGGCCCCTTGAGGCCGCGCCCGCCCGATACGATGATCCCGGCCTCCGTCAGCTCAACCTTGCCTCCCGCCGCCGCTCGCACCTCGCGGACCACCGCCCTCGGGCGTGTGGGGTCCGCCTTGATGGCCAGCCGTTCGACAGGCACGTCGTGATTGGGCCCGGCCTCCAGCGCCGGAAAGACATTCGGCCGAAGAGTCATGACTTGCATCATCGGGGTCGCCGCCTTGACGACAGCCCGGAGCTTGCCGCCATAAATGGGCCGGGTGGCGAGCAGCGAGCCGTCGGTCTCCATCCTCAGCGCCACGCAGTCCTGGGCCAGGGCGGTCTTGAGCCGTGCGGCCAGCTTGGGAGCCAGGTCCTTCCCCATGGCGGTCGCACCCATGAGGATGACGACGGGCTGGAGGTGCGCGGCGGCCTCGGCCAGAATGGCGGTATAGGTCTCGGCAGAGTAATAGGTGAGGCCGGCGTCCTCCGCAATCAGCACGCGCGAGGCCCCGTGGCTGGCGAGCTCGCCTGCCAGAGCCGCAATGTCCGAGCCGATGACGACCGCAAGCACGGCTCGGTCGGACTGTGCTCCAAGACGTGACGCCTCGCCTAAGGCTTCCAACGCGACCTTTTTGAGTCGCCCGTCGCGCTGCTCGCAGAAAACCAGAATAGGGTCCGACATACGTTTATCCTGTGGTAGGGGCACGGCATGCCGTGTCCCTACAAAACCTTGGCCTCCTCATGTAAGAGCCGCACGAGTTCTTTGACGGCCATGGGCGGATCGCCTTGAATGATCCGGCCGGGCGATCGCGGCGGGGGCGGCTCCAAACGAAGGGTATGGAGCCTGGCGCCCGCGGCGCCGACCGTCTCCGCGTCCAATCCGATCGTCTCTCGGGTCCAGACCTCCAGGGGCTTTTGCTTGGCTTTCATGATGCCGGGGAGCGACGGGTAACGCGGCTCGTTGAGCCCCTTCTGGCAGGTGATCAGCACGGGAAGCGGGGCCTCCACGACTTCGATTCCCCCTTCGATCTGCCGATGGGCCACGGCCCTGCGGGCCTCCGGGTGAAGCTCGAGCTTGTTCACGACCGCGACGTGCGGAATGCCCAGAAGCTCGGCCACCTGAATCCCCACGGCGGCGCCGTCGTCGTCCACCGCCTGTTTGCCGCACAACAGGAGATCATAGGGAAGTCGCCGAACCGCCGCCGCCAGCACCAGCGCGGTGGTGAACCCGTCGCCGCCTTCGAATGCGGCGTCGCTTACGAGGACGGCCTTGTCCGCGCCCATGGCCAGGCAGGTCCGCAGGGCTTCTTCCGGCTTCTGGGCGGCGTGCGGCCGCAGAGAGAGGACGGTGATCTCGCCGGTTCCCAGGCGCTCCTTGATCTGCAAGGCCTCTTCCACGGCGAACTCGTCGTAGGGGTTGACGACGAAGGTGAGGCCCGCACGGTCGATGTCGGTCCCGCCCGCCGCGAGCGACAGCTTGGACTCGGTGGCCGGAACCTGCTTGACGAGGACGACGATCTTCATCACGTGAACTTCGGGGGGCGCTTCTCCAGGAAGGCCGTCGTGCCTTCCTTCTTGTCGGGCGTCTCGCACAGCTCGCCGAACAGCTCGGTTTCCCGCGCGAGGCCTTCGGCCAGCGGGCTGTCCAGGCCGGTTCGGATCGCCCGCAGCGCGGACTGGATGGCCTGACGGCCCTTGGAGGTGATCATGCCTGCCAGGACCCTGGCCTGCGGCAAAAGATCGCCGGCCGGCACGACGCGATTGACTAAGCCGAGCGTGAGCGCTTCCTCCGAAGTGAGGGTCTCTCCCGTGAGGATCAATTCGGCGGCCTTGGACGGGCCGATGATGCGGGAGAGCCGCTGGGTTCCTCCGAATCCCGGGATGAGGCCGATCTTGATCTCCGGGAGGCCGAGCGTGATGCCCGCCGCCGCCACCCGCATGTGGCAGGCCATCGCCATCTCCAGGCCCCCGCCGAGGCAGGTGCCGTTAAGGGCGGCGATCACGGGTTTGTCGAAGCGTTCGATGCGATTCAACAGTGCCTGGCCCCGCGCCGACAGCTCAGCGCCCTGGTGGGGGGTGAGCAGTTGCGCGAGTTCCTTGATGTCGGCCCCCGGGCAGAAAAAGCGGCCTTGGGCGGTGAGGATGATCACGCGGACCGTGTTGTCGGCTTCCAGTTCGCTGAAGACCTGATCGAGCTCCTTGAGGACCGCCGTGCTCAGGAGATTCGACGGAGGGTTGTTCAAGGTCACGGTGGCGATGCGCTCGGCGATGGCGACGATCACGAATTGGCGTGGCATGCGGTGCTCCTTTTCGTTATAACCCCTGATAGCGCGGCCCGCCCTCGGCGGGGGCCCGCCAATCGATGTTCTGGACGTGGTCCTCGCCCAGCACGTCGATCGGGTCCTTGATCACGCAGGTCTTGCAGTGCACGCAATTGGCGAAGTTCACCTGGATGCGGCGGGCGGCTCCCTCGCCGACCAGTTCATAGACCTTGGCCGGGCAAAAATGCGTGCAAGGGGCATCGCCGAAGCGGGGAAGGCATTCGCTGAGGCACCGGTCCGGATCGAGAATCCGGATGTGGGAGGGCTGGTCCTCCCGGTGCTGAGTGCCGGAGTGAAAGACGTCCGTGAGCTTGTCCACGACGAGTCCGGCGTCGGACGCGGCGGGCTCGCCGACCCAACGGCCGCCGGCCGCCTCGCTCAGCGGCCGCAGGTGCCTGAAGTCCTCGCGGACGCCGCCGGGTCTGGTCGGGCCGAGCCCGGTCCACATCGAGGCCCCGCCGAGCACCAGGCCGGAGAGCCGCCCCCTGGCAAAGGCCCGCCTGAAGTTCCGCACCCGGTACAGGTCCCGCATCACGTAGGAGGCCCCCAGGCGCGACTTGTACGAGGACAGCACGGCGGAAGAAGCCTCCCCGCGGATGAGGGCCTCGAGGATCGTCTCGGCCGCCAGCATCCCGCTCTTCATCGCGTAGTGGATGCCCTTGAGGTACGGCACGTTGAGGAATCCCGCCGAGTCGCCCACGAGCACGGCCCCGTCCACGTACGGGCGGGGCACCGCGAAATAGCCGCCCTCGGGCAGCGTTTTGGCACCGTACGCGATCACCTCGCCGTCCCGAATGAATTCCTGGATGAAGGGATGCTGCTTGAACCGCTGGAGCTGCGCGTGGGCGTCCATCTGGGGGTCCTCCCAATCCAGCGCGCACACCAGGCCGACCGCATAGAGCCCGTCGGCGGGGCCGTAGCAGAATCCGCCGCCGAAGAGACGGGGCCCGAGCGGATAGCCGATCGTATGGACGGCGAGGCCGGGCGACCCGCCCTCCTTGACCCGGATCACTTCCTTGACCCCGAGCGCGTAAGACTGGGGGTTCCGCCCCTCGCGCAGCTTGAACTTCTGGATGAGGTCTTCTGCCAGCGTCCCGTAGGGGCCTTCGCCGAACACCGTCACCTTGGCCTTGATCCGGGCGCCGGGCTCGTAGTTGGGCTTCCGGCCGCCCCCCGCCTCCAGCCCTTTGTCGCCCGTCCGGACCCCGCAGACCCGGTTCCCTTCATACAGGATCTCGACTCCGCAGGTATCATAAAACAGATTGACGCCGGCGGCCTCCGCCTGCTCCGCCAGCCAGAGATTCAGTTTCTGAAGGGACCCCACATAGCATCTTGTTTGATGGAAGGCCGGGGGGATCAACAAATCGGGAATGCGGAGGCGGCCGTTCGTCGTCAGATAGTAGAGCCCGTGCCGCGCCACGCGGTGGGAGAAGGGGAAGCCCCGCTCGCGGTAGTCCGGCAGGAGCTCTTCCAGCGCGGTGGGATCGAGGAGGGCCCCTGAAATGGCATGGGCCCCGGCATCGCGTCCCTTTTCGATCACCGCGATCTGGGGGTTGAGCTGGGGGCCGGATGACGAGCCGACCGCCGCCCGCGCGTTGTGACGATTGACGATCTGCATGAGGTGCAGAGCCCCGGCGAGATTGGCGGGGCCTCCGCCGACGAACAGGACATCCACTTCGAGGGTCTGGCGATCGTCCCCCATAGGTTTTATGGTAGCAAAATCCCGATCATCCCGCTATTGTCGGTGTGGTACAATTCGATGAAGCTTGAATTGGTGGGGCCTTCGTGATTGCCGATCACCTCGCCGCATATGCCCGTGCCCTCTCTTACGAGCACCTGCCCTCCGACGTGGTCCATGAGGTCAAGCGGCGGATCCTGGACAGCCTGGGATGCGCCTTCGGCGCCTGGAGCGCCGAGCCCTGCCGGATCGCCCGCCGGGCGGCCCAGTCGGTCAAGGTCCCGAACGGCGCGACGCTGTGGGGCACCGGCCACAAGACCCTACCCGATCTGGCCACCTTCGCCAACGGCGCGCTGGTCCGCTATCTGGATTTTAACGACACCTATCTCTCGCAAGAGCCCGCGCATCCCTCCGACAACATCCCGGCGGTGCTGGCCGTGGGGGAGGCGGCCCGGGCGTCCGGCAAGCGGATCATCCTGGCGATCGTCCTGGGCTACGAGGTGCAGTGCCGCCTCTGCGACGCCGCGGCGCTCCGCCCCCGCGGCTGGGACCACGTCACGTACGGGCCGTTCTCGAGCGCGCTGGCCGCGGCCGCGGTCCTGAAGCTTCCGGAAGCCGCCATGGTCCAGGCCGTCAATCTCGCCGGCGTGGCCAACGTGGCCCTCCGGCAGACACGGGTCGGCGATCTCTCGATGTGGAAGGCCTGCGCGTTCGCGAATGCCGCGCGGAACGGCGTGTTCGCCGCCCTGCTCGCCCGACTGGGGATGACCGGCCCTTCGCCGATCTTCGAAGGCGAGAAAGGATTCATGAATCTCGTCTCGGGGCCTATCGACCTTTCGGCGTTCGGGGGCGAGCGCCGCGGGCGCCGGGAAGGGGCCCCCTTCAAGATCGTGGACACGTACATCAAGCACTATCCGGCGGAGTACCACGCCCAGACCGCGGTCGAAGCGGCGTTGGTGGTCCGAGGGGAGATGCTCAAGAAGGAAGGGCGCCAGGCTCTGGATGGGATCAGGGAGGTCGAGATTGGCAGTTACGAGGTGGCAATCGAGATCATCGGGCGCGAGCCCGAGAAGTGGCAACCCCGGACACGGGAGACGGCCGACCATAGTTTTCCGTATTGCGTGGCCGTGGCCTTGATGGACGGGACCGTGACCGATCGGTCGTTCGCCGCCAGGCGGATCGCCGACCCGGTCCTGCACGCGCTGATGCGACGGGTCCGCGTGGTCGAACAGGAGGAGTTCCGGGGCTGGTACCCGCAGGCCATGCCGACACGGATCACCGTGCGCACGACGACGGGCATGGAATACGTGAAGCAGATTGATTTTCCGTTGGGGCATCCTCGGAACCCGATGTCGGACCGCGAAGTGGAGGAAAAATTCCGGGGTTTGGCGGAGGGGAAGCTGAACCGGGTCCGGGCCGGCAAGGTGATCGACCTGATATGGAAGCTGGACAAGCTGAAAGATATCGGCGCGTTGATGCCGCTCTTGAAGCTGGATAGAAAGGGATAGACGAGGGTGACCAAATCACGTCGCCTGCGGGAATTGATCGCGCGAGGCACGGTGGTGATGCCGGGGGCGTTCAATGCGCTCACGGCGATGCAGATCGAGCGCGCGGGCTTTGACGCCGCGTATGTCTCCGGCGCCGGGCTGGCGGCCGCGAGGGGGCTTCCGGACATCGGGCTGCTGTCCATGGCGGAAGTCGTCGCCGATGCTGGGACCATCGCCAACGCCGTGGAGATCCCGGCGCTCGCGGATGCGGACACCGGCTATGGCCCGCCTCTGACCGTGATGCGGACGGTTCGGGCTTTCGAGAAGGCGGGGGTGGCCGGGATTCATTTGGAGGACCAGGAGATGCCCAAGAAGTGTGGGCACCTGCCGGGCAAGCGCCTGATTCCTGTCTCCGACATGGTCCGGAAGATCGCGGCGGCGGTCAAGGCCCGGCGCGACCCGGACTTTCTCATCGTGGCCCGGACCGACGCGCGGGCCGTCGAGGGTCTCGACGGGGCCGTCCGGCGTGCGCGGGCGTACGTGGAGGCGGGGGCCGATGCGGTCTTCCCCGAGGCGCTGGAAACGGCGGATGAGTTCCGGGCGTTCGCGCAGAGCCTGTCGAAGGAGGGGGTCAAGGCGCCGCTTGTGGCCAACATGACCGAGTTCGGCAAGACGCCCTATCTGACCGCCAAGGAATTCGAGGATCTGGGCTATCGCGTCGTGCTCTTTCCGGTCACGGCGCTTCGGGTGACGACCAAGGCCGTGGAGGCTCTGCTGATCGAATTAAAAGCCCTCGGCACCCAGCGGGACTCGCTGGGCAAGATGCACACCCGGCAGCAGCTCTACGACCTATTGAACTATGCAGACTACGAGCGGCAGGACCAAGCCATCCATGAGCGATATGGGCGAAAAAATAAAGACTGACGTGCAAGCCTACAGTCCGGGGCTGGAGGGAGTGATCGCCGGCGAGACCGCCCTCTGCCAGGTGGACGAAGGCGAGATAGGCCTTCGCTATCGGGGGTACGCGATCGGTGACCTGGCGGAGCAGGCGACATTCGAGGAGGTGGCTTTTCTTTTATTGTTCGGCAGGCTCCCGACGCGCAAGGAACTGGAGGACTTCTCCGGGCAGGTGAGCAGGCAATGGCCCCTGCCTGGTCCGGTGGAGGCCTTCATCGGAGTGGTCCCGCCGAGCGCGCACCCCATGGACATCTTACGGACCGGCGTATCCCTGCTGGGGATGACCGACCCGGATGGGACCAATGACTCTCACGAGGCCAACCTCCGGAAGGCCGTCCGCCTGCTGGCCCAGACCCCGGTCATCATCGCCAACGCCTACCGACTGGCCCATGCCAAACGCCAGGTCCAACCGAGACCCGACCTGAGCTTTGCCGAGAACCTGCTCTATCTGCTGACCGACCGACAGGGCGATGAGCAAGCCAAGGCGATGGCGCGCGCGCTCGACGTCTCGCTGATCCTCTACGCCGAGCACGAGTTCAACGCCTCGACGTTCGCCGCGCGGGTGACCGCGTCCACCCTGACCGACCTGCACGCCGCGATCACGTCCGCCATCGCCGCGCTCAAGGGCCCGCTCCACGGGGGCGCCAACGAGGCGGTGGCCGCCATGCTGCTGGAGATCAAGAGCCGCGACCGGGCCGAGGCCTGGGTGCGGGAGAAGCTGGCGCGCAAGCAGCGGGTGATGGGATTCGGCCACCGCGTGCTGCGAAAAGGCGATCCCCGCTCGCGCATCATCCAGCGACACGCGGAGGCCTTGAGCCGGGCGTGCGGAGACACCCGCTGGTACGACATTGCGACCATCGTGGATCGCGTCATGCAGCAGGAGAAAGGGCTCCATCCCAACCTCGATTTCTACACGGCCGTGGCTTACCTCCTGATGGGCATTCCCCGCGACCTCTACACGCCCGTCTTCGTGTGCTCGCGCATCACCGGCTGGTGCGCGCACGTGATCGAACAGCAAGATAACAACCGGCTGATCAGGCCCCGTGCGTCCTACGTCGGGCCGCCGCCGCAAGCCTATGTCCCCATCGACCGGCGAACGTGAGCGTCTCCTCCAGGCCCGCCGGATGGGCGGCCCGCCGTTCGACCTCCCGTGGACCTCGTTCGCCGGGTTTTTTACCTCGCGGGTGAGCGATCCCGGCCTTGCCGGCCGGACCTTCCTCTCGTACCACGACGACGATCGCCACGTTCACCGCCGGTACAGTTACGCGGAGTTCGGGGACCGGGTGGGGCGCGCGGTCACTCTCCTGCGGGATCGGCTTCGTCTGCGCCGGGGCGACCGCGTGGCGACCGTGCTGTTCAACCACGACGAGACCGTGATCATTTACTTCGCGGCCTGGGCGCTCGGGGTGGCGGTCGTCCCGATCAACGTCGAGGAGCCGATCGAGAAGAAGCGCTACATTCTGGAGCACTCCGAGGCGTCGGTGGTCTTCTGCTGGCAGGATTATCTGGAGGAGATTGAGGGACTCCGGAGTCAGGTCCCCAGCCTCCGCGAGGTGGTCGTCGTGGGGGAGGAGCCTCGTCCCGGGTTTGGCCGACTGTTCTCCGACGAACTGGCAGAGTCTCGACCTGACGTTGCTCTTTCCGGAGGCAGCCTCTCCGACGAGGCGCTGATCGTCTATACTTCCGGCACCACCGGCCCGCCCAAGGGCGTGATCCTGACGGCGGAGAACCTCCTGATCGACGCGGACGGGATCGCCGATTGGCACGGCTTCGGGCCCGATGACCGGTTGATGTGCGTCCTGCCGATCCACCACGTGAACGGCATGGTGGTCACGCTGGTGACGCCGTTCTATTTCCGGGGCGGGGCCGTCCTCAACCGGAAGTTCAAGACCGCCGCCTTCTGGCGGAGGCTGGAGGACGAGAAGGTGACCTGCGTGAGCGTCGTGCCGACGCTCTTGGAGTTTCTCCTGGAGGCGAACGAGGACATCGCGCCTTACACGCTCGATCGGTTCCGCGGGCTGATCTGCGGGGCCGGGCCCTTGCTGAAGGAGACCGCGGCGCGCTTCGAGGATCGGTTTCGGTTTCCCATCCGCCACGGGTATGGATTGTCGGAGACGACCTGCTATTCCTGCTTCCTGCCGAACGACCTCCCTCTTGACGAGCATCGCCGCTGGCTGACCGGCTATGAGTTTCCCTCGATCGGCCTTCCCCTCCGCCACAATGAGATGGCGATCCTGGATGAGCGCGGCCGCGAGGTGGAGGAAAGCGCCAGGGGGGAGATCTGCATCCGCGGGCGGACGGTCTGCGCGGGCTACTTCAAGCGGCCGGATGCGAATGAGGCGGCCTTTCAGTGGGGGTGGTTCCGCTCGGGTGACGAAGGCTTCTACATCCGCGATGGACAGGGGCGGCCGTTCTTGTTCATCTCGGGCCGGATCAAGGAGCTGATCATCCGCGGGGGCGTCAACATCTCCCCGCTGGAGATCGATGATATCCTGAAGGGCCATCCCTCCGTCAAGTTCGCCATGGCGGTGCCCTTCGAGAACCGGTATTACGGCGAGGAGATCGCCGCGTATGTCGTCCCAAAAGATGACGCCGAGCCTCCCACCGAGGCCGGCCTGCTGGAGTTCTGCCGAGGCCGGCTGCCCTTCGCGAAGCGTCCCAAGGTGATCGTGTTCGGGCGGGATGTCCCGTACACCGCCACCGGAAAGCCGAAACGGTTGGAGTTGAAGGCCCGCCTGTCGTCGGCGCTCGCCTCCTACCGGGACGTGCAGTTCAAGGACAGGTAGCCCCCACCATCCAATTTCTTCAGTTTTTACCGGAACCTGACGATAAGAAACTTTAAGAGCCGGGAAGGCTTACTTCAGGGCCATCACAGGGAGGTAGACGCATGTGGCTCTCCACGGTGCTTCTTGCCGGATTTCTGGCGAACGGGTCTGGGATCCCGACCCAGAGCACGCTGCCGCAACCATGTATTGTCTTTGGCGAGGTGTTCTGGTCGGAGACACAGATCACGGCTGAGCTCCGCTCGAATTGTCCCATCGAGATCGAGCAGAAAGGGCGCGGGATCATCATGACGAGCCGGCGCTGGATTGTGCAGGCCCTGATCCCCGAAGATCCGGGGGTTCACAAGTTCGTGTACCAGTGGGGTCAGTCGATGGCCCGGTTCGGCGATAAATCTCTGGCCATCGCATTTGGGCCGCTCGGGGGCGCGTAGGTCCAACCTGACATTGGTTTCCTGTTTCGGGGTCAACTGCGTTAGCAGCGGTCGGATTCTCTTCAAGCAGGCTCCCACCTTGCCTGGAAACCTTGCGCCGCTTCGCCGCCATCGATTTTCAAACCTGCCACAAACTTTTTCCAGAAATAGGGGCGCGCATGGAATTTGCGCGGAATCGGCAGGTTGCTGTATGATCCTCTCCGTACGCTGGGGGATCGTCTAGTGGTAGGACATCAGACTTTGGATCTGATTACCCAGGTTCGAATCCTGGTCCCCCAGCCAACGCCTTCCCGCTAGACCGGCCTGGCCCGCCACCCTTCCTAGATGACGATGTCTATCTTGTGCGTTGAGTCACCGGCGGGAGTCTTGGGAGCCTCTTGAGCGTGGGATTGGGCGCTGCGGGGTTGCTTGAGGGCAAACTTTTTGTCCTTCTCCTTCCCGCCGTGCCGCGCCGGTGGAGGCGCAGAGACGGGGATCGGGTCAGCAGGTGGCAGGCGTAATATTTTGTCGGCGTCCATGAGTCACGATGCCCCAGGGACTGATTCCTTTTCTCCTATTATTCTTATCGGACGGGAATAGTAAAACATAAAGCGGAACGGCGAAGATTTCTTGACGGCGGTCCGGTTCGGTGTCAGGATTATTTCTATGGCGATGGCGCAACCAACCTCCCCGCCCCCTCTGCTGGGCGATCTCCTGTTGAAGGCCGGACTGATCACGAAGGATCGGCTCCAGGAGGCGCTTCACCTCCAGGCTACGCGGAAGCACCATACGCCTCTGGGGCAGGTGTTCGTGGAGCTCCACGTCATCACCCGCAAGCAGCTCAATTCCATTTTGGACAGCTCCCGCAAACGGTCCCCCCTCGGCCAAATCCTGTTGAAGGCCGGCGTGCTTGATCAACCTCAACTCGATCAGGTACTCCAATATCACAAGACGCACAAAATACGCCTTGGCCAGGCCGTGCTGAGGCTCAACTTGATGACCGAGGAGAATCTCAAAGAGGCCTTGGCCGCCCACCTCAACATAGACTTCATCAATGATCTTGACTCCATCGATCTTGATCCGCGTATGGATAAATGGATCAAGAAAGTGTATGCCCAAAAAAATAAAGCATGCCCGATCAGCCAGGTCGGCAATGAGCTCACGGTCGTCATGGATGACCCGACGAATGTGGCGGTGATCCATGAAGTCGAAACCTCCACCGAGAAAAAGGTGAGGGTCGCCACGGCGCCGGAGGCGATGATTTCGCGGGCCTTAAAACGGGTGTACGACAAGGCGGACCGTCCGATTGCCAAGGAAACCGCCGAACTCGTGCTAGACGAGGGGTTTAGGTTTGCCCAGAAGGGCGAAGCGTCAGACTATAAGCCGATGGGCTCTGATCCGAACGACGAGCGGCTCCCGCTGTGAGCCTACGGACTAGGGGAGGCGAAGCGCCTCCTTGATTTTTTTCTCCAACTCTTGCGGGCTGAACGGTTTGTCGAGGTAGGAAAACCCCTCCTTCGCGTATTCTTTCGCGAGCGCGGCGATTTCTTCCTTCCCGGTCATCATGATCACGGGAATCTTCGCCGTGGCCGGGTCCTGTCGAAGCGCTTTCAGGACCGCATCGCCGTTCATGCCGGGCATGGCCCAGTCCAGGATCAACAGGTCCGGGTGTTCCTTCCGGGCGAGGGCCAACGCGGACGGGCCGTCGGCCGCCTCCAGGAGACGATACTGCGGATCCCGCGAGAGCCGCATCCCGACAATGACTCTCACGTCCTCTTCGTCATCGGCGACCAGGATCGTCTTCATAGACTCCACATCTTCCAGGGTCAGGCGCCGGTGCAAAGTGTATCATCCTCGGCTGTGAGAATCTATCGAAGGGCGCAAAGAACCGACGCGCGGAGGCCTTCAGCCCGCCGCGCACCGCAGGGTGTGGAGGCGGAAACAGGAGGGCGGGGAGGATCCGGCCTTCAATTCACGAGCGGAGGGGTCGCCTCTGGGTTCACGGGATGGTCACCCCTAAATCCGAGCGGAGGTTCGAAGTACCGCACCGGTTGAGGGACGAACTTCACGTTCCGGTATTCGACCGACCAGTCCCCTCCTTTGCTCACCATTTTCATGCAAAACCGCTGATCCGTGGTGACCCATTGATAGAAGTGCTTGGGCTCGCCCTTGATCAGGACCGTGACATCGAAGAGCTCCGTCGGATAGCCGTTCAGGTCCTCCGTCCCGATGAATTCCCGGACGACTTCTCCTTCCATCTTCTCGCTCACCAGCAGGAGGTGCGCCGGCGCGATGGGCACCTCCGCATAGATCCGGCGAATGGAGAGGATGAGCCAGGTGGATTGGCGGTCGAGCCGAATAATCGCGGCCATGGCCCCGGACTGGGGTTCGGCATATTCGAACCGCCAGCGATCCTCCATGGCATTCACATGAGCGGTGACCACTTTCCCTTCCGCCTTGGTGATCCGCTGGCCCGAAAACTCAAAGCCCCAGGCCGGCTGGATCAGAATGGCGAGCAGCGCGACCGGCATTCCTCCCGTCTTGTGCGTCATCGGATGGCCCCCCCCGGTGAGCCCGTCGAGGTTATTTAATTTCTTTATCGGATGGGCGGGAGGTTCTCTAAAGAAAGGAAAAGCCCCTCCGTCTGCGGAGCGGGTTACGAAAAGTGGAGAGTTTGCTATGATTAGGAAAGTTTTTCCAGGGGGGAGGAGCGTATGTGGGCCATCCGCTTGTTGTTGATCGCCACGATATGTATCACGGGGAGAGCCTGGGCGGGGGAGCAGGCCACGGACAAGCCGGACCGCTCCGGGCCTTCCTGGAAGCTCTATACGAATGCGCGGTTCGGCTTTTCAGTCCGCTACCCTTCCGATTGGCGATTGGGAGAACCGCTGCCTGACGGCTCCGGAATCCTCCTCACTCCTCCGGTTCCGAAAAGCCAGGTCGGGCTCACAGGCTTCCTCAATCTGGCCGAAGGCAAGAGCCAGGACGGCCGGCAAACGCTGGACGAGTTTGCGGCCGCCCATCGGCGGATCATTGGAGAGTATTACGCCAAGAAGAACATTTCGTTGAAGTGGCAGGAAGACCGACCGGTCACGCTCGGGGGGCTCCCCGCCAGGCAATTGAGCTTTTCCTATCTGGACGAGACCAAGACCGAGATCATTGAGCTGCACATTTTCTCACTGGGCCGAAACGAGGGGCGCGGTGTCCGGATGAAATCTCCGGCGACCGGTCGGACCGTCTTGATGCCGGTCCTGGCGGACATGCTGCAGACCTACCAGCCGGGCCGCGACCAGAACGCGGTCGGCCCATTTCAGCAACCGACCAGCCCGGAGCCAAAAGGGCAGGGACGCTAACCGGGCTCAGTGCTTCCCTTCGTCGGAGAGGGCGGACAGATGCTTGACCGCCTCGCGAACGGCGGCCCGCGCTTTCGTGGCGGGATTGAGGGGGGCGCCCGGGTCTATGTTCTCGCCCATACTCTCCACCCGTTGGCAGTACCGGATCGCCTCTTGGAGATGAACCGCCGCTTCCTTGCCGTGGGGATCCGACGGGGGCAACAGCTTCAGGATCGTCTGGGCATGACGGGTCACTTCCCGGCAGTGATGAAGGATCGCCTTGGTGTCTCCCATACCCCCATGCATGACCATGTCCTCCGCATCCTTGAGCATGGCGGTCCCATGCTCCTGCACCTCTTTGGAAGACGCGCTGAAGGCAACGGGCGCGAATCCGCCACACGCAAGAACGAACGCAACTGCGAATGGCAGAAATTTAATCAAAATGACCTTCCTTTCTTGACCGGAGCCTTTCCTGGCGGAGTCAGGCGCCGGTACAAGGAGTGAAACTGCTCGGATGTGAGCGCTGGATCCTCCAGTTGACGCAGGGCCGCCTCATCGATCGGATAGTCGACGGTATCATCGAAGTTGGACGATGCGATCGTGATGAAGCTCGCGGGGAACAGATGCTCCGGCAAAAGTATTTGGACGCCACGATTGTATTTCTTCGCCAGACGAATCGCCGTCTGGGCACGTTCGACCGGGACATCCCGCCCCACTCCGATGTTTGGAGGAGGCTGCCCCTGACGCATGAATTGAACATGCACATTGGACAGGCCGGCGGCCTCGAACTCCTTCTTGATCGCATCCGCATCCTGCCTGAGTTCATTCGCCAGCGTCACCTCAACCCGGCTAGGTGAGGGCGAAGCGGGCTCGGACCCGGCCAGAGCCACACTGTGCACGGACAACACCAGGCCGAGAAAGAGGGCACCAGCGGCTGGCAGATCTGCGGTCCTCATAACACTATCGCGACTGAAAGGTGAACTCCAGCGAAACACTCTGGTTGGGCGCCACCGTAACCTCACGCTCAAGCATGCCCATGACCGGATGCCAAGCCTTGAGTTTATACGAGCCCGGCGGCAACTCGTCAATCGTGAAGGCACCTTCCAGGTTTGTCACCGCGTAGTACGGGTTGTCAATGGCATAGCCCCAACTCTGCATGTAGGCATGCCGCCCGCACTGCATCGTGAAGACCTTCCGGCCTTTGGTGAGATTAACCACGTCGGTCACCCCCCGTTTTTCCAGCGAGGGGCGATGCAGGACTATGTCGACCCCGGCAGCATCATAGGCATAGCCCTGAATGTCATGCGATACTGGGTCGAGATTCGACACGGTGATCTGTCTCTTGTCGCTGACGACGGAAACAAATGGGAGGAACTGGCAGACGTTGGCTTCCATCTGGGCGGAATCAAAGGTGAACGGCTTCCCCTTTCGTATGCCTTCGATGACCACGACCACGTCTTTCAGGCCTCCGTCCTGCCCGGTGACCACCTCGCGGAGAAACCGGGCGCCTTTTTCATTCGAGATCAACCCGCAGAAGCTCCTATCGGGAAACCGCCACAACTCGAACACCTTGGGTGGCGACGGAGTCCCCTTGAGCAACACCTTGCCTTGCAAGGTCCCGCCGTTCGTGATGGGCACTGACTCATAGGCGCCAGACCGGCCGGCCCCTGCTACGGACAAGACGATCCCGAGCGTCAACCCGCAGACCGTACTTGTCGTCCTCCTCATCCGTTGCTCCGCTCGACAGAATCCGGATTACTGGTGCGTTTGCGAATTGGCCTGCACGTACCCGCGAGGGGGTTCAAAGAACAGACCGGATTGCTTGGCGAAGATCACATTGCGGTATTCGACCGACCAATCGCCCCGCGTGCTGACCGTCTTGATCGGAAACCGTTGGGTTTGCGTGACCCACTGGTAGTATCGCTGCGGCTCGCCCTTGGCCATGACCGCGACCTCGAACATCTCGGTGGGGTAGCCGTTCAGGTCTTCGGTCCCGATGAACTCACGCGAGACCTCCCCGTCCATCTTCTCGCTGACCATGAGCAAGTGTTCCCTCACGATCGGCACTTCCCGGTATATGCGGTGCAGGGACAAGATCAGCCACACGACCTGTCGGTCCTGGCGGATAATCGCCGCCATCGCGCCGGATTGGGGCTCGGCATACTCGAACCGCCAGCGATCATCTCTGGCGTTCACCTGCGCGCTGATCACTTTTCCCTGATCTCTGGCGATCCGTTGGGCTGAAAATTCAAAGGACCATGCCGGGGTGGAGAACACAACGACAAGGAGCAGACACGCACCACTTTTCACTCTCATGGTCCGCCGGGCTCCCTGTTGAATCGCGCCTCTTATCTGTCATTATCTCGGAAAACCAGGGAACTGGCAAGAGACCCGTCACAGCATTCGCCTCATTCCGCCTTTCCGAACTCGCCTAGCGGCTTATACTCGAAGGTGAAATCCAGGCTGACGGCCCCGTTCGCCGTGACCGTCACCTCCTTCGTCTGGGGATCAATCGCCGGGTGCCAAGCCGTCACCTTGTAGGTGCCGGGAGGCAGGTCCCCGATCGTAAACCGGCCCTCCAGGCCGGTGATGGCATAGTACGGGTTATCGATCGCGTACCCCCAATTCTGCATGTAGGGGTGTTGCCCGCATTGCATCACGAAGGCTTTTCGGCCTTTCGTCAGATTCACCGTATCGGTGGTCCCGCTATTCTCAAGGGACGCCCGGTGCAGGACGATATCGATTCCCTGCCGATCGAACGAATATCCCTGAATATCATGGAATATCTTATCGCGGTTGGTCACGGTAATCTCCCGCTTGTCGCCGACGACGGTCACAAACGGAAGGAACTGACAGATATTGGCCTCGACCTGGGCCCCGGTGAAGGTGAAGGGCTTTCCCTTTTGCACCTCATCGACGACCACGACCACATCTTTCAAGCCGCCCTCCTGGCCGGCAATCACCTCATGGAGCAGCCGGTTGCCGTTCCCATCCGAGATCAGACCACAGAAGGTCCTGTCCGGGTAGCGCCGCAGCTCAAATTCTTTCGGAGGCGGCTGGGTTCCATTTAGGCTCACCTTTCCCTGCACCGTTCCTCCGTTCGTCACGGGTACTGATTCATAAGCCATCGTCCTATCAACGCATGCCAATGCGAGAACACTCCCCATCATCAGCATGGACGTCCGCTTGATCAAATAGTTCATCACAATCTGGCCTCCTTACGGACACCCCATCATCAAAGAAGAAGCGGGGGAACCCAACCCTCATGGGTCGAATTCCCCCATAGCAGGTTGACGAGTAGGGGCACGGCGTGCCGTGCCCCTACCAGGTTACGCTACCGAACCACGTCCGCTTTCGACACAGCCGGCGTGGCAATGGACGGCGTTGGCTCCTCCGCCCGCTCGGTAGCCGGCGCCGCAGGCTCCAACGGCAGGATCGCCTTGTTACCACGGTCCAGCACTCGCAGCATTCCCCAGTGACCGGCGTCGAGGAAGCTCGGCCGCTGGTTCAGCCAGAGGTAGTCGCCGGGGATCCCGTTCGGACCGCCCGCGCCGCCATGCAGCCAGGCGTTGATGACCTCGGATCCGCCGAACTCCATCGTACTCACGAGATCCGCGCCGGCCATA
>JBGPTH010000029.1:0-32680 GCA_041490525.1 Nitrospiria bacterium
ATCGAACGGACGCCGCTGCCGCCGTTGTAGGTGTAGCCCAATCCCGTGTCGTTGATCGACACCGCGTCGAGCACTACGAGGCCGCACGCATTGGCGGTTCCCGGATTGTCCGGCGTGCCCCCGAACTGCTGGAAGTCGTGCCCGCGATGGTCAGCGTGCCGGTGGTGCTGGTCAGCGCAATCGGCCCCGCGCCCGTCGCTGTGGCCGTAAAGCTCGCCCCGTCGGTCTCGGTGACGTACACGCCTCCCGATCCCGTGCTGGCGGTGACGGTCCCGGCGGTCGTCGCCATGGGGGTGCCGCTCGTGCCGATGCCGGCGCTGGCGCTGCCGGTCGAGAGCGCCACCGTGCCGGTCGCCGCACTCAGTGTGCCGGCGGCCTGCGTGATCGAGCCACCGGTACTGTTGCTCCCCGTGTTCGTCGCCACCGTGATCGTGCCGCCCGAGCCGGTCGTAATGGACCTCAGATCGGCCGTGCCGGTGCCGCCGCCGGCGGCGTTGACGTTGATCGCCACCGCACTCGACGTCGCGTTGGTCGTGGTGATCGAGCTGCCGGCCGCCATCGTGAAGCTGTTGGCCCCCGACCCGTCCTTGTTGGCCGCGAGGGTCACCGTCCCGGAGCCGGCGTTCACCGCGCCGTTCAGCGTGATCGCGTTCTGCGCGTTGACCTGGATGGTGCTGCTCGTCGTGACCGCCTGCAGGCTCGTCGAGGTCGAGCTGGATACCGTCAGGGTCGACAGCGACTGGCTCCCGCCCACCGCGTAGCCCAACGTGACCGCCCCGCCCGTCCCCGCCGTCAAGGTCAGCGTGCGGTTGTTGGAAGAGGAATCCGCGTTGATTGTTCCCTCGAGATCGATGGCCGCGCCCGCCGCCGACCCGCCGGCATTGGTCGAATCCAGCGTCACATTGGCGCCCAGCGACGTGGTGCCGTTGAGCGTGATCGCCTGGCCGGCGGTCGTGACCCCGGCGTTCAGCGCGATCGTGCTGCCCGTCAAGGTGACCGAGGCGTCGCCCGCTCCGGTGATGGTCCCGTTCACCGTCATCGCGCCGGAAGGCGTTCGAATGGTGACGGGATCGTTGAAGGTCGTGGCGCTGATCGTGGCGGTTCCGCTGCTGTCGCTCCGTCCGATCGTGATGCTGCTGAAGCCGTTCGTGAGTGACGCGATCTCCGTGGTCGAGAGGGCGAAGTCCGAGGCGGCGCCGGCCGCGCCGATCACGATCGGCCGCGAGGCGGTCCTGGGTTGCAGAGTGATGGAACCTGTGCCGGTGATCACGTTCGCGGTCGTGTTGAGGGTAATGGAATCCGCGCTGATGGTGATTGCGCCGCTGCCGGAGGCAATGGTTCGAGTGCCGCCTGAGCCTCCCGAAAAGGTCCCGCCATCGCCGGTCCCCGCGATGATGGTAATGGGCGCGTTCGTGGCCGCCGTCGTCAAGACCCCATTCATCGTGACTTTTCCACCCACCCCTCCCATTTGTAATGTGACCGGGTCCTTGAATGTGGCGGTGCCAAACCCGACATTCATGTTGGCTGTGCTGTCGCTCCGGCCGATGGTGATGCTGCTGAACCCCTGCTTCAGAGCCGTGAGGTCCGTGGAGGTCAGATAGAGGGTCCCGGTGCTATCGGACACCCCGACAGTGGTACTTGCCGTCGTGGGCTGTATCGTGAGGGTCCCGGTGCCGATGATCGAGTTGGCTCCGCCGGTGAAGGTCGCTTGATCCGTGGTCAGGGAGATGTTCCCGCCGCCGGTTGCCGTCAGCGTGCTTTGAGGCTCGAGGAGGGTCTTGGCCGTCACATCAAAGGAGGCCCCGCTCGTCGCCCCCTTGAAATACGTGCTCCCGGTGGAGGCTGACTGGGTGATCGCGTTGGTCGCAGTCAAGGCCGCATTGAAGGTGATATCCCTTGCGTTGGCACTGGAGATGGTTACATTCCTGCCCACCGTCACGGCGGCGCTCGCCGTGAGGTCGCGGCCGTCGGCCATGATCAGATCCTGGAGGGATTGCGTCCCACCCACCGCGCCGGTCAGGATAACATCGCCGGTCGTTCCTGATTTCAAAGTCAACGAACGATTGTTGGCGGCGGCATCAGCATTGGTGGTGCCGCTCAGGGTGATATCCGCCCCTGCGGCCGTTCCACCGGCGTTCGTGCTGTCCAGCGTCACATCGGCGCCCAGGGTCGCGTTGTTGCTGAGGGTAATGGCTCCACCCGCTGTCGTGATCCCCGCATTCATCGTGATCCCGCTGGCGCCCTTCAAGGTCACCGAGGCCCCGGACCCTCCTGTGATTGCGCCATTCACCGTGACCGTGCCGGCACCCGAGGGCGACTGGATCGTGACGGGATCGTTGAAGGTGATGGCATTGACTGTGACCGCCCCTGTGCCGCTGGCATGGCCGATCGTGATCGAGCTGAAGCCGTCCGCGAGGTTCCCGATGTCGGCCGTGCTCAGGTTGAAGCTGCCCGCACCGCCGCCGATGCCGATCGTGGTGCTTGCGGTATACGGTTTGAGGGTCAAGGCCCCCGTACCGCTCAGCGCGGCATTGATGTCCATGTCGTCCGCGATCAGCGTGACCGCACCTGAACCCGCCGACGTGGCCCCGGAGACGGTCAACTTGCCACTGGTATTCGTCACTGACATCACACCCGTGCTGGTCACTGAGCCCGTGAAATTCACGACGCCGCTGTTCGTGATGTAGAGGCTCCCCTGCCCCGTGGTGGCGGTGATCGTGCCCGCCGTCGTAGGAATATTGCTTCCGCTGGTGCCGATGCCGACGCCGGTCGTGGCGGGGGTGGTCAGGGTGATGGTGCCGGTGCCCACGTCGAGGCCCGCGAGACCTGACGTCCCCATGGTGATGTCGGTGCCGGTGGTGTTGCCGCCGGTGTCGGTCGACACCGTGATGGTCCCGCCGGACCCGGTGGTGATGTTTCGCAGTGCCGCCCCGCCGGTGCCGCCGGTTGATTTATTGACTTGAATCAGGACCGCGTTGGCCGTCGTGTTGGTCGTCGTGATCGCGCCGCCGCTGGCCATGGTAAAGGCCTGGCTCGACGAGCCATCCTGGTTGGCCTTCATGGTGACCGTTCCTGAGCCGGCATCCACCGTGTTGTTGAGGGTGAGGTTATTCTGGCCGCTGATCGAGATGTTTCCGCCGGTGGTGGTAAGCGTCCGCAGCGTGATGTCGCCGGCCGTGCTCAACGTGCCGATGGTCAGGGTGATGTCGCCGGAGCCGGAACTCAGGCTCGACCCCGAATTCATCGTGATGCCGCCGGCCCCGGCCACGCGATTGGCGATGTCCGCCGAGTTATCGTTGGCGGTCAGCGAAATCGCTCCGTTGGTGGTGCTGACGCTGATATTGGTGCCGATGGTAATCGTGTTACCCGCCTGCATGGTCAGGCTGACGCCGGATGTGGTCATCGCGACATTATTGGAGACCGTGATGTTGTTGTTCGCCTGCAGGACCACGTTCGAAGCGGCCGCATTGATGGTGGCCGGGGCAATCGTGACATCGGTGGACGCGGTGTCGGTGAACTGGTCCACATCGGTGAGCAGTGCGGTCCCCCCGGTCGCAACCGTGATGCTCTTGGGGTCCAGCAGGAGGGTGCCGATGGCGCCGTGCGGCGCGCGGGTGTCCACGAAGCCGGAGAAGTTCAGGTTTTCCTTGCCCGAAACCTCGATAAAGCCGCCGCTGCCGCCGGTGGCCCCGCCTCGCGCCAGGATGGTCGCGCCCTGCGAGAAGGCCGTGTAATTGTCGGACCAGACGCGGACGGACCCCGCGTTCGCGTTCCCCGCGCCGCCGCTGACATCAATGGCGTTGCCAGCAAACAACAGTGTCCGCTCGGTGGAGGTTACTTCCACGTGGCCGCCCGGCGCGCCGTCCGCGCCTTTGGCCAGGATGGTCCCGGACTGGCCCGCGTAGGGGCCGGACACCAGCACGTTCCCAGCGGTCGCGTTCGCTTCGCCCGCCGAGACATCGATCGTGCCCTTGTTCCACGCGATGCTGTTGTCGCCTTCGGCCACGAGCTTGACCACCCCGCCATGGTTGACCAGGGAGGTCGCTTTGACGACTCCTTCCTGGTTCACCACCGACTTGATGACGCTGTTGACGGCGCGCGCCTGCAGCGCGATGGTCCCGCCGTCGGCCTGCAGGGTGCCGGTGTTGGAGACATAGGACGACAGGGTCTCTCCGCTTGGGCCGGTCACGTCGCCGGAGACCGCGTCCGTCACCACGAACTGGATCAGCCCGTCCCCGCGCATGTCCAGCGTCGCGGCCTTGCCGGCACCCAGCACGATGGACCCCAGGTGGGCCTGGATAATCCCCTCGTTGCGGGCCGCGGCGCCGAGGAGCGCGACGTAGCCGCCCGAACCGGCCGTGATGATGCCCTGGTTGACCACGGCGGCGCCCTGATGGTTCGGATCCTGAACGAAGCGGTATTGGCCGCTGAGGAAATCCTGGTTGCTGATATTTAACGAGCTGGCGGTCAGGGCGCCCACATCCACGCGGGAACTCGACGAGAAAAGAATGCCGCTGGGATTGATGAGGAAGATCTGCCCATTGGCGGACAGTGAGCCGTAGATGGCGCTCGGCTCCTGGCCGGCCACCCGGTTCAAGGCGATGGAGGCCGCGCTGGGCTGCTGGAAGCGGACGGATTCGTTCGCGGCGATGTTGAACCGGGTCCAGTCCATGATCAGGCGGTCGCTCGCCTGATCGATCCGCATGAGGTCCCGGAGGGGTTGCTGACGGTGGCGGATCCGGAGGCGACCGTACCGCCTTCCGGAAGGGCCCATGCGGCCCCTGGCACCAACGGCACCAGGGCTCCGGTCATCAGGCCGGCGGCGGCAAGGCCCCGCGACCACGTTCCCGACGTGGGGGTGGTCTTCCTAGCCGGCATGCGGGCGCTTGAGGGAGCCGCCTTCCTCGGATTCGCTCGACGCAGGCTTTTGGCTTTCCGACCGCTCATAGTTTCAAAGTCCTAGGCATACCTATTTCTGATACTTCTCAAGGGGAAACGAGCAAATTGCATACCGGGCCGACGCTACCTTATAGAGATATCGGCATATCCAGTGGAATCATGAGCTTAGGAGAGGTTTATGGCCTGAAAAGCGAGAGGGAGTCCCCTATCTAAAAGCGGGTGCGTGGGTAACCCGGTACCTATAATTGGTACGTTCCTGTCATACGGTTGACACGAATTAAAATACGTAGGCTAAAACGATTAATTAAGGACATGCCGTCTGAAATCTGATCAGGTAGATGGTAATCCTAGTAGCGGCAGCGCACCAATGAGGCTGGACAGACAATCGTGCAAGGCGAGGAGCCCGGCAAGGACGCGCCGGGTGTGAAGAAGACGGATTAAAACCGCAAGGAGCCGCTGACGTAGAGGACGCCTGCGGCGCCGTTGCCGGCGACATCGTTCAAGGTGATGCCCTGGTCCCGGCTGCTCGGTCTGGGACGCCCGATGGCCGAGGCCCAGTCGATCTTTAGCGAAAGGTTCCCGCGGTCCACCGGCTCAGGCACGCCGAACGGCACGTTTATGCGGAGGCCCCCGCCTGCGCCGGTCAGATATCTACCATGCTCGCCGCCCAGGCCCTGCACCGGTGAGGAAAAGACCCCTCCTTGATCCACGAACGCCGCGACTTGGACCATCTCCTTCCAGGCCAGCCGGCTGAACGGGACCTTGGAGGCGGACGGGATCGGCACGACCAATTCCGCTGTGCCAGTGTAGCCGTTGTCGCCGATCCGTTCGGAGACTGGGTACCCCCGAACCGAGTAATAGCCCCCGATCGAGAAACGCTCGGGCGACAGCAGGCGGTCGCCTGCGATCTGCCCCGAGGCGCGCAGGATCAGATAGCTGTCGTTCAGCACGTCGGGAAGGACCGGCAGGTTTTGGATGATGGGGAAGCCCAGAGACTGAAACCGGGCCAGATCCGCGGTGGCCTTGGTCCACATGCCGGGGCCCGCGCCTCCTGAAGCGGTCGCAAAACTCGTCCCCGGGGCGTTCTGCTTCGAGGCTCCCCAGAAATCCACACCCTGGTGCACCGTCAGTCCGAAGGACGTCCGCCCCCGGAAGGGGTCTCGATAGTCGCCCCGCACCCCGACCCGGAAAACCCTGAGCTCGTCCTTGCTGGAGAGCATGCCGGACACGATGTTCCGATAGGTCATGAAGTCGAACCCGCCGTTGGCCGTGAGGCTGAACCCGCTGGTCCGGGTGATTGTCTGGAGGATATCGGCGGAAGCGACATCCGCCCGGCCGGTGGGACGAAGCGCGCCGAACTCTTCCCCCACGACGTTCTCGGAGTGGGTCCAGTTCAGATTCAGCTTGGTCCCGAAACTGGTCACGGGGATCAGGTATCCCGTGTTGGTGAAGAAGAGCCGGGTGTTGGACTTCGTTCCTCGGAGCGTCAGGTTGTCCCCGATCCCGAAGATATTGCCGATCCCGATTTCAGTGCCATAGAGCCAGGGGCCGGTGAGCCGGGATCCATAATTGTTGACGTCCAGGGAGAGGGAATAGGGAATCCGCTCCTGTGCCGTCAGTTCCAGATCGGTCAGGCCGCGCGTCTTGCCGGGCATGAGGGCGGCCCGGACATTCAGGCCCGGATAATCATTCAGTTCATTCAGAGCGGTCTCCAATGTCGCCTCGTGGATCACGCCCAATCGTTGGACCGGCCCCATAGGGGACAAGATTGTGGACATCATATACCGCCTGTTCCCCCTGACCTCGATGGTCCCGATCTTCCCCTCAAGCACGGCCATCTCCACTACACCCTCCCGGATCTCTTGCGGCGGAAGGTAAGCCTGGGCCAGGATGTATCCCTTGCTCGCGTAATAGTTGGAGACCAGGGCGGCCACGTCGTTCAATTCGCGCAGGGTCAGCTCCTTTCCCAGGGCCGGCGCGACGACTGCTTCCAGTTCCGAGGTGGCGAGGACGGTATTGCCGCTGAACGTGATTCGGGAAACCTTGAGTTTCGCTTCGCCGGCCTTGGGTACAGGGGGCTTAGGGGGCTTGTCTATCCGGGGAGAGGGCGGGGGCTGGGTGAGTTCTTCTTGTCTTTTCTTTTGCTTTTCTGACTGGCGCTGTTGCTCCAGGAGAATGTCGGGCGTCGGCGGCACCTGTGCCGACACCCGCGCCGGCAGGCTTGCCGATCCGAGAAGATCAGCCAACGCCAGAGCCAAAATCCCAACGAGTCGCGGTACGGACTCGAGTCTCACAATCCGGTTGTGGGATCCAGGCGTGTCGGGTTCAGCGTTTCCGGCTCCCTATTTGGCCCACCAGGGCGCCACCTCGGCTGCGGGGTCCCCGGTGCGGTTCGCGACCGACAGGAAACTCTGCAACGAAATCAGGTGCGCATAGATCATCGCGAAGTACCCGCTCTGCAGATAGGCTGAAGCGTGCTCGGTGGAGAGACCGGCCAGCTTGGCCTCATCGACAACCATGGCATTTCGAACGGCGAACTTGGCCTGGTCCCCTCCCCGCACGATATTTACGTTGTACGGGGTGAGGAGCCCGTCTTCCTGCAATGTCTCCAGGAACTGCTGGGTTCGCTGGTGTTCGGCCTGAAAGCGCTGCAGGAAGTCGATCTGGGCCTGGAGGAACGTGGTCGGCGCGCCCTGATCGTTGAACAGCGCCTCGCCCTCTTTCGAGGAAAAGCAGTTGCTCGCCTCGTCGAAGGCGACGTCATAGTCGTCCGTTTTACCGGGGATCTCGGCCAGCACAAAGGGATACCGCCTGACGAAGGCGGGCACATAGGTGGACGTCCAGCGGCCTTTGGGGTCCACGAAGGAATTGACGCCTTCTGCCAGGGAGAGAACGCCCTGTGCGCCGATCTTGCCGTCCGGGCTCTTGATGAACACGATCGGATACTGGCGGCAGGCGATGGGAAACTCCACCCCCATGAGCGGAATAGCCGTAACCTTTCGGGCGAAATTGAAGCTGGTCAAGGGAGAAAAACGAAGCTTGGCGTGGGTCACCCGGTTCAACCGAACGGGACGACTGTACAGGAGCAATTGCGGAGATGTGCTCACCGGGCTACCCTCCTTGACCAAGTTAAACCTCGACCATGCTTTTTCAAACATATATAAAGGAGTGCATGAATCAGAAAGAGTTTAATACTTATACGTGATGTTCTTAGGAAAATCAAGGAAAATTATGGCAATAGGTCGTCCACTGAGCCCAGGACCCCCTCTAAATCGGCGTGTATCTTCGCGAGACGGTCGGTGGAGAGGCGGATTGTCCGCTCGGTCTGAGGCGCCGGGAGACTCCGGCCAAGGCTGGTCAGATCGGCCAAGATCCGCCCGACGGCCCGATGGTGCTCCTCATATTCCGGAGGCGGTGCCAGCGTGTCATAGACCCCCTGCCATCGGCGTAGGTTTCGGATCCCGTAATCGAGGGTCTCGGTCCGATGGGCGGACGAGAGGCCTGCCTCTCCGCTCGCGACCACCATCACTTCGACCTGGGCCAGGCTGTTCTCCGCCAGATCCCGGAGGGCGCCCAGGTAGGCCAGGGTGCTCTCTGACGGAGCGGGCCGAGCGGACTTGGCCGGCGTCGGATCCAGGCTCGCGGCGACCGAGGGAAGGTTCGGCGCGGGCGCCGGGGTGGCGGGCCCCAATTCCGATCCAGACGGGGCAGGGGATGTGGAATTATCCGCGGGAGAGGCGGGAGCGGGCACACTGAGCTGGGCCGTGGGCGTGGGCACCAGCGTGGAGAAATATTGTACGCCGGCGACGATCAGCAGAGCGGCCAGGGACGCCGACAAGAGTAATGTCCATCGGCGGTCTCGGAGGCCCTGCGAAGCCCCATCCGCGCGGGAGGCGAGGCCACTCGGAATATGGATGCCTCTCCCCGTCTCATCCCCGGGGGGCAGTTCGCCCTGATCGGGTCGTTCCACCACCCAATCCACCTTCGGGAGGCTCGCGGTGGCGACCTTGAAGTGTGAGGCCACCGTGATGGGGTGGATGGAGACGGCGATGCACAGCGCCAGCGCGGGCTTGAGCAATTCCGCCGGATCGCGTTCCGACTCGGCGATGTGGCGCAGGTATCCCGCCGCAGCCATCGGCAAAAAGTATTCGATCCCGTCCGCGCCCGGCCCGCACCCGTTGGTGGCCAGCGCGTATTCGCGCACGGGGGCCAGGAATGTGGAAGCGAAGCGGGGCAGGCCGACCATAGGGTCGCCTCCGACGAGCTGCACCGGGCACGTGGAGAACCGTTTGGCGACCCATTCCTTAAGGATGGTGGCCAAGGTCTGCTGCCGTTCAGGGGGAAGGGCCGCGAAGGCCCGGGCCGTCAGGAACGCGGTATGGATCAGAATCTCACGACGCTCGTCATCGGCGAGCGGGGGCGTGAACTCAGTCTGCACACAGACTTGGGTCCGGTCCAGAAACCCGATGGTGACGACGCTGCTCATCGCGTGGCTCCGGTGCCCCTCACCCTTCTCTCTCCCCGCCGGGGAGAGCGATTGGGCCCTGTTCCCGTGCGCATCGGGCACGCAGCACCGCGAGCCGGTTCATGTTCTCTCCGAGCTTCGGCAACTGATGCTTGCGGTCGACGGCGACCACGCGCTCGAACAACTCGGCGGCTTCGGCCACCTGGCCTTGCTCTTCCCGAATGCCGGCCAGAAGATACAGGGCCCCGGCCTCGCGGAGCTCATCCTGCAGGCGGCCGCAGATCGCGAGACTGGTGTGCGCGCACGTCGCTGCCTCGTCGAGCCTCCCGCAGAGGGCCAGGGTCTTGCCGATCATGCGGTAGGCGTCCGCCACGCCGGCCTGATCCCCGAGGCGCCGCATGTGCGCAAGGGACACTTCGTAGCGGCGCAACGCCTCATCAAAATCGCCCGTCTCCCGCGCCGCCAGTCCAAGGTCCGAGTGAAGGATCGCCAGCCCCCTTACGTCCTCCGTGCGATCCAGGATGTCCAGCGCCTCGAGGTAGTAGGCTCGGGCCCGTTCCCATTCGCCGGCATCGGCCCGCAGGTTCCCGAGGTTCGCCAGCGTTGTGCCAATGCCCGGGTCGTCTCCGAGGGTCTTCTGCAGCTCCAGGACCTCCCGGTAGTAATGTTCCGCCTCCTTCCGCCGCCCGCTGACCGCGCAGATGTTGCCCAGGTTTCCCAACGTGGCCACGAGCGCCCGCCGGTCTCCGGTCCGGCGGTCGCAGTCCAGGGCCTGCTGGTAGCAGGCGAACGCCTCGGTATAACGCCCGCGCCCGAAGTGATCGTTGCCGAGTTGATTGAGTCGCGCAGAGGACAGCGTTCGCATCGGACGATGGCGCCGGGCACGTCCGATCAGGCCTCGAGGGCCCGGCGAACCGCCTCCTTGCCTCCGGTGAGGATCGAGGCACCGTCTCCCACCAGGACCGTGTCGAAGGTATAGTTGAGGAGCCGGGTGAGTCCCTGCCTCGCTTTGTTCACATCGGCGAATTTCTCCGCAGGGAGAAGATTGAGCTGGCCCGCCGGTTTCCCGATGAGGGCATCACCCAGAATCACATACCCCTTCCCCCGGTCGAGGAACAGCGCCGATTCGCCTGGGGACTTCATGTCGTTCAGATGAATGACCCAAATGCCCCCCGGCAGGAGCTCGCCGTCGTGAAAGGTCTTGTCGATGGGAAGGTCCATCAACGGCGCGTCCGCGGCGGGGGCGTACACCTTGGCCTTCAAGTCCCGCCGGCAGGACTCCGCCTCCCGGACATGATCCCGGTTCGTGAGCAGCACGTAGTCCACCGGGGGGCCCTTCAGGATCGCGGTGCGGTCGACGGCGTCCATCGGCGGGGGGTCGACGAGAATGCAGTGGTCATTGGCGGTCAGGAGCAGGCCGTTGAAGTCTATTTGTTTTTCCTGCGAGAACCAGGACCATTGCTGGATGCCGGGCGCGATGGTTTTCATGGGTCGTTCCTCAGCCGGCGGCAAGCTCCGCGATGGCGCTTTGGATTTCCCCGGTCACCTTGTTGAGGATGGCGGGATCTTCCGGGAGATCCAGGATGTCGTCCTCGTTGACGGAGATGAACTTCCGCGCCTTGCCCTTGGTCAGGGAGATCAAGAACAAGCCCCGACTGGGCGTGACCGGAATGACAACCGTCACCCCCGCATCGAGGCCCTTGACCGCTTCGAGGAATTTCAATTTGCCCTCCTCGAACTCGTCGCTCACAGCGCCCCTCCGGTCTTCCCGTCCGCCGCGAGCAGTTTCTCCACCTCCGCCTTGATCACCTCGGCCCCACCGATCTCCATCGTGCCGACCCGCTGCCAGCGGACCCTCCCCTCCTGGTCAATGACATACACGTTGGGGATGAAGCGGCCGCCGCCATAGAGTTTATCGGTCTCTTTCTTGGGGTCAATCATATAAGGATAGGTCACTTTGAGGGGAAATTCTTTCAAGAACTCCTTTACCTTATCTTTTGAGTTCCCGGCCGAGTTGACCCCCAGGACCTGCACGTTCTTGCCCTTCAGCGCCTCGTGGACCTTCTGCAACTCGGTTCCCTGAATGAGGCAGGGTTCGCAGATATGGAAGAGGCCAAGGACAACCACCTTACCTTTAAACTGGGCGAGGCTCACGGTTTGGCCGTCCAGGGTCTCCAGGGTAAAATTCGGCGCCGGGTCCCCGGGCTTGAAGAAACTTTTGCCGTGCGCGATCGCCACGGAGATCACGATCGCCACTATCGCGAACATGAGACTCCTGAGATTGTTCATCTGGTGCTCCTCCCTTATACCTGAGAGCATCATAGCACTGCAAAAAATAGATGGGCAACCGGCCGGAGACTAGATCAGGCCGCGACGCGATAGGTAATCCTGATCGATCTTGATGTCTTGCCGGGGGAGCCCTTCGCGCTCCCGGAGGAGGCGTTCAACGAATTTACCGATGAGGTCCGTTTCCAGGTTGACGGGGTCGCCCACCCGTTTCACCCCCAACGTCGTCACCTTGGCCGTATGGGGAATGAGGGTGACTCGGAACCCCTGCGCGGTCACCTCGTTGATGGTCAGGCTGATCCCGTCCACTGCGATGGACCCCTTGAGGACGCACAATTTTAGGATTTCGTGCGGTGCGGCGATCGTCATCTGGATCGCGTTCGCGTCCTGAGCGCGGTCGCGGACCGTGCCGACTCCATCCACATGGCCGGTGACGAGGTGCCCGCCCAGACGATCGCTCAGTCGCATGGCGCGCTCCAGATTGACGGGGTCGCCGGCCTTTCCCGTCCCAAGTGTGGTGACTTTCATGGTCTCCGGCGAGACGTCCACGGTAAATTGCGTGGGGTCGAAGCCCACCACGGTTTGACACACTCCATTGACCGCGATGCTGTCCCCGATCGTGAGCCCTTCCAGGACGGTCTTGGCCAGGATGGTCAGACCGGTCCCGCTCTTGCCATTGGTAACGGTTTTAACGACCCCCATCTCCTCAATGATGCCGGTGAACACGGTGTGCGCTCCTTTTTCCCAGCGTAGTACGCTCTGCCCGCGCCGTCAAGGCGTGGCGGCGGCCGGCCTCTCCTGTCCCACCACGACATGGAACCCTACGGCCGCCAGCAGGACCAGTCCGGCGATGATGGAAAAGGCCGCCTGAAATCCCAGCGCACCGATCAGCAGGCCCGCAAGGATCGGCCCACTCGCATGACCGATGTCCATGATAGAACCCTGCATGCCCATCGCCGAGCCCAGAGTCTTTAACTCCGACAGATCCGCCACGAGCGCGGCGGCCGCGGCGTTCACGATGGCCTCGCCGAACCCGAAGAGGGCCGAGAGGGCCATGAGCCCCGGAAACGGCCTGGTGAACGGAATGGCCGCCAGCGAGGCCGCGCACACCACCAGTCCCAGCAGGATGAGCGGGCGGCGCCCGATCCGATCGGAGACCCAGCCCATCGTCGGACGGGAGAAGAACGAGGTCACGCTCTGGACGGCGAACAAGGCGCCGGCTTGGGCCGCATCAAACCCAACCCCGAGGACATAGATCGGGAGGAACGCCATCAGCGCGCCGTTGGCCGTTTGCCGCGCCCCGTCGGTCGCGCTGGTCACCAGGACGCGGAGGTTCCCCACGACCGTCCGTGCGCCGCGGACCATGTCCGTGAGGACGGAAACCGGACCGGCCTGCGAGGAGACGCGGGGGATCTGCGGCGGAAGGCGCAGGAGGAAGAACAACAGCAGGGCCGTCGAGCCCAAGGCGCCGGCGGCGAGGAATGCGGCCGGGAATCCCGCGGCGACGATGAGCCACCCCCCGAGCAGCGGCCCGAGCATCGCCCCGGCCTGCGTGGCAGCGGTGTAGGACCCCAACGCCGCGCCCCGACTCTCCCGGAACACGTCCGCGACCACCGCCAGGACGATGGGCGCAAAGACGGCCGTCGCCAGGCCATGCGCAAAACGGAGCGCGATCAGCCAGCCGACGTCGGTGATCAGCAGATACGCGAAGGGGGGCAAGGCGAAAGCCAGCAGGCCGACGAGCAGGAGCCACCGGCGATCATAAAAATCCGAGAGGGCCCCGGCCGGCCATTTGAGAAACACCCCGGTCAGCGTGGAGGCCGACACGATGAATCCGATGGCCTCCGGGCCGGCCCCCAGCGAGCGGGCGAACAGCGAGAGCACCGGCATCCGGACGAGATTGTAACTGATGAAGGCAAACAGCCCGACGCTGCAGAGCAGGGCGAAAGACCGCGCCCTCACCGGCAGCGGCCTTCTACCAGGATGTCCGGGCCGATCCGGGTGACCGTCACCCCCTTGAGCGCCAGCGCGTGGGCCAGGCGAGGGGGCGAGAGTCCTCCGATCGCGCTGATCGCGTCCCTCCCTCCCAGGATCGTGGGCGCAAGGAAAAACAGCACGCGGTCAACGGCGCGCTCTCGCAGAGCCGAGGCGTTGACCTCCGCGCCTCCTTCTATCAAGAGAGACGAAACACCGCGGCGGCCCAGCTCCCGCAGCAATGTGGTCCAGGCAATCCGTCTCCGGCGAGCCGGAAGCACCAGCGCCTCAACCCCCCGCCGCGTGAGGGCGACGCGCTTCCCGGCCGATCCGGACTTGGTCGTGACGATGAGCGTGGGGACCTTGGCATCCGTGAGGACCTTCGCCCGAAGAGGAATGCGGAGCGAGGGATCCAGCACAATTCTGAGCGGGGCCCGTCTTCCGGTTCGGCCGGTCCGGACCGTCAGGCTCGGATCGTCGGCCAGGACCGTCCCGATTCCGACCAGGACGGCATCGGACTGCGCCCGTAAGCGGTGAACCGCCTTTCGCGCCGCGGGCCCGGTGATCCAACGGGATTCGCCCTTCGCAGTTGCGATCTTGCCGTCCAGCGTGGCGGCGACCTTGAGTGTCACGAAGGGGCGACCGGTGGTGACGCGGGTGCGATAGGGCTCAAGCAGACGATGCCCCTCGCCGCGGCCGACGCCTACCTCCACCCTGATCCCGGCTCGGCGCAGGGCCGTGACGCCCCGGCCCAGAACCTTGGGGTTCGGATCGAGAGCGGCGATCACTGTCCGCGTGATCCCGCTCGCGAGGATGAGCGGGACGCAGGGGGGTGTGCGCTTGTCAAGGTGACAACAGGGTTCCAGCGTGACATAGAGGGTAGCCCCGCGCGCCCGCTGACCCGCACGCCGTAGGGCCACGGCCTCGGCATGCGGGCCGCCGGCGCGCTGGTGGTATCCGGCGCCGACGACACGGCCGCGGCGCACGATCACCGCCCCGACCGGCGGATTCGGGCTGGTGGTCCCGAGGCCGCGTCCGGCCAGTCTGAGGGCCTGCGCCATGAAACGCTCATCCTGATCTCGGCCGGAAGAATGCAACGTGTGGTTAACGACGGGCCCGCCGCCGGGGCGGTGGAGACGGGGATCGGCCCCCATGCCTTCGCGCGACTGCGCGCCTGGCCGCAAGAGAGTCCGCGGCCTGGATGGTGGCCTGGGCGGCGGCCAATCGCGCGATGGGCACCCGGTACGGGGAACAACTGACGTAGTCCAGGCCGAGGTCGTGGCAGAAGACCACGGAGGGCGGGTCTCCTCCATGCTCGCCGCAGATCCCGAGCTTGAGGTCGGGGCGTCCCATCCGGCCCCGTTCGATCGCCATGCGCATCAGCCCGCCCACGCCCTCCTGGTCGAGCGTGGCGAAGGGATCCGCGCTCAGGATGTTTTCGGGGGTCTCGCTGAGGTGGAGGCCACAGGATCTGCACGTCATGGTCTTCTGGTCCACGTCGCGGCCCTGGCACCGGGGGCAGCGGTCGCGGCGGTTCATGTAGAAATCGGTGAATTTGGCGGCGTCGTCGCGGGAGAACCCGAAGGTCGTCTGGGTCAGGTCGTTCGTGCCGAAGGAGAAGAACTCCGCCTCGAGGGCGATCTTGTCGGCCGTCACGCACGCGCGGGGCAGCTCGATCATGGTGCCCACGAGAAATTGGAACTTCGTCTGATAGCGGCGCATGGTGTCCCAGGCGACCTCCCGGATCAGGTCCTTCTGGGCTTTCATCTCGGCGGCGAGGCCCACCAGCGGGACCATGATCTCCGGCACCACCTTGATCCCCTCGCGGGTGACTTCGCAGGCCGCTTCCAGGATGGCCTGGACCTGCATCCGGGTGATCTCCGGCATCGTGATTCCGAGGCGGCACCCGCGGAGACCCAGCATCGGATTGAACTCATGCAGCTCCTCGATGCGGGCCAACAGCTTTTTCTTTTCTTTGATGGTGGCCGGGTCAGCCCGGTTCAGCTCCATGCGCGCGATTTCCACCATCAGATCCTCGCGCTTCGGGAGAAACTCATGGAGCGGCGGGTCGAGGAGGCGGATGGTGACCGGGAATCCCTTCATCGCCCGGTACAGGCCGATGAAGTCGCTCTTCTGAAGCGGCAGCAGCCGGGCAAGCTCCCGCTCCCGGTCTTCCCGGGTCTTGGCGAGGATCATCTTCTGCATGATCGGGACGCGGTCCTCGGCAAAGAACATGTGCTCGGTCCGGCAGAGCCCGATGCCCTCCGCCCCAAAGCCGCGCGCGATCAGCGCCTGGTCGGGGACGTCGGCATTGGCGCGCACCCCGAGCGTCCGGAATTCGTCGGCCCACTTGAGCAGGGTCGAGAAGTACCGGTACTTCTCGGACCGCTCCGGCTTGATCCGCCCCTGGATCACCTGGATGATCTCGGACTCCATCACCGGAATTTCTCCCGCGTACACGGCGCCGGTGAATCCGTTGATGGAGAGGGCGTCTCCTTCCTTCAGCGTGACCGAACCGAAGCGCACGATCCCGTCATGCCCCACGTCCAGGGCCTCACAGCCCGCGATACACACCTTGCCCATCTGCCGAGCGACCACCGCTGCGTGCGAGGTCATCCCCCCTTTGGCCGTCAGGAACCCCGCCGACGCGTTCATGCCGTGGATGTCGTCGGGGCTCGTCTCACGCCGGACCAGGATGACGCGCTCGCCCCGCTCCTTCATCTCCACAGCCCGGTCCGGCGTCAGCGCGATCTTGCCGGCGGCGGCGCCCGGCCCTGCCGGAAGGCCCTTGCCGACGGGCAGGTGCCGGCTCTCCGCCTGAGGATCGAAGATCGGATAGAGGTACTGGGCAAGCTGTTCAGGCAGGACCCGCATCACCGCCTCGCGTTTGGTGATGACCCCTTCCTTGACCATGTCCACGGCGATCCGGACGGCGGCGATTCCCGTCCGTTTCCCCACCCGGGTCTGGAGCATATAGAGCTTGCCCTTCTGGATCGTGAACTCCAGGTCGAGCATGTCGCGGTAGTGGCGCTCCAGTTTTTTGTAGGTGGCCATGAGATCCTGATAGGCCTTCGGCAGAGGCTTCGCCAGGGCCTCGATCGGCAGCGGCGTGCGGATGCCGGCCACCACGTCCTCGCCCTGCGCGTTCAGGAGACACTCCGCGAAGAACTTCGGGGCGCCCGTCGCGGGGTCCCGGGTGAAGGCCACTCCGGTCCCGCTGGTGTCCCCCATATTTCCGAAAACCATGGCCACCACGTTCACCGCGGTTCCCCAATCGTCGGGAATCCCATAGAGTCGCCGATAGGTGACGGCGCGGGCCCCGTACCAGGAGGTGAAGACCGCGTTGATGCCCATCCTGAGCTGCTCGTACGGATCATCCGGAAACTCGCGGCCGGTCTCCGATTTCACGATCGCTTTGAATCGCCCGACCAGGTCCTTGAGGGCATTCGCATCGAGGTCGGTATCATGGACCGCGCCCACCTCCGCCTTCTTGGCCTTCAGGGCCTCCTCGAACCGCTCGCGCTTGAGGTCCACCACGACGACGGCAAACATGGCGATGAACCGCCGATAGGCATCGTAGGCGAACCGCTCATTCCGGGTCTTCCGAATCAATCCCTGGACCGTCCGGTCATTGAGGCCCAGATTGAGCACCGTGTCCATCATCCCCGGCATCGAGGCCCGCGCCCCCGAGCGCACCGAAACCAGCAACGGTTTCGCCGCATCCCCGAAGCCCACCTCCATCGCCGATTCCAGTCGTGTCATGTATCGCAGGACCTGCTCCCAAAGCCCTGCCGGATATTTCTTCTTGTTCTTGAAATAGGCCACGCACGCCTCGGTGGTGATGGTGAACCCGGCGGGAACTGGGACGCCGAGGTTGGTCATCTCCGCCAGGCCGGCGCCTTTGCCTCCGAGCAATTCCTTCATGCCCGACCGGCCCTCGGCCTTACCCTTGCCAAAGAAATACACGAATTTTTTAGTCGCCACGCTGACCTCGACTCACGAAAGAATTAATTGGCATGAACCACCCTTGCATGAACTCCTTGTCAGCTCGCTTCCACCTGGACCTTCGAGAAGTCAGCGTACCGGCGGAAGAGGTTCCGCACCCGGACGAGCAACGCCAACCGGTTCTGGCGAACCGATTCGTCCTCGGCCATGACCATCACCCCGAGAAAAAAGGCGTCGACCGGGGCCTTCAGCACGACCAGAGTATCGAGTGCACTCCCGTAGTCCGCCCTCTCAATAAAGCCGGGGACGGTCCCCTCGGCTGCCATCAAGGAAGCATGGAGCTCCTTCTCGACCGGCTCCTGGAACAGAGCCGGTTCCACGGAGTCGTCCTGGCGTCCCTTGGTGATATTCTCAGCCCGCTTGAAGGCGACCACAAGCGACTCGAACTCCGCCCGGACCGAAAAAGCCTGGAGGGCCTGGGCGCGGGCCCGAACGTCGCGGGGATCGAACGTGCCGGTTTGCCGCTGAGCCAGCACGGCATCCACCAAGTCGCCTCGCAGCTTGTCCCCGTCCATGCAGTAATACCGGAGCCGCTCCCCGAAGAACCGCAGGAGCTCGGCCTGGGCCTTCTGCTCCATGACGATTCCTTGGTCCTTCAGCAACCCTTTTGCATATTCGAGCGCCCAACCCAGGTCCAACGACAGTTCCCCCTCCACCAGGATCCGAATGACGGCGTACGCGTGCCGTCGAAGCGCAAAGGGATCCTGAGACCCGGACGGCACCAGCCCCACCGCAAAAAAGGACGCCAGCGTGTCGAGCCGATCGGCCAGGGAGAGGACCCTTCCAGTCAGGCTCGGCGGAATGGCATCGTCGGCGATCCGGGGGAGATAGTGCTCGGCGATGGCATCGGCCACCTCCTGCCGCTCCCCATCATGCAGCGCGTACTCTCGGCCCATGATCCCCTGGAGCGTCGGGAACTCCCCGACCATGCCGGTCACGAGGTCGGCCTTGCAGAGAGTGGCGGCCCGCCGGCATTGCTCGACCGTGTCGAGATCCCCTTCAGAAATGGTGTCAGCCAGCTTCGAGGCCAATGCTGTTATGCGTCCAACCTTCTGATAGAGCGTCCCAAGCTTTTGGTGGAAGGTCACCCCTTTGAGCCTTTCCACGCGGTCTTTCAAAAGGGTCTTGCGGTCCTCATTGAAGAAGAACTTGGCATCGGCCAGCCGGGCCGCCAGTACCCGCTCGTTGCCGGTTCGAATCGTCTGGACATGTCGCCCGCCCATGTTGGCCACCGCCACAAAAAACGGGAGCAATTTCCCGTCCCTGGCCAAAAGAGAGAAATAGCCCTGATGTTCCTTCATGGCGGTGACTAGAACGTCTTTAGGGAGGGCAAGATAGGTGGGGTTGAAGGCTCCGGCGATGGCCTCCGGCATCTCGACCGAGAACACGGCCTGTTCCACCAAGGAAGGATCCCGGTGCAAAAGCCCCCGCTTCTGCTTGGCGATCGCTTCGACCTGGGACGCGATCATCGCCCGCCGGCGTTCCGGGTCCACGATGACGCCGGCCTTCTCCAACCAATTCATGTAAGACTTGAAATCTTTAATCGGAACTGGCTTATTTGACGAAAGAAATCTATGTCCAACCGTCTTATTTCCGGCCGTAAGGCCGGCGAACTGGAACCGGACGGGCTTCCCTCCATAGAGAGCAAGCAGCCAGCGGACCGGCCGAGCGAACCGGGCTCCTGAGTCATTCCATCGCATCGCCTTGGGAAACGGCAGGCTGCCCACCAGGTCTGACAACAGGTCCGACAGGAGAGCCGGGGTCTTGCGCCCAGCCTCCCGTTTGACGGCGAACACATAGTCGCCCTTGGGAGTCGCGCGTATCTCCAGGTCTTCCACCCGGACCCCCTGGGCGGCCGCAAAGCCGATCGCCGCCTTGGTCGGGCGCCCCTCGGGATCGAACCCGACCGCCTTCGAAGGACCCATCACGGTAGTGGCGACCGGCTCCTGGTGGTCCGCGAGCCCGGTCACCACGAGCGTCAGGCGGCGGGGCGTTCCCACGGTCTTGATCGTACCGTGGTCGAGGCGCGCGGCTTTGAGCAGGCGGGCGGCCCGTTCCTCCAATTCAATCAGGGCCGGTGTCACGAAGTGGGACGGCAATTCTTCGGTGCCGATCTCCAGCAGCAGTTCGTGGCCGGTGGTCTTTGGCCGCGTCATGCCGGTGTCTTATGAGCCGTTTGCATCGACACATAGCCTTCCGCGCAAATCCGGGCGAGGCCGCGGACGCGCGCGATATACGCCGTCCGTTCAGCGACGCTGAGGGCGCCGCGAGCGTCTAACAGATTGAACAGATGCGACGTCTTCATGCAGCAGTCATAGGCCGGCAAGACCAGACCCTCCTCAATGAGACGCTTGCCTTCGGCCTCGTAGCCGGTGAAGGTCGTCATCAGCAGCTTCACATCGGCGGCCTCGAAGTTGTACTTGGAGAACTGCTTTTCGTCTTCAAGGTGGATGTCGCCGTACTTCACGCCTTTGGTCCACTCCAGATCGAAGACATTGTCCACGCCTTGGAGATACATGGCGATCCGCTCGGTCCCATAGGTGATCTCCACCGAGACCGGGTTCAATTCGATGCCGCCCACTTCCTGAAAATACGTGAACTGCGTGATCTCCATGCCGTCCAGGCGCACCTCCCATCCCAGTCCCCAGGCGCCGAGGGTGGGAGATTCCCAATCGTCCTGCATGAACCGGATATCGTGTTGCTTGGGATCGATACCCAGCGTGCGGAGGCTCTGGAGGTACGTGTCCTGGATATCAGCCGGTGCAGGCTTGAGAATGACCTGATACTGGTAGTAGTGCTGGAGGCGGTTGGGATTCTCCCCGTACCGCCCGTCGGTGGGGCGCCGGCAGGGCTGCACATACGCGGCGCGCCAAGGGTCGGGTCCCAACACCCTGAGGAACGTGGCCGGATGAAAGGTGCCGGCTCCCACTTCCAGATCGTATGGTTCGAGGATCACGCACTCCCGGTCGGCCCAGAACCGATGGAGGGAAAGGAACACATCCTGAAGGGTCACACGCACGATCTCCCGACCTGAATCGGAACTCTCAACCTACACAATACCGGTGGGGATTGTCAATTGAACGGACCGGGAACCGACGAGCGCTGTTCATTGACTGTCCCGTGCAATCTTGCTAATGTTTACGTCCGAGCCTGCCGATTCAATCTCTACAAGGAGAACCCTGGTGCAAACCCCAAGCGCCCTCATCCCCGGTTTGTCCAACAAGGCCACCCAATTGCGGGTCTGGAGCGTCCGCGCCACGACGGAAGCCGGCAGCGGCCACCCGACGAGTTGCTGCTCGGCAGCCGACATCGTCGCGACTCTGTTCTTCTCGGTGATGCGGTTCGATCCCAAGAATCCCAAGCACCCCAACAACGACCGCTTCGTCCTGTCAAAAGGCCACGCAGCACCGCTCTTGTACGCGGCCTGGGCCGAAGCCGGGGCGTTCGATCCGAACGACCTGCTTCGATTGCGGACACTGGACTCGGATCTGGAAGGCCATCCCACGCCCCGGCTTAATTTTGTGGATGTGGCGACGGGCTCGCTGGGCCAAGGCCTCTGTGCCGGCCTGGGGCTTGCCCTCAACGCCAAACGCCTCGACCAGTCCAGCTACCGGACGTACGTCCTCATGGGCGATGGGGAATCCCTCGAGGGCTCCGTGTGGGAGTCCGTCGAACTTGCCCGACACTACCAGCTCGACAACCTCTGCGCGATCGTGGACGTCAATCGGCTGGGCCAGAGCGATCCCACGATCCTCCAGCACGATATGGAAGCGTACAAAGCCCGGTGGAGCGGATTCGGCTGGCAGGCGCTGGCCGTAGATGGTCATGACATCGGAGCGTTGCTGACCGCGTTCGAGCAGGCGGCCACAACCAAGGGGCGCCCGACGGTCGTCCTGGCGCGCACCCTCAAGGGCAAGGGCGTGTCGTCTGTGGAGGATAAGCCGGACTGGCATGGCAAGGCCTTCAAAAAAGGGGAGGAAGCGGACAAGGCGCTGGCGGAATTGAATGCCCGCCTGAAGCCGAATGTCCCTGCGCCGCAAATCCGCCTCCCCGATCCCGCACCCAAACCAACGGCAGCCGCCAAGCCGATGCCCCCTCCCGACTACAAACCGACGGACTCCGTCGCCACGCGGGAGGCCTTCGGCACCGCCTTAGTCAAACTGGGAGAGGCGAATCCCCGGGTGGTGGCGCTGGACGCCGACGTCAAGAACTCGACCTTCACGGATAAATTCGGGAAGCAGTTCCCCGATCGCTTCTTCGAGAACTTCATCGCCGAGCAGAACATGGTCGGCGCCGCCGTGGGGCTCGCCAGCCAGGGAAAGATCCCGTTTGCGGCGACCTTCGCCTGCTTCCTGACGCGCGCCTATGACTTCATCCGCATGGCGGCCATCAGCCGGTCGAACATCAAGCTCATGGGCTCGCACGTCGGGGTCTCGATTGGCGAGGACGGTCCCTCACAGATGGGGCTCGAGGACTTGGCAATCATGGCGGTGCAGCCGGGCGTCGTCGTCCTCTGTCCATCGGACGCGGTCAGCACGCATTGGCTGACGGCCCTTGCGGCGGACCATCAGGGCATGGTCTATATCCGGACCGGCCGGCCCAAGACCCCCATCCTTTATAAGAACGAGGAGCGGTTCACGATCGGCGGGTCCAAGATCCTCCGCGAAAGTCCCAAGGATCGCCTCACGGTGGTCGCCGCCGGCGTGACCGTGTTTGAAGCCCTGAAGGCGTATGACGAGCTCGCGAAGCAGGGCATCCCGATCAGGATCGTCGATTTGTACAGCATCAAGCCGATCGACCGCGCCACATTGCTCGCGTGCGCCCGCGCGACGAATGGGCTCATCCTGACCGTCGAAGACCACTACGAGCACGGGGGAATCGGTGATGCGGTGCTCTCCGCCGTCGGCAGCGAAGGCATCCGGGTACATAAGATGGCGGTGACGGAGATCCCGCACAGCGGGAAGCCGGAGCAGCTCATGGACCGGTACGGCATCAGCGCCCGTCATATCGTGGAGAAGGCTCGCAAGCTGGTTTCGTAGTGGCGGGGCCTGTCGCCGAGCCGGGAACCCGTTGCTCTTTGAGCGGGTCCTGCCCCCGCATAGCCCATCGCAGCTGAGCATTTCGCCGTCGAGGACCCGCAGACCCGGCTGTATGCCCCGCGCTGCATCTGGGCGCCCATGCGTTGTCACCCGCTCGACTGCAACGGCGAAAGGCTCTGAGCTGGTGACCCCTTGCACGGCGGGTGGCATCGAGCGGGCCCCGGGCGGAACGGAAGGACGTACAGGCGAGTCTGCGTGGCTGCAACGCCGAAACGACCTGAGTACGTCCGGGTGGCTCGATGACAGGACCCGCCAAGCAACGGGTACCCCGGTAATGCGGCGACAGGACGCGCGTCAGGAAAGATTCAGAACCAGCAGCTTGATGTCGGTCATCTCTTCGATGGCGTAGCGAAGACCTTCGCGGCCGAGGCCGGAATCCTTCACCCCACCGTAGGGCATATGATCGGCGCGGAAGGTGGGAATCTCGTTGATCAGGACGGCCCCGACCTCCAGGTCTCGATACGCCTGAAAGGCCTTCTTGAGGTCGCGGGTGAACACCCCCGCCTGCAATCCATACCGGGACTCGTTCAACCCCGCCAGCGCATCCTCGAACTTCACGTACGGGGTGACGGTCACCACCGGCCCGAAGACCTCCTGACAGCTCACCTTCATCTCCGGCGTGACGTCCGTCAGGACCGTGGCCTCCACGACGCTCCCCTGCCGCTTGCCGCCGAGACGGACTTTCGCGCCGGCGACTACGGCCTCCGCGATCCAGGTCTCGACCCGCCGCGCGGCGCCTTCGTCAATGAGCGGGCCCACGACCGTGGTCTCGTCGGCGGGGTTCCCGGCCTTCAAGGCACCGACGCGTTTGAGGAGCTTGTCGAGAAACATCTGATAGACCGCCTGGTGGGCGTAAATGCGCTGAACGGAGATGCAGGTCTGGCCGGCATAGACGAACCCGCCCACGGTGCAGCGGTCGGCGGCCTGATCCAGATCGGCGTCCGGTTCCACGATGACGCCGGCGTTGCCCCCCAGTTCCAGGACCACGCGTTTCTTCCCCGCCTTGCCCTTGAGCATCCACCCCACCGCGGCGCTGCCGGTGAAGCTCAGCATCTTGAAGCGATCATCGGTCACCATGCGCTCCGCCATGGCGTTCGTGCATGGCAGGATATTCAGCATCCCCTGAGGGAAGCCTGCGGCGAGCACGACTTCGCCCAGCATCAGCGCGGTCAGCGGAGTCTGGGGCGCCGGCTTGAGGACGAACGGGTTGCCCACCGCCAAGGCCGGAGCCACCTTGTGGGCGACCAGGTTCAGCGGGAAATTAAAGGGCGTGATGCCGAGAATAGGCCCGATCGGCACCCGCCGCGACAGCCCGAAGTGGTGATCGGTGCCCGGGGTCAGATC
Organism: Nitrospiria bacterium; assembly: GCA_041490525.1. Lineage (GTDB taxonomy): Bacteria > Nitrospirota > Nitrospiria > Nitrospirales > NS-4 > JBGPTH01. Next base: position 24,073 of record JBGPTH010000029.1, read on the forward strand.
CAGGGGGATGATTTCCCCCGGGATCCGCTTGGCCTCCTCGGCAGCGATGGCAAACGTGGTGATGGCCCGCCCAACCTCGCGGCTGGCGTCGGTGATGGGCTTGCCGGATTCGGACGAAAGGCAACGGGCAAACTCTTCTTTGCGAGCGGTCAGGCCGGCCGCGATCTTCAACAAGCCCTCGGCGCGCGCATGCGCGGGAAGGCGACGGCTGACGGGAAAGGCCGAGACCGCCGCCCGGACGGCCGATTCCACCTCCCTCTCGCCGGCCAGGCAGATCTCGGCCAGTGTTTCTCCCGTGTAGGGATTACGGACAGAGCCGGTCTCCCCTGTCTCTTCCCACCGACCGCCAATGAGGAGCGCGCGTCGAGAAGCCATCGTGCCTTCATTCTGGTTCACCGCTCTGAACGAAGTCAAGACACGATTGCCCCACTTGGGAATAAGTATTTGACATTCCCTGCTATAAAGGCGTAGTGTCTACTCTCGATTTCGACATCACACGACAGCACCTCTCTTTCCTATCTCCTTCGGGTTCCCGCTGATGGGCTTTTCAGGAATGACCATGGGATGAAACGCATCCCGCTCACATCCGGACCTCCGGCTCGGCCCGTGGTCCTCATCGCGACCCCGACGGCGAGATTGCGCAGGCAGTGGTGCAAAGCGCTTGAAACCAGGTACTCCGTGCTGACCGTCGCGGATCGAGGCTCGCTGGAGCGAAGTATTACCGACTTGATGCCAGCCGTCCTCCTCCTCGATCTTGCTCTGCATCGGCTGGGAGGGGTCGAGGGGGTTCATGCTCTCCAGCAATTGAGCCCCTCGACCAACATCGTCCTCTTGGCCAAGACTCCCAATGCAAAGGAAGGAATTGCCTTACTCAAGGCGGGGGCCAGAGGGTTCTGCAATAAGGACCTCGACCCTGCCATTCTTCAGAAAGCCGTGTCCAGGGTCCTGAACGGCGAAGTCTGGGTGAAGCGAAGTTTAATTTCTCCCCTGATCGAGGAGTTGTCCTCCTTGACCAGATGCCTGCTGGACGGCTCGATTGGTCTACCGGAGAGCCCCCTCGACAGCTTGACCAACCGGGAGCGTGAGGTGGTCTTCATGATCGGTGACGGCGTCAGCAACAAAGAAATCGCCCGCCAGCTTAGGGTCACCGAGCGCACCGTCAAAGCCCACCTTATGGCTGTCTTTCGTAAGCTCGACCTCCCCGGCCGGGTCCGCTTGGCCCTTCTCGCGGGTGAATATGATCGCGATCCAGCCAAGGCGTACGGCCGCCCACACGATGGAGGGTGATCGCATGCCGCCCATCACCGTCCTCGTCGCCGATCAAGACCAAGCCAGCCGCACCAGGTGCCTGCGGCTTCTTCGACCCGAGAAAGACATCCTGGTGGTGGGAGAGGTACGAAGCACGATCGAAGCGATCAAGGGGACCAATACCCTCAGACCGCGAATCCTCCTTCTCGCCTGGAGCTTGTTGAGAGACAACGGCGCATCACTCCTCTCGCTCTTCCGAAAGAACAGCCCGAAGACCAGCATCATTCTCCTGCCCGATCGTGCTTCCGAGGGCCTTATTCTGGACGCGATTTCCCACGGCGCCCGGGGGTATCTTTCACAGAAGGTCCTCCCCGATTTTCTGGCGAAGGCCGTGCGGGTGGTGGCCGAGGGAGAGGCGTGGGTGCCGAGAGCCATGGTGGGGCGTATCCTCGACCGGCTTACCCGTCTCACGGGCAACGTTTCATAAATAAGGGGACCCTGGCCCTTAAATGTGGCCGTTGGTGGGTCCCTTGTCAGGTTTTCCCTCCCTTTCCCCTACAAATTCAGTGTTTCCACTTTCCTCATTATCAGTATTGATATAACCCTAAAGTGTTATGGCCTAAAGTCCAATTGACGCCGGGGTCTAATACGGCATAAATTAGCGCATCCGGAAATGTTTTTTAAATGAAATTACGGCCCTGAGGAAAATAAAATTCGCTCTTTCGGGTCGCAATCAACCACGATGCCGGCAGGACACTGAGCTTCACGGAGGAAAAAATGAAACGACATAATTTGTTGATGATCGGCTTGGTGGCAGGGCTCTTGTGGTTCGGAGCGGGCGCGGCGTGGGCGGCCCCGTCGGCAGCCTGCCCGACGCCCTTCGATGACGCCGGGACCGAATGTACGCTCTCAGCAGGACTTCACCCGTTCACTGGCATCATCACCTTTACCAAGACGGTGCACTTCCTGGCCAACAGCCACCTCGATTCCACCGGGCCACCGTTCGGCGTCGGCATCACGCTGAACGTCAATGGCGCGCCAGGCCTGAACTTCATCATGGAAGCCAACTCCATCGACGAGGCCAACGATCCCCCCGCTTTCCCCAACTTGAACGCGAGCGCCGGCCCGATCACGATTGATGTGAGCGGGAACTTTCTCATGCAAAGCGGCAGCAGCATCTCCGCGGAGAACGACGCGTCGGGGGGCAGCGGGGGCGAAATCAAGATTACGGTCCACGGGGATTCCATGACCCTGTGCGGCACGACCCATACCACCGCAGGGCTCGCCGCAGGGTGCGTCGGCAACACGGCACCCGGCGCGACGATCTCAAGCCAAAAGACCGTTGCCGGCGGGGGAGGCCAGGCGGGCAACATCACCCTCGCCGTGGGCAGCACGCCTCCGGCGATTCCCTTCTCGGGGGTGTTCACCATGGAACCGGGGTCGGTAGTCACGGCCAATAGCGCCCTGTCCGCCGGCGACATCAAGATCACGTCCGGCAAATCAATGGATATCAACGGCTCTGTGTTATCCGAGAGCACGAACCCGCTCTTTGGCGTCCCCAACCAGCCGCGGGGCGGCGCCACGATCACCCTCAAGGGCGGATGTGCCCTCACCGTCACGGATGGCGGGAAGGTGAGCAGTAAGGGTGCGGACCCAGGCGCGGACCTTGTGCACCTCGAGGCTTGCGATGTCGTGATTTATGGCTTGGTCCAATCCACCACCACGGCGGGCCATGCGGTTCCCGTCAACCCCGACCCGAACCACTGCAATCTCGACACCGCGGCTCACCCCCTCGGCGGCGCGGCGAACTTTACCGCCTGCGTGGAAATCTGGGCCGAAAACATTACGATCGACAACACGGGGACGCATAACGGCGAGGTCAACGCCGACGGCGTCCGGGCCCCCAACCGGGCGTGGATCGATCTGTTCGCGTTCAAGAACATCAGCACCAACGGTGACACTGACAACTATTTGATCCACGCCAATGGCGAAGCCAGCACGAACACCTTCGGCGGGGTCATCACCGTCAAAGCGAAGACGGGCAAAGTCGAGACCCTCGGCCTAGGCACTTTGGCCATCCAGGCCAACGCCAACGCCCCCACCAGCGCGGGCGGAAATGGCGGTGCCGTGATCATCGAGGCCGGCGGTGCAGGGAGTCCTGTAGGCGATGTGGACTTAGGCACGGCGACGATTCAGGCGATCGGCCATACCGGGAACGTGAGTGATACGGGCGGTTCCATCGCGGTCCGGTCCTTCCAGGGCAACATCACGGGCAGTGCCCCCGGATCGCTGGACGCCCATGGCGACGGCGGGGCGAATCCCGGCATTATCACGCTGACGGCCTGCCTCACGGACCCCGCCGTTACCTACATTGCGGCTGGGGGGACCACCAATCCTGCGGCAGGAACCTTCGTGGTCTGTCCGGGCCCCACCATGCCGACGTTCCCCGCCAATGTCGGCGGGCCCGGCGCGACATTCTTCTTCGACACGGCGCATATACAGTTCTGGGCCGCGTGTGAATTTGGGCCAGGCGGTAGAAAGAGCGGAGTCAAGTTCAATGACCTCAACAACAACGGGGTAAAAGATCCTGGTGAGCCCGTGCTGAACGGCTGGATGATCCACGTCATCAACAGCAGCGGGGTCGATGCGCTGGCGCCCCAAGCCACGGGTTTCTCTGGTCCTGGTCAATATACCTTCATCGGCCTGCCGGCCGGCACCTACACCGTGTGCGAGGAACTGAAAACCGGCTGGACACAGACGTTCCCGACCGTGGTGCCGCCCCCGCCTGGTGAGACGCTAGCGACCAACTGCGCGGGTCTCGGGACGGGTCTCGGGCTGGTCTTTGGCCCCAACGGCTACAACTTCACCATATCGACCGGGAACGAGAATCTCCAAAACAACGACTTCGGCAATCACGAAAATCCCACCTGTAAGGAGGATCCGAACCGGGCTAACCTCCTCACCAGGATAGTCAATCCTTCAAAGCCGCTCGGTGGCGGCGGCGTGCCTGGCAATCCGAAGAACTACGATAAGATCCAGAAGGCGTACAACGACGCCATCGCAAGTGCCATAAGTGAGGTGATTGGCCTGTCTAGCAATACCAATGAGAACCTCGTGCTGGGTGGGACTAAGAGCCTAATTATCACTCAGTGCGACTCGGCCAAGGTCACGGCGGCCGATTCTAACCAGCCGGTGTGGAACATCACCAGCACCGGGAAGCTCACGATCATCAGTCCCGACTCGTATGGTGGCACCATCGGCTGGCGGATCCAGACAAATTACCACGACATCAAGAGCATCCGGGCTTACGGTGCCAGCCAGTATGGCGTTCAGATCATCGGCAACAACAACAGTGTCAGCTTCAACGCGGTAAGCGGCAACAAGATAGATGGCGTCAGAATCGAAGGGGACTCCAACACCATCAAGAGCGGGACCATTTCAGGGAATGGAATCGGAGTTCACCTGACGTCTACGGCCAACGGCAACAACGTCTCGGGAGGCACTGTCCAGGGGAACACCGGTGACGGCATCTTCGTCGAGGGCAGCGGCAACACGCTCGACAGTGAGAAGGTGTACAGCAACGGCGGCCATGGGGTGCACACCACGAGCACGGCCAGCAGTACTACGCTGAAGAGCGTCTCCAGCGGCAACCCCGAGAATACCGGGGCCGAGTTCCTGTTGGGGGTCGCTGCGACCAACGGAGGCGGGAACAAGGCAGACGGCACGAGTATCCCAAAGACGAACTCGCCGACAAAGTGCCCGACATTCCCGGCGGCAGGGACGTGCGAATAGGTTAGAGAACCCTCTCACCCTCCCCTCTCCCCGACCCAGGGGATAAGGGGAGGGCCCGAGAGCCGGAGGGAGGCCGGGAATATTTTTTGCGGGGTCTTACGAATAACCCTGTGACCGGACCGGTGAGAACAAGCGGAACAGTCGTCCGGTAAGCCGCATCGAGCGGGAGGGGGCGGGCCTCAGCGTCCGCCCCCTCTTTTTTCCCCCAAGCATGCGCAAGCTGCTCCTTGGTATCGCCCCTCTTGAATTGCTGTTGACGGTTTATCGGCACGTAAGCCACAGCGTTGCTCTGACTGACCCAAGGTCGTATTGACACGCCTGGATGATTGTGGGTTAATGCGGGCCTTGGTGGAAATGGTAAGAATTGCCTCATGACCAAGTCCGGGTCTCTTCGCCAGATTCCGATCTTATCCTTCCTCAAGGACCGCGACATCAAGGCCCTCGCGCAGGACCTGACCGAGGTCTCCTACGGGAAAGGCCAGTACATCTTCAAGGAAGGCGATCCCGCCGAGTGCTTTCACGTGATCAAGTCCGGTTCGGTGAAGTGCGTCAAGTCCTCGCCGGGGGGCAAGGAGGCCATCCTGAAAGTGCTGACCCCCGGGGACCTCTTTTGCTGCGAAGCGGCGGTGTTTGACGGCGGGACGCACCCCGGCTGCGCGCTGACGATGGGGCCGGTCACCCTCATGAAAATTCGCAAGGAGGCGTATTTCAAACTGCTCAAGAATAACCCGGACGCCGCGCTCGACGTCATTAAGTACCTGGGGACCCGGCTCACCGAAGCGCAGGAGACGGCCAAGACCTTCGCGCTCGAACGGGCCGACCAGCGCCTGGCTTCGTTGCTGGTGAAGCTCGCCAAGCGCGTGGGCCGGGACATCCTCGGCGGCCTCCTCCTGGACATCCAGCTCTCCCGCCAGGACCTGGCGGACATGGCCGGCCTGGCGGTTGAGACAACAATCCGCATCCTCAGCAAGCTGACCCGGAAAGGGCTGCTCGGCAAGCGCGGGCGGCGCCTGATCATCCGTGACCTGAAGGGCCTGGAAACCCTGGCCGGCTCCTCCGCCTAATCGCCCCGCTCTCCGCGAATTTTTAAACCTGACTTAGATCATGTTTTGGAATTCCCCGCCGGGGTATGCTCTGCCCGCATGAGATTCGCAGTCATTCGTTTTTTCACTTCGCATCAAAGGAGGACACACGGCATGGACGCCAGGCATGTTTCATTCAGGATATTCGCCAGGGCACTCGGTGGGCTGGCCCTGATCGCCGGGATGGTCGGAGCGTGGGCCGCCGGCTCCCCGGCGTGGGCCAAGACCGTCAAGGTTGACTTCACCGCCGTCGAAACGGAAGTCGTCATCGACAACAAGGGCACCACCTACAAGGCCTGGACCTTCAACGGGCAGGTCCCCGGGCCGGTCGTGCGGGCGACCGAAGGGGACACGATCGAGTTCACGCTGACCAACCCGAAGACCAACACCTTTCCCCACTCGATGGACTTCCACGCCGGCGAGATGGACTTCCTCACGCACCACAAGCCGGTCGAGCGCGGGGAGACGCGCCACATCACCTTCACGCCCAGGAAGCCCGGGATCTTCTTCTACCATTGTGGGGTCCAGCCGATGATCCAGCACATCGCGCGCGGCATGATGGGGGCCATCATCATCGACCCCAAGGACCCCAACGCCCTTCCGAAAGCGGACCGGGAGTACGTCCTCGTGCAGAGCGAACTCTGGAATAACCCGGATGACGTCCAGGGGATGTTCGACCGGAAATACGACCACGCGGTGTTCAACGGCGGCGTGTTCCGCTACCACCCGTTCCTGGGAGGCAAGCCCCTCGAAGCCAAACCGGGAGAGCGCGTCCGCATCTACATCGTGAACGCGGGACCGAATAACTTCTCGGCCTTCCATCCGATCGGCGAGATCTGGGACAACGCCTGGGCGAGCGGCAATCCGGCCAACAAGCTGACCGGGGTGCAGACGGTCGTCGTCGGGCCCGGTGACGCCTACACGGTGGATGTGGTGGTGGAGAACGAGGGTGGTTATCCGCTGGTCACGCACTCATTGACCGACGCCCTGCGGGGAGCCATCGCGGTGCTCCTGGTGAAGAAGGACGCCCAGAAGCTGCCGCTCATGCCCTTCGTGGAACCGGCGAAAACGAAGTAATCGCGCAACCGTCCGGCGTAGGGGCACGGCATGCCGTGCCCCTACACGTTAAAATTCAATCCCCTTCTGCGCCTTGACCCCCGCATAATACGGGTGCTTGATCTGCTTCATCTCCGTGACCAGATCGGCGGCCTCGATGAGGGCGGGCGGGGCGTTGCGCCCGGTCAGGACCACGTGGACCTCCTCGGGCTTGGATTTCAGGAACGTGACCACCTCGTCCACCGGCAAATAGTCGTAGGCCATCACATAGTTAAGCTCGTCCAGGATGACCATCTGGTAGCGCCCTGACGCAATCGCCGCCTTCCCCGCCTCCCAGGCTTCCCGGGCCTTCTGCCTGTCCTTTTCGGGATTCTTGGTGTCCCAGGTGAACCCCTCCCCCATCGGCCGGATCTCGAGCCCCTCCAGCTTTTTCGCCGATTCGAGCTCGCCGTAATGCCACTGCTTGTCGTCCTTAATGAACTGGATCATGAGGACGCGAAAGCCGTTCCCGACGGCGCGCATGGCCAGACCCAGCGCCGCCGTCGTCTTGCCCTTGCCGTCTCCGGTATGGACGATGATGAGGCCTTTCCTCTTGGTGGCCTTGAGTCTGGGGTCTTCTTGCGGACCGGCCATGCCTCACCTAGGGAGTGGTCGGATTCGGCGCCACGAACACCAGGACGCTGAGCCGCTGCTGCGTGTGGTTGCGGACGCCGTGCTCCGCGCCGGCCGGCGCCATGACCCCCTGGCCGGGGGCGAGGATTTGTTCCTCGCCGCCGACCTGGAAGGTGCCCTGCCCCTCGAGCACAATGTACACCTTGTCCTGGTCCCCGTGGACATGGCCCTTCTGGACCTGCCCGGGCTCGAAGCCGTAGACGTCGCAAAAAAACCGCGGGGACTGAAAGAGATTGCTCTTTTTCATCTTCTCGTTGGAGAACTGCTTGAATTCCTCCAGCGTCACCACCTTCATGGACGGTCCTTTCCCCGCTCACCCTTCGTTCTTCGCTCTTCCACCATCTTGAGGATCGGATCCACGGAGACCAGATGGCGGCGCATCCCCAGTTCGTCGGCCGGCACGCCCATGGCCAACCCCAGCATCTGCGGCAAATGCAGGACCGGCAGGTCAAGCCGGGCGTTTATCTTTTTCGCCGCCCGCTCCTGGTAGATGTCCAGGCTCATGTGGCACAGGGGGCACGGGGTGACCATCGCGTCCGCGCCCCCGTCCTTCGCTTCTTTGAGGTTCGCCCCGTTCATCGTGAGCGCGATGTCCTCCTTCTCCAGAATGATCGGAAAGCCGCAGCACTTGATCTTGCCGCGATAGTCCACCGGCTCGGCCCCCACCGCCCGGATCACCTTTTCCAAGGAATTCGGGTTTTCAGGATCATCGAACCCCAGGTCCCACGACGGCCTCAGGATGTAGCACCCGTAAAAGG
>JBGPTH010000030.1:0-32387 GCA_041490525.1 Nitrospiria bacterium
ACTTGCCCGTTCCCACCCACAGGCGGGACCGAAACTCGATTCCGGCTATCGTCAGTCTGTCCTCATCATGCATGGCCTAGGCCTCGTCCTCCCCCGATGAACCCGATCACCTCCACCCGATCGCCGTCGCGAAGGAGTGTCTGCTTGAAATATTCCCGGTTCAGGATCGTGAGGTTCAATTCCACCGCGACGCGCTCGTCCTGGATCCCCAACTCCGACAGCAGAGAGGCCACCGACTGCCCCTCCGTGATCTCCCGAGCCTCTCCATTGACGGTGATCCGCATGAACGTGTCATCATACCACACGGCTTTGAAAGGGTGTCAACAACCGCCGTGGGGGGGCCCCACTCCTTTTGTCGTATAATCCCGTTATGATTCCTGCTCGTAATCAGACCATCGCCTCGGAGTTCCTGCGCATCGCGGAATCCCTAGAGCGCCGGCAGGCGAATCCGTACCGGATCGGGGCCTACCGGCGCGCGGCCCGGCTGATCCAGCGCCTCACGGAGGACGCCGGAGACCTCGCCCGCCGGGGAGACCTGATCAAGATGAAGGGGATCGGCAAGGACCTGGCGCAGAAAGTGGCCACGTTCTGCGAGACGGGCCGGATGGAGGCCGATCCTTCCGAGGTCCCGCCCCTCTCTCCGGAAGTGGCGGCCTGGCTGACGCTCCCCGGGTTTACCCCCGCGCTCGCCAGCCACCTGTCCGAACGCCTGTGCATCCGGACGCTCGACGACCTGGAGGCGCTGGTCCGCTCGAGACTGCTACGGACGCTTCCCGAGGTGACGGCGACGGACGAGCAGATCCTGGAAGGCATCGCGCGCCTCCGCGCCCGGGCGCCCCGCGACTTGACTTGACCGGCCTCCTCTGTTAACGTCCCGCCGCACTGGAGACCCCCGCGCATGCCCATCTCCGCGTTCATTCTGATTGAAGTGACGGGCGATCACACCAAGAGCGCCTTCAAGACGATCCAGCGCATGGAGGGGGTGAAAGCGGCCTACACGGTCAGCGGCGGCTACGACCTCATCGTCCAGGTCGAGGCCGAAAACCTGGAATCCTTGAGCGACCTCCTCCTGTCAAAGATCCGATCGGTGGACGGCGTCACCAAGACCACGACCTGCATGGTTCTCAACGTGTAGGTCACTCAGAGGTCCTGAAACACGAAAGGCCCCCGACGGGTCACCCGCCGAGGGCCTTTCTGTTTTCAACCGGCTGCAGGGCTCAGTACATGTCGCCCATGCCGCCTCCGTGCGCATGGCCGCCCATCGGGGACGTTTTCTTTTCCTCGGGGATTTCGGTGACCATGACCTCGGTGGTCAGCATCAAACCGGCGACGCTGGCCGCGTTCTGCAGGGCGTACCGGGTCACCTTCGTCGGATCGATGATCCCGGCCTCCAGCATGTCCACGTACTTTTCCGCGGCGGCGTCGAACCCGATCGTGGCCGCTTCTTTCTTGACCCGGTCCACCACCACGGACCCCTCCAGACCGGCGTTCTGGGCGATCTGGCGGATCGGCTCCTCCAGGGCACGCCTGACGATGGTGACCCCCACCTGCTGGTCGTGGTCTAGTTTGAGGCCCTCGAGCGCCGACACGCACCGGAGCAGCGCCACGCCGCCGCCCGGCACTACGCCCTCCTCGACGGCCGCCTTGGTGGCATGGAGCGCGTCCTCGACGCGGGCCTTCTTCTCCTTCATCTCGGTCTCGGTGGACGCGCCCACGTTGATCACCGCCACGCCGCCGACGATCTTGGCCAGGCGCTCCTGGAGCTTCTCCCGATCGTAGTCGGACGTGGTCTCCTCGACCTGGGCCTTGATCTGCTTGATACGGGCCTGGATCTTCTTCTCGTCGCCGGCGCCCTCCACGATCGTCGTGTTGTCCTTGTCGATCGTGACGCGCTTGGCCCGGCCCAAATCGGTAAGCTTCACGTTCTCGAGCTTGAGGCCGAGGTCCTCCGAGATCACCTGGCCGCCGGTCAGGACCGCGATGTCTTCCAGCATGGCCTTGCGGCGATCGCCGAAGCCGGGGGCTTTGACGGCGGCCACATTGAGGGTACCGCGCAGCTTATTCACGACCAGCGTGGCCAGGGCCTCGCCCTCGACGTCCTCAGCGATGATGATCAGCGGCTTGCCCATCTTGGCCACCTGCTCGAGGAGCGGGAGCAGGTCCTTCATGCCGCTGACCTTCTTCTCGTGGATCAGGATGAACGCGTCCTCGAGCGAGGCTTCCATCCGCTCGGCGTCGGTCACGAAATACGGGGAGATGTAGCCCCGGTCGAACTGCATGCCCTCCACCACATCGAGGGAGGTGGACATGGACTTCGCCTCCTCCACAGTGATGACGCCGTCTTTGCCGACCTTCTCCATGGCTTCCGCAATGAGATCACCGATGGTGGGATCGTTATTGGCCGAGATGGTGCCGATCTGCGAAATCCCCTTTTTTTCGTTGCAGGGGCGGCTGAGCTTCTTCAGCTCCACCACGACGGCCTCGACAGCCTTGTCGATGCCCCGCTTGATATCCATCGGGTTCGCCCCGGCCGTGATGTTCTTCACGCCCTCGCGGAAGATGGCCTGGGCCAGCACGGTCGCGGTCGTCGTCCCGTCCCCCGCCACGTCGCTCGTCTTGGAGGCCACCTCCCGGACGAGCTGCGCACCCATGTTCTCGTACGGGTCCCTGAGCTCGATTTCCTTCGCCACGGTCACGCCGTCCTTGGTGATCAGCGGCGCGCCGAACTTCTTGTCCAGAATCGCGTTGCGCCCCTTCGGGCCCAGCGTGGCCTTGACGGCATCCGCCAATTGGTTCACGCCTCTCAAAATGGACGCCCGTGCGGCCTCGCTGTACAGGATCTGCTTTGCCATTTCTGCCCTCCCTTATTGCATCATTCGTTCATTCGGCCGCGTGTGTGACGCGGGACCCGGGCTATTTGTCGAAGATGCCCAGGATGTCCTCTTCCTTGATGATCAGGTAGTCCGTGCCGTCCACGTTGATCTTGCTTCCGGAATACTTATCGAAGAGGACAATATCGCCGGCCTTGACGGATTTGACATCACTGCCGATTTCCTCGATCTTGCCCCGCTGAGGCTTCTCCTTGGCGGCATCCGGAATGTAGATTCCACCGGCGGTACGTTCCAGCTCTTCGGTATAGCTGACAAAGCACCGATCCTTCAGCGGCTTGAACCCGATCGCGGCTTTCTTCTTCTCTGCTGTCTCGACTGCCATTGTGCCCTTCCTCCTTCTTACTGGTGGTCACCGAACCCGGTCCTCGTCTGAGCCTCCTCCCAACTAGACCGGGAGACGCCCCTCACGTACAACACGGCTCAAGTGATAAACCCTCTTTGCCCTCAATCAACCCCCTCGCCCGGGGGTCCCCCGCATTTTTTTATTTCACTGGCGGCAGAGACCTCTCGACCCGATCATCCCGTTGCTGAGGACGCAACTCCTTGAAAATAAACCATGATTTCAACAACTCCACGGCTTTTTGGATCTGGGGATCATCGTCTTCCTTATCTTTCCCATCCTTGTCCTTCGCCGCCTCCCGGTCCTTCTTGCCGTCTTTGGACTCCGGTTTGGGGGAGGGCGGGCTCTCCACCGGAGGAGCCGGATGGGTGGAACCCCCTTCCTTGTCCGCGTCGCGAAGGGTCTTGTCCAGGTCCCGTTCTCGGATCGGCGCCGTCGCGGTCGGCTTGCCTTTGACCACGATGTCGGGGCCAATGCCGACGCCGTGGATGCTCCGTCCCTTCGGGGTGTAGTATTTCGCCGTCGTCAGCCGGAGGCCCGACCCGTCCCCCAGGGGCAGGATCGTCTGGACCGACCCCTTGCCGAACGTTTGCACCCCCACCACGACCGCCCGCCCCCAGTCCTGGAGCGCCCCGGCGACGATCTCCGAGGCGCTGGCGCTGCCTTCGTTCACCAGCACGATGATGGGGTAGTCGTCGGGCTGGTCCTTGATGTGGGACACATAGTCGTCCTTCCGCCCATCGCGGGACTTGATGTAGACGATGAGCCGGTTCAAGCCGATGAACTGCTCCGACACCTCTACGGCGGAGGTGAGCAGGCCCCCCGGGTTGTTGCGCAGGTCCAGGATCATCGACTGCATCTTCTGCTCGCGGAGCTTCCGGATGGCCCCCGCCATGTCCTTCGCGGTCAGGTCCTGAAATTGAGTCAGCCGGACATACCCGATGTTGCCGTCCAGCATTTTGGACCGGACGCTCTCGATCTTGATGATCTCCCGTGTCAGGACGAAGACCAGCGGCTCCGGCACTCCCTCGCGCTGGATGGTCAGTGTGACTTTCGTCCCCTTCGGCCCCCGCATCTTCTGCACCGCGTCCATCAGCGTCATGTCCTTGGTCGATTCCTCGTTCACCTTGATGATGAGGTCGGCGGCCTTGACGCCCCCCCGCTCGGCCGGGGTCCCATCGATCGGGGCGATGACGGTCAGGCGGTTTTCTTTCATCCCGATTTGAATCCCCACGCCGCCGAACTCGCCCTTCGTCTCCACCTGGACTTCCTTATAGACCTCGGGGGTCATGAAGGCCGAATGGGGGTCCAACGTCGCGAGCATCCCCCGGATCGCCCCGTACACCAGGTCCTTGGTCTTGACCTCCTCGACATAATGCTTCTGCACATGGGCCAACACCTCGGTGAAGGTCTTCAGCTCCTCATAGGTTTCGGTGGCCATCACGGCCCGGTCCCATCCCTTGCCGATGAACACCCCCACGGCCAGGGTCACCAGGAACACCAGCCCCCACCCGATCTTCGCGGTCGCCGCCTGCTTCATGCCATCCATCACCGTACTCCTTCTCTCCGAAACCCTGGTTTCACCGCCGCCGCGCCAACCAAGCCAGGGGGTCTAATGCCTCTCCCCCTTGCCGCCATTCGAAATACAGGGTGCTCTCGCCGGTCAGCCCGGTATCGCCGATCTCCCCGATCGGCTGGGTGCTCCGCACCACGTCCCCGACATTCACCAGGAGCTTCGAGGCATGCGCGTAGAGCGAGAAATAGCCCTCGCCGTGATCCACGATCGCCAAAAGCCCGTATCCTCGCATCCAGTCCGCAAACGCCACGACCCCGTCAAACACTGCCCGGATCACGCTGCCCTGGCTCGCCCGGATCTCGATGCCCTTGCGGGTGACAAAGGTATCGAACTTCGGGTGCTTCTGGCGCCCGAAAAATGCCACGACCTCCCCTTCGCTGGGCCAGCCCAGCCGCCCTTTGAGCCGTCCCAGGCCCTCCCCGCTCGGCAGGGGTCGAGTCGAGGCGGTCGCCTTGCGGCGCGCCTCGAATTCCTGGAGCAGGGCCTCGACTCGCTGCGCAGACTTTTCGAGTTCCCCCACCGCTTTCTCATACAAGGCCTTCTCGTTCCGCACCCGGGCCAGCAGGATGTCCTTCCTGACCCGCTCGACCCGGACCTGCACCACCTTCTCGGCGATCTCCCGCTGGTATCCGAGGAGTTCTCCCCGGACACGCTGGTGGCGTGCCTCCGTCGCTTCAAGCTGGATCATATCCTTCCGATACCCTTCGAGCGCCTGGAACTCCCGGCGGGAGAGCCACGTCAGCAGCGCGACCCGGGCCTGCAGGTCGTGATAGTCGCGCGAGGCTAACAGGAGCTTCAACTGCCCCTCGGGGCCCTCCTTATACATCACCCGCAGACGGCTGCGGATGGAGTCCTGCCGCTCGCCGATCCGGGTCTGGAGGTGATGGACGGCCGCGCTGGTCGCTTCGAGGTCCCGGTCCTTCCGCTTCAATTTGGCATTGACCAGGGCCCACTCCTCCCGGCGGACCTTCAGCCGGTGGTCCGCCTCCTCCAGCGATTGCAGAATCGAGGCCTCCTTGCGTTGGGCTTCGTCCGACTTCCGCTTTTTTTCCTTGATCTCACCCTTGAGCCGCTCCAGGGCCTGGTGCTCTTTCTTGATTTTATCAGCTAACGGGTCGCTCCGGTCAGGCGAGGCGGCCCACGCGGGTCCGCCCAGCAGGACCGCCGCCAGCACCACCACCACCGGCGCCCGCATCACCTCCGCACATCGCGAAGCTGCATCAGCGAGACCCAACTCCCCAAGCATCCCAGCGCGATCCCCAAGATCAGAAAAAGAACCGCCACACGACCGGGGAGAAAGGCCAGCCGGCTGCCCAACCCCCAGAACGTGCCCTTCAGGGCGATCTTGGCCTCCGCCGCTTCGAACACCCCGCGCAACAATAAGAGGGAGCAAGCGGCCCCCATGCCCCCCAACAAGGCCCCCTCCAGGACGAACGGGGTCTTGATGAAGCCCGACGTGGCCCCGATCAGTTTGAGAATCTCGATCTCTTCGCGTCGGGCATACAGCGTCAGCCGGATCGTGTTGGCGAGGATGGTCACCATGGACGCGGCCAGGACCGCGCCCACCCCCCAGCCCAGGATCTCCAGATAGCGCAGGGCGGCGGCCAGGTTTTCGATCCAGTCGCGGCTGTACTGCACCTCTTCCACGTCGGGCAGGCCCTTGAGCTTCTGGACGAGCGCCTCGACGGATCCGGACGAGCGATGGCCCGGACTGACTCGGATGACGAAGGAGGCCGGAAACGGGTTCTCCCCGAGTCCGTTGAGCAACCGGTCTTCGGAGGGAAACTGCGCGCGAAAAGACGCCAGGGCCTGCTCGCGGGATACGAACTCGACCGCCGCCACGGCGGGTTCCCGGCTCACGCGCGCCCGCAAGTCGGCGATGGCCTGCGGGGACGCCGTGTCCCGGAGATAGACCAGCACCTTGATCTCCTCACGCAGCGACCCGAGGGCGCCCTGGACGTTCAGGTACAGGAGCAGAAACACGCCCATCCCGAGCATGGTGAACGTCGCGGTGACCAGGGCGATGATCGTGGTCGTCCGGTTGGCCCGGATGTTGTCCACCGCCTCACCGAGCAGATAGCGCAGCCGCGTCATGCTTCGGAACTCTCTCTCTCCACCACGCGCCCCTCCTCCAAGATCACGGCGCGGCGCCGCAGGCGCGACACGAGGTCCCGGTTGTGTGTGGCCACCACGACCGTGGTGCCGCGGAGGTTCACGGCCTTCATGAGCTCCAGGATCTCCACGGCCAGCGGGGCATCCAGGTTGCCTG
Source organism: Nitrospiria bacterium (assembly GCA_041490525.1). GTDB lineage: Bacteria > Nitrospirota > Nitrospiria > Nitrospirales > NS-4 > JBGPTH01. The sequence continues at coordinate 7,077 of JBGPTH010000030.1, forward strand.
TCGGCTCATCGGCCAGGAGGATCTGCGGATCGTTCACGATGGCGCGCGCCAGGCACACGCGTTGCTGCTCGCCGGCCGACAGCATCGCCGGCAGCGCCTCCCCCCGATGATCGAGCCCGACCGACCGCAAGGCTTCGTACACCTTCGCGCGCATCAACCCTTCCTGAACCCCGACGACTTTCAGCGTGACCGCCACGTTGTCGAACACCGTCTTCTTGGGCAGGAGCCGAAAATCCTGGAAGACGAACCCCATGCCCCTCCTCAGATAGGGGACCGCGGAGGCCTTGAGGTGCGCCAGGTTTTGATTATTCACCAAGACCTGCCCTTCATCCGCCACGTCGGCGCGGAAGATCAGGCGGAGGAGGGTGGTCTTGCCCGCCCCGCTCGGGCCGGCGAGAAAAACGAATTCGCCCTTCTCCACCTTGAGACTGACATCCTGCAGCGCCGCCCGGCCGTGATAGCTCTTGGACACATGGAAGATCTCGATCATGCGGGGATCATGCCGTCCCCCTCGAGGGCACCTCGAAGGCTCCGGCCAGGAGCTCGATCCGGCGAGTTTTCGGATCGTTCCCCCGAATCAAGACCACATCGAACCGGCAGAGACGGTCACCCAGCCTGCGCCTGGCCAGATACTGCTGAGCCAACCGCGCGATCCGGAGTTGCTTGGCGGGCGTGACCGCCGCCGCGGGTCCTCCAAACCGCTCGCCGACCCGAGCCTTGACTTCCACGAAGACCAGGACCGGCCCCTCCTGGGCGATCAGGTCAATCTCGCCGAGGCGCGTCCGATAGTTGCGCGCCAGGATCCGGTATCCCCGGCCCTCCAGGAATTCCGCCGCGGCCCGCTCCCCATCCGCCCCCAGGGCGCTGCGGGAACTCACGGGCCGCCGGCCTCCCGGACCGGACGAAAACTCCGCCGGTGCAGTTCACATGGGCCAAGCCGCCGAAGCTGGCGGAGATGCTCGGCGGTCCCGTATCCTTTGTGCGCCAGGAACCCGTACTCGGGAAACCGGGCATGGGCCTCGACCATCAGGCGATCCCGCGTGACCTTCGCGACCACCGAAGCCGCCGCGATGGACAGGCAGAGCCCGTCCCCCTTGATCACCGCCCGCTGTTCCATCGGCACCATCGGGAGGGTCATCGCATCGAGGAGGAGATAATCGGGCGGAGGAGACAGGCCGCGAACCGCCTGCGCCATCGCGAGACGGGTGGCTTCGAGGATGTTCCGTTCGTCGATCAGCTTCGCCTCCACGACCCCGACGCCGATGCCCCGCGCCATGCGTCTGATGGCCGCGTAGAGCCGCTCGCGCTGGCCCTCGCTCAGGAGCTTCGAGTCCCGGAGGCCTTCCAACCGGCACCCGCGGGGCAGGATGACGGCGGCGGCCACCACCGGACCGGCCAGCGGCCCGCGGCCCGCTTCATCCACCCCGGCCACCCGTCGAAACCCGCGGGTCCGCGCCTCACACTCGAACACGTTGTCCGGGACGAGAGGCACGACGCTCCGGAGCGCCTCAGGCCTCAGCCTGGACGCCTTCAGGCGCGGCCGCAACGGGCACGGCCCCCGGCTTGCGCTTGCTCTCCGCCTGGTATTCCCGCTCGGCCACGCGCGTCATCTTCCCCTTCTTGGTGCGCAGGTAAAACAGTTTGGCGCGGCGGACCCGACCCTGACGGACCACCTCGATGCGCTCCACCACCGGCGAGTGCACCGGGAAAATCCGCTCCACCCACACCCCGTAGGAGGATTTCCGGACCGTGAAGGTCTCGCTGTTCCGTCCGCCCTTGCGGCCGAGGACGACCCCTTCGAACACCTGCACGCGTTCCTTCTCCCCTTCCACCACCTTCGCATGGACCCGCACCGTGTCCCCGATTTCGAAGGCCGGGACGGTCTTCTTCGCCATCGTCGCTTGCAATCGCTCGAGCCGATTCATGACTGCCTCTCCTCTCGTTTCCGGTTCGTCCTCAGGCGCCACCCCCGCGCGAGAACTCGTTCAGGATCCGCCGGTCCTCGGGCGTCAACTCGGCCCGCTCCAGCAGATCGGGGCGTTTCAGGTATGTGTTGCGAAGGGCTTGGGTGCGGCGCCACGCCTGGATCGCCCCGTGATCGCCCGAGCGCAGGACCTCCGGGACATCCATCCCGCGAAACACCGGAGGGCGGGTATAGTGAGGATAGTCCAGGAGCGTTCCGGTAAAGGAATCCGCTTCCGCCGACTGGGCATCCCCGAGGACCCCCGGAATCAACCGCGCCGCGGCATCGACGACGATGAGGGCCGCGAGTTCCCCGCCCGTCAGGACGTAGTCCCCCACGGACAGCTCCTCCGGCTCCAGCCCCAGCCGCACGCGCTCGTCGATCCCTTCGTAGCGGCCACAGAGCAGGACCACCCGCCGCGGTTCCCTCGCAAACTCCTCGGCCACGGCCTGGGTGAACACGCGTCCTTGCGGAGACATCATGATCAGACGAAGGTCGTCTCCCCGGGCGCGCAGATCGTCCACGGCGCGAAACACCGGCTCGGGCTTGAGCACCATCCCCGCTCCCCCGCCGTAGGGCGCATCATCGGCGACCCGGTGCGGGCCTTCCGTGTAGTCACGGAGGTTCACCACCCGGACCTCCAGCAGGCCCTTCTCGCGAGCCCGTTTCAGGATGCTGGTGCCCAGCACCGCCTCGATCATGTCCGGAAACAATGTCAGGATGTCACACCGCATCGTTCCAACCCCGCGCGCTGGCTCCCGAGGACCCCTCGCAACGGCACAGCCGTGGGTGTCCCTGGCCACTACAACGGAACGTCGATCTCTCACGCATCCTCTTCTTCCAGCAGTCCCGCCACGGGGCGCACGGTCATCCGACGCCCGGGCACATCCACCGCGCGGACGATCTGTTTCGTGCCGGGAATGAGGTGCTCGTGGCCGCCGCTCCCCCGGACCACAAAGACCGCATTGCCTCCGGTCGGCAGCACGTCCGCAATCGTCCCAAGAGCGGTCCCCTCCTCGGTGCGGACCTCCATTCCCAGAAGGTCTCGCTCGTAATACTGGCCCTCCGGCAATGGCGGCGACTGCTCCAAGGGGATCTGCAATAGGCTCCCCACGAGGGAGGCTGCGGCTTCGAGGGTCTCCACCCCCTCAAGAGCGAGGAGATACCCTTCTCCCGTCGGCCTCGCCGCGCGCACGGCCACCTCCCGGCGTTCGCCCCCCCGACCCGTGACCGTCACCCGTTTCAGCTCGTCGAACCGGCGGGGCACATCGGAGAACGAGATGATCTTCACTTCTCCACGCACTCCGTGGACGCGCACGATCTCTCCGATCGTCACCATAAATATGGCTAAGCCTTGGCGGGCGCCGCCTTATGCAGCTTGAGCACACCGGTCCGCTTCAACAAGTTATGGACCGTCACCGACGGCTGGGCCCCTTTTTTGAGCCACTCCAAAATGCGCTCCTGTTTCACCACAATGGCGGCCGGCGTCTTCAGGGGATCGTAGGTGCCCAACACCTCGATGTACCGGCCGTCTCTCGGCATCCTGGAGTCCGCTGCCACAATCCGATAGAAGGGCCGCTTATGCCGGCCTCCTCGCGTCAGTCTGAGTCGCACCACCGTGTCACCTCTCTTGTTCGTGAGTCTCTACGATACCGTTCGCATGGATTGGCCGAGCCGTTTCCGCCCCGCACGCCCGGACACCACTTTCATCATCTTCCGGGCCTCGAGGTACTGCTTGATCAGGCGGTTCACGTCCTGCACGCTGGTCCCGCTGCCCCTCGCAATCCGCTTCTTGCGGCTGCCGTTCAGCAGCGTGTGGTCGCGGCGCTCCCGGGGGGTCATGGAATCGATGATGGCGGCCACGCGCGCCATCTCTTTTTCCGGGATCGCCCCGCCCCTGAGGTCCTTCAGCCGCTCGCCGCCGGGGAGCATGTCCAGGATCTGGTCCAGCGATCCAAGCTTGCTGACCTGTCTCAGTTGCTCTCGGAAGTCCTCCAGGGTCAGGCTGTCCGATTGGGCCTTGCGGACCATCGCCTCGGCCTGGTCCTGGGCGACGACCTCCTGGGCCTTCTCAATGAGCGAGAGGACGTCCCCCATCCCGAGGATGCGGGAGGCCATCCGGTCCGGATGGAAGGGCTCCAGGGCCTCCAGCTTCTCGCCCGTCCCGAGGAACTTGATGGGCTTTCCGGTCACCGCCTTGATCGAAAGGACGGCCCCGCCGCGGGCATCGCCTTCGGTCTTGGTCAAGATGACCCCGGTCAATCCCACCCGCCGGTCAAACTGCTCGGCCATGGCCACCGCATCCTGCCCGATCATCGCATCCGCGACCAGGAGGACCTCGTGTGGGACCGTGCGGGTCCGGATCGCCGCCAGTTCGGCCATCAATTCATCGTCGATGTGCAGGCGCCCCCCCGTATCCAGGATCGCCACATCGAACCCTTGCATCCGGGCACGCTCGACGCCGGCCGTACAGATGGCGACGGCCTCGGCGGCCGGTGTCTCGGCCCGATGCACCGGGACATCCAACGCCTGGCCCAGGGTGACCAACTGCTCGACGGCCGCCGGGCGCCGTGGGTCGGCCGCCACCAGCAAGACCCGCTTGCCGCTCGCCTTGAAATACCGCGCCAGTTTCCCGCAGGTCGTCGTTTTCCCGGCCCCCTGGAGCCCGACGACCATGATGACCGTCGGAGGGGTCGGCGAGAGGACCAGGCCGGTCTGGTGCGAACCCATGAGGGCGCGCAGTTCCTCCCATACCACCTTGACCACCTGATGGCCGGGAGTCAGACTCTGCAGCACCTCCTGGCCGACCGCTTTGACCCGGACGCGCTCGACGAACTCCTTGACGATCTTGAAATTGACGTCCGCTTCGAGAAGGGCGACGCGGACCTCTTTCAAGGCCTCGGCAATCTGGGCCTCGGTCAGGACTCCGTGGCCCCGGAGACGCTTCAGGATGCCGTCAAGTTTGGCCGAAAGGGCGCTGAGCATGATCGCCTCTATTTATTGAGAAATACAGGAGTTTTGAATTTGTTAGTGTACTGGAACCCGGCTCGGGATGTCAAGGCGATTCAGGAATCCCGTGGCCCCTCCAGCCCGCTCGCTGCGGACGAGGCCTCAGGGAGGTTGGCCGGCTTCTCGGTCTAGATTATAATACTTAGGTCAGACCATGCCCTACGGGTGATGTCCGGTTCAAGACTAGCAACTATTGGGGATTGCATAGGATTTTTGCTTGACTTCGGAAGGGCTCTCTTAGTAGAGTGCGGCGATTTGACACTCACCACTCCCAGGGGCCTGAACATACACCGTGCGTAAATCTCCTTGGATCTTGGTCACCTGTGTCCTGGTCGGAGGCCTCTTGGGGGGGTTGCTCGGAGAAATCCTCACGGCCATCACCCCCACCGGGGTCATTCAGAACATCTTCACGCAGGCCGTGCATCCGGGCCTTGCTCCCCCCGTTACCATCGACCTCTGGCTCCTGAAATTCACGGTGGGCTTCACCATCAAGATGAACCTGCTCGCCTTTATCGGGATCATCCTGGGCGTCCTGGTTTATAAGCAGATCTAGCGCATCGATGAAAAAGGGGACAGGCACCTGGCGGAGCCAGTCCCCTTTTCCCTACTCCCTGACGCCGAACTCCAGCGCCTGCTGTTTGAGCGCCTTGATCTGGTCGCGGATCTGGGCGGCGCGCTCAAAGGCCAGGTCCTTGGCGGCGGCCTTCATCTCGGCCTCCAGGCGCTTCAGCAACGGGCCAGGATTGCCGTCGAACCGATAGGCCGGCGTTTCTTCGGCGGCCATCGGCACGGTGACATAGTCTCCTTCCGACGCATCGTACATCGTCTTCGGAATGCCCTTCTTGATGGTCTCCGGCGTGATGTCATGCTCCCGGTTGAACCTTTCCTGCAATGAGCGGCGCCGTGTGGTCACCTCGATCGTGCGCCGCATGGACTCGGTGACGAGGTCGCCGAAGAGGAGCACCGTGCCGGCCACGTGGCGCGCCGCCCGGCCGGCCGTCTGGATCAGGGACCGCTCCGAGCGAAGGTAGCCCTCCTTATCCGCGTCCAGGATCGCCACCAGCGAGACTTCGGGGATATCCAGCCCTTCCCGGAGGAGGTTGATGCCGATGAGCACGTCGAAGACCCCCCGGCGCAAATCGCGGATGATCTCGGTGCGTTCCAGCGTGTCGATGTCCGAGTGGAGGTAGCGCACCCGCACGCCCAGATCGTGGTAGTACTCGGTCAGGTCCTCCGCCATGCGCTTGGTGAGCGTCGTGACCAGCACCCGCTCCCCGCGCGCAACCCGGCTCTTGATATCACCCAGCAGATCGTCCACCTGGCCCTTGGCCGGCCGGACCGAGATCTCGGGATCCATCAGGCCCGTCGGTCTGATGATCTGCTCCACCACGTGGCCGGCGGCCTTCTCCAGTTCATACGGTCCCGGGGTGGCCGACACGTAGATGGCCTGCCGGATGCACCGCTCGAATTCGGCAAAGGTGAGGGGACGGTTGTCGACCGCCGAGGGGAGCCGGAACCCGTAGTCCACCAGGCTCTTCTTTCGCGAGTAGTCCCCGGCCTGCATCCCATGGACCTGGGGGATGGTGGCGTGCGACTCGTCCACCACCAAGAGATAGTCCTTGGGGCAATAATCGAGCAGCGTGGGGGGCGGTTCGCCCGGCTGCCGTCCGCTCAGGTGCCGGGAATAGTTCTCGATGCCGTGGCAGTACCCCATGGCCCGGATCATCTCCAGATCGAAGCGCGTCCGCTGCTCAATGCGCTGGGCCTCGAGGAGCTGTCCCTGCGCCTTGAAGAGCGCGATCCGCTCCTCCAGTTCCGTTTCGATCCCGGCGAGCGCCCGGTCGAACCGATCCGGAGGAATCAGATAGTGCGTGTTGGGATAGACCGGGACCTTGGAGAGCCGTTGGAGGGCCTTGCCCGTCAGCGGGTCGATCTCGTGGATGGCCTCCACATAGTCGCCGAACAGCTCGATCCGCAGGCTCCGGTCCTCCGACGAGGCCGGAAAGATCTCGACGACGTCCCCGCGGACTCGGAAGGTCCCTCGATGGAAATCCATGTCGTTGCGTTGATACTGGATCTCCACCAGCTTGTTCAGGATCGTTTCGCGCCGGACCTCCGCCCCCTCTTCCAGGTACAACAGCATGCCGTGGTAGACTTCCGGCGATCCCAGTCCGTAGATGCACGATACCGAGGCCACGATGATGATGTCGTCGCGCTCGAAGAGCGAGCGCGTGGCCGAGTGCCGCATCCGGTCGATGGTGTCGTTGATCGAGGCGTCCTTGGCGATGTACGTGTCGGTGGAGGGGATATACGCCTCAGGCTGGTAGTAGTCGTAGTAGCTCACGAAGTACTCCACCGCGTTGTCCGGGAAGAAGCCCTGGAACTCCCGATAGAGCTGGGCGGCGAGGGTCTTGTTATGGACGATGACCAGCGTGGGCTTCTGGACGCGCTCGATCACGTTGGCCAGGGTGAACGTCTTCCCCGACCCGGTGACGCCGAGGAGCACCTGGTGCGGGAGCCCCTGCGTGAGCCCCTCAGCCAGGGCCTCGATCGCGCGGGGCTGATCCCCCCGCGGTTGGAATTCCGATGCCAGCTTAAACTTTCCCACGTGTCCCAGAGATTGTGTTGGTCTGCGTTCAGCCTAGCATAGAGCGGCGCCGGTTGACGAGAGGGATGGGCTCTGGATGGATTCCCGCCGGCCGTGTAGAATATCCCCGGCGCCACTGCGGCGCCATCGACCGCGTCCTTCATTGCGAGGTGCCTCATGCTCCGTGGATTCCTTCGGCCGACCGCCCTCTTCCTGAGCCTTCTCGCCGGCGGCACGGTCGGGTTGCTCGCCTGTTCGACCAATCCCTACACGCACCGCTCCCAACTGCTCCTCATGCCGGAATCCCAGGAGGCCCAGTTGGGCGCCCAAGCCTACGATCAGGTGCTCCACGACCCGAAGATCCGACTCTCGCAGGACCCCCGTGAAGTGGACCCGGTCAAGCGGGTGGCGGCGCGCATCATCGAGGCCGCGAAACAATCCAAGTACGCCGACATCGCCAGGAAGTTTGCCTGGGAAGTGAGCGTGATCAAAGACGACAAGACGATGAACGCCTTCGCGCTGCCGGGCGGCAAGATCGCGGTTTATACCGGCATTTTCCCGGTCGCCAAGAACGAAGCCGGCCTCGCCGCCATCCTCGGCCATGAAGTGACCCATGCGCTGGCCCGGCACGGCGCGGAGCGCATGAGCCAGGGCATACTGGCGCAAATCGGCCTGGAAGCCGCCAGCGTCGCCTTGGGAGCATACGGTACGAACCCCGCAGCCGCCCAGGCCACCATGGCGGCCCTCGGGTTGGGGGTCAACGTGGGCGTCCTGTTGCCCTTCAGCCGATCGCATGAATCCGAAGCCGATCACATCGGCCTGCTCCTGGCCGCGCAGGCCGGCTATGACCCGCATGAGGCGGTTCATGTGTGGGAGCGCATGGAGCAGCTCTCGAAAGGACAACCGCCGCAGTTTCTTTCGACCCATCCCGGCCACGGCACACGAATCAAGCAACTCGAAGAATGGATGCCGGAGGCTCTGACGTATTACCAACCCCAACCGGGCTTCCAGGCCGCCGATCTCCCTCCAGTGGCGGCGCCTCGGTAATCTGTTACAATTCAGCCATGCACATTCTCGGGCTCGGGACCGCCACTCCTCCGCACCGCTATACGCAAGCAGAGTGTTGGGCTGCATTGCAAGCGTCGCCTCAGTTTCCCGCGCTGACATCACGCTCGCAAACCATCCTCGAAACAATTTTGCTCGGGAATAACGGCATTACTTCACGACGCCTTGCGCTGGAATCATTGAAAGAAGCATTTGACTTAAACCCGGACACGCTTCACCGCCGATTTGTTCGGTACGCTCCGCTGCTGGCCGCCGAAGCCGCCGAGCATGCCTTACGCGAGGCCGACCAAAACGCAGACACCATAGAGGCAGTCATCATTAGTACGTGCACAGGCTATCTGTGCCCGGGTCTGACAAGCTATGTCACGGAGAGCCTTGGACTCCGCCGAGATATTCTCGCGCTGGACCTCGTCGGCCAAGGCTGTGGGGCGGCCCTGCCGAACATGCGCATGGCGGAAGCCTTATTATCCGCCGGACAGTGCCGGCACGTGCTCTCTATCTGTGTAGAGGTTTGCAGCGCCGCATTTTATCTGGATAACGATCCCGGAGTTCTCGTCAGCGCGTGTTTGTTCGGTGATGGGGCAGGCGCTGCCGTCTTGGCGAGCACACCCCATTCCAGGAACCGGCGAATCCAATGGAAAGCGTCAAGTTCTGCCCTCGTCCCTGCCGAACGAGACGCGCTACGTTTTGAACAATACCACGGGATGCTGCGGAATATCCTGAACCGTTCGGTTCCAAAGTTGGCGGCCACGCAAGCGGAAGCCGTTCTCGATGAGGTCCTGTCGAAAGCGGGCGTCTCACGCAGCGAGATTCGGACATGGATTTGGCACGCGGGAGGACGCGATGTGCTGGAGGCCCTGCAGGAACAGATGAAACTCAGCGCCGACGATCTCCGGTGGAGTCGCGCTGTTTTAAACGAGTACGGAAACCTGAGCAGCGCCTTTGTCTATTTTGTATTGCAGGAGGCGGTGAGGAGGAATGCGCCAGGCGGGTGGTGGTGGATGTCCTCCTTCGGGGCGGGTTTCAGTTGTCATGGCGCCCTCCTTGAGGTCGGCTAGGTGCGCACTTCATGAGGATGGCGCGATGCGTACAGCCTGAATGGCTGGATTTTCTCGACCCTGAAGATCCTCGAGCGTCTCGTTCACGACGCGACCTTCAACTGGTCAATAGGGTGATGGGGAACGCCGCTATTCTCTCGCGCGCGCTGCTGAAGGCCCAGCCCCACAGCCCCCGGCTCATCGTTGAACTGGGCTCAGGGGACGGGACATTCCTCTTGCGGATGGTTCAACGACCAACGCTACACTGGCAAGGGGGGAAAATCATTTTCGTCGATAGGCAGAGCATCGTCAGCAAGGGAACACGAGCGGCCTTCAACGCACTGGGCTGGGACGTGGAAACCGTCGAGGCCGACGTAGTGGCCTGGCTGCAGCACGCCTCTCCTGGACCCATCGATATGATGATCGCCAACCTCTTTCTCCATCATTTTCATTCCCAGCAATTGACTGTATTGCTGTCCTATGCAGCAACACGCGCGAACCTGTTTGTGGCCTGCGAACCTCAGCGGTCCTACACGGCGCTCACCGGCAGTTTATTATTGGGTGTGATCGGTTGCAATGATGTTTCGCGGCATGACGCCTACATCAGTGTCCGCGCTGGGTTTGCCGATCATGAACTGTCGACGTTATGGCCCCAATCCTCTCGGTATCGATTAGAGGAGTATGCGGCGGGACTGTTTAGTCATTGTTTCGTCGCGCAACGCACACACGCTTGACCGGCGGATGTCGTTCGAGAACGGCCATGGGTGAAGACTACCAAGCGGTGATCATTGGCGGTGGTCCTGCCGGCGCCACCGCCGCTTTGATGCTTGCAAGAGCGGGCTGGTCTGTCGCCGTGGTTGAGAAGGTCGGCTTTCCACGGCGCAAAGTGTGCGGGGAATTCGTTTCGGCAACGGCGCTGCCGTTGCTGCATGAACTCGGGGTCGCGGAATCGTTTCTGGACCTTGCCGGCCCTGAGGTCCGGCAAGTCGGTCTCTTCGTCAATGACTCAATCCTTATGTCTGACATGCCGCGCGCAGAGACGTGCGGCGGAGGGTGGGGGCGCGCCTTAGGGCGGGAACATCTCGATACGATGCTCTTACGACGCGGGGCTGAAGCCGGAGCAACCGTCTGGCAACCCTGGACGGCTGCGGCATTGGACAGAGATGGCGAGCGCTACGTCTGCCAAATCGTCGCCAAGGACAAGCATGACATCAGAACCGTTCGTTCGCCGGTTGTCATTATGGCTCATGGCTCCTGGGAGCCCGGTTCCCTCCCGACGCAAATCGTTCGTCAGGTCAGGCGTCCTTCGGATCTCCTTGCCTTCAAGGCCCATTTTCTGGACTCTCACTTGCCGGCCGGACTGATGCCCCTGCTCGTATTTCCCGGCGGATATGGAGGAATGGTACACACCGACGGCGCGCGCCTCAGCCTTTCCTGCTGTATCCGTCGGGAGTCGTTGGATCGATGCCGTCGAGCGTGGCCCCAGACAAGCGCCGCCGAAGCGGTCTTTGCGCATATTCGTTCCTCTTGTCGCGGTGTACGCGAAGCCCTCGATACCGCAAGACTGGACGGCACATGGTTGTCGGTCGGACCTATTCGCCCCGCCCTGCACTCGAGAGGTGTACCTGGGATTTTTATGATCGGGAATGCCGCCGGAGAAGCGCATCCGATTATCGCAGAGGGCATTACGATGGCCATGCACTCCGCGCGACTGTTGTGCGAACTGCTGATCGGGCGACAACAGGATGTGTGGGCAGGGCGTGAACTTCCATCGATCGCGCGGGAGTATTCAGCAAGCTGGCGAAAGAATTTTTCATCCCGGCTCTATGCCGGCGCTCTCTTTGCCAATTTGGCTTTGACAACAAACGGGATGGCAGCCGTGTTGGCGGCCTTGGGACGCTTCCCGGCCATGCTGACCGTCGGTGCACGATGGAGCGGAAAAGTAAAGCCTGTCTTTCCGAGAGGAGTGACTTCATGAAATACGCGCTCTACTTCATCATCGGCGGGACCGTCGTGAGCGTCTCCACCTGGGCGGGCAGTCTGGGACGCAGTTGGCTGGCCGCGTTCGTCTCCACGTTCCCCGCCCTCACCGTGCTGACCTTTATCCTGATCTACGAGAACGGCGGGGTCGCTCTCACGGTCCCCTATGCGAAGAACCTCTTCTATTTCGTCGTCCCGTGGGTCGCCTACGTCGGGTTCTTCATCCTGACGGTCGACCGCGTCGGGTTCTGGCCGGCCCTCACCGGCGCGGTCGCTCTCTTCGTCGGAACCGCCGCCGTGACCAAGGTCGTCCTCTAGACCGTCCCGGCAGCTTGCGGCACTTCCCCCGTTTTGCCATAATACCGCCGACTACGAACCGGTCCCGCGAAGAGAGCACCGATGGCGCGCTTGGGTGTCAACGTCGATCATGTAGCGACCATCCGCCAGGCCCGGGGCGGGAAGGAGCCCGACCCCGTGGCGGCCGCCGTGATCGCGGAGGTGGCCGGGGCCGACGGCATCGTCGTGCACCTGCGGGAGGACCGCCGCCACATCCAGCCCCGTGATCTGAGACTCCTGCGCGAGATCGTCCAGACCAAGCTCGACCTGGAGATGGCCGCCACGGACGAGATGGCCCGCTTCGCCATCGAGGTCAAGCCCCACCTGGTCACGCTGGTGCCGGAGCGCCGGGAGGAGCTCACGACCGAAGGCGGCCTGGACGTCGAGAACCAGCGCCAGCGGATCAAGGACACCATCACACTCCTCCACCAATCCGGAATCGCCGTCAGTCTCTTCGTGGACCCCGACCTCGAACAGATCAAGGCGGCCCGCCGCGTAGACGCCGACTGCATCGAACTCCATACGGGCCGGTATGCGAATGCCCTGGGGCTCAAGGACCAGGACCGCGAGTTCGACGCCCTGGCCCAGGCCGCGCGCGCCGCCTATAAGCTGGAGGTCGCGGTCAGCGCTGGACACGGCCTCAACTACCAGAACGTGCGCCGTTTGCGGACGATCACGGAAATCGTCGAGTACAACATCGGCCACAGCATCATCGCCCGGGCGGTCCTCGTCGGGCTCGACCGGGCGGTGCGCGAGATGAAAGACCTTATTAGGTAGCCCGGATTATTCATGACGGTTCGTGACGAAATCGCGCAGACGCCAAGCGAAACGGGCGCTTGGAGGCGCGAGGGAGGGAGGCGTACTTGAAACAGTACGGTGACCGACTGAGCGGCGAGACCGCCTGTTGCAGCGGCGTATCCGCGATTGCAGTAGAAGCGTTCATGGATAATCCAGGCTAACCATGGAACTCGTGACCGCCGCCGAGATGCGCGCGCTGGACCGCGCCGCCATCGAGGACCGGAAGATCCCCAGCCTCCGGCTCATGGAGAACGCCGGTGCCGCGGTCGTCCGGGAGATGGAGGGCCACTTCGGCCCGCTCCGCGGCAAGACCGTGACGATCGTGGCCGGGAAGGGTCAGAACGGCGGGGACGGGTTCGTGGTGGCAAGACTCCTCCGGCAGCGCCGCTGCGCGGCCCGCGTCGTCCTCCTGGCCCTCCCCTCCGAGCTGAAAGGCGATGCGGCCAGAACCCTGCGCCGGTTCCAGCGAGCCGGAGGCCGGTGTCAGGCGGTCCGGCGGGGGGCGGATCCAGCCGCCGTGCTCGGCCCCCTCCTTCGGACCAGCGACCTCCTTGTGGACGCGATCTTCGGGACAGGCCTGAATGCCCCCGTCGAGGGGAGCCCGGCCGCCGCTATCGCGCTCATGAACGCGTCGGGCCGTCCCATCGTCGCGGTGGATCTGCCCTCCGGCCTCGATGGGGACACCGGCCGCGCCCTGGGGACCGCCGTCACCGCCGCGCTCACCGTGACCCTGGCTCGACCCAAACGAGGGCTCTACCTGGGGGCCGGCCCGAACCACGCCGGCGCGATCAGGGTCGCCGACATCGGGATTCCCGAGGATGTCATCGCCGCGGCAAAGATTCCCGTGGCGCTCCTGGAGGCCGCGTCCATTCGCTCGTCGCTTCCCGTCCGGCCGCGGACCGCGCACAAAGGCACCTTCGGACACGCCGGGATCATCGCGGGATCGGTCGGCAAGACCGGCGCGGCCGCCATGGCCGCTCTGGGGGCGCTCCGCGTCGGGGCGGGCCTCGTCACCCTCGCCATCCCCCATAGCCTGAACGACGTGCTGGAGGCCAAGCTGCTCGAGGTCATGACGTGCCCCGTCCCGGAGACCGACGCGCGCACTCTATCCATGAAGGCCCTGACATCCCTGTTGGTGTTTGCCGGAGGAAAAACCGCGCTCGCGATCGGACCGGGTCTCGGAACCCACCCCGAGACCCAGACCCTCATCCACGATTTGCTTGCCGTCGTGACGCAACCGATCGTCCTGGATGCCGACGGCATCAATGCCCTGGCGGGAAAACCAGAAATCCTGGGGAAGGCCTCCGCTCCGCTCGTCGTGACGCCGCATCCCGGGGAGATGGCCCGCCTGCTTGGGCTCAGCCCGGCCGAGGTCCAAAAAGATCGGTTGGGCGCGGCGGGGCGCCTGGCCCGGGATCAAAATATTTGTGTAGTCCTCAAAGGAGCGGGGACCGTGATCGCGGGGGCGGACGGACGCCTTGCCATCAATTGCACGGGCAATCCCGGCATGGCGACGGCGGGCACCGGGGATGTCCTGACGGGCATGATCGTGGGCCTCCTGGCCCAAGGGCTTTCGCCCTGGGACGCGGCGTGCGCCGGCGTCTATCTGCACGGCCTCGCGGGGGACCTCGCGGCCTCGGACCTGGGGGAGGCCGGGCTGATTGCGGGCGATGTGCTTCGAACGATCCCGCGCGCGATTCGCCACGTGCGGTCCGATCAGAGACCGGCCTGATGACGGCCTTTCGGGTCCAGACGATGCCCATGCCCGATCCACTATCGTGCCCGAACCCGACGCCCGATCCCTCAGGCCTCGTCTGGGACACCTCCTCGGCGGCAGCCACCCAGGCCCTCGGCGAGGCCATCGGGCGGGCCTGCGAAGGGGGCGAAGTCATCGCCCTGATCGGCCAACTGGGGGCCGGCAAAACCTGTCTTGTCCGCGGCGCGGTGGTCGGACTCGGAGCCGATCCGGATGGCGTGGCGAGCCCGACCTTCACCCTGATCCACGAATATGCCGGCCGCGTGCCGGTGTGCCACGCCGACCTCTATCGCCTCGATGAGCACGAGGCCGTGACCGGCCTGGGTCTGGAGGAATACACGGAATCGCGCGCCGTCACGTTGATCGAGTGGGCCGATAGGGCCCCCGCGGTGCTTCCCCGCAACCACCTCCGGATCACGATGGAGCACCTGGGCGGCGATGGCCGGCGGATCTCACTCGCTCCGCAGGGGGCCCGCTATGAGGCGCTGGCCGCGCGGGTCCTCGCCTCACGCCCGGACCGGACCCGGACGGCAGACGCATGAAGCAGCTCTGGGCACCTTGGCGCCTGGCCTTTGTCGAAAAAGAGACGCACGGTCCCGGGTGCATCTTTTGCGACCAACCGGCCTTGCACCAGGACCGGCGCGCCTATATCCTCTGGCGGGGCCGCCACGCCTACGTGATGATGAACATCTATCCCTATAACAACGGGCACCTGCTCATCGCCCCCTATCGGCACATCGGGACCCTCGAGGACCTTCCCCAGCCGGTCGTGTCCGACATGCTGCGCCTCACGCAACGCGCCATCCGCGCCATCCGGCGGGCCTATGCGCCCGAGGGATTCAACCTCGGGGTGAACCAGGGACGGGTGGCCGGGGCCGGCATCGAGCACCATGTCCACTTGCACATCGTTCCGCGCTGGGGGGCCGATACCAACTTCATGACCCTGCTCGGAGAGACGCGGGTCCTGCCGCAAGACCTGAAGGCCTCCTATGCGCGCCTGAAGGCCTCGTTCAAGTCGAACGCCGCACGGCGTTCCAGTGACCCCGATGACGGACGCCGCAGGCGCCCGCGAGCGACGCGCGCCGGCCGGCGCGCGTCCTAGCCCATGGTCCGGTTAATCCTCGTGGTCATCCTCCTGGCCCTCTCGATGACCTTCTTCCTCCAAAACCGGGAAGAGGAAGCCGTCCTCCATTATTTCGGGATCACCTCGGAGACCCCCATCTACAAGCCCATCCTGAGCGCCTTCGGCTCCGGGCTCCTGATCATGGGTATCTTACTGTTCCCCGCCTGGGTGAAGTTGCGCATCGAACTACGGCGGACGCGCACGGCCCTGCATCTGGCCGAGGAGGAACTCAACCGCCTCCGTGGTCCCCTGCATCCGCCGGCCGGACGGCAGCCGCCGCTCTTCCAGAGCAGGGAGAGTCCCGAAGATGACGATGTCTTCTGACCTCTCGCCCCTCATGCAGCAATATCGGGAGACCAAGGAGCGCCACCCGGAGGCGCTCCTGTTCTTCCGGGTGGGAGACTTCTATGAAATGTTCTTCGAGGACGCGGTGCAGGGCGCCCGCCTCCTCGGAATCACGCTGACCTCACGGGACAAATCCAAAAGCGACCAGGTCCCCCTCTGCGGAGTGCCCTACCATGCGGCCACCGTGTACATCGCGAAACTCTTAAAGGCAGGCCGCTCGGTGGCGGTCTGCGACCAGGTCGAGGACCCCCGAACGGCCAAGGGGCTCGTCCGGCGCGAGGTGGTCCGGGTCTATACCCCCGGGACCCTGATCGAACCGGACTTGCTGGCGGCGCGAGAACCCAATTACCTCGCCGCGCTGGCCCCGGGCCACGCCGGAGTCGGGCTCGCGTGGCTCGACCTCTCCACGGCGGAATTCCGAGTGCTGGAAGCGGGACCCTCCTGGGCGGACCGCATCCGCGACGAACTGGTCCGGATCGAACCCCGCGAGATTCTCGTCCCGGACGATCAACCCGAGGCGCTCCGGAAGCTCCTCGGCCCGGGGCTCTCGACGCTGACGCCTCTGACGTGCGCGGCGTTTCATCCTCAGACCTCACGAACGCTGCTGCACGCCCACTTCCGCGTCGCCTCCCTGGCAGGATTCGGATGCGGCGACAAACCCCTCGCGATCGCCGCCGCCGGCGCCCTCTTGCACTATGTCAAAGAGACCCAACCGGGCGGCGCCCTCTCGCACGTCACCTGGATGCAGGTCTATGACGGGGGGGGCGTGATGGCCCTCGACCGCGCCACCCAGCGCAATCTCGAATTGGTCCGACGGGCCGCCGACGGACGCCCGGAGGGGTCTTTGCTCGGCGCCCTCGACCGGACGGTCACCCCGATGGGGGGACGGCTCCTCCGGGAGTGGATCCTCCACCCCCTGACCGACCTGGCCCCGCTCCTGGAACGCCAGGAGGCGGTGGCTGATCTCCATGGCGACCTGGACCGGCGAAGCCGGCTCCGGGCAGCGCTCCGGCAGGTGGCCGATCTCGAACGGCTGATGAGCCGGATCGTTCTGGAGGCCGCCAACGCGCGGGAGCTGTTGGCGCTCGCCACGTCGATCGCGGCGGTCCCCGACATCAACCGCCACCTGGCTTCTTGTACGGCCGGCTTCCTTCGGGACCGCCACGAGCCCTGGGAGGATCTGATGGACCTGGCGGCCCACCTCGACCGGGCGATCCGCCCGGACGCGCCGGCGACCGTGAAGGAGGGCGGCATGATCCGGGACGGGTATGACCCGGACCTCGAGGAGCTGCGCGCGGTCAGCCGGGACGGGAAGGCCTGGATCGCCAAGATCGAGGCGGAGGAACGGCAACGCACCGGCATCGAGTCCTTGAAGATCCGCTATAACCAGGTGTTCGGCTATTATATCGAGGTCACCAAACCGAACCTGGCCCGAGTCCCCTCCCACTTCATCCGCAAGCAGACGCTCGTCAACGCCGAGCGGTTCATCACCGAAGAACTGAAGGCGCTCGAGGACAAGGTGCTGGGGGCCGAGGAACGCATCCGATCGCTGGAGTATGACCTGTTCAACGCCCTCCGGCTGAAGGCCGCTGGGGCCGCAGCGCGCGTCCAGGCCCTTGCCCGCACGGTCGCCCTGGCCGACGCCGTCGCCTCTCTAGCCGAAGTGGCGGCGGAGGGCGGGTACTGCCGGCCTGAGTTGACCACGGACGACCGCCTGACGATTCGAGACGGCCGGCATCCGGTCCTCGAACGGGAGAACCTCCCCGGCGGCTTCATTCCCAATGACGTGCACCTGGGCGGACCCGATGACCGGCTCTTGATCATCACCGGCCCCAATATGGCCGGCAAGAGCACCTACCTGAGACAGACGGCCTTGATCGTGCTGATGGCCCAGACGGGCGGGTTCGTGCCGGCCAAGGCCGCCGTGATCGGGCTGGTGGATCGGATCTTCACCCGGGTCGGCGCGTCGGATAATTTGTTGGAAGGCCAGAGCACGTTCATGGTCGAGATGACGGAGACCGCCAACATCCTCCATCACGCCACGGCCCGGAGTCTGATCATCCTGGACGAGATCGGACGGGGGACCAGCACCTTCGACGGCCTCAGCATCGCCTGGGCCGTGGCCGAATGCCTGGCCGATGCCGGCCGGATCGGAGCCCGCACGCTGTTTGCGACGCACTACCACGAGCTAACCGATTTGGCGCGCTCCCACGCCGGAGTCCGCAATTACAACGTGGCGGTCAGGGAGCGGGGGGAGGAGATTCTCTTTTTGCGGAAGATCGTCGAGGGCGGAGCCGATCGGAGCTACGGCATCCACGTGGCCCGCCTGGCCGGGCTTCCCCGCGAGGTCATCACCCGGGCCACCGAAGTGCTGGCAAGGCTTGAAAACGGATCAGTTCAGGAAATCGCAGGGCAGATGGGACTCGACCTGCCCCCTACGACCACGCCCGATCCCACCCTTCCCATCCCCCATCCAATCCTGGACGAAGTCCGCCAGATGGACCTGTTCGGCATGACGCCCCTCGAGGCCATGAACAAGCTGGCGGAGATCAAGGAACGGTTGGAGAGGGAAAAGAGCGCCTAGAAAAAAGGGGCGGCAGACTCTCACAGTCTGTCGCCCCTCATTCAGCTCTCTGTGGCTACTAATGCCTACTTCGCGGGAGCAGGCGCCGCCGCAGGTGCGGGGGCAGGTGCCGGCGCCGCCGCAGGAGCAGGGTCCGCCGGAGCACCGTCCACGCAGCCCACATGATCCTTGAACCGAACGTGCTTCCCGATTTTCGTGCTGCCGCCGGGAAGGTCCTCCCCAAGCAAGGCAGTCGGTACGCCAGTCTTCCCCTTGAACACGCCGCACTTGTCTTCCTGCGTCGGGCGGCCGGGATTGGCGGGCATGGAGACGGGCTGCGTGAACCCTCCGGGATTGAAGCCAGCCCAGAGCTTGTCGTCGATGTCCTTCACGTTAGACGCAATTCGCTTGTTCTGCTCCACTTCGTGCACGACCATCTCGACAACGTCCGCGGCCGTCGTGGGGGCGACCTTGTCCGCCGCCGCAGGCCCAGGAGTCGGACGCGCCTTCGCCTTCAGCAAGGCCAAGTCGGCCCCGCTGGCGAACACGCGCATGTTCTTTCCGGGGAGCATCTTCCACCAGAATTGATCGATCTCGCCGCTGTTCTGAACCCCCTTCCAGGTCCAGTTGACCCAGACCGCATCTTCATAGGGATCCACGATGATCACGCGGGCCAGGATGGTCTTGGGCGTGCTGAAATCCTCCTCGAAGCGCTCCGAAAAAGCCTCGATGGCCAAAGCGGTACCCGCCAGCGCCCCCAGCAACAAGAACGCGGCACTGACCGCCAGTACTTTGGAATAAGCCTTCATGAGACTCCCTCCTTCGTAGTCAAAAATTGAGGATGATAATTATTTGAGTACCTTAAAGGATGTGATCGTAGGCCGACCGCCGATGTCCTCGACGTTCACTTCAAAGTTCACCAGTTCCTGGTTCGCTTTGATCATCTGGTCCATCAGGGCCTTGTCCTTGACGGCGATACGCACGGTCGTCTGCGCGTGATACCAACCGTTATAGGGAGCATTCTTCTCCGGCCCGCCCTGGAAGCCCCAGGCTCCGCCGCCCGCCCATCCATCGGGAGCCTCGGTCGTGGTGACCGACGTGCGTCCGCCCGGTGATCCCGAACCAGGAGCCCCGGTATTCCAGTATTGAATCCCGAATAAGACTTCGCCATCCGGGTTTTCAGCCCATTGCGCCCAGATCCGACCCTTCAAGGTCTCAGCCGACGCCTGATCGGCCGGCCAGACACACACCACCAACAGAGCAAAGACTGCAGCAATGATGACGCCTCGTTTCATGCTGTCTCCCTCCTTAATTAGGCTAATAAGGCTTGAACAATGGATGACGTTGTTCTCGATGTTCTCGATTCGAATTTGGCGACCCACTTGCCTGACTTTTTGAGATAAATCCTGCAATCGCGAAGCCCGATGCTACAAGAGGGTAACCGGTTTGTCAAGAAAATTTTGGCCAACGCTACCCATCATGCAACGACTTGATTGTACTAGTCTTTGTCGCCGACCTGGTCCATCAGCACATTGGCGATTCCGGACGTCAAACGGCCCTCTTCAGGAACCACTCCGGAGATGAAAACATAGACCCCCGATTTCCATGTCAACATGGACGCGAGCGGCTCCCGCCCTCCGGCTGTTCCGAGATCGGCCCCCACGATGGCCCCCTCCCTGAGGTAGATCGCGCCCGATTCGCTGTCCCGTTTCAGCACGAGGGCTCCGGTTTTTTGGTACAGTTCCAGCCCCTGGATCAGATCCATCAGATCGGTCTCGTCGAGCTTGCCTGACATGGTGATCGTATCGGGCGGGATTCGCCGGGCGGCCTGCACCCGGCCCCAGAGGGCCTCCACGCGCGCGAGAATTTCCGCGAGATCGCACGGCTTGGCCAGGTAGTCGTCGGCCCCGATCCTGTACCCTCGGGTCCGATCGCGGTCATCGTCCTTCGCGGTCAGGAAAAGGAAGGGGATGGCGCAGGTCGCGGGGTCGGTCCGGAGCCGCCGGCAGAGCGTGTAGCCGTCCATGACCGGCATCATGATGTCGGCAATGATGACGTCCGGCCTGGCCTCGGCCACCCGATCTAGAGCCTCGGCGCCGTTGGGGGCGATCCGCACCTCATACCCGCGCTGGCCCAGATAGAGTTGGATCGTGCGCGCCAGCCTGGCCTCGTCCTCCACCACCAGGAGGTTTCGCGAATTCGGCATTGCGGGAACCTCATACATGAGATCCAGCATGACGTCTTCCATATAGCCCTGAACATTCATGAGAGATAGCAAGAGACATACCGGCCTGGTGGGGTGAAAAATGTGAGAATTATGAAATGGCTAGAGGGATCGGTGGAAACGAAGGAGAATCGCCCGATGGCTTGGAAGCACCACCCGGCGGTGGTCAACAGCAACCAAGCGAGGGATCTCTGATTGACCGGAGCCAACCGCTGTCGGTATCCTCATCTTCTCCGGAGACGTCCCGTGCAATTTGATCCCGCCATCGCCGCGCAGGCCTCGTTCACACGCGCCCAGGAATCGGGGGAACTGGGACACGATCTGGAGCAGGCCAGAGAGGCGGAGGAGACCTTCTCGGGCAGCGCCGGCCGTGAGGCAACGGCGGGGTATTTCGCGCTCCTGGAACTCGGCGAGCGGTACCCGGACGCCGTCTCGTTTCAGGAATTCCTCATTTACATCACCTGGCAGCAGGTCACCGAGGAAACCATCCCGGCGAACTTTCAACGAGGAGCAGACCTGTGCGACCGGTACTTGAGCCGGCTCGAACGCGGACACGACGAGATTCAGGCCGACCAGATCAGGGAACTGCGGCGGTCCTTTCGCGCGGGCCTGGGCCAGGGCGAGGATGACGAGGCAGGGTACGACGAGGATACGCTCCAAGGAGGAGACTGACTACCTGGCGCAAGAGAGGGCACAACCACATCACTCACTAACCAAAAGGAGAGAACCCCATGGGCAAAGGCCAAGACAAGCGGAGAGAAACGAAAAAGAAACCGACAAAAACGATGGCGGAAAAACGGGCTGAGAAGAGGGCCAAAAAAAATCCCCAAAGTTCCTGAATGGTGACTGACGCCATCCTTGAAGCGCAGGGGGCGGAAGAGGGAGTCCGGCCGGTTTTACCTTTTGCCCACCTGCCGTGTCTTATTGACATGGAAGGCTGATCATCTTAATCTTGCACGCAGCGGCGGAGGCGGTATGGATCAGGAGCTTGTTCAATACCTAGACGGCCGTTTCAATGAAGTAAATGACCGGATCGAAGAGGTCAAGCGCCACAGCGGCGTGCTGGTGGAAGGACTTCGCCACGAGCTGCACCTCGTAGCCGAGGGTCTCACCATGCACATCCAAGTTCAGCATGTGCAGGAACGGGAATATTTCGACCGCAAATTCGAAGACACGAACGCTCTCATCCGCAGCTCCTACGGTCATCTTCAGCAGCAACAGGATCAACTCAAACAGTCACAGGATCAGATCCACCAGCGCGTCGAGAACCTCGAACGGAACAGGCCCAACTAGGGCCGTTCCCGAGGCGTGCCTGTCCCTCTCTTCTCTACGTCCTCAGGCCGGGGCGGGAAGAGGGGGACTTTTTCTGGGCATACAGCATTTCAAGACCTGACCCTACTTTTGTTACTTTTGTTGTGCCAGCCCAGGACGTCGGACTCGCGGACGAGAACGAGTTCCCTACCGTCCAGATCGACTGGGGTCGTTCCGTATTTCTCGTAGAGGACCTGATCGCCCGGTTTGAGGGCCGTGGGATTGAAGACCTTTTCCTCTTTCCCTTTGGGTTTCCTTCCCCACTTCTTTTCCGGTGTTTCCCAGCGCCCCTTCCCCACGGCCAGGACCTTTCCTTCTACAGGTTTCTCCTTGGCCGTGTCGGGGATGAATACCCCCCCGGCAGTCTTTTCCTCGGCCTCCGACGGTTCGATCAGGACCCAATCCTGTAACGGTTGAATTCCCATGGTGATTCCTCCTCCTTGAAGATTCCCTCCCCCTACCGAGGCCGAAACAAAGTAGCCTGTCCCATTTTTCTGATCACCCGCGAGCTTGATGAATGTTATAGGTGACGACTCTGATACGTTGTGAGTGAGCTATGGATTCTTTGTAACCACATACTGCTGTCTTTCAAGCACTAAGATCGAAGCGGGACTGGCTCGCCTTCCGGCGCGGGGTCTGGCTCCTTTTCTTCTGAGAAAAGGTGCCTGACGCCACCTTGGTCATGGTCTGATGACCGAGGCGGGAGGAAGCGGAGGGGGAAGGGGAAGATCAGCTAAGCGCGCAGCGCCTCGGGCCTGGATGAAAGATACTCCAAGATTTCCTGTTGGCGGTCCTGAATCTGAAGCAAGTACGGTTGAGCAAGTCGCTCGTAGTCGGCCGGCGCATGAGTCTGCCGCGCATGTTCCAAGAAGCTCCACAGCTTCTGAATGTCGGCTTGCGCCTGATGCAACTGCTCATCATTCTGGATCACCGCACTACCTCCAGGAGTGCTTGGGGTTCATGCGCGCGATTGCGCGAGAACACGTCCAACGCAACGTTGATCTGCTCCTCACCGATCGCCTCGGTTACCCAAAAGACATCGACATTATACCGCATTCGACAGCGCCTCTTCGCCTCCACGATGGAGATCACCTCCGGGGTCACTTGTTCCTGCTTTCCAGCATGTTCACCCAATATCACCATCTTAGACACCCGGCCGCCGGGATTCGTCTAGTGCGGGGGACTGGCTCCCTTCCGGCGCGGGGTCTGGCTCCGAGGCGGGGTCTGGCTCCGGAGCGGGGTCTGGCACCGTTTCATTCCGATGAATCGGTGACTGACCCCATGCTTTAAGTGGCAGGAACCATCGGCTCTCAGGCCGGGCCGCGGGGAGGGGAATGAAGAGATAGCTGGGCTGCTACAGTCGGGAGAGCAACCGTTCGTACTCCGCATGGGGGCCGATCCAAAACCAAATGATCGTGCCGCCCTCGCGAACGCCTACGGCTCGATAGCCGAGCGTCACGCGGGCCGAGAAAATCGGCTCGGTTGGATGCATCTGTCGGAACCGAAGACTGGGGTGGCTTGGGTTCTGCTTAAAGAGCTTGTAAGCTTCTCGAGCTTGTTGCCGGATCTCAGGAGGGAGAGCAGCGAGCGCGGTTCGGAAGCGCCCAGTGGTTTTCGAGGTCACAGCCTGTCGGGATCAAGTTCCTGCGTGCGGCCTGCGCGATGTTCCGCTAAGGCTTCCTTGGCCAAGACGGCGAGTTTGTCGGATGAGCGTGAGAAGAGTTCGTCCCATCGCCGCTCCGAAGCAAGCTCCTCCAGCAGCCATTGCCCGAGCGCTTCCTGCTCGTTGTCGGGCAGCTTCGCCGCTTCCTCGAATGCCTTCTGTAGCTCAGCCTTCATGGAAAGAACCTCCGCTAGGCAACGATTGTATCAGGTTTGGCCTGCCGGCTCCACCCTGAGGGCGCCGGACCGTTTCACACCATCTTAGACACCGGCCGCCGGGATTCGTCTAGCGCGGGTCTGGCTCCGGCGCGGGGTCTGGCTCCGAGGCGGGGTCTGTCACCGTTTCAATCTGCTGAAAAGGTGACTGACGCCATCCTCGAAGACGAGGCAGGAACCAGCGGCTCTTAGGCCGGGCCGCAGGGGGGGAAGAGGGTGACTCGTTTTTCGCGGTGGATTATCTTGAGGCGAGCTCGCGGGCGTGAGTGATCTCTCGCTTACCGACGGGGCGAACCTGAGAAGCCTCCAGCGTGACGACCGCGGCGGTTTTACCTTCCAGGGTAGTGAATTCCACCTCGTAGGCCTGCCCGTCACGATAGATGTGAACCACCGTCCCCACGTCGCCCGCTACAAGCCCCTCGGCCGGGACGGCCGTGACCAATACCACTCGGTCATGTTCTCGGATCATAGTCGTGGCTCCTGTTCTTTCGGATACGCCGTCACCAAGCGCGGCGTGTCGGCGCCAGCGTCAATAATCCACACCGTCCGCACGATGGGTGCCTGGCCACTCGGTGTCGGCAACACGCCCTCTATAATATACTTCCACCCGTGGGGCGATGTCATGCTTTTTGTCACAGGGAAATCCCGCGCCACCTGACGCAAGGCATCAGCCAACACCCGCCATTCCTCCTGCCGGAAGCCCATGGCGGCGAAGAATTCGGCTTTGCCGGCCCCCTCAGGATGCGTTGGCGACAGCAGATACTTGACCACCTTGGCTTTGGGGATCTGCACCCTATTAACATTCGGCAGCTTCACACCATCTTAGACACCCGGCGGGGGGATTCGTTTAGCGGGCCGGCTCGGGCTCTGGCTCCGGAGCGGGGTCTGTCACCGAAGCGGTGTCTGGCTCCGGCGCGGGGTCTGGCTCCTTTTCTTCTGAGAAAAGGTGCCTGACGCCATCCTGGTCATTGGTCTGACGATCGAGGCGGGATGAAGCGGAGGGGGAAGTGGAGGCGGACACCGATTTTTCTATTTGGCCCCCTGTTCAAAATCATTAGCGATCGTAAAAATTGCAGAGACGGCACCTAGAGCAGTTGTTTTGGAAATTGTATGTCTTGATGATATTTCTTTTTCTAGATGTATTAGGTTGCGAAAATGTCGAACAGAATCTGTAAGCTGATAGACTGCAGGCTTTAGTGTTGTGCCCCCATTAAAATTTGGACAGGTATAATTGGTCAGGAGGGCTCATGGAAACAGTTGTGAGACCTGTCCAGAATGGTCGTGGGGGGAGGCGTCGGTGGAACGCCGAGCAGAAACTGGCGGTGTTGCAGGAGTG